>DASZSL010000041.1:0-37090 GCA_035548715.1 Dongiaceae bacterium
GGTGCGGCGCTCCAGCCCTGGGTGGTGGTGAACGGCCGGCCGGACGCGCTGATGCAGCCCAATCACCTGGCGGCGCAGGGCTTCTACCTGATCCGCGCCCGGGCGCAGCTCGAAGAGCTGAACGACGTGCTGATCAAGTAGCGGCGTTGCGGTGCCCTCCCCGAAGACGGGAGGGCTGCGTCCCCCGTCTTCGGGGAGGTTGTGGCGGAGCCGCAGCGGTGGTGTTCGGAATGAATCGCGCTGGCACCTCCGCCGATCAAAAATCACGGACCAGCATCCTCGCGCGCTTCCTTCGCCGGAATCCGAAGCGTAGATTGGGCCACGATTGGCCTTCGGTTCCCGAGTCGGCGCCTCTTTGAGGCCCCGCGGGCCCGCCCGATTCCGGTCTCCGTCCCAGTCGTAGCAGCAGGCCGGCGGCCCGCCCCCGGCATGCGTGTCGGCGCCGTGGTCGGCGACTTGGGGGACCGGCATCTTGAACGCATTCCAGGCGCTTTCCGACTGGTTCTTCAGTCTCCAGATCTATCTTCCGATCGCCGAAGTCTCGATGAACGTCGTTCTCATGCTGGGGATCGGCGTGATGGCCGGACTGGTCTCCGGCCTGTTCGGCGTCGGCGGCGGCTTCCTGATGACTCCGCTGCTGATCTTCATCGGCGTTCCCCCGGCCGTCGCCGTCGGGAGCCAGTCGAACCAGGTGGTCGCCTCCTCGGTCTCCGGCGTGCTCGCCCACTGGGCCCGCGACGCCGTGGACTTCAAGATGGGCGCCGTGATGCTGGCCGGCGGCATGGTCGGGTCCAGCCTCGGCGTCGCCGTCTTCTCCCTGCTGCGGCATATCGGCCAGATCGACCTCTTCATCTCGGTCATATACGTCGTGGTGCTGGGCTCGATCGGCACGATGATGGCGGTCGAATCGCTCAACACGCTGCGCCGCCACCGCACGCGACAGGGCCAGCCGGCCAAGCTCCATCAGCACAACTGGGCCCAGGGCCTGCCCTTCAAGATGCGGTTCAGGAAGTCCCGCCTCTACATCAGCGCGCTGCTGCCGATCGGCATCGGCTTCGGCGTCGGCCTGATCTCCTCGCTGATGGGCGTCGGCGGCGGCTTCATGCTGGTGCCGGCGATGATCTACATGCTCGGCATGCCGACCTCGGTCGTGATCGGCACCTCGCTGTTCCAGGTCATCTTCGTCCAGGCCTACGTCACCTGGCTGCAGGCGGTGCAGAACAACACCGTCGATCTCCTGCTGGCCCTGGTGCTGACGCTCGGCGGCGTGGTCGGGGCACAGCTCGGCGGGCGGTGGGGCGCGCGGCTCCCGGCCGAGCACCTGCGCCTGCTGATGGCGGTCGTGGTTCTGGTCGTCGCCGGCGGGCTGCTCTATCAGCTCGTCTCGACCCCGCGCGAGCTCTATTCCATCGTCACCGTCATGGTGCCGCGCTGATGCGCCGCGCCTTCCTCCTCGCGCTTGTGCTGCTCTTCGGGCCGACGCCCGCCTCGGCCAAGGACATCGTCGCCGACCTCATCGTGCACCGGATCGAGATCACCTCGGGCTTCTCCGGCGCGGAGCTGACGCTGTTCGGCGCGATCGAGGGCAAAGGCGACGTGATCGCGGTGGTGCACGGGCCGAGCGCGCCGGGCGGCGGCCTCCTCGGCGGCACGGTCGACGTCCGGCGCAAGGTGCGCTCGTTCGGCATCTGGGTCAGCGGGCCCTATGCCCGCTTCGACAACATCCCGGGCTTCTATGCGGTCGCCGGCAGCGAGCCGCTGGAGGAGATCGTCACGCCGGACATGCGCCGGCGCTACCAGCTCGGCCTCGACATGATGAAAACCGAGGCGGTGCAGGCGACCACGCCCGACATCGCCGATTTCGCCGGCGCGCTGCTCCGCATCCGCCAGCGCCAGGGCCTCTACAACGACAAGGTCGGCCATGTGAGCTTCGTCGGCGACCGGCTGTTCCGCACCAGCTTCGCCTTTCCATCCAGCGTGCCGACCGGTATCTATACGGTCGATGTCTACCTGGCGCGGGAGGGCCGGATCGTCGATGCGCAGAGCTTCCCCCTGCTGGTCAACCGCGCCGGCTTCAGCGCCGACATCTACGACTTCGCGCATCGCCACGCCGCGGCCTACGGCGCCATCGCGGTGGTGACGGCGCTGTTCTTCGGCTGGATCGCCCATCTCGCCTTCCGCAGGAGATAAGCATGGCTGAGACCGACGCGCCGCAAAGCACGGCCGCATCCGAAGCGGCGCCCTCGGCCGGTCGCGTCTTCCTGGTCGTGGTCGACGACACGCCGGAGCTGCGGCTGGCGATCCGCTACGCCTGCCTGCGGGCGAAGAAGACCGGCGGCCGCGTCGCCATGGTGCACGTGACGGCGCCGGAGGACATGCAGGAATGGATCGGCGTCTCGCGGCTCATCCGCGAGGAGTCCCGGCAACAGGCCGAGGCCCTGATGCAGAAGATGGCGGCCGAGGTCCAGAAGCTCTCGGGCAACATGCCGGTGCTCTATTTCCGCGAAGGCGACCGGCGCGAAGAGGTGATGAAGCTGATCGACGAGGAGCCCAGCGTCTCGATCCTGGTGCTGGGCGCGGCGACCGGGCCCAAGGGGCCGGGCCCGCTGGTGCAGGCGCTCACCAGCAAGTACGTGGGCAAGCTCCGCGTGCCGGTCACCATCGTCCCCGGCAACCTCACCGCCGAAGACATCGACCACATCGCGTAGGACGCGCCGCTATTCCGGCAGGCCGTAGATCTCCTGCGGCTCGGGAAAGCCCTGGAGCTCGTAGCGGCCGAGCGGCGTCAGCATCGAGCCGCAGGGCGACGCGAAGGTCTTCGAGGCGAGAAGCTGCCGGTTGAGCGGGCGGCAGAGCGCCTGGATGCGCGAGGCGAGGTTGACCGCCGGGCCGATCGCGGTGAAGTCGAGCCGCGCCGAGTTGCCGATCGCCGCGCCGATATTGCCGTAGGAGACCGAGCCCGAATGCAGGCCGATCCCGGCCTTGATCGGCGGCTTGCCGGCGCTGGCACGGATCTCGTTCAGGCCGTCCAGGGCGTCGAACGCCTCGTAGGCGGCCTGCAGCGCGACGTGGCACTTGTTGTCGCGGTCGAGGTCGTCGTGCATCGGGAAGATCGCCAGCATCGCGTCGCCGATGAACTTCAGGATCTCGCCGCCGCGCGCATGGACCGGACGGGCCATGGCGTCGAAATAATCGTTGAGGAGCGCGATCACCTCGTCGCGCGGGAGCTGGTTGGAGAGCGAGGTGAAGTCGCGCAGGTCGCAGAACCAGATCGCGGCGGCGAGCGTCGTGCCCTCGCCGCGCCGGATCCGGCCGCTCAGGACCTGCCGACCGGCATCGCCGCCGAGATAGATCTCCAGCAGCGATTCCGCCAGGCGGTGCCACTCGCGCGCCTCCACCACCATGGCGATCAGCGGCGTCAGGGCCTCCATGCCGACGATCTGCGCGTCGGTGAAGCCCTGCGGCGCATCGGTGGTGATCGAGAGCGAGGCGCGCGGCTCGCCGTCGAGCTCGAGGGCGAAGATCGCGTAATCGGTGGCGCCGGTGTCGCGCAGCTCCTGCAGGATCGGAAAGTCGATCTGTGCGTCCGGCCCCACGAGCCGGCGGCGGATCAGCTTCTCGCTGTTCTCGTAGATCCGCCGCATGGGGCTCATCAGGAAGGCCGCGCTCGCGGTGATGGCGTAGTCGCGCTCGATCATCTGCGCCACCTGGTCGCCGCGATTCCAGAGGTAGCCGAGCGCCGCGACCTGCGGGTGCAGCGTGCGCTGGGCGACGTAGACCCGCTGCAGCGGCAGGCCGCCGGCGGTCAGCTCGCGCGACAGGGCTGCGACGAAGTCGACCAGAGAGGTGATCCGCCGGCCGTCCTCGAGCAGCCAGCGGAAGCCGCGATTCTGGAAGCCGGTGCCCACCAGGGCGGCGATGTCGCCGACACCCAGGGGCCGGCGCTCGCGCCGGGCGACGGGTGCGTTCCACGGATCGCCCGCGGCGCGCCGGCTGGGGTCGGAATCGACCAGCGGCAAGGCTTCGTCGCGCGGTCCGATCCTGGGCGGATTGCTCTTATTGGGAGCGGCCATAACCTTGTTCAGATTGGGGTTGAAGCGCCTGTCGGCATCGCCCATGTTCGATGACAAGTGAGATTAATGGAGCCTTCCATGTTCATCCAGACCGAAGAAACGCCGAACCCGGCGACGCTGAAGTTCCTGCCGGGTCGCGAGGTGGTGGCTTCCGGCAGCGTGGATTTCGCCGCCCGCGAGGGTGCGGCCCGCTCGCCGCTCGCCGACCGTCTGTTCAAGGTCGAAGGCGTGCAGCGCGTCTTCCTCGGACAGGATTTCATCACGGTCACCAAGTCCGATACCAAGGACTGGTCGGTGATGAAGCCGGCTCTGCTCGGCGTCATCATGGAGCATTTCGTCTCCGGCCAGCCGGTCCTGCTCGGCGAAGGCGAGGCGGCCGCCACCGCCGCCGACGATGCCGAGGACGACGAGATCGTCGCGCAGATCAAGGATCTGCTGGAGACCCGGGTGCGCCCGGCGGTGGCACAGGACGGCGGCGACATCATCTTCCATTCCTTCGAGGACGGCGTGGTCTATCTGCATATGCAGGGTTCCTGCTCCGGCTGTCCCAGCTCGACGGCGACGTTGAAGATGGGCATCGAGAACATGCTTCGCCACTACGTTCCCGAAGTCGTCGAGGTCCGGCCGGTCTGAGTCCGCCGGGCCCCGGGGCGGCTCTTCTAGAGTCGGCGGGAGAGGGCGTCGATGCCCGATAGTCCGGATTCGATGCCCAATCCTCCGTCAATGCCCGGGGCTCCGGCGCCGGATCCGCACTTCCTCGAGCCGCTCGACGCGCAAGCGCTCGACCAGCTCTTCCGCGAGGCGCATACCACGCGGCGCTGGGCCGATCGCCCGGTGCCGGACGCGATCCTCGCCCAGGCCTACGATCTCGCCAAGATGGCGCCGACCAGCGGCAATTCCCAGCCGCTCAGGATATTGTTCGTGCGCTCGCCGGAAGCCAAGGCCCGGCTCAGGCCCTGCCTTTCGCCCGGCAATGTCGAGCAGACCATGGCGGCGCCGGTGACCGCGATCTTCGCCATGGACCTGGAATTCTACGAGCACCTGCCGCGGCTCTACCCGACCGAGGATGCGCGCTCCTGGTTCGCCGGCAAGCCCGAGGCGATCCAGAACAACGCCGAGCTCGGCAGCGCGCTGCAGGCGGGATACTTTATCCTGGCGGCGCGGGCGCTGGGCCTGGCCTGCGGGCCGATGGGCGGCTTCGGCCGGCACAAGGCCGACGAGACGTTCTTCCTCGGCACCGACTGGGGCAAGACCTGGCGGTCGCGCTTCCTGTGCAACATCGGCTATCCCGGCCCCGGCGGCTTCCGGCCGCGCGATCCGCGCTTCCGCTTCGACGAGGCCTGCCGCGTCGAGTAGCGGCCGGGCCGGCTCTAGGGCACCATCTTCGGAATCTGGAACGCGTCGATCAGCCACCAGATGAAGGCCGGGATGGTGAACAGCGCGCCGACGAAGCTCGGCGGATTGTGGGCGAGCAGGGCGAAGGTGATCACCGTGCCGGTGAGCGACAGGGCCGCCATGACGGCGGCCGAGCTGATCCGCCCGAGATAGAATCGATGGCCGCCGAGCGTACCGAAGAACAGCCAGAGCATGTAGGCGACGCCCATCGACTTGGGGGCGGTGTTGTAGCGCGTACGCTGCGCGAGCTTGTCCTCGGCCGCCGTGCGCTTGATGGTCTCGCGATACTCCGCCCGCAGTTCCGCGGTGATCTGGTCCTTGGTCCTTTGGTCCATGGCACACCCCCAGATTTCCCAGGCATGGTCGCGCCGGCGCTCCGTCCGCGGCCCTACATCAACGGCCGGGGCAGCTTCGCCTGCTCCACCAGTGGATAGTCCCGGGCGTTAAAAAGCTGATAATGCCACCACTCGTTCTTGTAGAAGTCCCAGCCCGCCGCCGACATCAGGCCCATCAGGGTGAAGCGGTTGCGCTGGGCCTCGACCGGGATGTCGGTACGGGCATGGTGGGAGAGGGCGCTCATCTCGTCGAAGCCGGTGCCCATGTCGAGCTCCTTGCCGGCGCCGTCGAGCAGCGTGAGATCGACCGCGACCCCGCGGCTGTGCGGCGAGCCGCGCCGGGGATTGGCGACGAATTCCTCGCTGGGGAAGGCCTCCCACAGCTTCCACTGCGCCTCGGTCGGGCGGTAGGCGTCGAAGATCTTGAAGCGCAGGCCGAGCGGCGCCGCCAGCGCCGCGGCGGCCTTCATCTTCTCCGCCGCCTGTTCGTGCAGATAGCAGACCGCCTGCCGGTAGATCGGCTTGCCGGTGATATTGTCCGGGGTCGCATAGGCCAGGGCGATTTCCACGTCGAAATCCGCCGTCGTGATCTCTACCATCGCCATGATGCAGCCGATTCTCCCGACATCCCGTCCGCCCGGCCATGACTAACAGAACCGACCCTGCGGCGGTAGCCCGGCCGGGTCAGGCGGCGGGATTCGCCGCCCAACCGGGCAAGCCGATTCTCGCGATCGAAACGGGCAGCCGCGCCTGTTCGGTGGTGGTCTATGCCGGTCCGATGGACGTGCCCAACATGGTGCACGAGAAGACGGATCACGGTCATGCCACGTTGCTGATGCCGATGATCGAGCGCGCCATGGGACGGGCCGGCCGCGCCTATGCCGATCTCGATCGCGTCGCCGTCGCGGTCGGCCCGGGCAGTTTCACCGGCCTCCGGGTCGGGATCGCTGCCGCGCAAGGGATCGGCCTCGCCGCAAACATTCCGGTGGTCGGCATATCGAGTTTCCTGGGCGTGGTCGACGCCGCGCAACGCGAGCGTGACGGGCGCCGTGTCTTCGCCTTGCTCGACAGCCGGCGCGAGGAACCGTTCGTCGCCGAAGTCGACGAGCAGATGCAATTCGTCCGCCCGCCGGCCGTCGTCAATGTCGAAGAGCTGGATGCGATGCTCGCCGCGGCGCGTCCGCTGATACTGGCGGGCGATGCGCCGGCGATGGGACGTTATGCGGGACAGGGCGGCATCCGTCTCATCCAGACATGGCCGACGGCGGTCGATGTCGCGCGGCTGGCCGCCGATCCCGCGCATCGCTACGATCTGCCGCCGAAGCCGGTCTATGTGCGGGCGCCGGACGTGACGATGCCGAAGACCGCATGAGCATCGCCGCGGCGTCGCTCGCCATCCGCCCGGTCGAAGGCTTCGACCTGCCGGTGCTGGCGGCCCTGCACGCCGCCTGCTTCACCGCGCCCTGGGATCAGCATTGGACGCAGCAATCCTTCAAGGACGTGCTCGGCATGCCCGGGGCCGGCGCCTTGATCGCCGCGATCGACAGCGAGCCCGTCGGCTTCGCCGTCGCGCGCGTGGCGGCCGACGAGGCGGAACTGCTGCTGATCGGGACCAGACCCGAATATCGGCGCAGCGGATACGGGCGCGCGCTGCTCGAGCACATGCTGGCGGCGCTCAAGCGCGGCGGCGCCGCGCAGGTCCTTCTCGAAGTGGCGGAACCCAACGCCGCCGCATTGCGCTTCTACCAGGAGCTGGGCTTTCGCGAGGTCGGGAGGCGCCCGGGCTATTTCCGCGGCGAAACGACCGTCGATGCGCTGGTCCTGGCCCGGCGGCTCGGCGAAGGCGCGGCCCGGAAGGTATCACAATAACGGCATTGCTTTGTATTTAGCCGGACAGTAGTGTTCGCGCAAATATACTGGAAAGCGAAGAATGTCCGACGAAATGAAGTCGGGGGAGCTCAAGCCCGGCAGCCTGCTTCAGATGGCGACCACGATCGTGGCCGCCCATGTCTCCAAGAGCAGCGTTCCCGCCGCGGACATCCCGCGCCTCATCAGCGACATCTACCAGGCGCTGAGCGGGCTGGCCGGCGGGCGGCTGCCGGCCGCGGCGGGCCGCCAGGAGCCCGCGGTGCCGGTGAAGAAGTCGGTGACGCCCGACTACATCATCTGCCTGGAATGCGGCCGCAAGCAGAAGATGCTGAAGCGGCATATCCGCACGGCCTATGGCCTCTCGCCCGAGCAGTACCGCGAGCGCTGGGAACTGCCCGCCGACTATCCCATGGTGGCGGCGAACTATTCCAAGAAGCGCAGCTCGCTGGCGCGACAGATCGGACTCGGCACGGGCGGCCGGCGGCGCTGAGGCCGGCGGGTCCGGGCGTTTTCGCTGGCTTGGCCGGTTGGCCGCGGGCACAATACGGGCTGAAATGCCGAATCGCGGAGACTCGACCATCGTGACGTCACGCCTGGAGCGCCTGTGCATCGACAAGGGGCTGAAGATGACCGAGCAGCGCCGCGTGATCGCGCGCGTGCTGTCGGACGCGGCCGACCATCCCGACGTCGAGCAGGTGCACAAGCGGGCGACCAAGATCGACCCCAACATCTCGCTGGCGACCGTCTATCGCACCGTGCGCCTGTTCGAGGAGGCGAGCATCCTTGAGCGCCATGATTTCGGCGACGGCCGCGCGCGCTACGAGGAGATCCCCGAGGCGCATCACGACCACCTGATCGACATCCAGTCGGGCCGGGTCATCGAGTTCTCCAACGAGGAGATCGAACGTCTGCAGCATCGCGTCGCCGAGGAGCTGGGCTACAAGCTGGTCGGGCACCGGCTCGAGCTCTACGCCGTGCCCTCGGCCGGCAAGCCGCGCGACGCCAAGAAGACCTGACCCGGGCGATGGCCTTGGCGGAACCCAAGACGCGGCCGGTCGATCTCGCCATCGGCGACCTGGAGATCCGCCTGGCCGAGAGCGAGGCGGAGATCGCCGCGGCGCAGGCGCTGCGCTATCGGGTGTTCTACGAGGAGATGTCGGCCAGCCCGAGCCCGGAGATGGCGGCGGCCAGGCGCGACTTCGATTCCTTCGATCCGTTCTGCGACCATCTGATCGTGCTCGACCGGAAGAAGGGCTCCGGCCCGGCGGGTATCGTCGCGACCTATCGCCTGATGCGCCGTCCGGCCGCCGAGCGCCGCGGGCAGTTCTACTCGGTCGATGAATACGACATCTCGGCGATTCTCGCGCATCCCGGCGAGATCCTGGAGCTCGGCCGCTCCTGCGTCGATTCCGCCTATCGATCGAAGGCGGTGATGCAGCTCCTGTGGAAGGGCATCAGCGAATACGTCTTCCATTACAACATCGAGATCATGTTCGGCTGCGCCAGCTTCCCCGGCACCGATCCCGCCGGGCACGCGATCACGCTCTCCTATCTCTACCACCGGCACCTGGCGCCGCCGCAGTTCCGGCCGCGGGCGATCCCGTCGCGCTACGTGGATATGGACATCCTGCCGCTCGACAAGATCGACGAGCGGCGCGCGCTCGCGTCGTTGCCGCCGCTGATCAAGGGTTATCTCCGGCTTGGCGGCTTCGTCGGCGACGGCGCGGTGATCGATCATCAGTTCGGCACCATCGACGTCTCGGTCATCGTCGTCACCGATCTGGTCTCGGACAAGTACTACAAGCACTACGCCCGGGCCGAAGGCGATGCCCCGACCGAAGGCGAAGCCGGGCCTTCGCGCGATGGCGGCTGACCGCGCCTTCCTGCCGACCTCGGCCGAGCCCGCCTTCGCCGAGGATCCGATTGCCGAAGGGATCGCGCCCTTCGGCTCCGACCTGCTCGGCGCGCGCCGCCTGATCGCCTATCTGCTGCTGACGGTGGCGCTGATGCCGGTGCAGGCGCTGCTGGTCCTGTCGGGCACGCGGCTCGCCGAAAGGCTGCCGCTCTTCTATCACCGCCTGTGCTGCCGGCTGATGGGCATCGACGTGGTGCCGGTCGGCGAGATGTCTCAGCGCCGCCCGACCCTGTTCGTGAGCAACCACACGTCCTATCTCGACATCACCGTGCTGGGCAGCCTCATTCCCGGCTCCTTCGTCGCCAAGGCGGAAGTCGCGCAATGGCCGATGTACGGCTGGCTGGCGAAGCTGCAGCGCACCGTCTTCGTCGAGCGCCGGCGGCAGACCTCGCACAGGCAGCGGGACCAGCTCCAGGAGCGCCTGGCGGCCGGCGACAACCTGATCCTCTTCCCCGAGGGCACCTCGAACGACGGCAACCGGGTCCTGCCGTTCCGCAGCGCGCTGCTCTCGGTCGCCGAGGCGGATACCAGGAACCGGCTCATGGTCCAGCCGGTCTCGGTCGCCTATGTGGCGCTGAACGGCATCCCGATGGGGCACGGCTTGCGGCCGCTGGTCGCCTGGTATGGCGACATGACGCTGGGGCCGCATCTGTGGCAGTTCAGCCGGCTGGGCAAGATCACCGTGGTGGTCGAATTCCACCCGCCGGTCAATTTGATGACGATCGGCGACCGCAAGAAGCTGACCGGGCATTGCGCGGCGGCGGTGGCGTCCGGCGTGGAAAAGGCCCTGACCGGCCGGACCTTGGCTCCGGAAGGCAAGGATGCGGGCGCGCACTAGGCCTGCCCCGCGGGGGTACACCGGCGCGCCCGGCCGTGCTAGGCTGGAAGCCATGAACGCCCGCCCGCGCACCGTCCCGACTTCGACCGCCATGGCGCCCCAGATGACCCATGGGAGTGAGCTTTAGGCCGTTGGCGAAGAAGCTTTTCATCAAGACCTATGGCTGCCAGATGAACGTCTACGACTCCGCCCGCATGGCGGAGCTGCTGGCGCCGCTCGGCTATGCCGCGACCGAAGACGCGGGCGATGCCGACATGGTCATCCTCAACACCTGCCACATCCGCGAGAAGGCGTCGGAGAAGGTGTTCTCCGAGCTCGGCCGGCTGCGCGCCGGCCGCCGCGAGTCCGGGCGGGACGTGATCGTCGCCGTCGCCGGCTGCGTCGCCCAGGCGGAAGGCGCGGAGATCATCCGCCGCGCGCCCGAGGTCGATATCGTGCTCGGGCCGCAGACTTATCACCGGCTGCCGGAGCTGGTGGCGCGCGCTGCGCGCGCGCACGCGGCGAAGGCGGCGCAGCCGGGGGCGGCGCGGCGCGGCGCCGGCCTGCTCGACACCGAGTTCCCGGCGGAATCGAAATTCGATTCGCTCACCGTCGCCGAGACCTCGCCGGTCAGCGCCTTCCTCGCCGTACAGGAGGGCTGCGACAAGTTCTGCACGTTCTGCGTCGTGCCCTATACGCGCGGCGCCGAGTTCTCGCGGCCGGTCGCGCAGGTC
The DNA here is from genome assembly GCA_035548715.1 of Dongiaceae bacterium. Taxonomy (GTDB): domain Bacteria; phylum Pseudomonadota; class Alphaproteobacteria; order Dongiales; family Dongiaceae; genus Dongia. Next base: position 11,139 of record DASZSL010000041.1, read on the forward strand.
GTCGCCGAGGCGAGGGCCCTGGCGGCCGGCGGGGCGCGCGAGATCACCTTGCTCGGGCAGAACGTCAACGCCTATCACGGCGAGGCGCCCGACGGGTCGACCTGGGGCCTTGCGCGCCTGATCCGCGAGCTGGCGGACCGCGAGCCAGATCTCCTGCGCATCCGCTACACGACCTCGCATCCCCGCGACATGGACGACGATCTGATCGCGGCCCATCGCGAGGTGCCGACGCTGATGCCTTTCCTGCATCTGCCGGTGCAGTCGGGCTCGGACCGGGTGCTGGAGGCGATGAACCGCCAGCACGGCGCCGATCTCTTCCGCCGCGTCGTCGCCAGGCTGCGCGATGCGCGCTCCGATCTCGTCCTCTCCTCGGATTTCATCGTCGGCTTCCCCGGCGAGACGGCGGCGGATTTCGCGGCGACCCTCGATCTGGTGCGCGAGACAGGCTTCGCCATGGCCTATTCGTTCAAGTACAGCCCGCGCCCCGGCACGCCCGCCGCCGTCCTGCCGGCGCAGGTGCCGGAGGCGGAGAAGGACGCGCGCCTCGCGGCGCTCCAGGATCTCCTGAACATGCAGCAGCGGGACTTCAACCGCGCGACGGTGGGCAAGGTGGTGCCCGTGCTGCTGGAGAAGCCGGGGCGGCGCGAGGGGCAGCTCGTCGGGCGGACGCCTTATGCGCAGGCCGTGCATGTCGAGGCCGGCGAGTCGATGCTCGGCCGGATGGTCGAGGCACGGATCGAGGATCTGGGACGTTTCAGCCTGAAGGGGAGCATGGAATCGATTCCGTTTGCGGCGGCGCCGACCGCCCTGGAGGTGCGCGCGTGACCTTCGACGCTTCGACGACGCAGCCGGGCGCGCCGCTTCACCTGCAATTCGACGACAACAGGCTGCTGCCGCTGCTGTTCGGCCAGCACGACCAGAACCTGGCGCGGATCGAGCAGGAGCTCGGCGTGTCGCTGGTCTCGCGCGGCAACCAGCTCGCGATCTCCGGACCGCCGGCCGCGGTCACCACGGCGCGCCAGGTGCTGACCGGCCTCTATCAGCGGCTGAAGCGCGGGCTCGACGTCGATCGCGGCGAGGTCGATGCGGCGATGCGCCTCGCGCGCCAGGACGACGGGCTCGAGCCCAACCTGTTCGGCGCCGACGCCAAGGACGGCACCGCGATCCGCACCCAGCGCCGGCACATCACGCCGCGCTCGGCGATGCAGGCGCGCTACATGCGCATGCTGCACGAGAAGGAGCTGGTATTCGGCCTCGGCCCCGCCGGCACCGGCAAGACCTATCTCGCGGTCGCCGTCGCGGTGGCGATGCTGACCCGCGGCAGCGTCGACCGCATCGTGCTGTCGCGCCCCGCGGTCGAGGCGGGCGAGCGCCTGGGATTCCTGCCGGGCGATCTCCGGGAGAAGGTCGATCCCTATCTCCGGCCGCTCTATGACGCGCTCTACGACATGATGCCGGCCGAGCAGGTGGTGAAGCGCATGTCCTCGGGCGACATCGAGATCGCGCCGCTCGCTTTCATGCGCGGGCGCACCCTGGCGCATTCCTTCGTCATCCTCGACGAGGCGCAGAACACGACGCCGATGCAGATGAAGATGTTCCTGACCCGCCTCGGCGAGAGCTCGCGCATGGCGGTCACCGGCGACCTGACGCAGATCGATCTGCCTTCCGGGCAGAAGTCCGGACTGAAGGACGCGCTGGAGGCGGTCGAGCAGGTGCCCGGCATCGGCGTGACCCGCTTCACCGAGGTCGACGTGGTGCGCCATCCCCTGGTGGCCAAGATCGTCTCCGCCTATGACGCGCGCGACCGCAAGGGGACGAAGAAGTCGGGCGACGGCGCATCCTCCACGCCGCCGCAGAACGCCACCCGCTGATTCCGCGCTCGATGCCGCGCGCCGCGCCGATTCGTGCCGCCGTCGCCGTTATCGTCGACGATCGGGGCTGGCAGAAGCTGGTCGGCGATCCCGAGCCGCTGCTGCGCCGCGCCGCGCGCGCCGCGCTCGCGGTCGCGCGCCGGCCGCGCGGGCTGAAACCGGGCGGAACCGCGGCGCTCTCGGTCGCGCTGATGGGCGACCGCGGAGTCAAGCGGCTCAACCGCGAGTTCCGCGGCAAGGACCGGCCCACCAACGTTCTGTCGTTTCCGGCGGCTATGGTGCCCGGCCGGGCTGCGAAGGCCCGGGTCGACTTGGGCGACGTCGCGCTGGCGCTGGGCGTGGTCCGGCGCGAGGCCAAGGCCCAGGGCAAGTCGCCCGCGGACCATCTGGCGCACCTTATGGTGCACGGCGTGCTGCACCTGCTAGGATACGACCATGAGACCGACCGGGACGCGGAACGGATGGAGAGGCTGGAGCGCCGGGCCCTGGCCGCGCTCGGCATCGCCGATCCCTACCGGCTGGACTGAGGGTCGCCGCCGATGACCGATGCCCCGGCTCGCAACGCGCGCCAGGACCCCAGCGAGGAAGCCGGCACGAGGCGCTCGCTGAGGAACCTGTTCCGGCTCTGGCGCCGGCGCGGCGGCGAGACCGACCTCAGGGACGCCATCGAGGAGCTGATCGAGGAGAACGAGGAGACCGAGACCGGCGTGATGCCGCTCGAGAGCACCGAGTCCAGCCTGCTCTTGAACGTGCTGAAGTTCGGCGACCTCACCGCCTATGACGTCATGGTGCCGCGCGCCGACATCAAGGCGGTCGCCGACGACATCGACCTGAAGGGCCTGATCCAGACCGTGCGCGAGCACGGGCATTCGCGCCTGCCGGTCTATGGCGAGAATCTCGACGACATCATCGGCGTGGTGCACATCAAGGACGTGCTGCCTTCGATCTTCGAGCCGGAGAAGTTCCAGCTCAAGCGCATCCTCCGCGAGCCGGTCTTCGTCTCGCCCTCGATCCGTCTCCTGGACCTGCTGCTGCAGATGCGCATGGCGCGCGCGCATATGGTGCTGGTGGTCGATGAGTTCGGCGGCACCGACGGCCTGGTCACCATCGAGGACCTGGTCGAGCAGATCATCGGCGAGATCGAGGACGAGCACGACGTGGTGCGCGGGCCGCATCTCGTGGAGCGTCCCGACGGCACGCTGATCGCCAATGCGCGCACCACGATCGAGGATTTCGAGGCCCGGGTCGGGCCGATCCTGACCAAGGAGGAGCGTGAGGCCGACATCGACACGCTGGGCGGCCTGGTGATGTCGCTGACCGACCGGGTGCCGGCGCGCGGCGAGCTGGTCACCCATCCTTCCGGCATCGCCTTCGAGGTGCTCGACGCCGATCCAAGGCGGGTGAAGCGCCTGCGCGTGCGCAACGTGCCGCCCAAGCCGGCGAAGGAAGAGTCGTGATGGCGGCGGAGCGCGACCTCGCGGTGCCGCTGAGGCCGCGTTTCATGACGGGTCTCGCCGCCACCGCCGGATGGAAGGTGCGCGGCCTCGCCGCCGTGCTCGGCCTCGTCGCCGGGCTCGGCTTCGCGCCGCTCAATCTCGTGCCCGCCTTCATGGTCGGGCTGGTCGGCCTGATCTGGCTGACCGCGGAGGCGCCGAGCCGGCGCTCCGCCTTCGTCGTCGGCTGGTGGTGGGGCTTCGGGCATTTCGCCGCCAACAGCTATTGGATCGCGGAATCGTTCCTGGTCGACGCGGCGCGCTTCGGCTGGATGATCCCGTTCGTGATCGGCGGGCTCTCGGCCTATCTGGCGCTCTTCCCGGCACTGGCGGCGCTCGGCCTGCGATCGATCCGCCATCCGCTCTCGTTTGCGGGCATCGCCTTCTTCGCCGCGGCCTGGACGGTCGCCGAATGGCTGCGCGGCCATCTGCTCACCGGCTATCCCTGGGACCTCGCGGCCTATGTCTGGAGCGGCAGCGACGCGATGATGCAGTCGGCTGCGCTCTGGGGTTCCTGGGGCCTGAGCCTCGTCACCGTCTTCGTGCTCGGGCTGCCGGCCTTGCTGCTGCGCATGGACCGGCGCATCGCGCGCAACGCGGTCGTCGCGATGGTGGTCGTGCTCGGCGCGCTCTATGGCGGCGGCGCGTGGCGCCTCTCGAGCACCGTCCCCGACAGCGACACGCTCGTGCGCATCGTGCAGCCGAACATCGCCCAGTCGCTGAAGGTCTCCGCCGACGACCGGCCGCGCCAGGTCGAGACGCTGATGCGCTTGACCCTGCAGACGCCGGGCTTCGACAAGGTCAAGGCCGTGGTCTGGCCGGAAAGCGCCGCCAACTACCTGCTGGAGCGCGAGCCCGGCCTGGTTTCGGTGCTGGCCCAGGCGGCGCCGCCGGGCGGCGTGCTGATCACCGGCGCCCCGCGCGGCACGCCGGCCAGCGGCGCCTTGGCGCAGGTCTGGAACTCTCTGGCCGCGATCGACCGCGACGGCCGAATCCTAGGAACGGCCGACAAGTTCCACCTGGTGCCGCTCGGCGAGTATGTTCCGTTCCGTGAGATTTTCCCGTTCATCAACAAGCTCACGCCCGGCTCGATGAATTTCAGCCCGGGGCCGGGGCCGCGGACCCTGCATCTGCCCGCCCTGCCGCCGGTCAGCCCGCTGATCTGCTACGAGGCGATCTTTCCCGGCGCCGTCACCGACCCGAGCGACCGGCCCGGCGTCTTGATCAACGTCACCAATGACGGCTGGTTCGGCACCAGCACGGGACCGTTTCAGCACTTCGCCAGCGCCCGCTTCCGCGCGGTCGAGGAAGGTATTCCGTTGTTGCGCGCGGCCAATACCGGCATCTCCGCCGTGGTCGATGCCTATGGCCGGGTCGAGACGCGGTCCTCCATGGTGGTCGAGGCGGTGATCGATGCGCCCGTGCCGGCGGCGCTCCCGCCGACGCCGTTCGCGCGCTTCGGCACGCTGGCCGTGTTGCCGCTGCTCCTGCTCGCCATCGTTCCTATGCTGTTCGGGCGCGGCAAGCCTTCGATCTCATAGGCTGTGACGAATCTCTCAGCGGCGGTGCGCCGCTACGTTCACGTGCGTGCGATCCTGCGGAAGAATCAGGATTAACGCCGTGGATTCGAGCGTTGACCGCATATGGTTGTATGTCTATACACTTCGGCGCGTTACGGTGGGCCCACAACCGAGGGGCGGAGCAGGACGGTTCCGTTGGCGAGAAAAATGGAAAGACGCAAGCTGTCGCGCGGGCGGAAATCTTCCGGCCGGATGGCCAGCAAGGGGTTCCCGAATCCGATCGACGTCCATGTCGGTTCGCGCATCAGGCTGCGCCGCACGCTTCTGGGTCTGAGCCAGGAGCGACTCGCCGAAGCGATCGGCCTCACCTTCCAGCAGGTCCAGAAATACGAGCGTGGCGCCAACCGCGTCGGCTCCAGCCGTCTGTTCGATCTGTCGCGCGTGCTCGACGTGCCGATCGCCTACTTCTTCGACGAGATGCCGTCGAACGTCCAGGAGAAGAGCCCGAGCCGCCTCATGGGGCTCGCGACGCCGCCGACCGTCGAGTACGAGCCGGACCCGATGGCCAAGCGCGAAACCCTGGAACTGGTCCGCGCCTACTACCGCATCTCCGACGCCGCGGTCCGCAAGCGGCTGTTCGAGCTGATCAAGTCGATCGCCCGCGGCCTGCGCGACGAGGACTGACGCGCCGCCCGCGGCCGGCGCCGCGTTTGGTCATATTTTCAAAGGGTTATCGCAAGAGAAACGCGCTTGACCCCGGCGCGGCGCTCCACCATCATCGCGCCCGCTCTGCGAGGGGGCCGCGGCCAACGCGAACCCGTCAGGACCTCGGGGGCCATCCGACAATCTCCTTCCGGCCGCGAGCGGGGTATTCAGCGTGACCAGATCCAGCTACTTGTTCACCAGCGAAAGCGTTTCCGAAGGGCATCCCGACAAGGTTTGCGACCGGATCTCCGATACCATCGTCGATCTCTATCTCGCCGGTGACCCGCATTCGCGCGTCGCGGTCGAAACGCTCTGCACCACCAACAAGGTGGTGCTGGCCGGCGAGGTGCGCGGTCCCGCCTCGATCACCCACGACAAGCTGAAGGAAGCCGCGCGCGCCGCGATCAAGGACATCGGCTACGAGCAGGAAGGCTTCCATTGGAAGAACGCCGACATCGAGTGCTACGTGCATTCGCAGTCGGCCGACATCGCGCAGGGCGTCGATGCCGCGGGCAACAAGGACGAGGGTGCCGGCGACCAGGGCATCATGTTCGGCTATGCCTGCAACGAGACCGAGCACCTGATGCCGGCGCCGATCTACTACGCGCACCGCATCCTGAAGCTGCTCTCCGAGGCGCGCCGCTCCGGCAAGGAGAAGGGCCTCGGCCCCGACGCCAAGAGCCAGGTGACGCTGCTCTACCAGAACGGCAAGCCGGTGAAGGCGACCTCGGTCGTGGTCTCGACCCAGCACGGCGTCGATCTCGAGCAGGCGCAGGTCCGCGAGATCGTGCGGCCCTATGTCGAGCAGGTGCTGCCCAAGGGCTGGATGTGCCCGGAGGAGGAATTCTACGTCAACCCGACCGGCCGCTTCGTGGTCGGCGGTCCGGACGGCGACGCGGGCCTCACCGGCCGCAAGATCATCGTCGACACCTATGGCGGCGCCGCCCCGCATGGCGGCGGCGCGTTCTCCGGCAAGGACCCGACCAAGGTCGACCGCTCGGCCGCCTATGCCGCGCGCTATCTGGCCAAGAACGTGGTGGCGTCCGGTCTCGCCGACCGCTGCACCATCCAGCTCGCTTACGCGATCGGCGTCTCCAAGCCGCTGTCGATCTATGTCGACACCTACGGCACCGGCAAGGTCGATGAGGCCAAGATCGAGAAGACGCTGGGCGAGGTGATGGATCTGTCGCCCCGCGGCATCCGCCAGCATCTCGCCCTCAACAAGCCGATCTATGCGCGGACCTCGTCCTACGGCCATTTCGGCCGCGAGCCGGAGAAGGACGGCGGCTTCTCCTGGGAGAAGACCGACCTCGTTCCCAGCCTGAAGTCGGCGCTCGCCTGAAGCCGAGGGTGATGCCCGAGGAAAAGGGCCGGCGCCAGGCGTTTCAGTTCTACGGTCGTCGCAAGGGACGCCGGCTCCGACAGGGCCGGCGTTCTCTTTATGACGCGCTGCTGCCGCAGCTGACCGTGGCGCTTCCGCGCGAGGGCGCGGCGCTCGACCCGCGCGCCTTGTTCGATCCGCCGCCGCGTGCGGTCTGGCTGGAGATCGGCTTCGGCGGCGGCGAGCATCTCGCGGCGCAGGCCGCGGCCCATCCCGACATCGGCTTCATCGGCTGCGAGGTGTTCGAGGCGGGGATCGCCTCGATGCTCGGCCACATCGCCGAAGCCGGTCTGCGGAACGTGCGCCTCCATCCGGAGGATGCGCGGGAGCTGCTGGCCGTGCTGGCGCCGCGGAGCCTCGACCGCGTGTTCCTCCTGTTCCCGGACCCGTGGCCCAAGCGCCGCCACGAGCAGCGCCGCTTCATCGGCGGGGCCAATCTCGACCGCCTCGCCGGATTGATGCGCCCCGGCGCCGAGCTGCGCGTTGCCAGCGACGATACCACCTATCAGGAATGGGTCCTGCGCCATGTGCCGGTGCATCCGGCCTTCCGCTGGCAGGCGCGGTCCCCCTCGGACTGGCTGGAGCGCCCGGCCGATGCGATCGAGACGCGCTACGAGAAGAAGGCGCGCGCCGCGGGCCGCACGCCGATGTTCTTCCGGTTCACAAGGAAAGAATAACCACCCGGTCTGCGGCTCCCCCCGCCAGCCTCCCCCACCAGCCTTCCCGAAGACGGGGGAGGCTATTTCTCCTCATGCGCCTCCGCCAACTCTTTCTTATGCGCCTCGACGAAGGCGGCCATGCTGGGGAAGTGGAAGTCGGTCGTGACCCCGGTGACCGGCTTCGTCGCGCCGCCGCCGGGCTTGCCCATGCGGCGGTCGATCCAGTTGGTCGCAAGACCCATCGCCTTGGCGGTCTGGTGGTCGTGGAACAGGCTCTGCGCGGTGTGCAGGATGTCGGCGGGCGACGCGCCGAACTTCTCCTTCACCGTGCGCAGCATGAACTCGAAGTTGCGGCGGTCCGGCTTGTAGGAGCCGACATCCTCCGCCGTGCAGACCGCGTCGAAGACGACGCGGAGTCGCCGGTTGCTCTCGGCGAAGCTCGCGCGGTCGACGTTGGAGAGGATCACGAGCTTGTAGTGCCGCTTCAGATACGCCAGCGACTCCGCCGAATCGGCGAAGGCCGGCCAGTCGGGCACCGAGTCGCCGAAGCGCTCCGCTTCGCCGTTCCCCGGCGTCGCGCCCCATTCCGCGGCCAGCGCGCGATAGGTCTTGGCCAGCAGCTTGCGGTAGTTGAGCGCGGGCTCGGCCGCCTCGATCGCCGATTCGTGCCTGGCGAAGACCTCGAGCGCCGTGCCGTCATCGACCCTGCCGCCGAGCCGGTCCAGCAGCGGGCGCATGGCCGCGAGGATGCCGCTCTCCCAGTCGATCAGCGTGCCGTAGCAGTCGAAGGTCAGGATCTTGAAATCGGTGAGGCGCATCGGTCGGCTCCGCGGGAATGGACCAGGCGCCGAGCATGCCGCGATCGGCCTCGGCCGGCGTGACCGGAACTATTGGATCCTGTGCCGATTCTCGCGCCGGCGGTAGGCGGCGGGCGACTCGCCGTAGCGGCGGCGGAAGGCGCGGGAGAACGCGCTCTGCTCGCTGAACCCGGCGTCGAGCGCGATCGCGGCGATGGGATCGCCGCCGCCGGCGAGGCGATCGCGCGCATGGCCGAGCCGGATCTCCGACAGATAGCGGCCCGGGCCCATGCCGATCCATTGCGCGAACAGGGCGTGGAGCCGCGCGGTGCTCAGGCCCGCCGCGCGCGCCGCATCGTCGCAGGCGACCGGCCGGCGATGGGCGCGGCGCAGGAAGGCGATGGCCCGTTGCAGCGGCTCGGGCATCGCGCCGTCGGTCTCGGGGGCGGTCAGCGCGGCGGCCAGCAAGGGCGCCACGTGATCCATCTCCGCCCGGAGCGAATGAGGGCGCGCATCGACATAGGCGAGCAGATGCTCGACGGCGCGCGGCACGGCGAAGAACGATGCACCCCGCGCCAGCAGCGTTCGGGGCGCCATGGCGGAAGCCGCGGCGATGTCGAGCGTCACGAACTTGTTGCGGCCGATCCCGGCGAAGGCATGCATCGTGCCGGCCGGCACCAGGGCGCCGCCGGCCCGATCGACCCGGCCCGCCTGCCGGCCGATCTCCATGTCGAGGGCGCCTTCCAGCGCCAGGATCACCTGGTGATGCGGGTGATCGTGGGCGCGGACTTCGTGCGGGTAGGAGCGGAGATCGAGCGCAAGCTGGGACGTCGCAAGCCGGGACATGGGGCACCAAGGGGGCACGGAAACGCTGAAACCCCAGGATACCGCATGCCGGACGCGCGGTGAAACGGGTCGGTCGGGCGGCGGGCAGGCCTTGCATTCCAGGCGTTTAGCCCCGACATTGAGGGCATGAACGGGAGCGCCCCGCGCCTCACGGCCGTGCTCGGGCCGACCAACACGGGCAAAACCCATCTCGCCATGGAGCGGATGCTCGGCCATGCCAGCGGCATGATCGGCTTCCCGCTGCGTCTCCTCGCGCGCGAAAACTACGAGCGCGTGGTGAAGGCGAAAGGCGTCACCGCCGCCGCCTTGGTGACCGGCGAGGAGAAGATCGTCCCGCGCTCGGCGCGCTATTTCGTCTGCACCGTGGAATCCATGCCGCTCGACCGGCCGGTCGACTTCCTGGCCGTGGACGAGGTGCAGCTCGCCGCCGACCGCGAGCGCGGCCACATCTTCACCGACCGCATCCTCAATGCCCGCGGCCGGCTCGAGACCATGTTCATGGGCGCCGAGACGGTGCAGCGCTGGATCCGCGCTTTGGTGCCGGCGGTCGAGTTCGTGCAGCGGCCGCGCTTCTCCTCGCTCACCTATGCCGGGGCGAAGAAGCTGACGCGCCTGCCGCCGCGCTCGGCCGCGGTCGCCTTCTCCGCGGCCGACGTCTACGCGATCGCCGATCTCATCCGGCGCCAGCGCGGCGGCGCCGCGATCGTGATGGGCGCGCTCTCGCCGCGCACGCGCAATGCCCAGGTCGAGCTCTACGAATCCGGCGAGGTCGACTACCTGGTCGCGACCGACGCGATCGGCATGGGCCTCAACATGGACGTGAAGCACGTCGCCTTCGCCAGCCTGCGCAAGTTCGACGGCGAAAGCCCGCGCCCGCTGACCAAGGCGGAGATCGCGCAGATCGCGGGGCGCGCCGGCCGGCACATGACCGACGGCACCTTCGGCACCACCGTCGATGTCGGGCCGATGGATGCCGAGACCGTCGAGGCGGTGGAGAACCATCGCTTCGATCCGCTGCGGCATCTGATGTGGCGCAATTCGTCGCTCGATTTCCGCAGCGTCCGCACCCTGCGCGAGAGCCTGCAGGAGCGCCCGCCGGTCGAAGGCCTGATCCGCCAGGGCGCCGCCGAGGACCATCAGGCGCTGGAGCTCCTGACCAAGGATCCGGAGCTCGCCGAGCTCGCGGTCGGCCGCGAGCGCGTGGCGCTGCTCTGGGAGGTCTGCCAGGTCCCGGATTTCCGCAAGCTGATGGCCGATGCGCATATCCGGCTCCTGAGCCAGCTCTATCGGCACCTGACCACCGACTCCCTGGGGGGCCGGCTGCCGGAGCAATGGGTCGCCGACCAGATCGCCAGGCTCGACCGCACCGATGGCGACATCGACCAGCTCACGGGCCGCATCGCGCATATCCGCACCTGGAGCTACATCGCGCACCGCGCCGATTGGGTGAACGAGCCCGGCCACTGGCAGGGCGTCGCCCAGATGGTCGAGGACCGCCTGTCGGAGGCCTTGCACCAGGCGCTGACCCAGCGCTTCGTTGACCGGCGCCATGCGGTGCTGCACCGGCGCCTGCGCTCCGGCGACGAGATCGAGGGCGCCGTGGCGGATGACGGCGCCGTCGTCGTCGAGGGCCATGCGGTCGGGCGGCTCGAAGGCTTCCGCTTCCGCCGCGCCGAGGATGCGAAGCCCGACGAGGTGCGGGCGATGCTGGCCGCGGCGCGGCGCATCCTCGATCCCGCCATCGCCGCGCGGGTGCAGGCGCTGGTGGCGGACCCCGACGGCGCGTTCGCGATCAGCCCCCGCGGGCGGATCGTCTGGCGCGGCGCCGAGATCGCCGCGCTGATCGCCGGCGAGACGCCGTTGAAGCCTTCGCTCCGGCTGCTGCACGACGACCTGCTGGAGAGTCGCCAGCGCCGCGCGGTCGAGGACCGGCTGAGATTCACCGTCGATCATGCGATCCGCCGGCGGCTGCGGCCGCTGGCGCTGGCGGCCAGGGCGGAGCTGCCGCCGGTGCTGCGCGGCATCGTGTTCCAGTTGATCGAGCATCTGGGCGCGCTGCCGCGCCGCCGGCTGGCCGACCAGGTCAACGGGCTGGGCGCCGGGGAGCGCGCGGCCTTGGCGGCGCTCGGCGTCCGGTTCGGGCGCGAGACGGTGTGGATCGGCGGCCTCAACGACAAGCGGCAGCGCAAGCTGCTCGCGCTGCTGCTGGCGGTCAGCCGCGGCGAGGACCCGGCGGCGGTCAAGGACCAGGCGCCGGACGAAGCGATGCTGCTGGCGCGCGGCCAGCGCAGCATCGGCGGCCGGCTCTTCGAGTTCGGCGCGCTGGAGAACGTGGCGGCGCTGCTGCGGCGGCGCGCGAAGGCCGGGCCGCTGGTTGCCGATGCGGAGACCGCGGCGGCCTGCAAGCTCGACGTCGAGGCGCTCGAGGCGGTGATGCGGGCGCTGGGCTACCATGCCCACGGCGCCAAGCCCGCCGAGGAGAGCGCGCCGCGCAAGTTCCGCAAGCCGCGCCGCCGCCGGCAGCCGGAGAAGCCGCCGGTTCCGGCGAACTCGCCTTTCGCCGCGCTCGCCGGCATCAAGTTCGAGCGGCGATGATCGGCTTGCAGCCGGAGACGGGACCGGGAAACGCCTCCCCCGTCTTCGGGGGAGGCTGGTGGGAGAGCCGCGCCAAGACTCCGACCACCCGGGCGTCGGCGTCATGACCGACACCCTCCGCGTCGACAAGTGGCTGTGGTTCGCCCGTTTCGCACGCACGCGCACCAGCGCCGCCAAGATCGTGACCGAGGCGCGCTTCCGCGTGAACGGGCAGCCGACCGAGAAGGCGCATCATCCGATCCGTCCCGGCGACGTCCTGACCTTCGCGCTCGGCCCGCATATCCGCATCATCAAGGTGCTCGCCCTCGCCGCCCGGCGCGGCGGGGCGCCGGAGGCGCGCCTGCTCTACGAGGATCTCGATCCGCCGAGGCCCAAATCCGTTGCAGTCGAGCCCCTGGTCGCGGTCAGGGAGGAGGGCGCCGGGCGCCCGACCAAGCGCGAGCGTCGCCTGACCGATCGGCTGCGCGGCGAGGAATAGGGCCGCCAAAGACCGATACCAGCCTTGAGGGCGCCGTCTGTTGCGCGGCCTGGGTCCCCATGCTAGTCAGCGCACCTGTCTGACGGGCGGTTTCACGGGCGCCCGGTGTATTTTCGGAGCTCTGTCATGGCGTATGTCGTCACCGAGGCCTGCATCAAGTGCAAGTACATGGACTGCGTGGAGGTCTGCCCGGTCGACTGTTTCTATGCCGGCGAGAACATGCTGGTGATCAGCCCCGACGAATGCATCGACTGCGGTGTCTGCGAGCCCGAATGCCCGGCCGATGCGATCCTGCCCGACAGCGAAAGCGGCATGGAGAAGTGGCTGGAGATCAACCGCGAATATGCGGCGAAATGGCCCAACATCACCCGTAAGGGCGAGGCCCCGGCGGATGCCGACCAGTGGAAGGGCGTCGCCGACAAGTTCGCCAAGCATTTCAGCGCCGAGCCGGCGAAGTCCTGACTTTTCAGGGCGTTAGAGCTTAGGTCCCTGGTCCCGTCGCTCCCGGTGTGGGGGCGCGAAAGACCATGACTGCGATGCGCGCATAGCTGCGTTTCCTTGAAACCGAGCCCCCTTTCTGATATATAAGGCGGGTAGGTCGTTGGGGCGGTTTTGTGGCGGAAAGTTAACCAATTCCGCGGCCGTCCAAGCCTCAAATCGGGGATTTCGCAATTCGGATAGGGCCTATCCGGAGGGCGTCTGCTTGTGCCCCGAATTGGCGTGACCCGCGCCGGCTGAGGTCAGCCCGCGCATGGATGACGGATCGGATTGGGAGCGGAACGTGGTCGACAAGAAGAAGGCTGTCGCAGCCAAGGATAAGGACAAGAACGGGGGCTTCAAGAAGGGCGATTTCGTGGTCTACCCGACGCACGGCGTCGGCAAGGTTCTCGGCGTCGAGAGCCAGGACATTTCCGGCCACACCCTTCAGGTCATCATCATCAGTTTCGACAAGGACCGCATGACCCTGCGCGTGCCGGTGGCCAAGGCGCGCAATTCGGGCCTGCGCAAGCTCTCCTCCCGCAAGGTGATGGAGACGGCGCTGCAGACCCTCAAGGGCCGGTCGCGGGTGAAGCGCGCGATGTGGTCGCGCCGCGCCCAGGAATACGAGGCCAAGATCAATTCCGGCGACCCGGTCTCGATCGCGGAAGTGGTGCGCGACCTGCACCGCAACGCCGATCAGCCGGACCAGTCCTACAGCGAGCGCCAGATCTACCAGGCAGCCCTCGACCGCCTGGTGCGGGAGCTGGCGGCGATCGACGGGATCGACGAAACGCAGGCGACGCAGCGCCTGCATCAGGTCTTGAAGGCCGCCTGAGGCGACCTTCTGAGCGAATCGGACGGGGTGCTGCCCCGTCCCACGCGCTCTCTCCTCGGAGAGGCCCCCAGCGGTCCCAACCGCAAGCGACGGATGGCATCACCGGTTCCCCAACCGGCGTCATCCGTCGGGGGTGTCCGATGGGGCATCGCCCGATCCGGACGGCACCTCGCGCGACCGCGCGGCCCTTCCTTCCCTGAATCCGAAACTGTTACAGTCCGGGGCGCGCTCGATTCGAGCGGCGCACCAATCCCCCGCGCGGAGTGGCGATGCTGGACGCCGCACAGGAACCGGAAAAGTTCGCGGTGCTCAGGAAGCCGCAGCGCATCTGGGCGGTCTCGCCGGTCCATGGCGACATGGCGCGCCTCAGGGCGCTCCACGCCTTCATCGAGCCGCAATTCGAGCCCGGCGACCGGCTGGTCTATCTCGGCGGGTTCCTGGGGCGAGGCCCCGACGTCGCCGGCACGATCGACGAGCTGATCTCGTTCCGCCGCCAGATCATCGCCCGGCCGCGCATGTTCGCCTATGACGTGGTCTATCTCCGCGGCCAGCAGGAGGAGATGTGGTCGAAGCTCCTCCAGCTCCAGTTCGCGCCCAATCCGAAGGAGGTGCTGCCCTGGATGCTGCAGCAGGGCGTCGGCGCCACCATCACCGCCTATGGCGGCGATCCGCACCAGGGGATCATCCACTGCCGCGAAGGCGCGCTCGCCATCACCCGCTGGACCAACAGCCTGCGCGCCGCCATGCAGGCACGGCCCGGCCATGCGGCGCTGATGAACAGCACGCGCCGCGCCGCCTATACCGACGACCAGGGCCTGCTTTTCGTCCATGCCGGCCTCGATCCCGAGCGGCCGCTCTCGGCCCAGGGCGACAATCTCTGGTGGGGCAGCCCGGGCTTTGCCGCGCTCAACCATCCCTACGGCGAGTTCCTGCGCGTCGTGCGCGGCTACGACCATTCGCATCAGGGGCCGAGCGCCACCGCCTTCACGCTGACCATCGACGGTGGCTGCGGCTATGGCGGCAAGGCGCTCGCCGCCCTGCTCGACCCCAGGGGCGAGCTGCTCAATCTGGTGGAGGCGTAGCCGGCGTCTCCGCCGGCGCCTCGGCCGGCGGCGCGACGATCCGGTAGACCTCCACCGGCTCGCCGCGTTCCATGATGCGATGCGTCCCGAGCGGGACGGTCTCGATCTCCACCGGCAGGCGGTCGGCCACCGCCCGGCTGACGGCGATGATGACGTCGGCCTGGCCGTCGTCGATCTCCTTGCCGAACTGCTCCAGGCGCTGGGCGACGTTCACGGTGTCGCCGACCAGGGTGTAGTTGATGCGCCCCGGCGCGCCGATATTGCCGGCCAGCGCCAGGCCGCTGTGGATGCCGATCCGCATCCTGACCGGATTGAAGCCCTTGCGCCGCCGCCGCTCGTTGTCGGAGCGCATCCGGCGGGCGATCTCCAGCGCGGCGCGGACCGCCCGCTCGGCATGGTCGGCCTGGGCGCTGGGTGCGCCCCAGAAGGCCATGACGGAATCGCCGATATACTTGTCGATGGTGCCGCCTTCGGCCTCGATCGCCATGCCCAGCATGGCGAAGTGGCGGTTGATGAACCGCGCCAGCGCCGGCGCGCTCAGGCGCTGGCCGATCGCGGTGAAGCCGACGATGTCGGTGAACAGTACCGTGACCTCGCGCTCCTTGGAGGTGAAGGAGGCGGCGCTCTCCGGCTGCATCAGCACCGGCACCAGGGCGCGCGGCACGTAGGTCGACAGCCAGGTGAGGCCCGAGCGCATGCCGTTATAGGCCTCGGCCGCCATGTCGAACTCCCGCAGCCAGCTGCCGCGCATCGGCTGCGTGCGGTCGATCTCCAGCGCCGCCAGGCGCCGGGCCGCCGCGGCGAAGTCGTGGATCGGCCGGCTGATCGAGCGGCCGAGCAGGATCGCCGCAAAGGCCGCGAGCGTCGCCACGCCGATCGAGACCCAGAGGGCGATCCGCAGGCTCTGGAACTCGCCCTCGAGCTCCGCGGCATTGAAGACCAGCGCGGCGGTCCACGGCCGCGAGCCGATGACGTCGATCTTGCGGAAGAGGTAGAGCCGCCGCACGTCGTTGATCACCGCCTGCTGCAGGAAGAATTTCAGCGGCACGCGCGGATGCATCGACGGGTCGTCGCCCTGCATCGGGTGAAAGGCGTTGAGGATCGGATCGGAGAGCTGGGCGGCGGTGGGCAGCGGCTGGTCCACCGTGGGGGCGAACCGCCCGGTGGCCAGCGCCGGGTGCACCAGGACCGAATTGTCGTCCAGCAGCACGAAGGCGGTGACGCCGCCGTCGCCGACCCGCTGCAGCACATGGGTCGCGAGCTCCGGCACGGAGATCAGGGTCGCCACCACGGCGATGACCTCGCCATTGCGCCGCAACGGCGCCAGCAGCGGCAGGCCGCTGACCTTGAGGCCCGGCGCGTAGAGCGGCGGGCCCCAGTCCGGCCCCGGCATGGCGGCGCCGGTGCGCCAGGCGAGGCGGAACAGGGGGTCGGTCAGCGCCGAGCCCGCGCTGGTCGCGAAAGGCTCGCCGCCGGACGTGCGCGCCGCGGCGACGGCATAGAGGTCGGGGCGGATCAGCGCCACGCCGATCACCTGGGGCGAGGCGGCGAGCGAGCCCAGCAGCAGATCCTCGATGCGGCGGTCGTCGGCGAGGGAGACGCCGCCGGAGAGGATGTACTGGGCGATGAAATTCGACGAATCCTGTGCCGGCTGGAGCTCGGCCTTCAGGGCCTCCGAGAGCGCCGTCAGGCGCTGGTCGCCCATCTCGGCGACCAGCTCGCCGGTGCTGCGGAAGGCGGCGGTGTAGAGCCGGCCGGCGATGACGGCGGTCGTGACGAGGACGAGGCCGGCGAAGGCCAGGGCCAGCACCAGCCAGATCGGCGCGCGCAGGCGGCGGCTCATCGGCATGAGATCGGGAGCATCGGGCTGTTCTAGCACTCGCGGCGGGCGCGCGGCGGCTCAATCGACAATGAGCTTCACCTTCTGCCCGGCCTGCAGGGCCGCGTCCGCGGAGAGATGGTTGATCACCCGGAACCAGTCGGCCTGCGCCTCGTCGGTCCGCATGCGCCCGGCGAGCGCGGTGACCGTGTCGCCGGGCCGCACGGTGACGACCTGGATGTGCTTGGGCCGGTAGCCGGCGGCATCCTGGGCGCTGATCTCGCGGAAGCTCCGGGCCGCGGCGATGAACGTCTTGTCGGCCGCGTCGAAATTCCCGGGCGGCGTGGCGAAGATGAAGCGGTAGACCTCGCTGGCGCTCTTGCGGATCGCCACCAGGCGAACCGTGACCTGCGTGTCCTGCAGCGTCGCCTGGGCGACGCCGGTCGCCGCCTCCATGCCGTTCACCTGGAACGACTGCACGTCCTGGATCCTGGCCCCCTTCTGCCAGCCCGACGCGATGTAGTCCGAAAGCGCGCCGTCGGGCGCGGGATCGGCGAGATCGAAGATCAGGACCGCGTTGCCGCCCTGCCCGACCACCTCGGAGGGCGAGTTGGCGAGCTTCATGCCCTTGGGCGCGTCGAAGGCGAAGCGCAGGCCGGGATGGATGAAGGTCGAGCCCTTGATCACGCCCTCGCGCGGATCGGCGCCCCAGGTCATGCCGTTGATCTGCGAGAGGAAGCGGTCGCGGTTCACCGCCGGGTTGGCGACCGGGATGTTGGCCTCGGCGATCGCGCGCTGCACGCGGTCCGGCGTCCTGGGATGCGACTGGGTCATGCTGTAGGCGTCGGCGGCCTCCGGGCTGCCGGCGACCTTGGCCTCGAGATGGACGTCCTGGTCCAGGCTGTCGAGAAAGCTCGCCATCGCCTGCGGGTCGTAGCCGGTCTTGGCGATGTAGCGCACGCCGAGCGAATCGGCCTCGAATTCCTGGCTCTGCGAATACTGCCCGAGATAGATCTCGCCGCCCTGCTGGGCAAGGCCGCCGACCATCTGGCCGACCTGCTCGCCGCCGAGGATCTGGGCGAGAATGGAGATCCCCGCGACGCCGATCTGCGCCTGTTGCTGCTGGCCCATGCGCTCGGCGGTGTGGCGGGCGTTCACATGGCCGATCTCGTGGCCGAGCACGCCGGCGAGCTCGGCCTCGTTGTTGGCCAGCGCCACCAGGCCGCGGGTCACGTAGACGTAGCCGCCGGGCAGCGCGAAGGCGTTGATCTCCTCGCTGTTGAGCACGGTGAAGGTGTAGGCGACGTCCTTGCGCTCGGCGTGCTGCGCGACCGCTTGCCCGATCTGGTTCACATAGGCGTTGAGGTTGGGCTTCTCCGCGTAGGCGCCGCCGAACTCGGCCAGGATCTTGGGATGCTCCTCGGCGCCCATCTGGGCTTCCTGCTTCTCCGAGACCGGCGACAGGAACTGGCGGCCGGTCGCCGGGCTGGTCGCGTAGTTGCAGCCGCTCAAGCCCAGGGCGGCCAAGGCAACGAGGAGCGGGGCGAGCGGATGGCGGTTCATGATGAGTTTCAAGCCTCCAGCAGTTCCATTTGTTCCGGGCATGAGAGGTCCATGCTCGGCCCATCGTGCAGGTCGATCCAGCCCCGGCAGCGAATCGCCCGCGCGCCCAGCCGGGCGAAGTCAAGCACAGCCGGGTCGAGCATGGCGAGGACCGGCTTGCGCAGGACCAGGGTGAAGTCGGTGCGGCGGTCGGCGCCGAAATTCACATAGCCGGTGTCGCGGACGATCGCGGCCGCCACCGCCCGTCCCGCGACGAGCTGAAAGCTCCCGGCAAGCCGCCCGAGGCGGGGATCGTCGGCCCGGCGCACGCGGAAGGCCGGGTGGCGCCAGAGACCGCGCCGCGCGTCGCGTGCCGCACGCTCCTGCGCCAGGAGGTCGGCGAGACCGGTGCGGTTGCTGCCGTCGCCATGGACCCGGGCCAGGCCGGCGGCGACCTGTGCGGCCTGGAGCCAGCGGCCGTCGGGCGCGAACACCTGGGCGAGCCGGCGGCCGTAGCGGTCCTGCCGCAGCACGTCGGTGCGCAGCGCGACGCCGGCGGCGGCGAGCGTCTGCAGCGATGCGGTCGCCGCGGCGGCGAGCTCGGCCATGGCCGCATCGCCCGGCGCCAGCCCCGGCTTCGGGGCCTCGAGGCCGATCAGCCGGACCTCGGCGCCCGCAGCGAGCCGCAGCGTGTCGCCGTCGAGCGCGGTTGCCGCTTGCGCCGGCTCCGGCGCCGACCATTCCGCCGCGGCGCGCCGGTATGGCAGGGCCAAACCCAGGCCGGCCGCGGCGAACTGCCCGGCAAGGCACCCTGAGATAAAGCGGTTGAGCAGGGTTCGCCGGGACGTGTAAGAAAGCGGCCTCACCTCAATATTCATTCCCGGAAATCGTTGGAAATCGCGTGATGGCGAGCAGAGACCTGTACCCCGAGATCGAGCCCTTTGACACCGGAATGCTCGTGCTGGATGGCCTGCATCAAATGTATTACGAGCAGTCCGGCAATCCCAAGGGCGTCCCGGTCGTGTTCCTCCACGGCGGGCCCGGCGCGGGCGCCAACGCGACCCATCGCCGGTTCTTCGATCCCGACCATTACCGCATCGTCGTCTTCGACCAGCGCGGCTCCGGCCGCTCCAGGCCGCTGGGCGAGATCCGCGACAACACGACGCCGCTCCTGGTCCAGGACATCGAGAGGCTCCGCAAGCACCTCTCGATCGACACCTGGTTCGTGTTCGGCGGTTCCTGGGGCTCGACCCTCGCCATCGCCTATGCCGAATCCCATCCGGACCGCGTGCGGGGCCTGGCGCTGCGCGGCATCTTTCTCTGCCGGAAGTCGGAAATCGACTGGTTTCTCTACGGCTTGCGCGAGCTGGCGCCGGAGGCCTGGCGGGCCTTCTCGGGCCACATCCCCGAGGCCGAGCGCTCCGACCTGCTGAAGGCCTATCACAAACGCTTGATGGATCCCAATCCGGCCATCCATATGCCGGCCGCCAAGGCCTGGAGCGTCTACGAGGGGTCCTGCTCGACCCTGCTGCCGAGCCCGGAGACGGTGCGCGCCTTCGCCGGCGACGTGCTGGCCCTGGGCCTCGCGCGCATGGAGGCCCATTACTTCATCAACGACATCTTCCTGCCGGAGAACCATCTGCTGGCCAATATCCAGAAGCTCCGCAAGATCCCGACCGTGGTGGTCCAGGGGCGCTACGACCTGGTCTGCCCGATCCGCACCGCCGACGAGCTGCACCACGCCTGGCCGGAAGCCGCCTATCACGTCATTCCCGATGCCGGGCATTCGGCGATGGAGCCGGGAATCCGGGCGGCGCTGGTCGGCGCCATGGATCGCTTCAAGGAGCTTGGTTAACAGCCGCGACGGAATCGTCGCGGACATGTTCTTGCCGAGTTGCGGAACCCCCTCCTAAGCAGGGCGTTGTGACCGACAGGTGTTTGGTAAATCACGCGGTTGCGACAATGCCCCCCCTTGAAAAGCCGAGGGAAAAAGCGAAAATCCTGCTGCGACGCCACACGCCCAACCGGCAGTGAAGCCGGCGTTGACGACGTCGGAAAACACCAGGACCTCAAATGCGTATCTCGAACTGGCTGATCGGCCTCGCTGCCGCGGCGATCTTTGCCGCTGCCTGGGTCCTGATGAATCAGCCGGTCGTGGAAGAGCCGTGGAAGGACAACCTCAACGGCCTGTCCTACTCGGCATGGCGCCAGGATCCCAACACGCTCGCCAAGCGCGCGCCGACCATCGACGAGATCAAGCAGGACCTGCAGCTCATCGCCGGCAAGGCGCGCTCGGTCCGCACCTATGAGGCGACCGGCATCAGCGCGCAGATCCCGGCGCTCGCCAGCCAGTACGGGCTGAGCGTCACCGCCGGCGCCTGGATCGACGTCGACCCGAAGAAGAACGAGGAAGAGGTCCGCAGCCTGATCGGCATCGCCAAGTCGGTGCCGGGCGTCAACCAGCTCATCGTCGGCAACGAGAGCCAGCTGCACAATCTCGTCAGCCAGGACGACCTGCTGCATTACATCCGCGAGGTGAAGGCCGGCACCGAACTGCCGGTCTCGACCGCCGAGCCGTTCCACATCTGGCTCGACCCGAAATACGCGAGGCTCGCCTCCGAGGTCGATTTCATCGCCGTTCACATCCTGCCGTTCTGGAACGGCGTCTCGGTGGACAAGGCGGTCGATCAGGTGATCGCGAACTACAATCTCGTGAAGCAGGCCTTCCCGAACAAGCGCATCCTGATCGCCGAAGTGGGCTGGCCGAGCGAGGGCCTGACCCGGGTCGACAAGGCCAATGGCGGCGAAGGCGCCGTCGCCTCGCCGATCAACCAGGGCATCTTCCTGCGCAAGTTCCTGGTCGAGGCGAAGAAGTACGACATCGACTACAACATCATCGAGGCCTTCGACGAGCCCTGGAAGATCAACACCGAGGGCGGCGTCGGCGCCTATTGGGGCATCTGGAACGCCGATCGCCAGGCCAAGCCCGCGCTGCAGGGCATCCTGGTCAATTACCAGAACTGGCGCTGGCTCGCGCTGGCGACCATCGGCCTCGGCCTGCCCTTCGCGCTCTGGATGATGCGCGGCGAGCTGGGCCTGACCCGGCGCGGCCGGTTCTTCGTCGCTCTGCTGGGCTGCGGCGGCGTGATGACGGGTGTGTGGATCTACGCCGATTACAGCCAGCTCTACCTCACCTGGCTCGACATCGTCGCCCTCGTCATGATCGCGCCGGCGGTGTTCCTGCTGGTCACCATCTTCCTGGTCGAAGGGCTGGAGATGGCGGTCAACCTCTGGCTCGGCCAGACCCAGCGGCGCCTGGCGCCGCCGCCGGTGCCGCGGCGCTGGAAGCTGCCGAAGGTCTCGGTGCACGTGCCCTGCTACAACGAGCCGCCGGAGATGATGATCGAGACCATCCAGGCGCTGGAGCGGCTCCAGTACCCGGATTTCGAGGTCCTGGTCATCGACAACAACACCAAGGACGACGCGGTCTGGAAGCCGGTCGAGGCCTATATCAACCAGCTCGGCCGGCCGAACTTCAAGTTCTTCCACCTGCCGAAATGGCCGGGCTTCAAGGCAGGCGCCTTGAACTACGGCCTGACGCAGACCGACCCCGACGCCGAGATCATCGCGACCATCGACAGCGACTACATCGTGCGGCCGACCTGGCTCTCCGACCTCGCGCCGCATTTCGCCGACCCGACGGTGGCGCTGGTGCAGGCGCCGCAGGACTATCGCGACGGCAACAGCGATCTCTTCAAGCGGATGTGCTTCTGGGAATATGCCGGCTTCTTCTATCTCGGCATGAAGACCCGCGACGAGAAGAACGCGATCATCCAGCACGGCACCATGGCGCTGATCCGCAAATCGGCGCTGGTCCAGGTCGGCGGCTGGGCCGAGTGGTGCATCACCGAGGACGCCGAGCTCGGCCTCAGGCTGTTCGAGGCCGGCCACAAGGCGATCTACACCGAGAAGAGCTACGGCAAGGGCCTGATGCCGGACAGCTTCGTCGCCTACAGGAAGCAGCGCTATCGCTGGGCCTACGGCGCGATGATGATCATGAAGCGGCATTGGCGCGACCTGCTGCCGTTCTCGGGCTCGCGACTGCGGCCCGAGCAGCGCTACCAGTTCCTGGCCGGCTGGCTGCCCTGGATCGCCGACGGGCTGCAGCTCTCCTTCATCCTGCTGGCCCTGGTCTGGACCGCGGGCATGATCCTCGCGCCGAACCTGATGCAGCCGCCGCTGACGCTCTATCTCGTCGTGACGCTCGGCATGTTCTTCTTCAAGGTCGGCAAGTCGCTCTGGCTCTATTCGCAGAAGGTGCCCTGCAGCACGCTCGACAACGTCGCCGCCTCGCTGGCCGGCCTCGCGCTCTCCTATTCCGTGGCCAAGGCGGTCTGGCGCGGCGTCTTCACCAACAACCTGCCGTTCCACCGCACGCCGAAGCTGGAGAACGCGCCGGCCTTCGTGCAGGGCCTGGTCGATGCCTGGGAAGAGACGCTGATCGCCGCCATCCTGATCGGCAGCGGCTTCTGGGTCGTCTTCACCCGCGGCGCCTTCGAGCCGGCGGCGATGCTGTGGGCGGTCCTGCTCTTCGTGCAGTCGCTGCCCTTCGTGGCGGCGACCATCATGTCGATGCTGGCGGTGCTGCCCTTCGGCCGCGAGGAGCAGCCGCTGCCGGGCATAGCGCTCGCCAATCCGCAGTTCGGCAAGGGCAAGTAAGGCTCGATGCGGGCGCCCCCATCGTCCCAATGGGGGGCCTGGCTCGCGCCGCTGATCGTCTCGGCGGCGCTGATGACGGGCGCCTGGGCCTGGCTCGGCTGGCCGGTCGATCTGCCGCCCGCCCCTGAACCGAAGCTCCATTGCGCCAGCTACACGCCGTTCCGCGGCGACCAGACGCCGTTCGATCCGACGCTGATGATCCCCAAGGCGCAGATCGAGCAGGATCTGAAGCAGCTCCAGCCGACCACCAATTGCGTGCGCACCTACGCGGTCGATCAGGGGCTCGACCAGGTGGTGCCGGTCGCCGCCGGGCTCGGCATGCAGGTGCTGCTCGGCATCTGGATCGGCCGCGATCCGGCGGCCAACGAGCGGCAGATCGCGCTCGCGGTCGAGCTCGCCAAGGCGCATCCCGACACGGTCAAGGCGATCATCGTCGGCAACGAGGTGCTGCTGCGCGGCGAGCAGCGCGGCGAGACGCTGGCCGAGATCGCGACGCGGGTGCGGCGCGAGAGCGGGCGCCCCGTCACCTATGCCGATGTCTGGGAGTTCTGGCTGAAGGCGCCGCCGGTGCTGAAGGATTCGGTCGACTTCGTCACCATCCATGTCCTGCCTTATTGGGAGGACCAGCCGCTGCCGGTCGGCGAAGGCGTGCGCCATCTCGAGGACATCGTCGCCAAGGTGCGCGCGGCCTTCCCCGGCAAGACCATCATGGTCGGCGAGACCGGCTGGCCCAGCGCCGGGCGCTGGCGCGAGAACGCGGCGCCCTCGCGGGTCAACGAGGCGCGCTATCTGCGCGAGTTCCTGGTCTACGCCAAGTCGGCGGATGTCGATTACAACTTCATCGAGGCCTTCGACCAGCCGTGGAAGCGCTGGCAGGAAGGCACGGCCGGCGGCTTCTGGGGCCTCTACAACGAGGACCGCACGCCGAAATTCTCCTGGACCGCGCCGGTCAGCGACTATCCGGGCTGGCCGATCCGCGCGGCCGTGTCGGTCGCGCTCGGGATCGGCATCCTGGCGCTCGCGCGCTTCTGGCGCCACGCCTCTTCAGGACGCGCGCGCTGGCTGAGCGCGCTGGGCGCCATGATCGCCGGCCTCGCGCTCACGCTGCATTTCCCCCATGGCTGGCTGGTCGCGCGCTACGACCCGACCTGGCTGGTCGATTGGGAATGGCTGCTCGAATGCCTGATCGGCCTCACGGCGCTCGCGACCGCCGTCCTGCTGATCGCGGCAACGCTCGGCGGAGAGCTGCGCGCGGCGGGCGGCTCGCTGCTGGAGGCGGTGGTGTGGCTGCGCCGTCCCTGGCTGCGGCCCAGCCTCCGCCAGGCGCTCGCCGTGCTGCGCCTCGCGGCGCTGGTCGGCGCCGCGACGGTCTCGCTCGGCCTCTGCTTCGATCCGCGCTACCGCGATTTCCCGGTCGCCGCCTACCTGGTGCCGGCGCTGTTCTTCTTCGCGGCCGATGTCGCGCGGCGCGGCCTCTGGCGTGCGGAAGCGGATCGGCGCGAGGAGGCGGGCTTCGCCTTGCTGCTGGCGGGGACGGCGGTCTTCATCTTCTGCAACGAGACGCCGCTCAACCTGATGGCCGACATCTGGTGCGGCTTCACCCTGCTGCTGGCCGCCCCCGGGATCGGCGCCTGGCGCGGGATCGTTCAGCGCCTGACGATCAGCAGCAAGGCCGCCAGGAGGCCGACCGCGGCCAGCCCGGCATTGTAGAGGACGAGGCCGATCAGGCCGACCGCCAGCCCGACCAGCGCCAGCCAGTAGACCCGGAACACGAGGGCGATCAGCCCGGCGGCCAAGGCCGCCAGGCCCCAGCCGTTATATTGATGCACGTAAACGGCGGCCACGCGCGGAGCGCACCACCAGGGTGGGGGCAGGGCGGCGCAGGCAAGACCCATCTCCCGGGGCTCGATCCAGAGATAGCGCGCCACCAGGCCGAGGGCGAGCGACAGGGCGCCGACGACCAGCGGCACCAGCCAGGCGGCACGGAAAAAGCGCCGCCGGGCGGGAAGCGCCGGTGTAAGATGCGGTCCTGTCTGGCTTGGCATCGGCGAGTCGGGGGGTTGATTCTCGGATCGGGCGTTCACGCGTTGTTAACCCGTTACCGCGAATCGTTCCGGACAGCAACGAGATCGGGCGCATGAACTCGAGCAGCCGCACATCGTCGCCGGCCGAGCCGATCCGGCTCGATACCGGGGACCGGTTCAAGGACCTGCGCCTGGCGGTGCTGGTCCCCTGCTACAACGAGGCGGCGGCGATCGAGCGCGTGGTCGGCGGCTTCCGCGCCGCCTTGCCCGGCGCCCGCATCATGGTCTTCGACAACAATTCGACCGACGCCACCGTCGCGCTTGCGGCGAAAGCGGGGGCGGAGACCCGGCACGTCCAGCAGCAGGGCAAGGGCCACGTGGTGCGCCGCATGTTCGCCGATGTCGAGGCGGACGTGTATCTGCTGGTCGATGGCGATGCCACCTACGACGCCGCCTCGGCGCCGGCGATGGTCGACCGGCTGCTGCAGGACGGGCTCGACATGGTGGTCGGCTGCCGCCGCGATTCCGAGAGCGCCGCCTATCGCCGCGGCCATCGTTTCGGCAACCGCCTGCTGACCGAGTTCGTCGCCCATGTGTTCGGCCGCGCCTTCACCGACATCCTCAGCGGCTATCGCGTGTTCTCCCGGCGCTTCGTGAAGTCGTTCCCGGCGCTCGCCACCGGTTTCGAGATCGAGACCGAGCTCACCGTGCACGCGCTGGAGCTCCGGATGCCGATCGGCGAGGTCGAGACGCCTTATTACGCGCGCCCCGAAGGCTCGGCGAGCAAGCTCCACACCTATCGCGACGGCTGGCGGATCCTGACCACCATCATCCGGCTCTACCAGCTCCAGCGGCCGTTGTCGTTCTTCACCTCGATCGCCGCGGTGCTGGCCGCGGCCTCGGTCCTGCTGGCGATCCCGCTGGTCATCACCTATTTCCAGACCGGCCTGGTGCCGCGCCTGCCGACCGCCGTGCTCACCACCGGCATGATGGTGCTGGCCTCCCTCTCCTTGACCTGCGGCCTCATCCTCGACAACGTGACGCGCGGCCGCCAGGAATTGAAGCGGCTGCACTATCTCGGCATCGAAGGCCCCGGAAGGCGCTAA
>DASZSL010000042.1:0-1719 GCA_035548715.1 Dongiaceae bacterium
CCACCGATTGTGTTGAAAAAGGCCGGTTGAAGCGGTGACTCTGGCCTGATTCACTCCTGTTCAGCAGGAGGGTGCCGGCATGATGGGCGAGCGGCAGGTCGATCAGGCGAAGCTGTTCTACGAGTTCTCCTTGGACCGGCACGTGCCGCAAGATCACCTATTACGGGCCATCGACCGCTTCGTGGACTTGCAGGGCGTGCGGGCGCACCTGGCCCCGTTCTACAGTCTGATCGGCCGCCCTTCGATCGATCCCGAGCTGATGATCCGGATGCTGCTCGTGGGCTACTGCCTCGGCATCCGGTCTGAGCGGCGGCTATGCGATGAGGTCCACCTCAACCTGGCCTACCGCTGGTTCTGCCGCCTGGGGCTGGACGGGGACGTGCCGGACCACTCCACCTTCTCCAAAAACCGGCACGGCCGCTTCCGCGACAGCGACCTGCTGCGCGAGCTCTTCGAGAGCGTGGTACGGCGCTGCATGGCCGAGGGCTTGGTCGGCGGCGAGGGCTTCGCCGTCGATGCGAGCATAATCCGCGCGGACGCCAGCCGGCATAGGACCGCGGTCGAGGGCGCTGCGGGCCTGCCACCCGAGGCGGCAAGCCGGGCGGTGCAGGAATACCTGGCGGTGCTGGATGAGGAGGCCTTCGGCGCTGCCACGCCGGTGACGCCCAAGTACCTGTCGCTCTCAGATCCAGCCTCGCGCTGGACGGCGGCCCAGGCGGGACCTGCGAGCTTCGCCTACTGCACCAACTACCTGATCGATCTCGAGCACGCCGTGATCGTGGACGTCGAGCCCTCCACGGCGGTGCGCCAAGGCGAGCTCGCCGCCTGCCGCACGATGATCGAGCGCACCGACGAGCGTCTCGGGCTGCACCCGGAGCGGCTGACCGCCGACACGGCCTACGGCTCGGCCGAGATGCTCGAATGGCTGGTCCATGACCAGGAGATCGCCCCCCACATCCGGGTCTTCGACAAGTCCAAGCGCGAGGACGGGACCTACTCCCGAGACGACTTCTCCTACGATCCCGCCGCCGACCTCTACCGCTGTCCTGGCGGCCACGAGCTGAAGCGGTATCGCCGCGCCTTCTCGTCCCCGCGGACCGGGCCGCCGGCCGACGACACGCATCGCTACCGCGCCCGCAAGGCGGACTGCGACGCCTGCGCCCTCAAGAGCCAATGCTGCCCGAAGGCGGCGGCGCGCAAGGTGACCCGCTCGATCCACGAAGCCGCTCGCGACGTAGCCCGCGAGATCGCCAAGACCGACGCCTACTGGACCTCGATGCGTCAGCGAAAGAAGGTCGAGATGCTCTTCGCTCACCTGAAGCGCATCCTGAAGCTGGACCGCCTGCGACTACGTGGTCCCTGCGGCGCCCGAGACGAGTTTCTCCTCGCCGCCACCGCCCAGAACCTGCGCAAGCTCGCCAAGCTGATCCCCGCCTCAGCGCCCCTGACGCCCGCCTGAGCGGCGCCACCACCGCGCGCGCTCATCCGGCCACGCAGCGAACGTCGCACCAACCCGACTTCTTCAACACAATCGACCGAGTTCGGACCCTCGCTCACCGCCATGACCGGGTTCTGGGCGGCCCTCGCCCTCAACATCCCCGACTTCACCCGCTTCGCCCGGCGGCAGTCCGACCAGATCATCGGCCAGGCCATCGGCCTGCCCGGTCCCATGGCGGGGCTGGCCACGCTGGCGGTGGTGGTGACCTCGGCGACCGTCAT
>DASZSL010000043.1:0-17193 GCA_035548715.1 Dongiaceae bacterium
GAAGCGCGCCACGCCAATGGCGGCGGCGACCTGGTCATGGACGACGCGACCGAGGCGAAGATCGGCGCCTATTGCGGCTGCGTCGCCGATGGGCTGGTGGCGAAAGTGCCGCCGACCGAGATCGCCAGGATCGCCGACGGCACGGTCGGCGACGACACGCTGAAGCTGGTGGACGCGATCGTCGGCGACTGCCGCGCGAAGCTGCAGTGAGCGCTACGCCGCGCTCAGGCTCTCGCCCTTGAGCACCTTGCGGATGAGGTCGGCGGTCTCGGCCCGGCCGTAGAGCGCGATGAAGGAGCCCATGCGCGGGCCCTGGTCCTGGCCCAGCAGCACCTCGTAGAGCGCCTTGAACCAGGTCTTCAAGTCCGCGAACGGATGGCGCTTGCCGATCTCATAGACCTCGTTCTGCAGATCCTCCGCCGAGGCGCCGGCCGGCGCGGTCTCGAGATAGCGCAGCAGTTCCTCGAGCGCCGCGCGCTCGGTGGCATCGGGCGCCCGGTAGCGCTTCTTCGGCTTCACGTGGTCGCGGTAGTAGTTGATCGCGTAGCCGACCAGCTTGTCGAGGAAGGGCGCCGTCTTCGGCGTCGCTTCCGGCAGGTAGCGGCTGATGAAGCCCCAGAGCGTCTCCTTCGCCTCGGCATTGCAGACCGAGGCGAGGTTCAAAAGGATGCCGTAGGAGAGCGTGACGCCGGGCTGCGGCGCCTTGCCGTTATGGATGTGCCAGGCCGGATTCTCCAGCCTCTGGGCCGGCGTTTCCTGGGGCAGCTTCCCGACGAAGGAGAGATAGTCGTCGACCGCCCGCGGGATCACGTCGAAATAGAGGCGCTTGGCCGCCCGCGGCTTCTGGAACATGAAGAGGGCCAGGCTCTCGGGCGGCGCGTAGGCCAGCCATTCCTCGACCGAGAGGCCGTTGCCCTTGGACTTCGAGATCTTCTGCCCCTTGTCGTCGAGGAAGAGCTCGTAGTTGAAGCCCTCCGGCGGCGGCGAGCCGAGCACGCGGCAGATCTTGCCCGCGAGATCGACCGAGGGGATCAGGTCCTTGCCCGACATCTCGTAATCGACGCCGAGCACGTGCCAGCGCATGCCCCAGTCGGGCTTCCATTGCAGCTTGCAGCGCCCGCCGGTGACCGGCGTCTCCACGAGGCTGCCATCCTCTTCCTCATAGACGATGGTGCCGGCGGCGGCATCGGTCTTCACCACCCGGGTCATCAGCACCTTGCCCGACTTCTGCGAGACCGGCAGGAAGGGCGAATAGGTGAGCTGCCGCTCCTCGCGGAGACTCTTCAGCATGATGTCCTGGATCGCCTCGTAGTTCCGCAGCACGTTGAGCAGGCCCTGGTCGAACCGGCCCGACGTGTACCAGTCGGTCGAGGACTGGAACTCGTACTGGAAGCCGAATTCGTCCAGGAACTGCCGGAGCATCGCGTTGTTGTGGTGGCCGAAGCTCTCATGCGTGCCGAAGGGATCGGGCACCTTGGTCAGCGGGAAGCCGATATACTTCGCCAGCATCTCCTGGTTGGGGACGTTGGTCGGCACCTTGCGGAGCCCGTCCATGTCGTCGGAGAAGGCGAAGAGCCGGGTCGGGATGTCGCTGAGGCGCTGGAACGCCTGGCGCACCATGGTCGTGCGCACGACCTCGCCGAACGTGCCGATATGCGGCAGGCCCGACGGACCGTAGCCGGTCTCGAACAGCACATAGCCCTTTTTCGGCGCGCCGGCCTTGGTGCGTTCGACGAGTTTCCTCGCTTCCTCGAACGGCCAGGCACGCGCGGCTTGGGCATAGGTGCGTTCGTCCGACATTCATTCCTCTCGGGCTGCAATCGCAAAGCCGCGCGAGACTAGGGATTCCGCCCCACCCAGGCAAGGCACCGCCAGGTCGGGCGCGCCATGCGGCCAGAGCATTCCCCGGCAAGGACGCGTTCCGGGGACGCGTTCCGGGGACGCGTTCCGGGGCGGGCGGGCAGCCGCCGCTGTCCGCAGCGAGCCGGGCCGGCCGGCCATTAACACCGGCCGGCCATTAACAACTGAGTAAGCAGACCCGACGTTAAATCGGAACGAAAGCCTATAGGCGACGTAGGGTCAAACCGAGCCGTCCCGCCACGCGATCAGGCGGAGCGCGCCTTCGGCGGGTCGGCGCCCCGGGCATCGTTCTATCGAGAAGGATCGCGGGTTGCGGCATCTTCTGCAGTATTTCGGGGAGGCGGATCTCCGGCGCCGGCTGCGAGTCGTTCTGCTCCTGACCGCGCTCTCCCCGGTGGCGCTCGGCGCGGTCTTGATCTGGACCAGGTTTGCCCCGCGCGCCGTCGGGCCGGAGGTCACGCTGGCGGCCGTCGTGCTGGCCGGCATCTGTCTCGCCGGCGCCTGGGTGGCCGCGCGCCCGCTCGTCGCCCTCGGACGGCTTCGCCGCGGTATCTTCGAAGCCGTGGGCGAGGGCATCTGCCTGGTCGATGCCGAGTACCGCCTGGTCCTCTGGAACGAGCTGTTCCGCGCGCTGCTCGGCTATCCCCGGGAGGCGCTGCGCGTCGGCGCGCCCTGTCCGGCCCTGCCGTTTCCGGCGGCGATCGGGCGGCTGGACGAGATGCCCGAGGACGGCACGCTGATCCAGCTCGCGCGGCCGGACGGCCGGGTCGTCGGCGCCAACCGCTTCGCCGGCCCGGACGGCGGCTGGGTGCTCTCGTTCCGCGACATCACCGAGCGTCTGTCGGCCGCCCGCGCGATGACCGAGGCGCGCGAGGCCGCCGACCGGATGAATGTCGAGCTCGAACGCACGCTCGACGACTATCGCCGGCTGGAGCGGGCCCTCCGCCAGAGCGAAGCGCGGCTGATGCGCGCCCAGCAGATCGCCAAGGTCGGCTCCTGGGAATGGAACGCGATCGACAGCCGGGTGCACTGGTCGTCGGAGGCCTTGCGCATCTTCGGCTACCCGGAGGACCTCGCCGAGCGCGACCGCGCCACCCTGCGCGAGCGGGTCCATGCCGAGGACCGCGCCGCGGTCGAAGCCGCCGACCGCACCTACCAGCGGTCCGGCGCGACCGAGCTCTCCTACCGGATCGTCCTCCCCGACGGCACCTGCCGGGTGATCCGCGAGTCGGTCGAGACCGTGTTCGACGAGCGGCAACGCGCCATCGGCCGGATCGGCGTCGTGCAGGACATCACCGAGCGCGAGCGGCTCCAGCGCGCGCTGTCCGAGAGCGAGGGACGCCTGCGCGGCTTCATGCACCACGCGCCGGTCGGCATGGTCTTGAAGGACCTCGGGCATCGCTACCTGATGGCCAATCCGGCGATCGCCCGGCCGCTCGGCCGCGCGCCGGAGGAGATGATCGGCCGGACGCTCGGCGACGTCCTGCCGCCCGAGGTGGCGGCGACGATCGCGGAGGAGGACGCCGCCGTGGTGGCCGCGGACGAGGCCAGGTCCTTCGAGAACCACTTCCCGGGCCTGCGCTACGAAAGCTGGACCCGCGCCGTCACCTTCCCGATCCGCGACGCCGAGGAGCGCATCGTGGCGCTCGGCACCATCGTCGTCGATACGACCGAGCAGAAGCGCGTCGAGGCGGCGCTGATCGAGACCAACAGCCGGCTGCAGGGCTTCATGGACCATGCCCCGGCCATCGTGACCGTGAAGGACCGGTCGGGCCGCTTCCTGGTGATGAACAAGGCGGCCGAGATCGCCTTCGGCCGCAAGGAGCAGGACATCCTCGGGCGGCGCACCGACGAGCTCGAGCCGAACTCGGAGAGCGCCCGCAAGATCGCGATCATGGAGCGCGAGGTCCTGGCCAAGGGCAGGGTGGTGGCGGCGGAGATCTATTGGCCGCAGCGCTCGCCCTTCAACTGGACCTACGAGATCAAGTTCCCGATCCGCGACGATGGCGGCGAGATCGTCGCGATCGGCGGCTGCGCGCTCGACATCACCGAGCGCAAGCTCGCCGAGCAGTCGCTGCGCCAGAGCGAGGCGCGGCTGGCCTATGCCCAGCGGATCGCGCAGGTCGGGCACTGGGTCTGGACCCATGGCGGCGGGAGCCGCTGGGACGAAGGCGTCGCGGAATATTCCGAGGCCGCGGCGGCGATCTTCGGCGTTTCGCCGAGGGCCCTCGTGCTCCCGTCGGTCGAGGACTACATCCGCCGCTTCGTGCATCCCGACGACCGCGCGATGGCGCGCCAGGTCTTCCTCGAGGAGCCGGAGCGCCGGCAGAACGGCATCCCGTTCGAATACCGCATCGTCCGCCCGGACGGCTCGGTCAGGACCATCGTCGAGGTCAGCCTGGTCGTGGCCGGCGACGGCGACCGCCCGACCGAGGTGATCGGCACGCTGCACGACATCACCGACCGCAAGCGCGCCGAGCAGGACCTCATCGATTCCAAGGTGCGGGCCGAGCAGGCCAACCTGGCCAAGAGCCAGTTCCTGGCCAACATGAGCCATGAGCTGCGCACGCCCTTGAACGCGATCATCGGCTTCTCGGAGATGATCTCGATGCAGGTGCTGGGGCCGATCCAGCCCGAGCGCTACCTGGAATGCGCCCAGGACATCCAGATCAGCAGCCGCCATCTCCTCGGCCTGCTGGAAGAGGTGCTGGACACGTCGCGCATCGAGGTCGACCGCTACGACCTGCGCACCGAATCCTGCAGCATCGGCGAGCTGGTGCAGGCGGTGGTGACCATCGCCGCGCCGGATGCGCGCAAGAAGCAGATCGTCGTCTCGCGCAGCGTCGTCGACGGGCTGCCGCGGATGCAGCTCGATCCCAAGGCGATCCGCCAGGCGCTGATCAATCTCCTGGGCAACGCCATCAAGTTCACGGCGGCCGGCGGCGCCATCGAGGTCGCGGCCGCGGCCGATGCCGACGGCGATCTCGTGCTGCGGGTCAGCGATACCGGCATCGGCATCGCCGGCAAGGACCTGGAGCTGATCTTCGAGCGCTTCGCCCAGGTCGAGGATTCCTACGTCCGCCGCCATGGCGGCATCGGCCTCGGCCTGCACATCACGCGCCGCCTGGTCGAGCTCCACGGCGGCACCGTCACGGTGCGCAGCGAGATCGGCAAGGGCTCGACCTTCGCGATCCGCCTGCCCGGCACCCGCTTCGAGCCGCCGGCCCACAGCACCATCTCGGCCGCGCAATAGCCGGATTTCCCGGCGTTCACCTTCCGTCGGCCGGAAACGCGACCACCGCCAGCATCGGCAGATGATCGGAGCCGAGCTTCGGCCCGGTCCCGGCGCTGGCGATGACCGGCCCGTCCCGCGCGAACAGATGATCGATCGGCAGGCGCAGCCAATCGGGCACGTCGAAACCATGGTAGCGGATCGCCGGCCAGCTCGGGTGCAGGCCGGGCTCGCCGGTCAGCCGCGCGATGGTCCTGACCGCATCCTGGTTATGCGCCCAGCCGCCGCCGTTGAAATCGCCGCCGATCAGCAGCGGCCCCGGATAGGCGTCGAGCGCCCGGGCAAGATGCAGCGCCTGCTCGCGCTGCGCGTCGCGCCCTTGCATCGGGAACGGCCAGGCCAGGTGCACGGCGACCGCCGTCACCGTGCGGCCGCCGCCGAGATCGAGCAGGGCGATCGCGGTCGACGGCATCGACCCGGCGATCGGGCCCGCCTTCTGCCAGCGCGCCGGGAAGCGCGCGAGCAGCATGGTCTCGCAGGCGGCGACGCCGGCATGGCAGGTGACCTGGGTCGGATAGAGATCGGCCAGCGCGGCCAGCGCCTTCTTGTGCGCCTCGGTCGCCTCCTCCAGGAACACGATATCCGGCCGCTCGGCGCGCAGATAGGCGACGATGCGGCCGGTGTCGCCGTTGCGGACCCAGAGGTTGAAGGTCATGACCTTGAGGCGCGGCGCATCGGCTGCGATCTCGGGCGCCGCATGGATGCTGGCCAGCACCGGCGTCAGCGCGACCGCCGCGGCCGCCAGGGCGAGCGTTGCCGCGCGCCGCCGCCGCAGCAACAGCGCGGCCAGCGTTGCCCCCGACGCGGCCAGCGCCAGCGCCGGGTCGAAATTCTCGATCAGGCCGAGCGCGGCGCGCGCGCCTTCCGGAAGCAGGGGAAGCGCCGCGACCCAGGGCGCCGACACGGTCGCCGAGACCGACGCGACGGCGACCCAGAGCATCGCTCCGGCGAGCACGCCCGCCGCCTTGCGCCATCTGGTCCCGATCGTCGCCATCGCCGCTCCCCCAGCTCAGGTGCGGCGGGAGGATTGCCGCCGATTGTGTCGCGGCCGTGGCCGCGCGGCGGCAATGGCGGGGCCCAAGACTCCAGGCTGCGTTGGCCTCAGGGCGCGACCGCGATTCTGGCCTCGATCGGCAGGTGGTCCGAGCCGATCGGCGGGCCGAGCTCGGTGTCGATCACCCGCGCCTTGCCGCGCGCCAGCACGTGGTCGATCGGCAGGCGGAAGACCGGCCAGGCCCAGCTCGGCCAGCTCGGGCGCAGGCGGCGGTGCTCTTCGAGCCCGGTTGCCGCGCGCAGCGCGACCAGCAGCGGACTCCAGGAGGCGGCGTTGAAATCGCCCATCAGCACCAGGTCGGCCGGCTGCTGGGCGAGAAACGCCGCGAGATTGGCCGCCTGCACCGACTGCTGCAGCGACGGCACGTCGGCAAGCTCGGGATCCGGCCGGTCGAGCGCCGTCGCGACCAGCGGCGGCCGCATCCGCGTGGCGAAGGGCCAGGAGAGATGCGTCACCGCGACGGTGACGGGAGCGCTTCCCGGCTTCTCGACCGTGGCGATCGCGACATGGGGAAAGCGGCCGTCGATCGGGCCCGCATAGCCGTCCTTCAGCGGGTATTTCGAGAGCAGCATGGTCTGGCACGCCGGCGACCGGCCGACGCAGTCGATGCTGTAGGGATAGGCCGCCCCGAGCTTCGCGAGGCCGGCCTTGAGGCGCGGAGTCGCTTCCACCAGTCCGATGACCTCGGCGCCGCTCGCCGCCAGCGCATCCGCGGTCCGAGCGATGTCGCCGTTCCGGTACCAGAGATTGAAGCTCAGCACCGTCAGCGAGGACGGCATGTCCGCCTCGGCGCGCCTGTCGGGGAAGATGTCCGGCCAGATCGGCAGCAGGTTCCACCAGAGCGCCAGCCCGGCCAGCGCCGCCAGACCGCCGCGCCGCATCAGCAGCGCGGCCAGGCCGAGCGCCAGCGCAGCGGCAGCGAATTGCGGCGCCATCGGCGCCAGCATCGTGGCGCGCGGCACGAGCGGCCAGAGCGACCGTGCAAAGCTCAGCACGGCGATCCCAAGCACCGCCGGCGTCAGCAGCGAATAGGCGATCCGCCGCAGGACCGCCGTCATGACGGCCCCGTCATTGCTCGCCCGTCATTGCTCGCCCGTCGTCGCGTCCCCCGTCGTCGCGCCCCGGGCCACGATCACGGCCTCGACCGGGAGATGGTCCGAGCCGATGTAAGGGCCGCGGCGGAAGTCGCGGCGCTCGAGGCCGCCGCGGACGAAGATGTGGTCGATCGGCAGCCGCATCCAGAACGGGCCCCAGGCCGGCCAGGTCTCGACCATCGGCCCATCGTTGTGCAGGCCGGTCGCCGCGCGGAGCGCCTTGTGGGTCGTGCTCCAGGGCACGCTGTTGAAGTCGCCCATCAGCACCAGGTCGTTGTCGAGCCCGGAGAGGTACTGCGCGATCGCCGCGCTCTGCTGGCTCTGCATCAGCGGCTCGGCGCCGATCAGCGGCTCGGGCTGCAGCGTGCCGGCGACCGTCGCCTGCCCGTTGTCGATCGCGTGCAGCAGCGGCCAGGGGAGATGCGTTTCGGCGACGGTGACGGTCTTGCCGCCGAACTCGATCTCGCCCCAGACGATCGCCGGGCGCTTGCCGTCGATCCGGCCGGCGAAGCTCTTCTCGAACGGATGCCGGGAGAGCAGCATGATCTCGCAGGGCGGCGTGGTCTGCATGCAATCGGCACGGTAGGGATAGCGCTCGAACAGCGGCTGCAGGGCCGTCAGCCATTGCGGCGTCAGCTCGACCAGGCCGATCACGTCGGCATCGCTCTGCATCAGGTAGCTCACCGCCGGCTCGTAGGAGTCGTTGCGATACCAAAGATTGGCCGAGACGACCTTCAGCCCGCCTGGCGCGGCGGCGACCGCGGGCGTCGCCCCGCCGAGCGGCAGATAGGGCCAGAGGATCGCAAGATTCCAGGCGACGGCGAGGACGCCGAGCAGCGCCATCGCCCGCGGCCGGAACAGCAGCCCCAAGACCGTCAGCAGCGCGCCGCCGACGCAGAGCTGCAGGCGGAAGGCTTCGAAGATCCCGAGCAGCGGCGTCGCGCCCGCGAGCAACGGCGCCAGGGTCGCCACCGCGGCACCCAGCAGCCCGGCCTGGATCACGATCTTCAACGGATAGACCAGCGCGCCGAACAGACGCCGTCCGGGCGAGGCGTCGCCGCGGCTTCCCCCGAGGTTTGTCATGCGCCGACGATGGGACGCTCTCATTGCGGCATCCTCATGGCGATACCCGCTTGACTCCGCCCCGGTGCGGCACCGCTGCTATTGCCTTCCGCCAAGGACATAAGGTACGGCTTCCAACAGCTTTCGCGCCCGGGTGGACGCCCGGGTACCCAAGGGGAACATGGACATCGCGCGGATCGAGACGCGGAATCGGCCCCATCCCCCGGCGAGGACGGGCGCCAATCTAGAATCTATCCGCGCGCATGCAAGGGCCCTGTAGCCGCCTTCTCGGATCGGGCATAGCCGCGGCTCTGCTGCTGGCGCCGGTCGCGGCCCGGGCCGACGACGGCCAGCTCGGCGGCGACTATTTCGTCGGCGCCTCGGTCTTCCTGTTCCAGCGGACGGTGCTGACCCCTTTCGCGCCGGCCGGCGCCAGTGACAGCATGCTGGATGCCGGCGTCATCGTCGAAGCCCATGACAATGCCGACGACGAGGACGGCGCGGTCGCGCTCGATGCGATCGTCGGCTGGCTGGCCGCCAGCGCCTTCGGCCAGCCCTCCTTGAATCCGCCCTCCTCGAATCCGCCCCCCTCGAATCCGCCCTCCTCGAATCCGCCCTCCTCGAATCCGCTGGCCGCCGAGGCCGATCCGCTCCCGCTGCTCGGCCAGGACCGCCGCCGGGCGCTGGTCTGCCTGGTCTACGGCGCCGATCCGCAGAACCAGGCGACGCTGGCGCATCATGCCGGATTGGGCGAGGCCGACCGCGCCGCCTGCACCGCGCGCTATCAGGAGGCGCGCAAGAAATGGTCTTCCTGGCTCCTGCCCTATCGCCGCGTGCCGGGCATGCCGGCGCCGCTGCGTGCCGCGCCCGAGGGCGCCCCGTCCGAGGGCGAGCCCGTCCTGCGCCTCGCTTTCGCGCCGACCGTCGATGAAGCCGACCAGGCGATCGCCGATGCGATGCAGAAGAACGGCCTGTTCCAGGTGCTGACCGACGATCTCAACGCCGCGCTGGCGATGCCGCGGCCGATCACCGCGCTGCTCACCCAATGCGGCGAGGCCAAGGCCTTCTTCAACCCCGACCGCGGCGAGGCCGTGCTCTGCTACGAGCTGCTCGCGGCACTGCTGAAGAGCGCGCCGCGTTGATCCTTTTCCGTCATCCCCGGGCATGACGTGCGGTTCTCAGCCGTAATGCTGCCCGAACCGGTTCTCCAGGAACCGGTCGAGGTCGCACGTCTCCTGCCGCACGAAGCCGGATTGCGGCAGGTGCCCGGCGAAATGCAGATCGAGCATCGCGCAGATCCCCGCCGCGGTCGTGATCTGGATCGCGCTCATCAGCTTTCCGCCCAGCGCCTTGGCGTAGATCTTCTTGGCGTAGCTCTCCTGCGTGAGACGCCCTTCGCGCATGCCGGTCGCGGTCACGAAGATCAGCACCACGTCCTGATGGGTGATCGGCAGCGACTGCTCCATGATGTCCTTCAGGAGGCCGCGGCGGTTGCGCAGGCGCAGATCCTCCAGCAGCATCTTCATCGCCGCGCAATGGCCGGGATAGCGCACCGTCTTGTAGTTGAGGCTCTCGACCTTGCCGTCCAGCGTCTCGCAGAGCGTGCCGAGGCCGCCCGATGTGTTGAAGCACTCGTAGTCGATGCCGTCGAGCGAGAAGTGCTCGAGGCCTTCCATCGGCATCATCTCCACCATCCGCCCGTCATGGATCGCCTCGCAGGGATTGCAGTATTCGTTGATCAGGCCGTCGGTGGACCAGGTCAGATTGTATTTGAGCGCGTTGGCCGGGAATTGCGGCAAGGCGCCGACGCGCATCTGCAGGGTGCGCAGCGAGTCGAACTTCTTCGCCAGGTGATGGGCGACGATGGAGATGAAGCCGGGCGCCAGGCCGCATTGCGGCACGAAGGCGGCCTTCGATCCTTCGGCGACGCGGCGTACTGCCCGGGTGGTCTCGACGTCCTCGGTGAGGTCGAAGTAATGCACGCCGGCCGCGGCACACCCTTCGGCCACGCCGGGATTGAGGAAGAAGGGCAGCGCCGAGAGCACCGCCTGCTTGCCCTTCAGGAGATCCGCCAGCGCCTTGGGGTCGCTGACATCGACCGCCTTGGCCACGGCCTTCTGCCCGGCGGGCCCCTCCTTGGCGGCCTGCGCCAGGAAGGTCGCGTCGCTGTCGGCGAGCGTGATGCGGTAGTCGCCGGTCGCGTGCAGCAGGTCGACGATGGCGCCGCCGATCTTGCCGGCGCCCAGCACCAGGACTTCGCGTTTCATGGACGGATCTCCGAAAGGGGGCATGTGTCGGGGCGCACGCTAGTCGCCGAGCGGGCTTGCTAGAAGGCCGCGAAAAGGCGAAAAGCGTGAGGCAACCCGGCGAGTTGACGGTCTCCCATGGCGAAACGCAGTCTGGACGACACCGACCGCAAATTGATCGCCCTGCTGCGGGCCAACGCCCGGACTCCCACCGCCGCTTTGGCGCGGAGCCTCGGCCTGTCGCGGAGCGCGGTCCAGGAACGGCTCCGCCGCCTGGAGCGGGACGGCGTCATCCGCGGCTACACCTTGATCCTCGGCGACGAAGCGGCCCGGGGCGGCGTCTCCGCCCATGTGCTGCTGACCCTCGATCCCAAGCAGCAGGACCGGGCGCTGGCGGCCATCAAGGGCCTGCCCGAGGCCACCGCCGCCTATTCGGCCTCCGGCACCCATGACGCCATCGTCATGCTGACGGCGGAAACCTCCGCCCATCTCGACGAGGTGCTGAACCGGATCGGCAAGATGCCGGGCGTCAACCGCACCACCTCGGCGATCCTGCTCTCCACCCTGTTCGAACGCAGTTAACGCCCGCCCCCGAACCATAGGATAGCGAGCCTTTCGCACCGCAAGAGGCGCCGAGCGCCCCTCGATCCCCCGACTCGCTCGGCGGGCGCAGGGCGGCCGCGCCTTTCACGTTCAATTGTTTACAGGAATGCGGCGGAACTCGTGACAAGTATGTGAATTTGCCTTAAGCCAAGACGTTGGAAGGCAGGGCAGGCCGCAGCGAAACGAACCCTCCAAGGGCCCCGGGCAGCGCGGTGATGCGCCAGCGGCTGCCCTGGGAATGAAAATGCGACTGCGACCGTCCACTTGGCCGAGATGGCTGCTTAGGACATTGCACTGGCTGGTGCCGCTGGGCGCCAGCACGGTCCTTTATGGCTCGGCCTATGCCGCCTGCCGGTGGGGCTTCGACGTCACCATCACCGCCGAGCGCATCCCCTACGACTACGCGCTGATGGTGGCGATCTCCTACCTGCTGTTCGCGGCCTCGCGCCGGGTCTGGGCCTATCTGGTGCTGCTGACCGTGCTGGTCGGCGTTGCCTATATCGGCAGCGCCGCCAAGATCACCTATCTCGGCCGGCCGATCATGCCGGACGACGTCTACAACGTCTCGGCGCTGTTCCGCATCCTCGGCCCCTGGGGCTGGCCGGTCGTGGCCCTGCCCCTGGGCGCCATCGTCGGGCTCTTCCTGTTCAATCTCCGCCTGCGCGGGCGCCTGCGGAAGACCGCGCTCTCGGCGCTCTTCGTGCTGCCCGCCGGCGCCGCCGCGGAAAGCCCGACGCTCTACCACGCCATGGATCAGTTCTGGGGCAACACGCCCTGGGACCAGCGCGAGAATTTCGTCTGGCGCGGCGCCACCGTGCACCTGACCCAGGAGCTGCTGCGCTCGATCGCCACGCGCCAGCCGCCGCCCAAGGCCGACGATGTCAGCGCCGCGATCGACCGCCGCCGCGCCGCCGCCGGCCTGCCCACGGTCGGAACGGGAGCGCAGTGATGCTGACCCGCCGCAAGCTGCTGAACGGTCTCGCCGCCGGCGCCTCGCTCGGCCTGGGCGGCGCCGCGGCCTGGCCGGGCGTGGCGCGCGCCACGTCGAGCGCGCTGTTCGGCGCCTCCAGCCTCAGGAACATCCACGTCGTCCTCGAGGAATCGTTCTGGGATCCGGCGCCGCTGACCGCGACCTCGCTGCATGAATCGCCGATCGATCCGCGCTTCGCGGCACTCTGGGCCGCGAGCGGCTTCACCCGCGCGCTCTCGCCGGCCTTCGCCGGACAGACCGCGAATGCGGAGTTCGAGATCCTGTGCGGCTTCCCGCTCGACCGCGCCTCGGTCAAGTTCGAGGAAGGCTTCAACGACAAGATCCCGGCGCTGCCGCATCTCCTCAGGGAGATCGGCTACCGCACCGTCGCCTCGCATCCCAATTCGCCCGGCTTCTGGAACCGCCAGGTCGCCTATCAGAAGCTCGGCTTCGAGACCTTCTGGTCGCTGCCCGATTTCCTCCAGGACGACATGGCGGGGCCGTTCCTCTCCGACAAGTCGCTGCACGCCCAGGTCGGCGACAAGCTCGCTTCGACCGATGACGGCCGGCCGGTGCTCGACTACACCGTCACGTTCTACGGCCACTGGGCCTACGACGCGAGCGCCTTCCGGCCGGCGGTGCTCGACACCCATTCGCGGGTCGACGAGGTCAACGCCTACGTCAACACCGTGCACTACAAGTCCAAGGAGATGATGGACGCGCTGGCGCATATCCAGGCGAGCGATCCCGATTCCATCATCATCCTGTTCGGCGACCATCTGCCGATCCTCGGGCCGAAATTCGCCGGCTACGTCGAATCCGGCTTCCTCGCCTCCACCTTCGGCCAGTTCACCGACGACATGTACGCGCGCTCGACCGCGACGCCGCTGGTCATCATCGACGGCCGGAAGGGCCCGCTGAAGCTCGGCAACGTGCCGATGTACCGCATCGGCCGGATCCTGCTCGACCTGATCGCCTACGACCGGCCGAGCATGCTGGACCTCGCTTTGCCGCCGAGCCGGAGCCTCAAGGACACCGTGCTCCGCCCGCTGCCCGGCGTCGTCGTCAGCTACCGGCCGGAGGGGCTGGACCAGGCCCGGGTGACGCGCCCCGACCAGCCCGCCCATGGCGCATCGGGCGATCAGGATGCCGAAGTCGTCGCCTGGCTGCAGGACGTGAAGCTGATCGCCGCCGACATCTTCGACGGCCGCAAATACGCGCTGAAGACCCTCGCGATCTGAGCGCGGAAAGCCGTTTCCAACCGGCCGATCCGCCGCTAAATTCCCGGGACTTTCGTCAGGTTTTTCTTTCCCGGGATGAGCCGCAACAAGGAACGCCGCTCGCTGCCGCCGCTGAACGCCCTGCGCGCGTTCGAGGCGGTCGCCCGCTCGCTCAGCTTCACCCGGGCGGCGGAAGAGCTGCTGGTGACCCAGAGCGCCGTCAGCCGCCAGGTGAAGAACCTGGAGGACATCCTCGGCGTCACGCTGCTCCGCCGCAAAGCCAATCTCGAGCTGACCGACGAGGGCAAGCGGCTGCTCCCCGTCCTGACCGACGCCTTCGACCGGATCGACGTGGTGGTCGCGGGTTTCAAGCGGCAGTCCAGGAAGCCGCCGCTGACCCTCAGCCTGCCGCCGACCTTCGCCCGGCGCCTGGTGCTGCCGCTGCTGCCCGAGTTCCAGAAGCAGTATCCCGATCTCGAGATCCGCATCGAGACGCCGCCGGTCAATGTCGACTTCCGCAATTCCGGCCACGACCTCGCGATCTTCTTCGGCGAGGTCGAGGCGCCCGCGGAGATGATCGTCGATCTGCTGATGTCCGACCAGTTCGCGCCGCTCGCGAGCCCGAAGCTGGTCAAGGAATCCGGCTGGCCCGACCTCGCGACCATGGCGGCGAAGGCGCAGCTGCTGCACATCCGCCAGGGCAACGATCCCTGGTTCGACTGGCGCCTGTTCATGCGCCAGACCGGCCTGCCCAACGTCCGCGTCGAGCGCGGCCTCGTCCTGGAGACCGCCGACCAGGCGGTGCAGTCCGCCTGTGCCGGCGGCGGCGTGGCGCTCGCCGATCCCAGGCTGTTCCAGGAGGAGATCGCGCAGGGACGCCTGGTCAAGCTGTTCGACGTGACCGTCAATTCCGGCCGGCACTACTATCTGCTGAGCCGCGCCGAGGAGATCGAGATCCCGCGCATCGCCGCTTTCCGCGCCTGGATCACGCGGCATTTCGCCGGCGCCTGACGCCTTCCGCCTTGCCAGGCCGGTCTTGCAAGGCCGGTCTTGCAAGGCCGGTCTCGCAAGGCCCGAGACCCCGGGCCGGGGCTCACGACCCCACGAAGTTCAGCGTCAGCGCCACCCGGAATCCGGTATCGCTGTAGCGCGCATCGCCCGCCGCCCCGATGCGCCGCGCGGACCTGAGCGCGCCCGGCGAGACGTACCAGGAGCCGCCGCGCAAGACCGTGCTCTTGCGGTCGCCGGTCCAGGCGCTGCCATCGGCCGGCGCGCCCCGGTAGTCGGGATGCCAGTCGTCGGCGGTGAGCTCGCTGACATTGCCGATCATGTCGTAGAGGCCGAACGGATTGGGCGGGAACGAGCCGACCGGCGCGGTGTAGACGTAGCCGTCGCTGCAGGCGAGGTTGTTGGGAAAGGCCTCCATCGCCGAGACGTGGCGCGCGTCATAGGCGAGGTCGGCGCCGTTGGCGTAGCGGCAGAACTGCCGGCGGTCGTCGGGGAAGTAGCGCAGCGAGGTCGTCCCGGCGCGCGCGGCGTATTCCCATTCCGCCTCGCTCGGCAGGCGGTAGTTCTTGTGGGTGAGTTGCGCGAGCCAGGCGGCATAGGCCTCGGCGTCGCGCCGGCTGACGCAGACCACCGGGTCGGCATCGCTTTGCGCAAAGCCGGGATTGGACCAGTCGAGCGCCGCGTCCGGGCGCCAGTCGTGCACGCTGCCGTCATAGGTCGCGCAGCCGCCGCCGGCGACGTAGCCGGTCTTGGCGACGAAGAAGGCGAACTCCGCCCGGGTCACCGCGAATTGGCCGAGCGCGAACGTGTAGAGGAGAGCGACCTTGTGCTGCGGGATCTCGGTGATGCCGCGGAAGGGCGGCACGCCCTCGCGGTCGGTCTCGGCCTGGGTCGATCCCATCAGGAAGCTGCCCGGCGGGATCGCCACCATGGCCGGGCAGTTGCCGCAATCGGCAAAGGGCGTGCGCGTCGGCAGGCTGGACGAGGCCTGGCCCGAGGGCGACGGCTCCAGGGTGCCCGGCCCCGCGGCTTCCGGGCCGACCAGGGACTGCGCGGCGCAGAGGCCCGGCAAGAGCAGGACGGCGGCGAGGAACGCAACGGCGGCAAGGGCGCGGTCGCGGGCCATGGGGGCGGCTATTTCTTCGGCTTCCCGCTGCCGAACAGGACGAAATAGGCGAGGATCCCGAGGCCGAGCGCGGCGAGGCCGAGCCCCACCACCGCCATCGGCCGGAAGGCGATCACCTTCTCGGCGAAGACCGCGAGGCCGAGGCCGAAGACGATGTCGGCGATCAGCAGCAGGATGACCACGAAATAGAGCGGCTCCCGCGGCGCGGGGCGCGGCTTGATCCGCGGCGCGGGTTTCGGCGCGGGCTCGGCGGGGACGGCCGAACCTCCGGCCTGAGGGTCTATCTCGTTCAGCGACATCGTGACCGTTCGGGCCGCCGGCGGCCCTGGGGCTCCCCCGGAACCGGCCTCCCGGAACGACGCCCCCCGGGGCCCCCCTGGGACGACCTTGGGCGAGCCGGGAAAGCCGGCATGATCGGCCTTCCGGGACCGGCCTTCAATCGTTAATTTCCGGGCCCCGGCTGCTTGCAATGGGGGCGGGAAGCCCTATATATCCCTGCGGATTAAGCGGTTTACCCGGCGGGATGGGTCTCTGGTCTGACCAGGGGAGCCGGCTCGGACGGGTGGCACAATTCGAACATGGCAAGTGGGGATCCCCGGACGGTGCCTCGAGCAGAGGGCCGCAAGACGGGATCTGCTGTAGAAAGGACGTCCCATGAGCAAAGTCATCGGCATCGACCTCGGCACCACCAACTCCTGCGTCGCCGTCATGGAAGGCAAGGACGTGAAGGTGATCGAGAACTCCGAGGGCGCGCGCACGACCCCCTCGATGGTGGCCTTCACCGATTCCGGCGAGCGGCTGGTCGGCCAGTCCGCGAAGCGCCAGGCGGTCACCAACCCCGAGAACACCCTCTTCGCGATCAAGCGTCTGATCGGCCGTCGCTTCGACGACCCGATGACGCAGAAGGACATCAACCTCGTCCCCTACAAGATCATCAGCGGCGATAACGGCGACGCCTGGGTCAGCTCCCACGGCAAGAAGTACAGCCCGTCGCAGATCTCCGCCTTCATCCTGCAGAAGATGAAGGAAACCGCCGAGAACTATCTCGGCGAGAAGGTGACGCAGGCGGTCATCACCGTCCCCGCCTATTTCAACGACAGCCAGCGCCAGGCGACCAAGGATGCCGGCAAGATCGCCGGCCTCGAGGTGCTGCGCATCATCAACGAGCCGACGGCGGCGGCGCTCGCCTACGGCATGGACAAGAAGAACAACGGCACCATCGCGGTCTATGACCTCGGCGGCGGCACGTTCGACGTCTCCGTGCTGGAGATCGGCGACGGCGTGTTCGAGGTGAAGTCCACCAACGGCGACACCTTCCTGGGCGGCGAGGACTTCGACGCGCGCATCATCGACTACCTGGCCGACGAGTTCAAACGCGAGCAGGGCATCGACCTGCGCAAGGACCGCCTTGCGCTGCAGCGCCTGAAGGAAGCGGCGGAGAAGGCCAAGATCGAGCTCTCGAGCGCGATGCAGACCGAGGTCAACCTGCCCTTCATCACCGCCGATGCGGCCGGTCCCAAGCACCTGAACATCAAGCTCACCCGCGCCAAGCTCGAATCGCTGGTCGATCACCTGATCCAGAAGACGGTCGAGCCGTGCAAGGC
This sequence comes from Dongiaceae bacterium, assembly GCA_035548715.1. GTDB lineage: Bacteria > Pseudomonadota > Alphaproteobacteria > Dongiales > Dongiaceae > Dongia. The sequence continues at coordinate 17,140 of DASZSL010000043.1, forward strand.
GGCGCTCAAGGACGCCGGGCTCAAGGCGTCGGAGATCGACGAGGTGGTGCTCGT
>DASZSL010000044.1:0-18257 GCA_035548715.1 Dongiaceae bacterium
CCAGAAGCGGACATGGCGATCAGTCTCTCGCGCCCCGCAGCCGGCAGCTTCCCGCCGCGCCAGGCTCAGCAGTCAATGGCTATGGATCGCGACGCTCTGTCGATGACCGTCTCCGAGCCGGTCGCATTCAGCATGAGACTGACGCAGGACGCCTCGTAACGCTCAGCTTCTGTAGCGGTCGAACAGCGGGTTGGGCGCGTTGAGCGCAGCCTCGTGCTCGCCGGCAAAGGTGATGAGCGCCGGCACGATGTGATAGAGCAGCCGTGACGGGACTACCCGGTCGGCCGGGTGATCCCGCGCGTGCAAGGCGTTGATCCAGAGACCGCTCTCGGCGTCGAGATGATGCGCGAATATCGCCGCGACGGCGGCTTTCGCGACCTGGGCATCGCCCCCGCCTGGCCGCGCGAACTCCGCAAGGCATGCGGCGTGCAACAACTCGGTCAACGGCCAGAGCGGCCGCACAGGTTCACGCGGCCGCTTCGCCCGGTCGATGCCATTGGGCAGCGGGCCGATCGTCGGGCCGATGACGTCCTTGCCGAAAGCGTAGACCCGATCCGCAATCGCGGCGGCGCGCGCCTCACTCGACGTCCAGGCATGGCGATAGAGCAGCCATGCCCATTCGAATTGATGGCCGAGTTCGCGCTGCGGATCGCCCCCGGCGTCAACTGCCTGCCAGTTGCCGTCATACCACTCGTCGAGGCAACCCTCCGGCTGGATCAGACGGCGCTCAACGAGATCGACAATGGCATCGGCGCGTGCTTCCCAGCCGCGCCTCGGCGCCACCCGCGCCAGCAGCTGAAAGGCCTCGAACAGATGCATTTGTGGATATTGCAGGCGCTTCCCGTCCGCCGGCGCGGGCTCTCTGAAACCACCGGCAGGATCGCGATCCAGCCGCGCGCCGATCATATCGGCAACGTCGAGGACATCGCGACGTCCTGATGCCGCAGCATAGGCGGCGAGCGCCAGAAGAATGAAGGCAAGGTCGTAAAGGTCGCTATTGGGATCAGCGATCGAGCCGTCCGCCGCGATCGCATGTGCGAAACCGCCATCGCTGCGCCGCGCCCGGCCGAGCAACACGTCGATGCCATATCTCGCCGCCTGGAGCGACGACGGCCCAGCGCCGAAGGCGTGACCCAGGCTAAACGCATGGACCAGACGCCCGGTCACCATGGTACTGCAACTTTGCGGCGGGATCGCCGCGCCGTCGCCCCACCTTACGCTCTCGACAAAGCCGGGCAGGCCCGGCTGCCAGGCGCGCGACACCCAGCCGGGGATGAAGCGCTTGCGCAGCCAGGCGGAGATGCTCTCGGGCGCGGCGCCCATCAGGCGACCAGGATCGCCGGCTTGGTCGTGAGGTTGCCCGCCGCCGGCACGTCGATGAAGAGGTGGCAGTCTGCGTGGTTCTGCAGGATCGACGCCGGACACATATTGGTGACCGACCCGTCCAGGACCGCATGCAGCGCATCGGCCTTCCGCGCGTCGGGCACGGTCACGATGATGGTGCGGGCGGAGATGATGCGCTTCACCGTCATCGAGATAGCCTCGCTCGGCACCTCGTCGAAGGTCTTGAACCAGCCCTCGCCGAATTGCTGCTGGCGGCAGCGATCGTCGAGCCGCACGACCTTGAAGGCGGCGGCGGTGTCAAAATCCGCGGGCGGATCGTTGAAGGCGAGATGGCCGTTCTCGCCAATGCCGGCGAACATGACATCGATCGGGTCGCGGTCCATCAGCGCATTGAGCCGCGCGATCTCCTTTCCAAGATCGGGCGCATCGCCGCGGATGTAGTGGAAGGCGCCGAGCATCGGCAGCTTGTCGCAGAAGCGCCGCTTCAGATAGCCGCGAAAGCTCGCCGGATGGGCGTCCGACATGCCGATATATTCGTCGAGATGGAAGGCGGTGACTTTCGACCAGTCGATGCCCGGCGCCTGCACCAGGGCCGCCAACATCTCGAACTGGCTGGCGCCGGTCGCAACCACGATGGTGGCGCGACCGCGTGCGGCGATGGTCTTCCTGATCGCCTCGGCGCCAAACGCCGCCGCGGCGGCGCCGCATTTGTTCTTGTCTGCGTAGCAGCGGACGTCGATCATGCTTTCCCCCGGAGATCACGCCGCGCCCCGTTCAGGGGTCGCGGGGCGCCAGAAAAGGCGTTGAAATACTTGCCCGACAAGTTTACCACTCGTGGAACGACTTCCAAGGAAAATTGAGATGGCCAAGACGCTTCCCCTGCTGTTGACCGGTGCCGGCGGCACCCTGGGACGCTGGCTGCGGCCGCGCCTGATCGAGCGTTACGGCGCGCTGCGCTCAACCGACATCGTCGAATGCGGCCCGGCCCTCGCCAACGAGGAAACGGTCACCGCCGATCTCGGCGACTACGATGCGGTGGACAAGCTCTGCCAGGGCGTCGGCCGCATCGTGCATTTCGGCGGCATCTCCTACGAGACGACCTTCGACAAGATCCTCCGCGCCAACATCCAGGGCACCTATCACATCTTCGAGGCCGCCCGGCGCCACGGTGCGGGACCGATCGTCTATGCGAGTTCGAACCACGCGACCGGCTTCTATACCCGCGACGATCGGCTGAACACGGAGGTCCGGACCCGGCCGGACTCGCTCTACGGCGTGTCCAAGGCGTTCGGCGAGGACATCGCCAGCATGTATTTCGACAAGTACGGCGTGCAGAGCGCCTCGCTGCGTATCGGCACCGCGCGCGCGGATCCCACCGACATCCGCCAGCTTTCGACCTGGCAGTCCTATGAGGACCTGCTGCGCATGATCGAAGCCTGCTTCGCCTCGCCCAATCTCGGCCGCACCGTGCTCTACGGCGTCTCCAAGAACGACCGGGCCTGGTGGGACAACAGCACCTCGCCGCAGGTTGATTATCGACCGCAGGACAATGCCGAGAGCTTCGCGAAGGCGGTCGCGCCCGACGGCGACAGGCGCGACCTGAAGGCGCCCGAAGTCATGTACCAGGGCGGCGCATTCGCCTCGAAGGACATCATCCGCTGACGCTCAGCCAGCGAAGAGCGGCTCCGGCAGGCCGGTGACCCCGGCATCGACCGCGAAGATGCTTCCCGCCTGCGGCTGCTGCTCTAATCCCCCGGCCGGGCGGATCGAGGTGATGTAGATCGTGTCCAGCTGGCTGCCGCCGAAGGCGACCATACTGGGTTTGGCGACCGGCAGAGCGATCCGGCGATCGACCTTGCCGGCGGGCGTGAATCGCACCAGCTCCCAGCCGTCGTTCGCCGCCATCCAGTAACAACCGTCGGCATCGACCGCGCCGCCATCCGGCCGTCCCGGCATGCCCTTGGTGTCGACGAAGACGCGCTTGTTGGAGATGTCCCCGCTATCGGAATCGAGATCCCAAGCCCAGATGGTGCGCACCGGCGCGTAAGAGTCCGAGTGATAGAGCGTGCGGCCGTCAGGACTGAAGGCAAGGCCGTTGGAGACGAAATAGCCGTCCGCCATCGCTTGGCACTTCAACGCCGCATCGAGCCGGTAGAGGGTGCCGCGCGGCGTCGCGGGATCGACCGGATCGGCCATGCTGCCGACCCAGAACCGGCCCTGCCGGTCGCAGCGGCCGTCGTTCATGCGGTTGCCGGGCATGTCCGCTTCCGCACGCGCGATCGGCGACAAGGCGCCGGAGGCAAGATCGAAGCGATGCAGGCCGGACTTCAGCGCCAACAGCGCCTGGTTTTCGCGGCAGAGCGCGAAGGATCCGACAGGCTCGCCGATCTGCCAGAAGCGGTCGGCGCCGGTCGCAGGATCGAAGCGATGCAGCCGCCCGGCGTAGATGTCGATCCAGTAGAGCGCCTGCTCCGTCTCCGACCAGACCGGGCATTCGCCGAGCTCGACGCGGATGTCGAGGACGCAATCGACCTTGGGACTCACGTCGCGGCCGGCGCTTCGATGTAGCGGATGCGTTTGGTGGTGCCGCGTAGATTTGGATCGGGCTTGGGAATGGCCGAGATCAGCGACTGCGTATACGGATGCTGCGGATAGTCGCAGACCTGATCCGTCGGCCCGCTCTCGACGATCTTGCCGCCATGCATGACTACGACGCGGTCGCACATGTAGCGGATCACACCTATATCGTGGCCGATGAAGATGAAGCTGATCGAAAGCTCGCGCACCAGGTCGAGCAGCAGATCGAGCACCTGCGCGCGGAGGGAGACGTCGAGCGCCGAGGTCGCCTCGTCGGCAATGATCAGTTCCGGCTTCAGCGCGATGGCACGGGCGATGCCGATGCGTTGGCGCTGGCCGCCGCTGAAGGCATGCGGGTAGCGCCACATGGCCTCGCGGGGCAGGCCAACGCGCTCCAGGAGCTCGGCGACGCGCTGCTCGAGCGCCTTCGGACTGAGACCGAAATTGTTGCGCAGCGGCTCGGCGATGACCTGGAGCACGGTCATGCGCGGGTTGAGCGATGAGAACGGATCCTGAAAGATCATCCGCATCTTCGACCAAGCAGGCTTCACCGCCTTCAGCGGCAGTCCGGCGAGGTCGGTGGCGGGTTCGGCGCGCGGCTTGAACAGGATATGGCCGCCGGTCGGCTGCAGGATGCGCATGACGCAGCGGCCCAGCGTGGTCTTGCCCGAGCCGCTCTCGCCGACGATGCCGAGGATCTCGCCGCGCTTCAATGTGAAGTCGACGTTGTCGAGCGCCTTCACCGGCTCGTCCTTGGACTTGCGGCTGAAGAAGCTCCGCCGCGGCTGGAAGATCATGGTCAGTCCGGTGACGTCGAGGATCGCGTCGTCCTGCGTGGGCTTCGGTGCGAGCCCGGCCTTGGCCGACCGGCTCTCCAGCGCCAGAACCGAGCTCAGCAGGCGCTGGGTGTAGGGGTGCTGGGGTGCGGCGAAGATCTGGTGGACCGGCCCCTGCTCCACCACCTTGCCGTGATACATAACGGCGACGTCATCTGCGATCTCCGCGACCACGCCCATGTCGTGGGTGATGAACATCAGCGCCATGCCGTTCTGCGCCTGCAGCGACTTCATGAGGTCCAGGATCTCGGCCTGGGTCGTGACGTCGAGCGCGGTGGTGGGCTCGTCGGCGATGACCAGGCGCGGCTCGCAGACCAGCGCCATGGCGGTCATCGCGCGCTGGCGCATGCCGCCGCTGAACTCGAAGGGATAGCGGTTCACCGCACGTTCGGGCCGCGGGATCTTCACCTGCGCCAGCACCTCGATCGCGCGGGCCCGGGCCTCGGCCTTGCTCAGCGGCCGGTGCAGGCGGATCGCCTCGACGATCTGCTGGCCGATCGTGTGGACCGGGCTCAGGCTCGCCATCGGCTCCTGGAAGATCATGCTGATGTCGCGGCCGCGGATGGCGCGGATTCGCCGGCCCTTGGGATCGAGCGCCGCAAGGTTGAGCACCCCCGGCTTGCTACCCGGCGCATGCAGCAGCACCTCGCCGCCGACGATCCTGCCCGGCTTCGGCACGATGTTGAGGATCGAGCGCGCGGTGATGCTCTTGCCCGAACCACTCTCGCCGACGACGCAGAGCGTGCGGCCGCGGCGCAAGGTCAGATTGATGCCGTCCACCGCTTTCAGCACATGCCGGCCGGTGTCGAACCAGGTCGAGAGGTTCCTGACCTCGACAACCGTATCGGCGGGAACGTCGGTGCTTGCCACGGTCATTGCCTGTAAGGATCGGCCGCGTCGCGCAGCCCGTCGCCGACGAAGTTCAGCGCCAGCACCGTCACCACCACGGCAAGGCCCGGCGTGAAGAGCCAGGGTGCCGTGGAGATGGCGCGGATGTTCTGCGCCTCCTGCAGCAGCACGCCCCAGCTCACGATCGGCGGCTGCAGGCCGAGGCCAAGGAAGCTGAGCGCTGTTTCAGCGAGGATCATCGCCGGGATCGCCAGGCTGATCTCGGCGATGATATGGCTGAAGAACGAAGGCGCCATGTGCCGGAAGATGATCCGCGGTTCGCTGGCGCCATCCAGGCGCGCGGCGGTGACAAAATCCTCGGTCCGCAGCGACAGGAACTTGCCGCGGATGACGCGGGCCAGGTTGGTCCAGCCGATCAGCGACAGGATGATGGTGATGGCGAAGTAGATCCTGAGCGGTGGCCAGTTCGACGGCATCGCCGCGGCGAGGCCGAGCCAGAGCGGCGTGGTCGGCAGCGACAGGATGAACTCGATCACCCGTTGGATGACGTTGTCGACCCAGCCGCCCTTGTAGCCGGAGATGCCGCCGAGCACGATCCCAAGCACCAGGCTCAGGGTCACGCCGATGAGGCCGATCGACATGGAGATGCGCGTGCCATAGACGATGCGGCTGAAGAGATCGCGGCCGAGCCGGTCGGCGCCGAGCAGGAAGACCGGATCGCCTTTGTGCAGCGGGCCGATCAGCTTGGTCTCCGGCATGAACACGCCGCCCCACATCGGATAGGGGTCGGACGGCACGAGGAATCCGATCGGGTATTTCACCGCCTCGTCGATCACGAAGGTGCGGCGCAAGGCGACCGGATCGATCGTCACCTTGTAGCCGTTGACATAGGGCCGCCACACCAGGCCGCCGCTTTCGTCACGATCGAACAGGTGCACGCGCTGCGGCGGCGCGTAGGTGAAGCGCGGCGTGAAGGCGTCGGCCGGAAAGGGCGCGATGAACTCGCAGAACGCCGCGACGATCAGGATCAGCAGCAGGACAACCAGGCTCGCCATCGCCATCTTGTGGCGGCGGAACTGCCACCACATCAGCTTCCACTGCGAGGCGGAGCCTTGCAGGGTCATGGCGGTGACGGGCTGCGTTGGCGCCGCGGCCTCGACCTGGGCGCCGAGATTATCGGTCATAGCGGATTCGCGGATCGACCCAAATCAGCAGCAGATCGGAGACCAGGGTGCCGATCAGCACCAGGATGCATTGGAACATGATCAGCGCGCCACCGAGATACATATCCTGGGTCTTCAGCGCTTGGATCAGGATCGGCCCGGAAGTCGGGAGGCTGAGCACACTGGAGACGATGACGTCGCCGGAGACCAGCACGGGCAGCACCCAGCCGACCGTGCTGATGAAGGGATTGAGCGCGACCCGCGTCGGATAGCGGAGGATCAGGCGCGTCTCCGGCAGGCCCTTCGCGCGGCCGGTCTCGACATAGGGCTTGCCGAGTTCGTCCAGCAGGTTGGCCCGCATGATTCGCACCAGGGCGGCGATGCCGGCGACGCCCAGCACGAAGACCGGGATCCAAAGATGCTTGATGAGGTCGAGGACCCTGGCACCGCTCCAGGGCGCGTTGACGAAGTCCGGCGAGAACAGTCCGCCGACGGAATAGCCGAGATACTTCACCGACAGGTACATCACGAACAGCGCCAGCAGGAAGCTCGGCGTCGCCATGCCCAGGAAACTCAGGAAGGTCACGACATAGTCGCCGATGCTGTACTGCCTCACCGCCGAGAAGATGCCGACCGGAAAGGCGATCAGCCAGACGAAGGCCAAGGTACAGAACGCGACCAGAGTCGTCATGCCGAGCCTGCCCCAGATGATGTCGGCGACCGGCGCGCGATACTCGAACGACATGCCGAGATCGCCGTGAAGAGCATTGCCGATCCAGGCGCAATACTGCTGGACCAGCGACTGGTCGAGGCCGTAGCGCACCCGCAGCGCGTCGAGCTGCGCCTGATCGGGCGGCGCGCCGGAGGTCGCGAGATCGGCCGCGTAGCTGGTGACGAAATCGCCGGGTGGCAGCTGGATGATCGCAAACGCGACCACGCTGACTGCGAAGAAGGATGGAATCATCAGAAGCAGGCGGCGGATGATCAGACCCAGCACGGAAGCTCTCCCGTCGCCGACCTCCGTGGTGGACGACCGGCGCCCAAGGTTGCCCTGGGCGCCGGTGCTTCCGCCGTGGTGCCTCGCATCACTGCTCCCTCACCCGCGGGACGGCCGTGGCCTGCGCTCCCGCGGCATGCCCGCTGCCATCATTGCTGCGGCGGGTCGAAGTAGTACTGCTCGGTGTTGCTCGCGACCGGCGTCGGATAGGTCCAGGCGAACGGACGCGCGTAGACGTTGTGCAGGTTGTTCTTGCTGACCGAGTAGAGCGGGCCCGGCGTGTTGATGCCGATATCGTAGAACTGGTCGGCCGCGATATCGAGCAGTTGCTTCATCAGCGCCTTCTGCTTGTCCGGATCCGCCGACTGGGTCAGTTCGCGGTAGATATCCATCTGCTTCTTGACCTCGGCCGGCGGCTCTTCGCCGGATTTGCCGCCCGACGCGAACCAGTTGCCCCATGGCACGGCGAACAGGCTCTCGTTCCAGAACGGAAAGTAGAAGGTCGGTTCGAACAGCGCATCGCCCATGCCGCCGCTGCCCAGGAAGACCGCCGCGTCGTGGTCGTTGTTGTCCTTCCGATCGTAGAACAGCGTGCGGTCCACGGTCTGGACCTTGGCATCAACACCGACCGTCTGCCAGTACTTGGCCACCAGTTGGGTCGAATCCAGGAAGTCGCCGAGCGCGGGGATCACCATGATGTTGAAGCTGATCCGCTTGCCGTCAGGCCCGAGGCGGAAGCCTTCGCCATCCTTCTTGGGATAGGCCTTGTCGAGATATTCGTTGGCCTTCTTGACGTCGTACTCGGTGTACTGCTTGGCCAGCCGCTCGTTGTAGAACGGCGATTCCTTGCGTGGCGCCGCCTGCCAGGGCTCGCCCTGACCGACGAAGGCGGAGTCGATGATGGCCTGCCGGTCGATCGCGTAGGAAAGACCGATGCGGAAGTCCTTGTTGTTGAAGATCTCGTGCTTGACCGGATCCTTGCTGGTCAGGTTGAGCGAGATGATGGTCGTGTTCATATCGGCGTCGGGGCCGTCGATGATTCGGATATTCGCCTTCTCGGCGGCATCGACGAACACGGCACGGTTCGAGTTGGCGTTGACATGGCGATCCTGGTAGTCGATCTCGCCGTTGACGATCTTCAGCACCAGCGTCTGCACGTCGGCATTGACCGAGGCGCTGAGCTTGTCGATGTAGGGCAGCTGGTTGCCGGCCGGATCGACCTTGAAGTAGTACGGGTTGCGCACCAGCGTTACCACCGTGGCGCCGCCGACATACGGGTCCTTGATCACCCAGGGTTCCATGGTCGGCCGATCCGGGTTCTGCCAGCGCTCGTTGGCCTCGGTATCCACCGCGCACTTCTTGATGAAGAGGTCCGCCCAGGTCTTCACGCCGTTGTCGGCGATCAGCTTGTCCAAGCCGTCCTTGTTGTAGGTCGGCATGAACTGCGAGCAGTAGTGCTTCGCCATCATGACCAGTTGCACGCCGTAATTGCTGGCCATGCGCTGCATGAACATGCCGTACGGCGCCTTGAAGGTGATCGTGAAGGTCGTGTCGTCGATCTTCGCGAACTTGCCGGGCTCGCCGTCGCTCATCAGCCAGTCGAGACCGTTCGGCATCAGCTCCTTGCTGCCGACGATGTCGTTGATGAAGAAGCCGATATCGTCGCTGGTAAAAGGCTTGCCGTCGGACCATTTCAGGCCCTCGCGCAACTTCACCGTGAAGACCTTGTCGCCGTCGGAGGTGGTCACGGATTCGGCGAGGTTCGGAATGGTCTTGCCGCTCCACTCGCGATCCCAGGCGACCAGCGGCTCATAGCCGGCGATGCGGAACAGCCAGTTGCGGTCGGACCCGCCGACCAGTCCGGAGCGCCAGGTTCCGCCATACTTGCCGACCTGCTCGACCGGCTGCACAACGCGCGGATCTTTGGGCAGGCGCTCGGCGACCGGCGGCAGCTTGCCGGCCTTCACCTGCTCGTCCAGCATCGGCGCTTCGTGATAGTCCACCGCCATCGCCGGCGAGATGAAAAGCGCGCCTGCGAGCACCGCCAGCACGCTGACATCCGCCAACCGGCGCCTGAACGTCTGAGATCGCTGATAATCTGACATGTCACGCCATCCCTTGTCGTTGATTGCTTTTTACAAGCTCTCCCGCGGCGCTTTGCGCCTTAGGCGAAAGGCTCGCATAGCATCGCCGCGAGTGTCAACAATTTATAAACTTGTCAGTCATCTTTGTTCGCAGGTCGAATGGATCGCGTCAAATCGCCTGCAACGCCGCGCCGGACAGCCACTCGACGCGCAGTATCCATCATGGGGGGATCGCGCAAAACGGCGTCCCGATCGGCACGTCGTCTTGCGCGGCTTGCGGCCCAAAGCAGCAAGATGTAAGACAACCTGCAGATCGGAGAGGAACAAACGCGATGAACCTGAGCGAACTCGACGCCAGCCTGATCGACGGGCGGACCAAGGGCATGCCCGGGGGCATGCAGCCGATCACGCTGGCGCAGGTAGGTGCCCAAGGCTGGAACGTACTGCGCGAGGATCTGCCGCTGCCGCTCTGCGTGATGCGGGAAAGCGCCATCCGGCAGAACAGCAACTACATGCGCAACTTCCTGAAGACCACCGGAGCGGATATCGCGCCGCATGGCAAGACGACCATGAGCCCGCAGCTCTACCAGCGGCAGCTAAAGGACGGCGCCTGGGCCATCACCATCGGTTCGATCGAGCAGATGCAGGTCTGCCGCTTCTACGGCGTGCCCCGCATCCTGCTGGCGAACCAGCCGGTCGGTGTCCAGTCGCAGCGCTACCTGGTCGAAGAATTGAAACGGGATCCCGATTTCGATTTCTACTGCTTGGTCGACTCGATCGAGCTCGCCGAGCAGCTCGCCGCGGCGGCAAGCGCCGTCGGCCTCACCCGGCCGATCCAGGTGATCCTCGAAGGCGGCTTCGTCGGCGGCCGCACCGGCTGCCGCACGCTAGACCAGGCGATCTTGGTCGGGAAGAAGATCAGATCGCTGGAGCCGCATCTCTCCCTGCGCGGCGTCGGAGGCTACGAGGCCCTGCTGCGCGTGGCTTCGGCGGAAGAATCGGAAAAGCGCATCAACGGATTCCTGCAAGGCCTGATCGACATCGCCCTGGAATGCGACCGGCAGAACCTGTTCGGCGCCGGTGAGGTCATCCTGACCGCCGGCGGCACGGTGTTCTACGACCTCGCCACCCTGCGCTTCAAGGAAGCGAAACTTTCCCGGCCGGTGAAGGTGGTGATCCGCTGCGGCTGCTACCTCACCCACGATTCCCATGAATACGTGAAACGCTTCGAGCAGATCCGCGCTCGCCTGCCCTGGGTCGATGACTTGGGCCCGCCGCCGACCGCGGCCCTGGAGATCTGGGCCTATGTGCAGTCGCGGCCGGAACAAGTGAAGGCGCTGCTGACCATGGGCAAGCGCGACGTCACCTACGATTCGGCGCTGCCCAAGCCGATGAAGTGGTTCCGCCCGCGCAGGGGCGCCACCGCCGCCGATATCCAGCCGATCGACCCGGCGCATGTGGTGACCCATCTCAACGACCAGCATTGCCATATGACCCTGCCGGCCGACAGTCCGCTGCAGGTCGGCGACATGGTCGGCTTCGGCATCGCCCATCCCTGCCTGACCTTCGACAAATGGCAGCTGATCGCGATGGTCGATGACGACTACAATGTCACCTCCGGCATCCGCACCTTCTTCTAGACACAGGATCGCGCCATGACCTCGGCTCCGCTTTCGGACGTGACCCGCGAGCTTCTGCGCAACATCAGCACCGCGACCCTGACGTCGCAGCTGATGGCGCGCGGCCTCCGCAACACCTTCATGCGCAATGTCAGCCGGCTGACCAAAGGCGGGCCCAACATGGTGGGCGAGGCCTTCACCCTGCGCTACATCCCGGCGCGCGAGGATATCGACGTCTCCGCGGTGTTCGAGAATTTCGAGCACCCGCAGCGCAAGGCAATCGAGACCATCCCGCCGGGCCATGTTCTGGTCATCGACTGTCGCCAGGACAACCGCGCCGCCGGCGCCGGCAGCATCCTGGTCACCCGCACCATGATCCGCGGTGCCGCCGGCGTGGTGACCGATGGGGGCTTGCGCGATTCGCCGACGATCGAAGCGCTGGATTATCCGGTCTATTACGGCGGTCGCGCGGCGCCGACCAATCTGACGCGGCATCACGCGGTCGATATCAACGTGCCGATCGGCTGCGGCGATGTCCCGGTCTATCCCGGCGACGTGCTGGTGGGCGATCGCGAGGGTGTGGTCGTGATTCCGCGCCACCTCGCCGACGAGGTCGCTGAGCGGGGCACCGAGCAGACCGCGTTCGAGGATTTCGTCACCGAGCGGGTGCTGGCCGGGCAGGCGATCTTCGGGCTCTATCCGCCGAACGCGGAATCTCTGGCGGCCTACGAAGCCTGGAAAAAGAACAAGACGCGCTGACGCCGGCCGCCGGCCGCTTGCCTCAGAGCACGTGGTCGCCGAGCTTCGGAAACACTTCGTGGCCCCAGATCTGCCGCTCGCGGATGATGGCGCGCGGCCGCTCGGGATTCTCGCTCTCGATCTCGCGTGCGATCCGGTGGCCGTCGAAGATCGCGTCGCCGAGGTAGCGCGGCGCCAGGCAATCGCCGGAGCGGATCACTGCCGTAATGCCAGCCGCGGCCCAGCGATCCTTGTGGGCAACCAGATCGTCATAGAGATCCCGGTTCGATTCCCGCGCGGTGCACAGCAGGACTGTGTCACACTCCATCACCTCGGCCGTCGCCGCCACCCGGCGCGGAAAGACGCCCGGCTGCGGCTTGGTGGTGCGGCGATAGCCGTCGCCATAGAGGTCATAGAGATGCAGCGCGACCGCGTCGTTCAGCACTTCGGCCTTGCTGACCCAATGGCTCAACCGCTCGGCGATGCCCTTCTCACGCATCATGCGGCGCAGGTTGTAGCCTTCCAGCGTACGCTCGGTCATCGGCGACGGGATCTCGTGATGCGTCACCAGGGCGACCTGCTTGCCTTGATCGACCAGCATCTCGGCGATGCTGATCCCCATGAAATAGCCGTCGGCATCCAGCACCGCGACGCGCTGCCCGATCGCCTTGCCGGCGAAAAACTGCTCGGGCGTCACGAATTGCGGGAGCGCCGCGTCGATGCCAGGCAGCGGATCCGGACCGCTGGCGCCGAAGCCGTTGCCTACCCAATGCGAACCCGTCGCCAGCACGACCTTGCTGGCGCCGTATTCCAGGATGTGCTCCGCCGTCACCATGCCGGCGCCGCGCATCACATTGACGTTCGGCATCTTGGCGATCTGGCTCTCGCGGTAGTCGATGACGCGGCGCCATTCCGCCAGCGCCGGGATGCGCAGGATGTCGCGCATATGCCCGCCAAGCTCGGCGCTCGCCTCGACCAGATGCACGTCATAGCCGCGCTCGCCCAGGACGCGGGCGCATTCCAGCCCGGAGGGTCCGGCACCGACGATCAGCACGGTCTCCGCAGAGGCCGCCGGGGCGAACTTCTCCGGATGCCAGCCGCGGCGATATTCCTCCATCGCCGTCGCGTTCTGCGTGCAGCCGATCATGTTATGGCCGTTATAGCGCGAGATGCAGAAGTTGCAGCCGATGCACTCACGGATGTCTTCCGGCCGTCCTTCCTCGATCTTGCGCGGCAGCCAGGGATCGGCGATCGAGGGTCGCGCCGCGCCGATGATGTCGAGCTGGCCGGAGCGGATCACCCGCACCATCTCGTCGGGCTCGGTGAAGCGGCCGACGCCGACCACCGGCACTGTGGCGATGCGCTTTACCTCGGAATTCCACGGCGCCTGGTGGTTCGACTTGTAGAAGCGCGAGGGACCGGAATCCTCGCCCCACATATCCTCGCCGGCCCCGCCGATGATGACATCCCACATGTCGACCAGGCCGAGCTTGGTCACGTATTCGACGAAGGCCAGGCCCTCATCGTGGATCTCCAAACCCGACGACCCGGCGAGATCGTCGATGGTGATGCGGGTCGCCACCGCGCAATCGTCGCCGGCGACCTTCTTCAGCCGCTCCAGCGCCTCGACCCAGAGCCGCGCGCGGCCTTCGAACGCGCCGCCATACCCGTCGTTGCGCCGGTTGAAGTGCCGCGACAAAGCATGCGACGGAAACACGCCGGCGGCGCCATGAATGTAGAGGATATCGAAACCCGCGTCACGAGCGCGCCTAGCGGCATCTTCGTACATCTGCAGCAGGCGCTGGATGTCCTCATCGACCGCCGGATAGGTGTAGACTTTGTGCGTGCCGGTCGAGGGGAAGCGATCGAAGGCGGCCGCGACGTATCGGCTCCACATATTGTCCTTCACGCCCCCCGCGCCCAGTTCGACCGCGGCCAGCGCGCCATATTTATGGACCTCGTCCACCATGTGGCGATGGTTGATGACGTCGCCCTCGTCCCAGAGCGTGGTGTTGGTGGTGGTGCTCTGGTTCACCTCGGGATGGATCGAGCAGGATTCGGTGCAGATGCCGCCCCAGCCGCCTTCGGCCTTCACCCGGCGATGCGCCGCGTTCGAGCCGGGGCGCGGCCACCCGGCACCGGTGCATTGCGGCACCTGGTAGAAGCGGTTCTTCATCACTTTCGGGCCGATCCGTATCGGCTCGAACAGGATGTCATAGCGCGGGTCGCGGCGCGTTCCGCGCGCCTGCTGGGACGCGCCGGCCGGAGCCTCGATCGCGGCGGTCACGACTTCAGTTCCGCGATGGCTTCTACTTCCACGCTGACGCCGCGCGGCAGGGTCGCCATGCCGATGGCGCTGCGGGCGTGACGCCCTGCATCGCCGAAGATCTGCACGAGGAGCTCGGAGGCACCGTTGGCAACCGCCGAGGTATCGACGAAGCCCGGCGCGGAGTTGACGAACACCGTCACCTTGATCATCCGCGAGACCCGGTCGAGGTCGCCGCCGCAGGCCGCCTGGAGCTGCAACAAGAGATTCAAGGCGCAGGAGCGCGCGGCAGCATAGCCCTGCTCGGCGGTCATGTTCTCGCCGAGCCGGCCCTGATACAGGACCTCATCGCCGTTGCGCGGGATCTGGCCGGACATGAAGACCAGCGAGCCGGTGGTGACCGCCGGCAGGAAGAAGCTCGATCCCGGCTTGGCGGCCGCCGGAATCTCGTTGCCTAGTGCGGCGAAACGCTGCTGAAAGCTCATGTTACATCTCGCATTCGGGCCGGTGGGCGCAGGCAGTCCGGCAAAGCCCCTGTCTGGCAGTATCTTGTTAAGCCGAATGTAAACTTATCAGACGACTTTCCGCAAGCGAGGCGCGGCAAACTTTTCTGCCGATGCATGTTTTCCCGATTTGGTATAAGGGAGCACTACCGATTCTGCCGCGCTTGGTGCGTCGGAAGGCGCGATCCAGCGAAAGTGGCAGTCCAAGGAGAGAAGGTTTGTCCAGGAACCAAGGCGCGCAGAAAGCGCAACCGAAGATCGAATGGCAGGCGCAGCAGGCGAGCCGCCCTTCCCGACTGGCCGATCAACTCTACGGCCAGATTCTGGACCGGATCCTCTCGGGCGCGATGGTGGAAGGCGAGAAGCTGCCCTCCGAAAGCCAGCTGTGCCAACTCTACGGCGTCTCCCGCCCGGTGGTGCGCGAGGCGCTGTCGCGGCTGCAGGCCGACCGCGTCCTGGTCTCGCGTCACGGTTCCGGCTCCTTCGTCCAGCGGCGGCCGCAGCAGGCGATCCCGCTGCTGGCGCCAATCGGCGACATCGCCGAACTGATGCGCTGCATGGAGTTTCGCATCGGCCTCGAAGGCGAGGCGGCCTTCCTCGCCGCGACCCGGCGCAGCGATGCCGATCTCACCCGCATGAAGAAGGCGCTGGAAGCCCTAGACGAGGTCATCGCCAAGGGCGAGGTTGGCCATGTCGCCGACCAGAACTTCCATCTCGCAATCGCCACTGCGGCTCAGAACCGCTTGTTCGTGCAGACCATGTCGGTGCTGACCGAGAACACGCTGAAGGGCATGGAGCTTGCCCGCAAGCTCTCGCTGCGCCAGAGCGCGCGGCGGCTGCAGCTCGTGCAGCAGGAGCACAGCCGGATCCTCACCGCGATCGAGGCCGAGGAGCCGGACGAGGCTCGCGAGGCGATGCGCGTTCACATCGAGAACGCCCGGCTGCGCGTGCTGACCGACAGCACCGAGCCCTGAGAACGGCGCCGCCTAGGCGGCCTTCCCCACCGACATCGTCTCGTTGAGCCGGAGCAGGTCGCGCGCAGCCGGCGCTACGCGCTCCTTGGTCGTCGCATCCAGGTTCGACATCAGCGGAAGGATCGGCCCCATATCGGCGACGCCGGCGAGACTGACGCCGTCATGCAGAACCTGGATAGGGTTGATCGTGTCGCGCAAGGTTTCGAACGGCAGGAAATGCGCGCGGATCTGCTCCGCCTTGGCGAAATCGCCGGCCTTCAGCGCCTCCAACAGTGCCGTCGAGACGCGCGGCGCGATCGAGACCGAGCCCGAGGTGAAGGCGCGGATGCCGAAGTTCTTCCAATGACTGATCGCCGGGCGCTCGCCGAGGCCGCTGATGATGCGCGCCCGGTCCACCAGCTTCACCAGCTCGGTCAGGAACGCATCCTCGGCGGGGTCCTCGCGCACGATCGCGTATTTGATCGCGGTGACCGCCTTCTCGTCGACCAGCCGCGCCAGCATTTCCGGTGCGAGGAAATTCGCCGCGCGCACATACGCGATCGCCGGCTTGCCGAACCCATCGACGAAGCGACGGATGCCGTCGGCGACACCGGCAGCCGTGAAGGCTCCGCCGGAGGGCAGCACCATCGCGGTCGGGAACGGCCGCGCCCGCAAGGCCGCCCATTGATCCGCCATCTTGCCGTAATCCGGCCCGACCGAGGGAATGAGCCAAGTGTCCGGCGCCGCGGCGTCCAACAGCATGTCCAGCAGCTTCGGATAATCGCTGGGCGCCACATTGTAGAGATTGGCGTTACCGCCATACATCAGGGTTGAGATGCCGCCCTGCTCCAGATGCCGGATCAGCGCCGTGTTGGCCGCGACGTTCAGGCTGAGATCGGCATGCCGCGCCAGTGGCGGCACCGCAATCACCGACTCGTTCAGTTCCGTACGCATCGCCTGCTCCTGATCCCAGTTCATCAGGCCTGATCTAGCGGGCGTGCGGCAAAGTTGTCAAGCGAGACGTAATCTTGTCTTACATGTCTTGCGCCACGATCGCCGAGAGCATCGGCGGCGCGAAATCCGGCTGTTTCCGGCGCACCCAGGCGATGAAGGCGCCGATGCGGTTCTGTATCTTGATCGCGTGGTTCTGCGCGATATCCGCCAGCCGGTGCTCCAGAAAGGGATTGTTGAAACGCTCGATGGTCGTGGCGACGTAGCGCTCCGCCTCGTCGCCCATGTCGCGCAGCGCGAAGCCGGGCAGCACTTCCTCGGCGTAGATCGCCTTGAGATGCGCGGCAACCGCGGGATCGGACAAGGTGTGGCGGACGGTTTCGTCGGCCGCACCCTTGACCCGCAGCCAGCGCTCGGTGATGACCGTGTGGCCGAGATTGAGGATGTAGAGTTTCAGGCTGGCATAACTCTCCAGATCATCGACCCATTTGACGCTCGGATGGTGGAACACAGGCGCGACGCCTTCCGCCTGGATCGCCCAGAGCGCATAAGGCTCCGCCACCGCGCCGATCGGCGGGATTTCTGCCGAGACGATGCGATCGACCAAGGTGTCGAGGAAAGTGACCGATCGCCCGAACCAGGCAATGAAGCTCTCCGGCTGGCCGGTGTCGCGCGCGAGGCCGTTTAGGATGCTTTTGAGCACGCGGCCGTTGCCCGTGATGAGCTCGGTCGGCAGGAACAACAGCGGCTTACCGTCCCGCGCGTGCCGTGCCCGCAGCAGCGCCAGCAGCTTGGCGGGGAAACTCCTCGGCGGCCGGCCACCGGCATAGTCGTGGCCAGCATCGGCGTCGTCGAGCTTATAGCCCGCTTCCGCCACGTTGGAGATCGCGACCTCCACTTCCTCCGCGAAGCAGCGCACGACCTCGGGCCACTCGGTCTCCGCCTCGAGTGCCCGGTCGATGCTGGTGACGTCGACAGTCTGGTCGATGACATGCCCGGCTTCGAGACCGCGGATGCGAACGGGGTAGGACCGGTACTGCTTCAGCGCTGCTATCCGCCCGGCGCGATCGCCGCCGGGCGTCGTCTTCACCGCGGTGATCGGCCCGATATCCTGGCCCTGCAGCCGCGCCTCGTGGATGAAGAGATCGGCATGTGCCTGCAGGAACCGGCTGGTGCCAAACTGGATGATGCGCCGCGTCATGGGCTCCCCGGTATTGTGGTCCCTCCGTTACCGGTATTTCGCAAGGTGTCGCAAGCGCCTTCGAGCGCTGCCCCCTCGTCGTCACCATTGAGTCGATATCTAGACGAGCCACGGCGTGACTCAGCCCGGCTTTACTAGGTATGTCCGCTATGCGCCGCCAGGAACGGACCACCGAA
>DASZSL010000045.1:0-175612 GCA_035548715.1 Dongiaceae bacterium
CTTGCCTCTACTCCGCGCTGAGATCGCCCGACTTGTACTTGTCGACGATCCAGTCGCGCATCGCCAGGGCCTGCTTCAGCCCGGTCGTTGGGAACGTGATCGACTGCGGCTGGCCCTTGGCGCCGAAGACCGCGCTCAGCGTCACGCTCTTGCCGGCAAGGAGCTCGTTGCCGAGGGCGTCGCCGGCCTCGCAATGGTCGGGGGCGGCGAGGCTGTGCGGGGCGCCGCCGTCGACCGTCACGGTCGCGGCGTCGGTCGTGTTGTCGGTGACCGCGCAGACGCCGTGATCGGCGACGCGGATGCCGCCGGTCGTCATCGTGTTGGGGGTCACCGGCTGGGTGTGCAGCACGTCGCAGAAGGTCTTCGCCGCGCCGCCATCGGTCGCGGCCTCGGCCTTGCAGAGCACGCTCCAGCTCTCGGCCACCTGGATGAAACGCCATTCCAGGCCCTCGTTCTGCGAGACCCGCAGATAGCCGTGATCCGACGAGCCGTAGCGCCAGGCGACGCCGTCCTTCTCGCCATGCACCGCCCAGCCGTCCTTGCCGGTGACCAGCGTGCCGCTCTCCAGGGTGCCGCCGTCCGGCATCACCGCCTTGTCGAGGGCGATCGGCTTGGCCGCCTCGGTCGGGTTCTCCATCATCGCCGGCGCGGGCTCGGGCGCCATCGCGGCGGGCGCCGCCGGGTCCTCTTTCTTCTGGGCGCAGGCCGCAAGCAGGGCCGCCGCAGCGAGCACGGTCATGGTGGTGATCAGCCTGGGCATCGTCCCCCCTATCATCCGTCGGCGTCATTCCCCCCGGAATGCCGGGGGAGAGTAACCCGCCGGGCGCGCGGTTGTAAGGCCCTACAAGAGCGTCAGCGCCGGCGCTGGATCACCGGCTCCTTGCCGCCGGAAAGGAGGCCGGTCCGCACCACCGCCGGGTTCCGGGTCTTGGCAAGGACCGCGCTGGAGGCACCGGCTTTCGGCATGACCTTCTGCAGGGAGGCCGCGCTCCGGGCCGGGCGCGGCTTCGCCTTGGCCGCGGTGCCGAGGGCGCCCGTGGTGGCCGGGACCGAGCTGCGTGCCGCCTGCTGCTCCCGGAGGATCCTCTTGGCGACGGCATCGATCCGCGCCATCCCGCCATCGCCGCGATCCGCCTTGCCCAGGCTGCGCAGCATCCGCGCGAGACCGCGCAGCAGCGCAAAGCCGATGAAGATCGCAACCGCAATCGCACTCAGCTCGTTCTGGCTCATGGCGCGTCACCTGCGGAGAGGGCCCATGACATTATCACGCTGCGCTCCGGGGCGCGATCCTCACGCCCGTCCCGTCTTACCCCGCGTCTGTCCTACCCCGCGTCCGTCTCGCCCCACGTCTGCCTTGCCCCCGCCTCTGCCCTCCCCCGGATCGGGGCGGGGGAAGAAGCGACTGACATCCCCTGCCGGCGCCTCTATCTTCTGACACCTGTATCCGTCCTCTGACACCCGGAGCGCAGCGCCATGCCCGCCTCGCCGCAGACCGCCTTCCTGTTCGATCTCGACGGGACGCTGGTGGACAGCGTCTACCAGCACGTGCTGGCCTGGCACGAGGCGCTGCAGAGCGAGGGGATCAAGCTCTCGGTCTGGCGCATCCACCGCAAGATCGGCATGAGCGGCGGGCTCTTCACCAACATCCTGCTGCGCGAGACCGGGCTCGACATCACCCAGGAGCGGCTCGACCGGCTGCGCAACCTGCATGCCGAATGCTTCAAGCCGCTGTCCGCGAAGATCCCGCCGCTGCCGGGCGCCCGGGAGCTGCTCGCCTATCTGACCGAGGCCAAGATCCCCTGGGCGATCGCGACCTCGGGGCGCATGCGGACCGCGCGGGGCAACATCGAGAATCTGGGCGTCGATATCGAGAAGTCGGTGGTCGTCACCCGCGACCAGGTGCGCTACGCCAAGCCCGATCCCGACCTCTTCCTGGAGGCGGCGCGGCGGCTCGGCATCCCGATCGAGCATTGCTACGTCGTGGGCGATTCGATCTGGGACCTGCTCGCGGCGCAGCGCGCCCGGGCGCTCGGCATCGGCCTGCTCTCCGGCGGCTACGGCGAGGACGAATTGGACCGCGCCGGCGCCTATCGCGTGTTCGAGGACCCGGCCGACCTGCTGCGGCACATCGACGAGCTGGGCGGCCGGAGGCCCGAGTGACCGCAATGACCGGCCGCAGGGCCTGCTGCCGATCGGCCGCGCGCAGCGCGCGATCCACGACATCCACTGTCAGACAATGGGCTGAGCCATGACATACGAACTCTACTACTGGGGCGAGATCCAGGGGCGCGGCGAGTATGTGCGCCTCGCCCTCGAGGAAGCCGGCGCCGGCTACGTCGACGTCGCGCGGGAAACGGGCGGCACGGACAGGATGATGCGGCTCATGCAGGAGAAGGCCGGGACGCCGTCCTTCGCGCCGCCTTTCCTCAAGGCCGGCAAGCTGGTGATCGGGCAGACCGCGAACATCCTGCTCTATCTCGGCGAGAAGCACGGCCTCGCCCCCAGGACCGAGGCCGGGCGGCTCTGGACGCACCAGTTGCAGCTGACCATCGCGGATTTCGTGGTGGAGATCCACGACACCCATCACCCGATCGCCGGCAGCCTCTATTACGAGGACCAGAAGCCCGAGGCCAGGCGGCGCGCCGCCGATTTCCTGAAGAACCGCGCCCCCAAGTATCTCGGCTATTTCGAGCGCGTGCTGGAAGGGAACGGCGCGGGCAAGGGCCGGCATCTCGTGGGCGCGCGGCTGACCTATGCCGACCTCTCGCTGTTCCAGATCGTCAGCGGGCTGCGCTACGCCTTTCCCAAGGCGATGAAGCGGCTGGAGAAGAGGCATCCCCGGGTCGTCGCGGTGCATGACGCGGTCGCCGCACGGCCCCGCATACGCCGGTACCTCGACTCGGAACGGCGCATCCCGTTCAACCAGATGGGCATCTTCCGGCATTATCCGGAGCTCGACGCCTGAGCCGGGGAAGGCCGCATCCCAGAGCGATTCCGGCCGCGATTCCGGACGCGATGCCGCGCGCGATGCCGCGCGCGATTCCGGGCGCGACGTCGCGCGGCGCCGCCTTCCCATGGCCGTGCAGGGAATATGCTAGGCTCCGCGTCGACGAAGGCGCCGCTGGCGAAACCGCGAGGATACGGGATGGCCGAGTCCAACCCGCCGCTTGCCATCAACGAGGCCACCGGCCTTGCGGAGATGCCGGCCAGCATGGACCTGCGCCGGCTGCTGGCCTATTGGGACCGCCAGCGCGGCGGCCGGCCGTTTCCCGGCCGCGGCGACATCGACCCGATCGATCTCCGGTTCATGCTGGACCGGATCGCGCTGACCGAGGTGCACGAGGATCCGCGGCGCTACCGATTGCGCCTGGTGGGCAGCTTCTGGCACCGCCTGGTCGGCTTCGAGGCGACCGGCATGTGGCTCGACGACTGGCCGCGGGCCAACCAGCGGGCGATCACGGCGGCGTTCTACGAGGCGCTGATCGCCGGGCGGGTGCCGCGCTTCACCCGGCGCGACGCCATCGTGGACGACCAGCTCCTGAGCTATGAGATCATGCTGCTGCCGCTCTCGGAGGACGGGCGGCGAATCTCGATGATCATCACGGGCATCGGCCAGAACTGATCGCCCAAAGGAAAGAAACCGGAAGCGGGGGAAGGAGAGAGCTGGGGATGGCGCAACCGAGCGGCAGAGATCGAGGCGGTCATACGCGGAACCATGTCCGCCCGATGACCGGCGCCGGTCCCGGCGTGATGGGCGACCGGCGCGGGCCCGGCCGGGCGCCGCGTCCGGCCGTCGCCAAGGGCGGCGCGCCGCTGATGAGCTGGCCCGCCTTCCTGCGGCAGTTCTTCAAGATCGCCGGGCCCTACTGGCGCTCGGAGCGGAAGAAGACGGCGATCTTCGCCAGCATCGCGCTCTTCTTCCTGACCGTGCTGCAGGTCGGCGTGCCGGTCGCCATCAACCGCTGGATGCGCGCCCTGTTCGATGCGCTGGAAGCGCGCGAGATGGCGCAGTTCGCGCAGCTCTCCGGCATCCTGCTGGTCATCATCGTCAGCAACGTCACGATCGTGAACTTCCATCTGCGGGTCAAGCGGCGGCTGCAGATCGACTGGCGCGACTGGCTGAACGAGCGGGTGTGGAACGGATGGATGGCCGAGGGCCGGCATTACGAGCTCGCCTTCATCCCCGGCCTGCACGACAATCCCGACGGCCGCATCGCCGAGGACGTTCGCAACGCCACCGAATACGCGATCGATCTCGCCCATGCGCTGATCTACGACCTGCTGCTGCTGATCAGCTTCACGCAGATCCTGTGGTCGCTGTCGCAGGCGCCCTACCTCGTCGTCGGCGGCACGGCCTATTTCCTGCCCGGCTACCTGGTCTGGCTGGCGATCGCCTATGCCGGGGTCGGCACGGTGGTGGCGCTGGCGCTGGGGCGGCCGCTGATCCGCGCGGTCGACCGCCGGCAGACCGCGGAGGCCGACTTCCGCTTCGGCCTCGCCCATGCGCGGGAGAACGCGCTCTCGATCGCGCTCGCCCGAGGCGAAAGCGACGAGCGCCACCGCTTCCGCTTCCTGTTCAAGGGCGCGGTCGGCGCCTGGGACCAGGTGACGACGGCGCTGGCGCACATGTTCTATTACAGCTCGAGCTGGTCGGTCCTCTCCCAGGTGTTCCCGACGCTGGTGGTGGCGCCGCGCTACATCGCCGGGCTCATCACCCTGGGCGGACTGATGCAGAGCGCCCAGGCCTTCCAGCAGATGGTGGGCGCCCTTTCCTGGGCGATCGACAATCTCGGCAAGGTCGCGGACTGGCGCGCCTCGGCCGAGCGCGTGTTCGGCCTGATCAACGCGGTCGAGAATTTCGACGACCTGGTCTGCGGCGCCTCGGGCAGCCGGATCGAGATCGCGACCGCCGAGCAGCGCGTGCTCAGCTTCCGCAACTTCGCCACCAGCACGCCGCAGGGCCAGCCGCAGATGAAGCCGGTGGACCTGGATATCCGGGAAGGCGACCGCGTGCTGATGACCGGCGAGACCGGCGTCGCCTCGGCGGTGCTGAAGGCGATCGCCGGCCTCTGGCCCTGGGGCCAGGGCGTGATCGAGCTCCCCGACGGGGCCAAGCGCCTGTTCATGCCGCCCCGCCCCTACATGCCGGCGGGCCCGTTGCGCGACGCCATCGACTATCCGACCGAGGAGGCGACCGCGGCGCATGACGACATGGTGATCGGGAATGCCCTGCGCCGGGTCGGGCTCGAGGCGCTGGTGACGCGCCTCGACGAGAACGCGAAATGGGACCAGGTGCTGAGCGTCGAGGACCAGCAGCGCGTCGGCTTCGCCCGGCTGCTGCTGAAGCGGCCGGACTGGATCTTCATGGAAGAGGCCTTCGACACGCTGGACGCCAACGGCGAGAAGGCGATGATCGAGGTGCTGCGCCAGGAGTTCGACAAGGCGACCATCATCGCCATCGGGCACGGCGAGACGCTGAACGGCTTCGAGACCCGGCAATTCGTGCTGGAGCGCAAGGACGGCCTCTCCGAGCTGCACGAGATCGAGACGACGCAGAGCATGGGGGCCTAGGGGACGCAGGCGGCCTACCGGCACGCCCCCTCGTAGCGGATGTCGTAGGAATCGCCGGCGGCGCCGTGCTCGGTGAGGGTCGGCACGCGCTCGGCGATGTCGTAGCCGTCCGGGCAGAGATGACGCTCCTCGAGGTCGTTCTCCAGGAAGTTCATCCGCCAGGATTCGGCGGCCGGATCGTCGAGCGGATGCCCGGGATCGGCGACCGCGCGGAACTCGAAGCCGGACGCCGTCCGGGTGAAGCTCGTCGTATTCAGCTTCTCGTAATCGACGCAGCCGGCCAGCGCGGCCGCCGCGAGCATGACGACCGTCATCCGCATGCGTGTCATGCCCCGCCCCGGCTGGCCTTGATCAGCTCGGCGTACCACTTGGATGAGTTCTTCGGCGTGCGCTTCAGGGTCTTGAAATCGACATGGACCAGGCCGAAGCGCGGGCCGAAGCCGGAGCCCCATTCGAAATTGTCCATCAGCGACCAGACCATGTAGCCGCGCACGTCGGCGCCCTTGGCGATCGCCGCCTTCATCTCGCCGATATAGCGGGTCAGGAAATAGATGCGCTTCCTGTCATCGACCACGCCGTCGGCATCCGGCGCGTCCTCGTGATTGCCGCAGCCGTTCTCGGTGACGTAGATCGGCAGGCGATAGCGCCGGTGGAGATCGAGCAGCATCTCGCCGAACTTCTCCGGGAAGATCGGCCAGCCCATCTCGGTCTTCGGCGCGTCCTCGGGCGCCGAGCCCCAGCCGAAGCCCCAGATGTTCCCGGGATCCGCCTTGCAGAAGATCGGGCCGTAATGATTGAGACCGAAGAAGTCGCAGGGCCGGCAGATCCGCGCCATGTCGCCGGAGCGGACATAGGGCTCGATCTTCTCGGCCAGCATCGGCGGGTAATGGCCGAGATTCTGCGGATCGGGAAAGGCGCCGTTCCAGAACTCGTCGAGCAGCGCCGCCGCCGCCCGGTTCTCCGGCGTGTCGGTCTCGGGGATGACCTGCTGGTTGTTGTGGACGCAGCCGATCACGGCGCCCGGCACCAGGCTGCGCAGCGCATCGACGCCGAGGCCGTGGGCGAGGTTGACGTGGTGCGTGGCCTTCAAGTGCGCCACGCGGTCGACGACGCCGGGCGCCGCCCAGTCGTTCGAATACCCGAAGACGGTGAAGACCGAGCTCTCGTTGAAGGTGATGTAGTGCTTCACCCGGTCGGCGGTGCGCCTGGCCACCACGGCGGCGTAGTCGGCGAACCAGAAGGCGGTGTCGCGGCTGGTCCAGCCGCCCGCCTCCTCCAGGGCCTGGGGCAGGTCCCAGTGATAGAGGCAGAGCCAGGGCACCATGCCGGCTTCGAGCGTCGCGTCGATCACCCGGTCGTAGAAGTCGAGGCCCGCCGGGTTCACCGCGCCGCGGCCGCGCGGCAGGATGCGCGGCCAGGCGGTGGAGAAGCGGTAGACGCCGAGCCCCATCGCGCGCATCAGCGCGATGTCCTCGGGCAGGCGGTGGTAGTGGTCGCAGGCGACGTCGCCGGTGTCGCCGTTGGCCACCTTGCCCTGGATCCTGCAGCGGAGGTCCCAGATCGACGGCTTGCGGCCGTCCTCGGCGACCGCACCCTCGATCTGATAGGCCGAGGTCGAGACGCCCCAGGCGAAGTCTTTCGGAAAGCCGCGGCCGAGATCGCGCGGCCCAGGCAGCGGAACGGTCACCAGACGATCTCCAAACGCAGGCTCGGAACGACGGGCGATGCTCCGGCGGCGCGCGGGCGCTGTCAATATGCCGCGCGCGTCAGGAACCGGCCTTGCCTCGAAGCCGGAGGCCCCGGCTCTTCAGGTAGGCCCAGGCTTCCTCGGCCGTGTCGACCACTTCGAACAGGGCGAGCTCGTCGGCGTCGATGACGCCGAAATCGACCATGGCCTGAAAATCGACGACCCGCCGCCAGTACTCCCGGCCGATCAGCACGACGGGGATCGGCTGGGATTTCATGGTCTGCTGCAGGGTCAGGATCTCGAACAGCTCGTCGAATGTGCCGAATCCGCCCGGGAAGACCGCCAGTGCGCTCGCCCGCATCGCGAGGTGCATCTTGCGCATCGCGAAGTAGTGGAATCGAAAGGTCAGCTCCGGCGTCGAATAGCTGTTGGGTTCCTGCTCGGCCGGCAATGTGATGTTGAATCCGATCGAGGGAGCCCCCGCCTCGGCGGCGCCGCGGTTGGCGGCCTCCATGATCCCCGGCCCCCCGCCGGTGGCGATCACGTTGTCGCGCTTGTCCTGTCCGTCCAGCAATGCGCCGCCCTCCTGGGAGACGATGCGGGCGAAGCGCCGGGCCTCCTCGTAATAGGGGAGCCAGCGCGCCTTGCGCTCGACCCCCTGGCGATCCGCCGCGCCCGCAGCGCGCTTCTCCAGGTCCGCCAGCGCCTCCGGCGAGAGCGCGCGCGCCGAGCCGAACACGACCACGGTCGATCGGACGCCCCAGTCGTTCAGGATCAGGTCGACCTTCTGGAACTCCAGCGCGAAGCGCAGGCCGCGCAGCTCGCTCCGCTGCAGCAGGAATTCGACGTCCTGCACGGCCAGGCGGTAGCTCGGCGACATCTTCTGGCGGTCGTTGTCCATCGCAGGTTCTCTCTTTTTCGGCACGCGGCTGCCCGGATTTCTACGCGGTCTTCAGCATTCGTTAGGAGTCTCTGGATGGATACTACGGACCGGTTGCGGGCGGGAATCGGGGAGTGTCGGGAGAATGCCTCGACCCGGCCTAACCTCTTGGACTCACACGTAAGTCTGAACCGCCAGGAGCCTCATGGTCCACCGGATCGCCGCTTCGATGACCACCGGTGACGTGCTCGACCTGTTCGCTGCGGCACTGGATCGCAGCGGGGTCGCCTATTCGCTGTGGGACGCCGAGGACCGGCTGGTCGCCTATAACGACATCTACGTGAAGATGTTCTTCACCGGCTTCGAGCATGTGGTCGAGCTCGGCCAGACCTTCGAGCGGCAGAATACCCGCTGGGGCAAGGTCAAGGCGCAGATGGTGCAGGACAGCGACCTCTGCGACCAGGTGGCCGAGAGGCTGCGGCGTCATCGCGAGCCCAAGGAGTCCTTCGAGCGGCGGATCGACGACCGCTGGATCCGCACCAACGAGATTCGCACCGCGGATGGCGGCCTCGTCAGCATCCATACCGACATCACCCATGAGAAAGACCGCGAGAACGCCGCGCGCGAGGGCGAACGCCGCTTCCGCTCGCTGGTGGAGAACCTCCGGAGCATCGTGTTCTGCCGCGGCGTCAAGGGCGACGGCCCGCACGGCTACGACGAGGCCGGCTGCCAGGTCTACGGCACGGAGACCTACCGGCTGTTCGGCGCCGTCGACGAGAACGGCGTCTCCCGCCTCGACGAATGGTACGACTCGATCGTGCCGGAGGATCGCACGCGCTACCTGAAGGCCGAGCAGGCGCGCAAGGAGTTCGACCAGCCCTACGACATCGAGTTCCGGTTCCTGCATCCCCTGACGGGCAGGCTGCATTGGGCGCGGGAAGTGGCCTGGGTCTATCGCGACGAAGAGCTGAACCGCACCTTCTTCGACAGCTATTTGATCGACATCACCGACGTGAAGACGCGCGAGGCCGAGCTCTCGCGCAGCCGCGCCGACCTGACGCTGGCGATCAAGCAGGCCGACGCCGCGAGCCGCGCGAAATCCGCCTTCCTGGCCAGCATGAGTCACGAGCTCCGCACGCCGCTCAACGCGGTGATCGGCTTCGGCCAGGTGATCTCGATGGAGAAGGTGGGGCCGGGAGTCGCCCCCGCCTATCGCGAATACGGCAAGCTGATCGTCGATAGCGGCCAGCACCTGCTCAATCTCATCAGCGACATCCTCGACCTCTCCAAGGTCGAGGCCGGCAAGATGGAGATCAACGAATCCGACTTCCCGGTGACCGACGTCGTGAACGAGGTGCGCCGGCTGCTCGGCGACCAGATCGGCAACCGGCTGCAGACCCTGAGCGTCGATCCGCCGCCGCCCGGCGTGATGCTGCGCGCGGATCGCCGGCGCATCCTGCAGATCCTGATCAACCTGCTGGGCAATGCCAGCAAGTATTCGCCGATCGGCGCGATGATCCTGCTGCGATGCCGGCTGCAGCGCGACGACACCCTGGAGCTGCTGGTGATCGACGAGGGCTCCGGCATGACCGATGCCGAGATCGAGGTGGCCCTGACCCTGTTCGGCCAAGCCGCGGCGGGCCGCAGCCACAATTCAGGCACTGGCCTCGGCCTGCCGCTCGCGCGCACCATGACCGAGCTGCATGGCGGCCAGATGATCATCGAGAGCATCAAGGGCCGCGGCACGACGATCCGCGTCGTCCTGCCGCCGGAGCGCATCCTGCGCCCGGTGCTCGGGGACGCCGAGCGCCAGCTCCATCTCAGCCTGGGATAGCGGTTCCGGCCGATCCCGCTCAGTCGCCCGCGGCCGCGCGATAGCGCTCGGCGAGGCGCGCCAGATGGCGCGTCGCGGCGGCCAGGCGCATCTCCTGGCGCAGCAGGAAACTCACCCGTCCGTGCATGGCGGCAAACGGCGCCGCTTCGCCCGGCAGGATGCGGTCGAGCATCACCACGTGCACGCCCTGCTCGGTCGCGATCGGCACCGGGCAGATCTCGCCGGGCCGGAGCGTGAAGAACATGGCATCGAGCGCCGCCGGCAGCGCGCCGCGCGCCACCGGCCCGAGCTGGCCGGTCCCGGCGGCCGCGCCATAGCTCACCAGCAGGTCGGGGAACATGCGGGGCGTGAAGCTGAGGATGGCGATGATCCGCTCCGCCCGCGCCCAGACCTCCGGCTCGGCGGCGACGTCGCCGGTCGCGAGCGGCAGCAGGATCTGGCGGCCGAGATAACGGTCGGGCTGGCGGAACTCGTCCAGATGATCGCGGTAATAGCGCCGGCAGGCTTCGGCGCTCGGCATGGGCACGCGGAAATGTCCGGCGATGACGCCGACCAGGCGCGGATCGCGCAACAGCTCCGGCAACGCGCCGCCGATGCCCGCGCGCTCGGCGAGGGTGGTGATCATGGCGAGCCGGTCGCGCTCGGGTTCCGCGATGGCGGGCGGTTGCCATTGCGCCTCCGAACGGAACCGGCTTCGCAGGAACCTGACCGCCTCCGGCCTCCGCGGAACGGAAAGGATGGTCACGCCGTCTCCTTTTCCCTCAGGACCCAGCTCTTCTTCTATACCGTGCTCGAATTAGGAACTAATCCCTTCAAGGAGTCAATGCCTACACGCGCGGTAAATCGCCGACCGGGATCAAGACGAATGCAGGCAGGCCGATCGGACGATCGCCGCGGGCGGCCGGTTCAGCCCAGCGCTTCCGCGAGTTTCTCGATGTGGTGGCCGGCGGCGACCAGGCGCGCACGCTCGACCAGGCGGGCGGCCACCACGGCCTGGACCTCGGCGAAGGGCGGCAGGCGGCCGGACTCGACCCGGTCCATCAGCAGCACGTGGAAACCCAGGGATGACGGGACCGGCAGCGGGAAGACCTCGCCTTCCTTCAGGCTGAAGAAGGCATCGGCGGCGGCGCTCGCCCAGCCGCCGCGGGCGACCGGTCCGATCCGGCCGCCGCGCGCCCGCGACGCGGCGGCGGAATAGACCACCAGGTCCTGGAACACGCGCCGGTTATAGACCAGCATCGCGATCACGCGCTCGGCGCGGCTATAGGCCTCGACCCGCCAGATGCGGTCGCCGATATCGCCGCCGAACAGGATCTCGCGGCCCTCGTAGAGCGTCGGCGTGCGGAATGCGTCGGCATTCTCCTCATAGTGCTGCCGGCAGGCCGCGGGGCCGGGCGCCGCCACGGCGAAGCGATCGGCCAGCAGGGAAGGCAGGCGCGCATCGCGCAACTGCTCGGCGGGCTTCCCGGGAATCCCGTGATGCGTGGCGATCGCGCACACTTCCTCAAGGCCCGGCACCATGGCCCGGCCGATCGCGAGCAGCGCCTCCGCGAGCAAGGCCTCATAGTCGCCGAGCGGCGCGGGAATCGGATCGGCCCGGAGCGCCACCAGATCGAGAGCGCGTCGCGCGGGTCGTGCGATGAACTCCCTCACCGATCCGCCGTAAGGCGATCGCCGGTCATGCGCGAATTCGGCCATCCCGCACCAAGATCATCGTCGATCCGCCATTGCGGCGAATCGGTACCCCTAAACACTTGAATCGATTCATACAGTTGGCCGTCGATTCGACGGTAGTAAAAATCGCGTCAAATTTTCGCTAAATTCCCGGCCAAGGTTGGAATTGCCGGTTGACGGACGCATGACACGCCCGATCCGAATCACGTCGACCCGGCCCGGGGCCATGCATCCGGCGCGGCGCGGCGCGCATCGACTCCGGTTTGCGTCGGCGCCGAGAGGAGACTAGGTTCTGCCGATGGCCTCCAATCCCAAGCTGCGCGAGAAACCGCCATTCTGGAAGACGACGCCGCTCGGGCAGATGACTCGCCGGGAATGGGAGAGCCTGTGCGACGGCTGCGGCCGCTGCTGCCTGGAAAAGCTCCGGGACGTGGATACCGGCGAGCTGCACTTCACCAACGTCGCCTGCCGGCAGCTCGATCTGCGCAACTGCCGCTGCAAGGATTATGAGCACCGCAAGGAACTCGTGCCCGACTGCGTCCAGTTGACGCCGCGCAATATCCGGCGCTTCGATTGGCTGCCCGAGACCTGCGCCTACCGGCTGCTGGCTGAGGGCAAGGACTTGGCATGGTGGCATCCCTTGGTCTCCGGCGATCCCCGGACGGTGCATCAGGCGGGCATCTCGGTGCGGCAGCGCGCGGTCTCCGAAGCCAAGGCCGGCGACCTGGAAGATCACATCGTCGATTGGATCCGCTAGCCCGAGTGACGAGCCGGACCGGAGCGCACCCTTCTGCATGATCAGCTTCGCCGAATTTGAGATCGCCGTGCGCGGCCTGCTGCACCTGGTGCGCTTCGACGCCGCCTTTGCCGGCTTCTTCGACCTCTCGCGGGAGGGCGCGCGGCGATCGTTCCGCCTCGCCTTCCCGCTGCTGCCGATCAGCCTGCTGGCGTTCAATCTCAACATCAAATGGCCCGACGGGAGCGACATGGTGCGCATCGGGGCCGCGGAACTGATCGGCTATACGCTGGGCTGGACCCTGCTGCCGCTGCTGCTGCTCTGGTGCGGGCAGGCATTCCGGCTCGGACCGCGGGTCTTCGGCGCCGTTGCCGTCTATAACTGGCTCAGCGTGCTTTCCGTGGCGATCCAGCTGCCGATCTCGGTCGCCGTTCGCCTGGGCTTCGACCAGACGATCGGCGGCTTGCTGAGCGAAGGCGGCGTGATCTTCATCACCGCCTGCGAGTTCTTCGCCTTCAAGCGCCTGCTCGGCGTCGCCTTCGAGGCCGCCCTGGCGCTCGCCATCACCGACTTCTTCATCGGCTGGCTGCTGATCCGCGAGCTGATCGTGCCGCTCGCCCTCGGTCAGTTCTGAACGCGTTCAGGCCGCGGCGTCGAGCTCCGCTTCGCGCATCCGCAGGACCCGGAGCCGGCTCTCGACGTCCTCCTTGTTGAGATAGGCGCCGGCGAGGCGCCGATAGCCCTGATAGGCGTCGCGCGCGTGCAGCAGGCGCCAGTTGTCGAACAGCACCAGCGATCCCGGCTCCAGGCGGCGGCGGTATTGCAGCCGCCGGTCGCCGGCCAGCCGCGCGAAGGCGCCGTAGGCCCGGTAGAACGCCTTCAGCTCGGCCTCGGGCAGGAAAATCGGCGCGCGGTCGAGCGGGTTGTAGCTGACCTGGACCAGGCGGCCGGCGGAATCGAGGCGGAACACCGGCCGCCGCGCCATCAGGTGGATGCCCTTCTCGTGGTCGATGTACTGGCCGGTGACCTCGACCTCGGTCAGCACGCGGTAGAGGTCGGGCATCTCGGCCCGCATGATCGCCGCGATCTCGAAGCCGTCGATCAGCACGCTGTCGCCGCCGGTGCAGTCGAGCCCGAGGCAGTGGAACATCTGGTAGCCCGGCGCGTCGAAGCTGTAGGTGCCGTCGGTATGCGGACCGATCGCCATCGACGTATAGGCGGTGTCCTTATGCTCCATGTTGGCGGTGAAGTCGTAGTAGCCGCCGAAGATCGTCTCGCGGATATAGGCCGCACGCCGCGCCACCGCCTGGGTCGCCTCCGGCGTCGCCGGCACGCCCTCGACGAAGGCAAAGCCCAAGCGCGCGATCTGCTCCAGCCATTGCCGCAGCGCGCGATCGCCCGCGGCGCCCGGCGCCATCAGGGCCGCATACTGGACCTGCGGCACCGCGCCGCCGAGCCGTGCCTCGTCCCAGAGCTCGCGCTCTTCCCGGGCCGCGCCGCCGAGCTGCGTCGCGGCGCGCAGCCAGGCGTCCTCGAAGCGGCTGAGATGGGTGCCGCGCGGCTCGGCCCACTCGATCTCCAGCGCCGGGTCGTTGGCGGCGAAGCTGATGCGCCGCGCCGCGATGTCGGCGCCGACGAAACTGTCCGAGAGGCGCTGGCGGGTCTCGGGATGGAGGCAGGCGGGACACGGGCAGTGGTCGCGCAGCCAGAGCAGCGGCACTGCGGCGCGATGCCCGTCGGCCCAGGCGAGGCTCACGGTCTCGCCTTCGATCTTCACGTCGCTCAGCATGGCCATCCTCTCCTCCGTCAGAGGCGGCAGTAATAATACGTTCGTATAATAACGCGCAAGCGGTTATTTTACGGGTGTAAAATTAGGAGGCCGCCATTCCCCGCGCCGCCCGATCCGCCCCGCCCGGGCCGAGCCCACGGGCAAGCCAGGGGCCGAAATTCACCCGCGACCTGCCGGAGGCGCGGCGCCGGCAGCTGATCGAGGCGACGGCGCGCTGCCTCGCCAAGCACGGCCTTGCCGGCACGTCGGTGCGCCAGGTCGCGGCCGAGGCCGGCGTCTCGGCCGGGCTGGTGCGGCACCATTTCGAGGGCATGCACCGGCTGGTGGCCGAGACCTATCGCAGCACCGGCAAGGAGATCGCCGCAGTCGTGGCCGCGGCGCTGGAAGCGGCGGGCGGCGAGCCGGAGGCGCGGCTGCGCGCCTTCATCGACGCCAACCTGCGGCCGCCGCTGCTCGACCCCGAGCGCCTCGCGGTCTGGCTCGCCTTCTGGAGCCTCGCGCGCAGCGACGCCGAGATCCGGCGCATTCACGCGCGGGTCTATCGCGAATACCGGCGCATGATCGAGGAGATGCTGACCGCGCTCGCGGCGGCGCTGAAGCGGCCCATCGACACGCGCCGCGCGGCGCTGCACCTGGTCGCACTGCTCGACGGGCTGTGGCTCGAGCATTGCCTCGACCCGGAGACCTTCGACGCGGCCGAGGCCGCCGCGATCGCCCATCGCTGGGTCGATGGACTGAGGGCCGGCGCGGCCTAGCGCGCGAAGCGCCGCAGCAGCACCGCGATCACGACGACGACCCCGCATTCCATCAGCACGGCGCGGCCGAATCCCGCGGTGGCCGCGGCGACCGGCAGCACGCCGCCGGTCTCGTGCAGGCCGAACAGGATGATGCCGACGATGGCGACGCCGAAGGCGACGCCCAGCTGCTGCATGGTGGCCAGCACGCCCGACGCCATCCCGGCGTGGGTCTCCGGCAGCATGCCGAGGATCGCGTTCAGCAGCGGCGTCAGGATCGCACCCTGCACCGCGCCGATCACGAGCAGTACCGGCATCAGGGCGACGATCGAGGGTCGGGCCGGCATCAGGAAGAGGAGAACGGCCAGCACCCCGAACGCCGCGAGATAGATCATGCCGCCCCAATTCAGCACCTTGCGGCCGTAGCGCTGGGTCAGCCGCGGCACCAGCAGCGACACTAAGGCGAAGGCGGCCGAGATCGGCGTCAGCACGAAGGCGGCCTCCAAAGGCGTCCGCCCGGTGCCGAACTGCAGGAACACGGCGAAGGAGAAGTAATAGGGCGCCATGCTGGCATAGAACAGGAAGCAGAGCAGCGCGCCGGTCACGAAATACGGCACCCGGAACAGCCGGATCGAGAGCAGCGGCGCATGCCCGGTCTGCTCGAAGCGCGTCTCGTGCGTCACGAACAGCGCCAGGATCGGCAGGGCGACCACGCCCAGGATCGCGGCGGGCCCGATGCCGAGCGCGCGCAGGCCGATGAAGGCCGCCAGCAGAAAGCCGAGGCCCAGCGCCGAGAGCGCTACGCCGCGCAGATCGAGCCGGATCGCGGTCGACACCCGGGACTCGTCGAGCCAGCGGAGTCCGAAGGAAACCGCCGCGATGCCGATCGGCAGGTTGACCAGGAAGACCAGCCGCCAGCCGAGGCCCCAGAGATCGCTGCCGATCAGGAAACCGCCGACCAGCTGGCCCGAGGCCGCGGCGATGCCGATGACCAGACCCATGATGCCGAAGGCGCGCCGGCGCTCGTCGCCGTTGAACCCGACCCGGATCGAGGCCAGCACCTGGGGCAGCACCAGCGAGGCGGTCATGCCCTGCACCACCCGCGCCACCACCAGGGTCGCGGCGCTCGGCGCCACGCCGCACAGCACCGAGGCGACGGTGAACGCGGCCATGCCGATGAGGAACGTGCGCTTGCGCCCGTGGATGTCGCCGAGCCGGCCGCCGGTCACCAGCAGCACGCCGTATCCCAGGCTGTAGCCGGCGATCATCAGCTCCAGCGCCGCGCCACCGGCATGGAGGCCGCGGGCGATGCTGGGGATGGCGATCTGCACGATCATGGCGTCCAGCACGGTCACGAAACTGCCGCAGAGCAGCACGGCCAGGCCGAGCCAATGCCGGCGGCCGGCGGCGACGGGCGTGGAGGCGATCTCGCTGACGAGCATCGGTCGGCCTTTCGCGTTCGGGATGGCGGAGGCGCCGCGGCCTGGACAGGGCGCGGCAAGGGGTGCATTTTGGCGCGGATTGATCCTATTACCAGATTAGAACTTATCCTGTTAGTGAGACCAATATGCCGCAAGGCAGCCTCGAACGCTCGCGGACCGATCTCAGCGATTTCCTGATGAGCCGCCGCGCGCGGCTCTCGCCCGCCGACGTCGGCCTGCCCGACGGCGGCCGGCGCCGCACCAAGGGGCTGCGCCGCGAGGAGGTGGCTTCGCTCGCCGGCGTCGGCCTCACCTGGTACACCTGGTTCGAGCAGGGCCGCGACATCCGCGTCTCGCCCGACTTCCTGGAGAACGTCGCGCGGGCGCTGCGCCTCAACGGCGCCGAGCGGCGGCACCTCTTCGTGCTGCTCGACCAGGACAGCGCGCCGATCGTCACCGCGCCCGAGCGCAAGGTCTCCCCGGCGCAGCAGCGCCTGATCGACGGCATGCCGAACTTTCCGGCCTATTACCGCACCGCGCGCTGGGACGTGATCGGCTGGAACAAGCCCGCGCACCGGCTGTTCGGCTTCGGCAGGCTGAAGCCCGAGGAGCGCAACCTGATGCGCATGATGTTCCTGGACGAAGAGTTCCGCGGCATGGTGACGAACTGGGCGCTCGCGGCACCCAATCTGGTCGCCAAGTTCCGCGGCGACTATGCGCGCTATCGCGGCGATCCCGCGGCCGAGGCGCTGATCAAGGAACTCAGCCAACGCTCGCCCGAGTTCAAGCTGTGGTGGCGGCGCCACGACGTGCTGTCGCCGGGCGAGGGCATCAAGACGCTGCGCCTGCCGGGCAAGGGCGTCATGCTGTACGAGCACACCAGCTTCTCGGTCAACGGCGAGCCCGACCTCGATCTCGTGGTATATGCCCCGCTCGGCCCCGCCAAGCCGCGCAGCGGACGCAAGCAATGAGCCACCGGCAGTGAGCATCACGACCGTCGCCCTCGATGCCGACGATACGCTCTGGCACAACGAGTCGATCTTCCATCTGACCCAGCAGAAGTACTTCTCGCTGCTGCAGGACTACGGCGACGCCGACCATATGATGGCGCGCCTGCTGGAAGTCGAGCGCCGGAACCTGGCGCTCTACGGCTACGGCGTGAAGGGCTTCACCCTCTCGATGATCGAGACCGCGATCGATCTGACGCGGGGCGCGGTGCCCGCCAAGACCATCCGGGAGATCATGGATCTCGGCCGCGCGATGCTCGAACACCCGGTCGAGCCGCTCCCGGGCGTCGCCGAGACCCTGGCGACGCTGCACGGCAAGGTCCGGGTGGTGATGATCACCAAGGGGGACCTGCTGAACCAGGAGCAGAAGCTGGCGCGTTCCGGCCTCGGCGAGAGGTTCGACGCGATCGAGATCGTCAGCGAGAAGGACGCCAACACCTATCGCCGCATCGCCACCCGCCACGGCATCGCCGTCGATGACGCGGTGATGATCGGCAACTCGCTGAAATCCGACGTGCTGCCGGCCTTGGAAGCCGGGTTGTGGGGCATCCACATCCCCTATCACATCACCTGGGCGCATGAGCGCGCCGAGCCGCCGGCGGATTCCCCGCGCTTCGCCAGGCTGGACTCGATCAGCGAGCTGCCGGGCTGGCTGAAGACCCATGGCTGAGATCCGCCGCGCGCGTCCGGGCGACGCGGCGGCGATCGCCGCGCTCACGCGCGAGGCCTATCAGAAATGGGTGCCGGTGATCGGCCGCCTGCCCAAGCCGATGGCCGCCGACTACGACGCCGCCGTGCGCGACCACCTGATCGAGCTCCTGGAAGCGGATGGCGCGCTGGTGGCGCTGGTCGAGTGCATCGTGGAGCGCGACCACCTGCTGGTCGAGAATCTCGCGGTGGCGCCCGCGCATCAGGGCAAGGGCCACGGCCGCCGCCTGATGGCGCGGGTGGAGGAGCTGGCGCGCGCGCTCGGCCTGGAGGAGATCCGCCTCTACACCAACAAGCTGTTCGCCGAGAACGTCGACTTCTACCGGAGGCTCGGCTACCGCATCGACGGCGAGAGCGCGTTCAAGGGCGGCCTCATCGTGCATATGAGCCGCCGGCTGTCCTGATCGCGTTGCGAATCACTCTCGGCCTAAGTGCCTGATCCGCGTCTTGCGAAACATGCCGTAAGCTGCTGATCGGATTCGCCGATCCGGCGTTTACGCGGAATATCGCCAAACGCGTATGGAAATGCCGGCCATCCGGGGCCATTTCGATCCCTCACCGTGGGAAAGCCCGTTCGGGGCTACGTCCCTTCCGTCGGGCCGGATGGGCCCGTCTTGGAGGTTCTCCCCTCATGTTCGAGGTTCTCGCTCTGGTGCCTGGTTGGCTCTGGCTGACCGGGTCGATCGTGCTGGCGCTGGCGTTCGTCTGGCTCACCGGCGTGATCCGCTACATCCCCAACAACAGCATCGCCATCGTCGAGAAGCTGTGGAGCGGCAAGGGCTCGGTCGAGGCCGGGCTGATCGCGCTCGACGGCGAGGCCGGCTATCAGCCGCAGGTGCTGCGCGGCGGCTATCACTTCTTCTTCCCGCTGCAGTACCGGCTGCACCAGGTGCCGCTGGTGACGATCCCGCAGGGCCAGATCGGCTACGTCTTCGCCCGCGACGGCGCATCGCTGCCGGCGACGCAGACGCTCGGCTCCAACCTGAGCGCCGACGACTTCCAGAACGCGACGCACTTCCTGGCCAACGGCGGCCAGAAGGGCCCGCAGCGCAAGATCCTGCGCGAGGGCACCTATGCGATCAACCTGGCGCAGTTCGTCATCCTGACGCATGACGCAGTGCACGCGCTGGAGCTCGAAAGCGGCGAGCAGGTGCTGTTCGACCGCATGCGCGCCTTGCTCGAGGAGCGCCTGGGCTTCGAGCCGGTGGTGATCAAGGACGCGAACGACGCGCTCGGCGTCGTGACGGTGCATGACGGCCCGGCCCTGCCGGCCGGCCAGATCATCGCGCCGACGGTCGGCGACGACCCGAAGGCCGCGACCTTCCACAACAACTTCCAGGACCCGGAGCGATTCCTCGCCGCCGGCGGCTGCCGCGGCCGCCAGCTCCAGGTGCTGGTGGAAGGCACCTACTACATCAACCGCCTGTTCGCCACGGTCGAGCGCATCGCCAAGACCGTGATCGAGGTCGGCCATGTGGGCGTCGTCGTCTCCTATACCGGCGACGACGGCCAGGACACGTCGGGCGCCGAGTACCGCCACGGCGAGCTGGTCGAGCGCGGCAAACGCGGCGTCTGGGCCGAGCCCCTGCTGCCCGGCAAGTACGCGTTCAACACCTATGCCGGCAAGGTGCTCAGCGTGCCCACGACCAACTTCATCCTGAAATGGGACCATGCGGCCACCGGCTCGCACAAATACGACGAGAACCTGGCCGAGGTGTCGCTGATCACCCGCGACGCGTTCGAGCCGACGCTGCCGCTCTCGGTGGTCGTGCATATCGACTACCGCAAGGCGCCGCTGGTGGTGCAGCGCTTCGGCGACATCAAGAAACTGGTGGAGCAGACCCTGGACCCGATGGTCTCGGCCTATTTCAAGAACGTGGCGCAGACCCGCACGCTCATCCAGCTCCTGCAGGAGCGCGCCGAGATCCAGCGCACTTCCGGCGAGGAGATGAAGAGCAAGTTCGCGCAGTACAACCTGGAGCTCCAGGAAGTGCTGATCGGCACGCCCGGCACCGGCGCCAAGAGCAGCGACCAGATCGAGAAGATCCTGATCC
This sequence comes from Dongiaceae bacterium, assembly GCA_035548715.1. Lineage (GTDB taxonomy): Bacteria > Pseudomonadota > Alphaproteobacteria > Dongiales > Dongiaceae > Dongia. Next base: position 20,096 of record DASZSL010000045.1, read on the forward strand.
AGCTCCGCCAGCGCCAGATCGCCGACGAGCAGGTCGGCACCTATGAGCGGCAGGCGATCGCCGCCCGGAAGGAGCGCGAGCTGCGCGAGATGGAGGCCCGCGCCAAGCAGCAGACCGGCATCACCGAGAGCGAGCTCTCGATCCTGATCCAGGAGAACCAGGGCAAGGCGAACCTGGCCCGCTCGCAGCAGGAAGCCGACCAGACCCGCACGCTGGCCCAGGCCGAGGCGGACCGCATCCGCCTGCTCGGCGAAGGCGAGGCGAAGAAGGTCGTGGCACTCGCATCGGCAGAAGCCGAGCGCGTGACCAAGGTCGGTCTCGCCGAGGCCGAGGCGATCGCCAAGCAGGTCGATGCCTCGGGCGGGCCGCGCTATCAGCTCAGCCGCCAGATCGCCGAGCGCTTCGCCGAGGCGCTGGAGAAGTCGGGCGTCGACATCGTGCCGCGGATCGCGATCGGCGGGGCGGGCGCTGCAACCGCCGGCGGCGGCAATAACGTGATGCAGGCCCTGCTTTCGGTCCTGCTCGCGGAGAAGACGGGTGAGCCGGTGGCGGACGTCGCCACCGATCGCCCGAAGCCGAACGGCGCGGCACACGCGGCGTAGGCGAGTGAAGGACGCCCGCTCTCGAGAGAGGGCGGGCGTTCGCTCGATCTCACAACGAACTGGATCGTCATCCCGGGACTTGGTCCCGGGACCCACGCCTTTCTTTCTTCGAGCCCCAAGGCGTGGATCCCGCGGCCTAGCCGCGGGATCACGAGCTGGGTTTGGAAGGATCGTAACTCACCCGCGTCAAATACAACCCGTCCGGCGGCGCGGTCGGGCCGCCCTTGGTGCGATCCTTCGCCGCCAGCGCGGCGGCGAGATCGTCCTTCGACCACTTGCCCTCGCCGACCAGCCGCAACGTGCCGACCATGTTGCGCACCTGGTGATGCAGGAACGAGCGCGCCTCGGCGATCACCTGGATCTCCTCGCCGACGCGGTGGACGCTCAACCGGTCGAGGGTCTTCACCGGCGATTGCGCCTGGCATTCCGAGGCGCGGAAGGTGGAGAAATCGTGGTGGCCGACCAGCACCTGCGCCGCCTCCTGCATGGCGGCCGCGGCGAGCGGCACCTGCACCAGCCAGGCATGGCCGCGATCGGTGGTGAGCGGCGCGCGACGGTTGACGATGCGGTAGAGATAGGCGCGTCCGGTCGCCGAGAAGCGGGCGTGAAAGTCCGGCGCGGCGACCTCCGCGGCGAGCACCGCGACCGGCGCCGGCTTCAGGTGGAAGTTGATCGCGTCGCGCAGCTTGTCCGGCGCGATCTCCTTCTCGATATCGACATGCGCCACCTGCCCCAGCGCATGCACGCCGGCATCGGTGCGGCCGGCGCCCTGGACTTCCGCAGTCTCGCCGGTGATGCGGAAGACCGCCTCCTCCAGCGCCTGCTGGATGCTGGGGCCGTTCTCCTGGCGCTGCCAGCCGACGAAGGGGCCGCCGTCATATTCGATCGTGAGCTTGAAGCGGGTCACGCGAGGCGCCCGCCTTTCGGCAGCGCCAGGCCGCGCAGCATCTCCGCCGTCGCCATCGGCTTCTTGCCCGGGCGCTGCACGAGGAGCGGCCGCAACGCGGCGTCTCCGGTCGCGACCGCCAACCCGTCATCCAGGATGAGTCCGGGCTCGCCCTTCCCCGCCCCGGCCGCCGCCTGCAGGATCTTCAGCCGCTCGCCGTTCGGCAGCATGGTCCAGGCGCCGGGCACGGGGCTGAAGGCGCGGACCGCGCGGCAGAGCTCCGCCGCGCTGCGCGTCCAGTCGAGCCGCGCCTCTTCCGGCGAGATCTTCGCCGCATAGGTGACGCCCTCGCTTGGCTGCGGGCGCGGCTTCAGCCGGTCGAGATCCTCCAGCGCCTCGGTGATGGCCTCGCCGCCCAGCGCCGCGAGGCGGTCGTGCAACCCGCCCGCGGCCTCGTCGGGGCCGATCGCGATGCGCTTCTCCAGCAGCACCGCGCCGGTATCGAGCCCGGCATCCATCTGCATGATGGAGATGCCGGTCTCCGCGTCGCCGGCCAGGATCGCGCGCTGGATCGGCGCCGCGCCGCGCCAGCGCGGCAGCAGCGAGGCATGGATGTTGAGGCAGCCGCGCCTGGGCGCATCGAGGATCGGCTGCGGCAGGATCAAGCCGTACGCGGCAACCACCGCGACATCGGCAGAGTGCGATGCAAAGGTCGTTTGCGCTTCCGCCGTCTTCAACGACAGCGGCGCATGCACCGGAATGTCATGCTTCTCCGCCAGCACCTGCACCGGCGATTTGCGGAGATCATGGCCGCGGCCGGCGGGACGCGGCGGCTGGGAATAGGCGGCGACGATCTGATGCCCCGCCGCGATCAGCGCTTGGAGGGCGACGGCGGCGAAATCGGGCGTGCCCATGAAGACGAGGCGGAGCGGCGTCACCGAGACTCACCGGACGTTCGAGGCCGGCGCACTACGCCGAGACCGCCTGGCCGCTCTTCTTCGCCTTCAAGAGCTTGCGCAGGATCATGTTGCGCTTCAGCGCCGTCAGGTGATCGACGAACAGGATGCCGTCCAGGTGGTCGATCTCGTGCTGCACGCAGGTCGCGAGCAGGCCCTCGGCTTCCAGCAGGCGGATCTCGTTCTGCTCGTCGAGATAGCGCACCTTGCACTTGGCCGGGCGCGCGACGTCCGCGTAGTGCTCGGGCAGGCTGAGGCAGCCCTCGTTGTAGACGGCGTCCTCCTCGGAGACCCAGACGATCTCCGGATTGGCCATCTTCAAGGGCTGCGGCTCCTCGTCCTCGCGGGCGAGGTCGAGCACGATCACCCGCTTCAGCACGCCGACCTGGGGTGCCGCGAGGCCGATGCCGGGCGCCGCATACATGGTCTCCAGCATGTCGGCCATCAGCTTGCGGACCTCCGCATCGACCTTCTCGACCGGCTTCGAGATCTGCTTCAGCCGGGGATCCGGGGCGGTGATGATCGGCAGAAGGGCCATGGACGGGTACGTTCTCCTTTTGGTCTTTACTTATGGACTCTGCCGACTATCGTCAACCGGCTGGCATGTAGCCGAGCCCGAGTCGGGAGGCAATCCACCATGAGCCAATTACCCCTTGTTTTCTCAGGCTTAGCCGTCCTCGGCGTGCTGCTGCTGGTGGTCCTGCACTGGCGGCACCGGCCACAGCCCGCTCTGCCCGACCCCCGAGTAGATACATTGGCCGGCCAGCTCCAGCAATTGGCCGCCCAGCAATCGGGCGCCCAGGCCGCGATCGACCGGCGCCTGACCGAGCTCGGCGACCGCGTGGCCGACCGGCTGCAGCAATCGGCGGCCCAGGCCGGGCAGTCGCTCTCCGAGCTCAAGGAGCGCCTGGCGGTGATCGACGCCGCGCAGAAGAACATCACCGAGCTCTCGACCCAGGTGGTCGGCCTGCAGGACATCCTCTCCAACAAGCAGACCCGCGGCGCCTTCGGCGAGACCCAGCTCGCCGACATCGTGAAGACCGTGCTGGCGCCGGCCAATTACGAGTTCCAGGCGACGGTCGGCGGCAACCGCCGGGTCGATTGCCTGCTGAAGCTGCCCAACCCGCCGGGCTCGATCGGCATCGACGCCAAGTTCCCGCTGGAAGCCTACCGCGCCCTGCGCGACGCCAAGGACGAGATCGCCATGGCGCAGGCCAAGCGCGAGTTCCAGACGGCGATCCGCGGCCATGTGAAGGCGATCGCCGAGAAGTACATCGTGCCGGGCGAGACCGCGGAATCGGCGCTGCTGTTCCTGCCTTCGGAAGCGGTCTATGCCGAGCTGCACGCGACCTTCCCGCACCTGGTCGAGGAGGCGGGCAAGTCGCGGGTCTGGATCGTCTCGCCGACGACGTTGATGGCGACGCTCACCACCATCCGCTCGGTGCTGCGCGACGTGAACGTGCGCGAGCAGGCGCATATCATCCAGAAGAAGGTCTCCGAGCTGCGCCTGGACGTGGGGCGGCTCGATGACCGGGTGGACAAGCTGCAGCGACACTTCAAGCAGGCCAATGACGACATCGACCAGATCCGCATCTCGACCGACAAGGTGCTGCGCCGCGCCGGCGAGATCGAATCGGTGGAGCTCGAGGAACGCGGCGGCAGGGGCGCCGTGGTGGAAACCTTAACGCCTCGAATCGGCCAAGCCTGACAGGCGCTTAGCGCGCCTCGCTTGAACCGGTTCGGCATGCGATTACATTACCTGCGGGTATGGGTCGCATGAGAACGGCCGGTTCAACGTCGGGGAATCAGAAATGAGCATGCTTGCCGTATTCGCCATCGTCATCGTGGTGGTGGCGGTGCTGATCGCGTTCATGGGCATCAAGTCGGTGCCGCAGGGCCGCGAATGGACGGTGGAGCGGTTCGGCCGCTACACCCACACGCTGCGCCCGGGCCTCAGCCTGATCATGCCCTTCGTCGATCGCATCGGCGCCAAGGTCAACATGATGGAGCAGGTGCTCGACGTCCCGACCCAGGAGGTCATCACCAAGGACAACGCCATGGTGAGCGTGGACGGCGTCGTCTTCTACCAGGTGCTCGACGCCGCGAAGTCGGCCTATGAGGTGAACAACCTCGAAGTGGCGATCCTCAACCTGACCATGACCAACATCCGCACCGTCATGGGCTCGATGGACCTCGACGAGCTGCTCTCGCAGCGCGACAAGATCAACCACCAGCTCCTGCACGTGGTCGATGACGCGACATCGCCCTGGGGCATCAAGGTGACCCGCATCGAGATCAAGGACATCGCGCCGCCCAAGGAGCTGGTGGACAGCATGGCGCGGCAGATGAAGGCCGAGCGCGAGAAGCGCGCCAACATCCTGGAAGCCGAGGGACTGCGCCAGGCCGCGATCCTGAAGGCCGAGGGCGAGAAGCAGTCGGCGATCCTGCAGGCCGAGGGCCAGCGCGAGGCGGCGTTCCGCGCCGCCGAGGCCCGCGAGCGCGCGGCCGAGGCCGAGGCCAAGGCGACCGCGGTCGTCTCCGACGCCATCGCCAAGGGCAACGTGCAGGCGATCAACTACTTCCTCGGCGTCAAATACGTCGAGGCGCTGCAGAACCTCTCCAGCGCGCCCAACCAGAAGGTCATCCTGATGCCGCTGGAGGCCGCCAACGTGATCGGCGCGATCGGCGGAATCGCCGAGCTCGCCAAGTCCGCGCTGGCGCAACAGGGCGGCCGGCAGGGCTGATCCGGAGATAGCCCGAGGATTAGGTGGCACCATGTCCCAGTTCTTCGACCATCTGGAGTTTTGGCACTGGCTGATCCTGGCCCTCGTGCTCGCCGGGATCGAGATGCTGACCCCGGGCTTCTTCGCCATCTGGCTGGGCGGCGCGGCGCTGATCACCGGCCTCGTCGTGCTGGTCATCTCCTCCATGAGCTGGGAGAGCCAGCTCGTCCTGTTCGCGATCCTGGCGGCGGTCTCGGTGCTGGCCTGGTACAAGATCGGCCGGCGCGTGCTGATCGCCACCGACGACGCGACGCTCAACCGCCGCGGCGACGCGCTGGTGGGGCGGACGGGCGATCTGGTCGAGCCGATCGTCAACGGCCGCGGCCGGGTGAAGATCGACGATTCCGTCTGGCGCGCCGAAGGCAACGACGCCCCGGTCGGCACCCGCATGATCGTCACCGGCGTGCAGGGCGCGATCCTGAAGGTGGACCGGGCGTAGCGCGTACCCTGCTTCCGTCACCGCCCCAAGATGAGGCGGGTCGATTGCAGCCGTCACGTCTCCTTGTGCACGCGATCACGATCCAGCGCGCGGCCCGCACTCAGTAATTCCATTCCCAATTGATGCCGGCCTTGCTGCTGGCGTCGGCGCCGACGTCGGTCTCGAGCTTCAGGTTGGGCGTCAGCTCGATCTCGACCGTGGCGGCGCTGCTCTTCACGTCGGTGCCCTGCTTGGCGCCGATGAAGACGTTGCGCGTGACGTAGCGGCCGGCGCTGAGGCTGGGGCCGGACGTGCCCTCGCCGGACTGCACGTCCAGCCGGTCGAGGCCCAGCGCCTTGCGGAACTTGTCGAGCGTCCCGGCGCCGCCGCCGACGCCGGCGATCTCCGCCGCGGCCTGGGCGAGCTGCACCGCCTCGAACGGCGACAAGGCGCCGCTCGCCTTGCCGAACAGGAGCTGCGCCAGCAGCTCGTCCTGCGGCAGTGCCGGCGAGGAGGTAAGGGTGATGCTCGGCTTGGCCGCGGTGCCGCCGACCGTCACCGTCACGTCGGCCGCCGGCAGCTTGGTGGTGGCGGTGAAGTCGAGCAGCGGGTTGATCTGCCGGCCGCCGCTGAACGAGACCTTGCCCTGCTGGAACTGCAGCCGCCGGCTCAGCAGGTTGAAGTCGCCCCGGCGCAGGTTGAGGTCGCCGAGGATCTCCGGCTGGTCGGCGGTGCCGCCGATCTTCAGCTTGCCGCCGAGCTCCGCATCGAGGCCGCGGCCGCGCACGAAGACCTGCTCGGGCGCATCGACCGTGAGGTCGAGGCCGATCCGCAGCGATTTCGGCGGCGGCTTGCCCTCGGCCGCGATCTCCGCCGCCCGGGCCGGCGAGGCGTTGACCTCCACCACCGGGATCTCCTCGACATCCGCCGGCAGGCTGTCCGGGATGCGGATCTCGGCGCGCACGATCTTCACCGTGCCGGTCAGGTCGACGCGGTCGCCGAGCGCGCCCTTCAGGGCGAGGTTGCCGTCGGTGACCGCGGTGCCGATCGGCGCGTTGATCATGCGCGCGCGGGACATGGTGACGGTGATGTTGACCGCCTGCGCACCGCCGAAATCCACGTCGCCGCCGCCGCCGAGCTTGCCGCCGCCCGGCGTGGTCGCCGAGAGCGACACGATCCTGAGCCGGCTGCCTTCGCCGGCGAGCTCGAGGCTGATGTCGCGCAGCCGCGTGCCGTAGCGCTGGTTCTGATAGGCGCCGTCGGCGATCCGCCCCGAGCCGGAGAGGACCGGCGCCGAGAGCGGCCCCTTGGCGGCGAGGTCGAGCGTCGCCATGCCGGCGACGTGGTCGGCGCCGCCGGGGATGAAGGCGTTGGCGAGGCCGAGATCGAGCTTGCCCTGGGCGCGGGCGTCGAGCGATGCGCCGGGGTCGATCGACGGGAAGCCGGTCGTGGGATCGGCGGCGACCGGGAGACTGGCGCTGAAATCGAGCGCGCTCGACTTCGCCAGCGAGAGACGGCCCTTGGATTGCAGCGCGCCGCCGCGCCAGGTGCCCTGCAAGGCGAGATCGGCGAGCTGCTCCGAGGCGCCCTGCACGCCGAGGCCGCTGCCTTCGAGCGTCAGCGTCGCATCGGGCGCCTGTTTCGTGCCGGCGAGATCGAGCGCGCCGTCGATCGTGCCGAGGAGATGGAGATCGGCGCCGGCGGCGTCGAACAGGGAGAGCGGGAGCTTGTCGAGCCGGAGCTGCGCCGAGTTGCCGGCCTCGGTGAGCGCCGCGTCGAGCCGCAGCGTGCCGCCGCGCGCGCCGACCGCGAGATTGGCGACGCGGGTCTCGCCGCCGCGGAGCGTGATCTGCGCCGGGTTCAGCAGCTTCGCCTGCACCTGGTGGAGGGCGAGATCGAGCTTCGCCAGCGTGATCGCGGTCTCGCCGCCTTGGGCGCGGATCGTGGCCGCGGTCGCCGCCGTGCCGTCCGGGCCGGACGCCTCGGCGCTCACCTCGAGCGCGCCGAGGGCGCCGGAGGCTTTCGCGTTCAGGCGATCGACCGTGCGGCCCGCGACCTTGATCCCGGTCGCGGCGAGGGTCGCCGCCAGGCCCGGATCGTCGTGCAGGAGATCGGTGCCCGATGCCTCGACCGTCGCGCTGCCGACGGTCACGCCGGGTGCCGCCAGGGACTTGAGCTCGGCCTTCACGCCCGCCGATTGCCTGCCCTGCGCATTCTGCAGCGCGATCTCGCCTTCGGCGCTGCCGCGGAGGTCCTGCCCGACCAGCTTGCCGATCTCGCCGAGATCGGCGCTGGCAAAGGTCAGCGCGCCATCGGCACCCGAGCCGAGCCAGGCCGCGCGGCCGGCGACCGTGGTGCCGCCGAGCCGGAGCCTGATTCCGTCGAGCGCGACGCCGCCCTTCGCATCGACGGCGGCATCGAGCGCCGCGGAGAACGGCAGGTCGTCGAGCGCGGCCGAGAGTCCGACCTTGGCATGCGGCTCGCCGGTGAGGCCGGTCGCCGCCACGGTCGCCTTCAGGCGGGACAGGGCGTAGCGGTCGTAGCGCAGCGCGCCGCTGGAGAGCGCGACATCGGCGCGCGGGTCGGCGAGCGGCCCGACGACATGCGCGGTCGCCGCGACGCCGCCCTTCGCCCCGGCCAGCAGGCGCGACACATCCTTGAGCGCGGCGTCGATCTCGAGATCGAGCTCGTTCCCGGCGCTCATCGTGCCGGACGCGCCGACCTGCACGGCGGCGGAGTCCACCCGGGCGGTCTCGACGGCGACGGCGCCCTCGGCGTCGCGCCGGGCCGTGAGCTTCACCCTGGTCTCGGGCCCCAGCAGGCGATCGACCGTCGGGATGCCCAGGGACGCCTTGGACAAGGTGGCGTCGAGATCGGCGGCGAGCGCCTCGCCCTGCTTGTCCAGCTTGACCGCGGCCGCGAGCGCGCCGCCGCCTTTCAGCCCGGCCAGCGCCAGCGCCGAGGCGAGATCCGTGCTGTTCGCCGCGCCTTCGAGATGCGCGGTGGCGTCGCCCCATTGCGTCGCCGCGCCCTGAAGGGCGATGTGGGTCGGGCCGGTATCGAGGCCAAAGTGATCCGCGGTGATCGCCCCGCTGCGGTCCAGCGCGCCGGCAAAATCCGCGCGGATGCCGTCGGCCAGCAGCGGCTGCAGCGCCGGGTCGGCCGGCACGATCGCCGCGGCGTTGACGCTCGCCGTCACGCCGTCGGCGCGCATGGTATCGGTGTGCAAGGTGGCCGCCGCGCTCACCGAGGTCTTGCCGATGGTGTTTGCGCCATAGGCGAGGCCGCCGACGGTGGCGTCGAGCGCCAGGGTCGGCGTCGCGAGCGTGCCGCCGATCCGCGCGTCGGCATCGATCGCCTGCCAGCCGAGCGCCGGCGGCAGCAGGGTCCGGAACACGCCGGCATCCGCGAGCTGTGCCCGGACGCGCAGATCCAGCGGGCCGGCGGGATCGATCGCGCCCGAAGCCGATATGCTGCCGGCAGCCGTGCTGGCGTCGAGCGCCTCGATGCGGATCGGGCCATTGCCGGAGAGATGCACCGTGCCGCGCGCCGTGATGCCGCCCTGCACCAGCGGGCCGATCTCGCCCGGCAGCATCGGCAGGCTGGGCAAGGCGAGATCGAAGGCGATCCTGCGATCGGCCGCGGCGCCGGTGCTGGACGCGGTGAGATCCAGGATCGGCCGGCCGTCGGCGAGCGCCGTGCCCCGGGCCTGCCAGCGGTCGAGCGGGCCGTCGCCGGCGATGGTCGCGGTGAAGCTGGGACTGCCGGGGAGGCCGATCATCTTGGTGACGATGCCGCCTTGCGGCTCGGCCGCCGTGACCTCGAGCTTCAGCGAATCGCTCTCCGGCCGATAGTCGAGGTCGAGATGCGCCTGGTCGTTGTCCCGGTCGGTGCGCTTGAGATCGAGGGCCGCCTGCAAGCCTTGCGCCGGATCGCCGAGCCTGGCCTGCGCGCCGAGGGTGAAGACCGCGGGCTCGCCGAGGAAGTCAGGCCCGAGCTCCAGCCGGCCCACCTGCAGGCGGCGGAGGTCGATGTCGACCGGCAGCCTGGGAAATTCCAGCGGCGCGCTTTCGCCTTGCGACGGCGGGCTGACCGGCGCGCGATGCACGACGAGACGGTCGATATCGAGCGCGTCGATGCGCAGCGTCTTCCCCAGCAGCGCCATCGGCGACCAGTCCAGCGCCGCGCGGTCCGCCTCCAGCCATACGCCCTGCCGGTCGGAGAGGCGCAGCCCGACCAGCCGCATGTCGAACGGCACCAGGCCCTCCAGCGCCGACGCCTGCAGCCGCGCCGGCGGGTCGGCGACCTCGCTCTCCAGCAGGGCCAGGATCTGGCGCTTGCCGAAGCCGGTCTGGGCGATGCCGAAGACGGCGAGCAGCAGCACGAGCAGCGCCGCGACGATCCCGAGCAGGATGAATCCCGCGCGCCGCATCAGAAGGCCTGCCCGATGCTGACATAGAAGGCGACCGGATCGTCGTCATGCCGCGGGTTGAGCGGCACCGCGATGTCGGCGCGGATCGGGCCGAACGAGGTGTAGTAGCGCAAGCCGAGGCCCACCGCATAGCGGATCGGCTCGTCGAATTTCGGCGCTGCGCTGCGCGAGACCGTGCCGGCGTCGAAGAACGGCACCAGGCCGAAATCCTCCAGGAAGCGGTAGCGCAGCTCGATGCTGCCGGTGAGCGCCGAGCGACCGCCGGTCAGATCGCCGTTCGCATCCTCCGGGCTGATGGAGCGGAACTTGAAGCCGCGCACCGAGCCGCCGCCGCCGGCATAGAGCCGCCGGTCGGCCGGCAGGTCCTCGAGGCTGCTGCCGAACGCATTGGCGAAGCCGACGCGGCCGGCGAGCACCAGGTCGCCCTTGCCCGCGAGGTTGAGATAGCTGGAGACGTTGCTGTTGGTGGTGAAGACGTCGCGGCTGGAGCCGAACCAGGTCGGGAAGGCCTCCACGTTGAAGGAGGCGCGCACGCCCTTGGTGGGATTGAGCAGGTCGTCGGTGTCGTCGAAGGCGATCTTGCCGGTCGGGCCGTCGAGCAGGAAATCGTCGGTGCTGGAATGGTCGTCGATGCGCGCGGCCTCGGTCTCCCAGCCGGCGCCGACCCGCACCGCCTTGCCGAGCGTCCGCTCGACGCCGACGTTGAGCGTGACGGCGGTCTTGTCGAAAGTGTCGGGATCGTGCTCCTGGCCGACCACCAGGCTGCTGACGAAGTCCTGGCGGCGGGCGAGGAAGTCCGGCGCGGAGAAGTTGGCGGTGAGCGAATAGTCGGCGCCGTCCCATCCGTCCTCGGCGAGGCCGGAGAGGTCGCCCTCGATCTTCAGCCGCTCGCCGCCGCCGAACAGGTTGCGGTCGCCCCAGTAGACCGTGCCGCCGGCGCCGTCATTGGTCGAGTAGTTGGCGCCCAGCCCGACGAAGTGCCGTTCCTTCTCCACCACCTCGACCGTCACCGGCAGCCGGCCCTGCGCGTCGAGCGCGGCGGCCGGCGTCACCTTGACCGAGCTGAAGACGTCGAGCGACTGGAGGTCGCTGCGCAGGCCTTCGAGCGCAGCCGGCGAATACTTCGTACCGGGCGGGAAGGTCGCACGCCCGGCGATGAAATCGCGGTCGGTCCAGTCGAGGCCCTTGACCGTCACCGGCCCGAGCGTCGCCGCCGGGCCGGGATCGACGGCGAAGCTGATATCGAGCGCGTGCGCCGCGTGATCGACCACGGCGGGCTTGAGCTCGACCGCGGCGAAGGGATGGCCGGCCTGCATCAGCTGATCGAGGATGTCCCGGCGCGCGGCGACGATGTCGGCGGCGCGGGCCGGCGCGCCCTTCTCGATCTTGAGCGCCGGCCTGATCCCGCCGGCGCCGGTGATCGCGATGCTGCGGATCTTGTAGAGCGGGCCGGGGGTCACGGTGATGGCGACCGGCAGCTTCTTCTTCGCATCGTCCTCGTAGGCGGTGAGCGGCTGGCGGAGGTCGGCCGTGACTTCCTGGCCGTCGACCTTGATGTCCACCTTGCCGTCGTAGTAGCCGGAGGAGCGGAGCGCCTTCTGCAGCCGGTCGAGATCCTCGACGGCGCGGGCCCTGACGCCGGTCACGTCCTCGGGCGGCCGGTCCTGCAGCTCGATCAGGGTCGAGCTCGCCTCGACCGCGGCGCCGAGGCCGGAATCGGCGACCTTGTTCACGTCGACCTGGTAGCTCAGCGTCCCCGCCGCGCCGGCAGGCGGGGCGCCGAGCAGCGCGAGCGCGGCAAACGCCATCGCCAGCCGGCCGAGCCGTTCGCCGAAGGCGTTTCCCATGCCGCGCCGTTCCCGCTCCCGAAACCTCTGATGAACAACGCGCCAACGTTAGCATTGTTTCGTCGCACGCCAAGGCGGCGTCAGGGCAGCAGGCCCGCGGCAAGCTGCGCCACCTGGGCGCGGAGCCGGCGCTTCTTGGCGGCATTGAGGAACCGGCGGGTGACCCCGTCGCCGGTCCGCCATTCGACGATCCAGTGGAAGAAATAGGAGAAGTCGAGCGCGCCCAGCAGCTCGGCGGCGCTTTCGATATCCGCCGCCGGCGAGACCGAGCCGCGCTGCTGCAGGACCTTGAGCAGCCGGACGAACTGGTCGATCCGCATCAGCGCCGCGCCGCTCCAGGCCTCGGTCACGCCGGGCTGGCTCTGCAGCGCGGCGAGGAACAGCGCCTCCCAGGCGCCGCGATCGACGAACGGCACCTCGGTCTCGAAATCGGTCTCGATCAGCTTGCAGATCGCCGCCACCGGATCCTTCGGCGGATTGGCGATCACCCGGTCGGTCGCCGCCTGCACCAGGTCGCGGTCGGCCTTGTAGATGGCGATGCAGATCTCGCCCTTGGTCTTGAAATAGTTATAGGCGGTCGCGACCGAGAGACCGGCGGCGGCGGCGATCTCCTCCATCGAGGTCCTGGCGAAACCCTGCTCCTTGAACAGGCGCGCGGCCGCGGACAGCATGGCCTGGCGGCGGGTTTCCTTCTGTTTCTCGCGCAGTCCGCTCATGGCAAACCAGCCGGGGTGATTCCCAGATTGACTATAATTTTATAGTCGCTATAAGATTTGCCGGTCAAGACGGGAGGGCGATCATGCAGAGCGGCAATCAGGTCTGGGCGGCCGATCTCGGCCAGGTGGATCCCAAGGACATCTGGCGCAAGGACCGCGACCATTTCGTCCATCCCTGGACCCATTTCGACTCCTTCAAGAAGGACGGCTCGCTGGTCATGGACCGGGCCGAGGGGGTCTATGTCACCGACATCTCCGGCAAGCGCTATCTCGACGGGATCGGCGGGCTGTGGTGCGTGAATGCCGGCTACGGCCGCCAGGAGATCGTGGACGCGATCGCCGCCCAGGCGACCCGGCTCGCCTTCTACAACCCCTTCGTCGACACGACCAACGTGCCGGCCGCCGAACTGGCGGCCAAGCTCGCGAGTCTGGCGCCGGGCGATCTCAACCATGTGTTCTATACCTGCGGCGGCTCGACCGCGAATGACAGCGCGGTCCGGATCGCGCATTATTACCACGCCCGCCGCGGCAAGACCTCCAAGAAGCACGTCATCAGCCGGATCGACGCCTATCACGGCAGCACGTACCTGACCGGCTCGATCACCGGACGGCCGGGCGATCGCAGCCCGTATCTCCATTTCATCGACGACTGGATCCACCACGTCTCCTCGCCCAACTTCTACCGGGCGCACGAGAAGGGGCTCGGGCATCTCACGGAGGAGCAGTTCTGCGACTTCCTGGTGAAGGAGCTGGAGGACAAGATCCTGGCGCTCGGCGCCGACAACGTCGCCTGCTTCTTCGCCGAGCCGATCATGGGTGCCGGCGGCGTGATCGTGCCGCCCAAGGGCTATCACGCGCGGACGCTGGAAGTCTGCCGCCGGCACGACGTGCTCTACATCTCCGACGAGGTGGTGACGGCGTTCGGCCGGCTCGGGCATTTCTTCGCTTCCAAGGACGTGTTCGGGATCGAGCCCGACATGATCGTGACGGCGAAGGGCCTGACCTCCGGCTACCTGCCGCTCGGCGCCTGCATCTTCTCGGACAAGATCTACGACGCGATGAGCGCGCCCGATCCCGACGGCTGGTTCACCAATGGCTTCACCTATTCGGGCCATCCGGTCGCCTGCGCGGCGGCCCTGGCGAACATCGCGATCATGGAGCGGGACGACATCTGCGGCCATGTGCGCAAGATGGGTCCCTACCTGGAGAGGAAGCTGAACGAGCTGCTGGACCTCCCGATCGTCGGCCAGGTGCGCGGCAGCCATTTCATGATGTGCGTCGAGAACGTCGCCGACAAGCAGACCCGGGAACACCTGCCCGACGCGGCCAATATCGGCAAGCGCATCTCCGACCATTGCGAGCGCCTGGGCCTGATCGTGCGGCCGCTCGGCGCCCTCAACGTGATCTCGCCGCCGCTGACCCTGACCGAGGCGCAGATCGACGAGCTGGTCGGCCTGCTGCGCAAGGGCATCGAGGCGGCGATGCAGGACCTGCGCCAGGAAGGCCTGCTGAAGGCGTAGGGCGACGCCTTCCCGCGTCAGCCGTCATCTTCGTCGCCCTCGAGCGCCCGCCGCGCGATGTCGAGCGCGAAGCCGGCGCGGGCCATGGCGGCGAGGTCCTTGCGCCGGCGTTCCGGCGAGTCATCCGGCTTCGCGCGAAACGCGCCGAGCCGTCGGCGTCCGGCATAAGCCAGCGCGGCGGCGAGCTCGGCGTCCGGCGTCTCCTCCTCCAGGCGCTCGATCGCCTTCGCGCGCTCGGTCGCCGCGACGCCCGACGCGGCAAGCCCGGCCGCGATCCGGCGGCGGGAGCCGCCGCGGCGGTTGAGGCTGCGCGCCTTCATCTCGGCAAAGGCGGTGTCGTTCAAGAGGCCGCTGCGCGTCAGGCGCGCGATCACCTGCTCCAGCTCGGCGAGCAGCGGCGCCGGGTCCATCTCATGCGCCTCGGCCGAGCGGCGGATCCGCCGCGTCAGCACCTGGCGCAGCCGCCGGGTCGAGGCGGCATAGCGGCCGAGATAGTCCAGCGCGCGATCCTGCAGGTCGGCGGCGGCGAGCTTGCGGGGTTTACGCGCCATATCGCCTTATCGCAGCCGGGTGCCGGGAATTGAAGCGGGATCGCGCCGGATCGTCGATGCAGGAAGTTCGGCCCCTCGGCTGCCATCAACGCCGCGAGGGCGCGATCCGGCGGCTTTTACGGCTTTCGCCGTTTCCCAGGGTCGTAAAAGCGAGTCAACCGACTGATCCGAGACGCTTAAATGCCGCCACGGGCGGATCGAGCGGTTTTTCGTTCGGTAAAAGCCCTGTCAAAGCATGAGCGCGTTGCGGTGCCTCGCATCGGCGGCGCGAAACGCGCCTGGATGCGCCATGGCCCCGCCCCCGCCGGATGCAGCATGCGGCGGCGTTGATGGCGAGGCTGGCGGGAAAGCTCTTGTAGCATGTCCAACGGCGATAGGCAACGCCCTATCGCGCTCTGCCGCGCCGGTTGCCACGGCCGGCGGCGGCGTATAGCGTCCGCACCACTCGTTGCCGGCCCCCGTTCTCCCCAGCCCCGGTCTTCCCAGCCCCCGTCTTCCCCAACCCCCCGCCCCGCCATGATTCCCCTCGCCTCGCGCCGCTACGGCGCCGTCAACTGGATCGGCCTCGGCACCCTCTACGGCAAGGAGGTGCGGCGGTTCTGGACCGTCGCCACCCAGACCGTGCTGGCGCCGCTGGTGACCGGCCTGCTGTTCCTCGCGATCTTCGTGCTCGCGCTCGGGCACCGCATCGACACGGTCGACGGCCAGAGCTACGTCGATTTCCTGGTGCCCGGCCTCATCATGATGACGATCGCGCAGAACGCCTTCGCCAACACCTCGTCCTCGCTGATGATCGCCAAGGTCCAGGGCAACATCGTCGACCTGCTGATGCCGCCGCTCAACGCCGTCGAGCTCACCATCGGCGTCGCCGGGGGCGGCGTCACCCGCGGCGTGGTCGTGGGACTGACCACCGGCCTGGCGATGTTCGCCTTCGTGCATTTCGGCATCGCCCATCCGGCCTTCGTCGTCTTCCACGCGGTGGCCGCCAGCCTGCTGATGGCGCTGCTCGGCATGCTGACCGGGATCTGGGCCGAGAAGTTCGACCATCTGGCGGCGATCACCAACTTCATCGTGACCCCGCTCTCCTTCCTGTCGGGCACGTTCTACTCGACCACCCGGCTGCCGGAGCTCTGGCAGCACATCGCGCATCTCAATCCGTTCTTCTACATGATCGACGGCTTCCGCTACGGCTTCATCGGCCATGCCGACGCGCCGCCCGAGACCGGCCTGCTGGTGATGCTGGGCGTCGATGCGGTGCTGCTGCTGGTGGTGCATTCCTGGTTCCGCCGCGGCTACCGGCTGAAGGCCTGAGCGGCGGCCCGTTGCGACCATGGGCATGACGACGGGACGCCTCGGCATCCGGCGCTTCGGCGCGGTCAACGGGCTGGGCCTTGCCACCCTGGTGAAGCGCGAGACCAGCCGCGGCCTCTCCGACTACAACTATCACCTCCTTGGCCCGGTGGTGACGTCCCTGCTCTACCTCGTGGTCTTCCGCCTGGCGCTGCACGGCAATGACGGCGGCAAGTCGATCATCGACTTCATGACGCCCGGTCTCATCATCTACGCGGCCTGCGAGAAGGCCTACGAATCCGCGGCCGGCAGCTTCATCTTCGACAAGCACGAACGGATCATCGCCGACATGCTGATGGCGCCGCTCACGGCATTGGAGCGCCTGCTCGGCTATGTCGGCGCGGACTGCCTGGGCGGACTGGTGGTCGGCGTCGCGGTCGCCATAGCCTGCTTCGCGTTCGCCGGCCTGGGCGCGGCGCATCCCTGGGCGATCGCGGCGTTCGGCCTGCTCGGCATGGCGCTCTATTCGCTGATCGGCGTGCTGGTCGGGATCTGGGCGGAGAAGTGGGACCATTACTCCGCCATGCACACCTTCGTGCTGGTGCCGTTCTCCTATCTCTCGGGCGTGTTCTTCCCGATCGACGTGCTGTCACCGCCGCTCCAGGCGCTGATGCACTTCAACCCGCTGTTCCACGTGATCGACGGCTTCCGCTACGGCATGACCGGGCAGACTTCCGGCGACCCGCTGGTGCACGTCGCCGTGCTGGTCGGGGTCAATCTGGTGCTGGGCGGGTGGGCCTACCGCTGGTTCCGCTCGGGCTACAAGCTAAAGCCCTGATGTAAGGGGACAATCCCGGGCTTTACATTCCCCGGGCGCAACCCGATATTCGGCGTCCTTCACGGAGGTTTGGGGCACCGCGTTTGGGGTTCCCCCACCAACCTCCCCCTATGGAAGGGGGAGGCTATGCTTTTAGGAACCGTCATGACCGCGTTGATGAACACCTATAATCGGGTCGATCTCACCATCGAGCGGGGCGAGGGCGCCACGCTGATCACCACCGACGGGCGACGATTCCTGGATTTCACCAGCGGCATCGCGGTGACGGCGCTCGGCCACTGCCACCCGCACCTGGTGCAGGCGCTGAAGGAGCAGGCCGACAAGGTCTGGCATTGCTCGAACCTGTTCAGGATCCCCGGGCAGGAGCGCCTGGCGCAGCGGCTGGTCGATGCCTCCTTCGCCGATGCGGTGTTCTTCGGCAATTCCGGCGCCGAGGCGATCGAATGCGGGCTGAAGCTGATCCGCAAGTGGCAGGACGATTTCGGCGATCCGAAGCGCTACCGCGTCATCACCTTCGAGGGCGCGTTCCACGGCCGGACGCTGGCGACGCTGGCCGCCGCCAACAACGAGAAGTACCTGAAGGGCTACGCGCCCAATGTCGACGGCTTCGACCAGGTGCCGTTCGGCAACCTGAACGAGGTGCGCGCCAAGATCGGCCCGGAGACGGCGGCGATCCTGATCGAGCCGGTGCAGGGCGAAGGCGGCATGCGCGCCGCCGACGTCGAGTTCCTCAAGGGCCTGCGCGCCGCCTGCGACGAATACGGCCTGCTGCTGATGTTCGACGAGGTGCAATGCGGCATGGGCCGCACCGGCCGCCTGTTCGCCCATGAATGGGCCGGGGTGAAGCCGGACATCGTCTCGACCGCCAAGGCGATCGGTGGCGGCTTCCCGCTCGGCGCCTGCCTCGCGACCGAGAAGGTGGCGGCGGCCTTCGGCCATGGCAGCCACGGCACGACCTTCGGCGGCAACCCGCTGGCGATGGCGGTCGGCAACGCGGTGCTGGACGTCATGCTGGCGCCGGGCTTCCTGGACAACGTGGCCAGGATGGGACGGCTGCTCGAGCGGCATCTCGACGCGCTGCTGAAGCAGTTCCCGACCGTCTTCACCGAGTCGCGCGGCCTCGGCCTGATCCGCGGGCTGAAATGCGCCGGCTCCAATTCCGCCATCGTCGACCGGGCGCGGGCCGGCGGGCTGCTGATCCTCACCGCCGCCGACAACGTGGTGCGCCTGCTGCCGCCGCTGATCGTGACCGAGGCCGAGATCGAACGCGCCATGGGCGTCCTGACCGAGGCCGCGGCGTCGCAGGCGAAGGCGGCCTGATCGTGACGGCGACCAGAGCCGGCGAGATCCGGCACTTCCTCGATCTCGACGTGCTGCCGACCGAGGTGCTGCGCAGGATCATCGAGGCAAGCAAGGCCCTGAAGCGCGGCGAGTTCCCGAACGGCGACAAGAAGCCGCTGGCGGACAAGGCGCTGGCCATGATCTTCGAGAAGCCCTCGACCCGCACCCGCGTCTCCTTCGAGCTCGGCATGAAGAAGCTGGGCGGCGACGCGGTGGTGCTGGAGCGCGAGAGCTCGCAGCTCGGGCGCGGCGAGACCGTGGCCGACACGGCACGGGTGCTCTCCCGCTACGTCGACTGCATCATGGTCCGGACCACGAAAGAGCAGAAGCTGAAGGAACTGGCGGAGAATGCCAGCGTTCCGGTGATCAATGGATTGACCGACCGCACCCATCCCTGCCAGCTGATGGCCGACGTCATGACCTTCGAGGAGCATCGCGGACCGATCGCCGGCAAGCGCATCACCTGGTCGGGCGACGGCAACAACATGGCGACCTCGTGGATCCACGCCGCCGTGCAGTTCGGCTTCGAATTGAACGTCGCCTGCCCGGGGAACCTGGCGCCGCCGGCGGACGTCGTGCGCTGGGCCGAGCAGAAGGGCGGCAAGGTCAGGATCTCCAGCGATCCCAAGTCGGCGGTGAAGGGCGCCGATTGCGTGGTCACCGATACCTGGGTCTCGATGGGCGACCAGGACACGCTGGACCGCACCGAGCAGCTCCGCCGCTTCCAGGTGGACGACAAGCTGATGGCGGCGGCCAATCCGGGGGCGATCTTCATGCATTGCCTGCCGGCCCATCGCGGCGACGAGATGACCGCCTCGGTGATCGACGGGCCGCAATCCGTCGTGTGGGACGAGGCCGAGAACCGGCTGCACGCGCAGCAGGGCATTCTGCTCTGGTGCCTCGGCATCATCTGACGGCATAATGGCCCCAATGGACGCCGAACTCGCGCCGCAATCGGGCGCCGACTACATCCGCCCGTTCCAGATCGAGGGCCTCGGCATACGCGGCCGCGCCGTCCGGCTCTCCGCGGTCGCCGACGAGATCATCCACAAGCACGCCTATCCGGCGCCGGTCGCGCACCTGCTGGCCGAGATGCTGACCCTTTCCGCCGCCCTGGCCTCGGCGCTGAAATACGAGGGCGTCTTCACCCTGCAGACCAAGAGCGACGGGGCGGTGAAGCTGATGGTGGTGGACGTCACCTCGGCCGGGGCGATGCGCGGCTACGCGCAGTTCGACGCGGCGGCGGTCGCGGCGCTGCCGGCGGATGCCAGCCTGCCGCGGCTCCTCGGGGCCGGCTATCTCGCCTTCACCGTCGACCAGGGCGAGGACACCGACCGCTACCAGGGCATCGTCGAGCTGACCGGCGCCGACCTGGTGGAATGCGTGCAGCACTATTTCCAGCAGTCGGAGCAGTTGAAGGCCGGGTTCAAGCTGGCCGCATCGTCGCCGCGCGGGCATTGGCGGACCGGCGTGATCATGCTGCAGCGCCTGCCCGCCGACGAGAACCCGATCGCGGCCGAGGAGGCGGACGAGGGCTGGCATCACGCGATGACCCTGCTCGCGAGCTGCACCTCGAAGGAGTTGCTCGACCCGGAGCTGCCGATCGACGACCTGCTCTACCGCCTGTTCCACGAGGACGGCGTGCGGGTGTTCAAGGGCCAGACCCCGCGGGCGCAATGCCGCTGCTCGCGCCAGCGGGTGGAATCGGTGCTGAAGTCGCTGCCGCGGGACGAGCTCAAGGAGCTCGAGGTCGACGGCGCGCTCGAAGTGACCTGCGAGTTCTGCAACAGCAAGTACCGCTTCACGCTCGGCGAGCTGGCGCAGGAAGGCGACGGCGACGCGACGGCTTGACCGGCACGCTGCTTCTGCCGCAGCTTGCAGTGGCCCGTCGACTCGACTGCCGGACGACCCGATGCGCCGCACCCGTTTCATCGCACCATTGCTGCTCGGCCTGGCTCTGGGCCCGGGGCTCGCGGCCTGCAACACGCCGCCGGAGCGGCAGACCTTTCCGGACATCACCTTCCAGCACCTGGCGCCGTTCCGGCTGGACGTCGCGCATGTCGAGATCGTGCAGGGCTATCGCCCCGATCCGGCCAACGACATCGCCGACCAGTTCCCCGAAGCACCGGCCAAGGTCGCGGCGCAATGGGCGCAGGACCGGCTGCAGGCGGTGGGCTCCCAGGGCCAGGCCGTCTACACCGTCGTGCTCGCCAAATCGACCGACACGCCGCTCAAGCGCTCGCAGGGCATGGCGGCGGTGACGCACAAGGACCAGTCGGACCGCTACGACCTCGCGATCAGCGTCAATCTCGAAGTGCAGAGCGCGGGCAAGTCCGGCGCGCTGACCGCCCAGGCCGCGCGCAGCCAGACCGTCCGCGAGGACATGACCCTCAACCAGCGCGAGGCGGTGCTGTTCAAGCTGCTCGACGACACGATGAAGGACCTGAACAAGCAGCTCGAGGGGCTGATCCCGCAATATGCGGGCGGGTTCTTGAGGTGAGATCCTTCGCTGCGTTATGCGACTGAGACAGCGTTCGTTCCGATTGCGCAATCCGATCTCGTCATCCCAAAGCCAAGCTTCGGCATGACGACCGAATAAGCGATTCCAGCCAATCTCATTCCGCTTTAGCTCGACGCGGCCCAGTCGATGACGCGGCGGAGCAGCGCCTCGCCGGCGGCGAGCTGCTCCTTCATGATGAACTCGTCGGGCTGGTGCGCCTGGCGGATCGAGCCGGGGCCGCAGACGATCGCCGAGAGACCGGCCGCCTGGAACTGGCCCGCCTCGGTCGCGAAGGACATGCCGAAGCTGTCATTCTGGCCGGTGAGGCGGCGCAGCAATTCTTCGGCGGCGCCCTCGGTCTCCTCGATCAGCGGCGGGACGGCGACGCGGGGCGTGGTCTCCACCGCGGCCTCCGGCGCCGCGGCCTTGAGGCGCGGCAGCAGCGTCTCCTCGATGAAATGCCGCAGGGGCGCCAGCACGAGATCGGGATCGGTGCCGGGAACGCCGCGGAAATCCCAGTCGATGCTGCAGGTCCGGGCGATGATGTTGATCGCCGTGCCGCCGGTGATGCGGCCGAGGTTCAGCGTGCCGTGCGGCGGATCGAAGCTCCGGTCGAACGGGCCCTCGTGGCGCAGGCGCTCGTAGATCCGCCCCAGCTCGGTCGCGACCTCGGCGGCGGCGAGGATCGCGTTCAGGCCGCGCTCCGGCTGGCTGGAATGGCCGTCCTTGCCGGTGACCGTCGTGGTGAAGGAGTAGCAGCCCTTGTGCCGGGTCCCGAGCCTGAGCTCGGTCGGCTCGCCGATGATGGCGATGCGCGGCTTGCGGAAGCGCCGGCCGATCTCGGCGATCAGGCTCGGGGCCCCCAGGCAGCCGACCTCCTCGTCATAGGAGAAGGCGAAATGCAGCGGCGTCTTGAGATCGCGCCGCAGCATCTCCGGGACCAGCGCCAGGCAGAGCGCTATGAAGCCCTTCATGTCCGAGGTGCCGCGGCCGAACCAGCGGTCGCCGCCGTCGCGCAAGGTGAAGGGATCCGACGACCAGGGCTGGCCCTCGACCGGGACGACGTCGGTATGCCCCGAGAGCACGATGCCGCCGTCGCGGTCGGGGCCGATCGAGGCCCAGAGGTTGGCCTTGGGCTGGCCGTCCGGGGCGGCGACGATCTCGACCGGAACGCCGAGCTCGGCGAGATAGTCGCCGATCCAGCGGATGACGGAGAGATTGGAACGCGAGGAGACGGAATCGAACGAGACCAGGCGCGCGAGGATCTCGGCGACGGATTTCCCGGCGGGCGCCATGCTCAGACGTTGCTGACGCCGAGGCCCTGGGGCATGCCGATGAAGGCCAGGAACTCGCGCCGGGTCGAGGCGTCGTTGCGGAAGGCGCCCAGCATCCGGCTGGTCACCATCGAGGTGCCCGGCTTGTGCACGCCGCGGGTGGTCATGCATTGGTGGCTGGCATCGATGACGACGGCGACGCCGCGCGGCTGCAGCACGTCGTTCAGCGTGTTGGCGATCTGGGCGGTGAGCTTCTCCTGGATCTGCAGCCTCTTGGCGTAGACGTCGAGCAGCCGCGCCAATTTGCTGATTCCCACCACGCGCTTCTTCGGCAGGTAGGCGATATGCGCGCGGCCGATGATCGCCGCCAGGTGATGCTCGCAATGGCTCTCGAAGCGCATGTCCTTCAGGACGATCATCTCGTCGTAGCCGTCGGTCTCCTCGAAGGTGCGCTTCAGGACCTGGACCGGATCGACGCCGTAGCCCTGGAAGAACTCCCGGTAGGCGCGCACCACCCGGCCCGGCGTCTCGAGCAGGCCCTCGCGCGTCGGGTCGTCGCCGGCCCAGCGGATCAGCGTGCGGACGGCGTCCTCGGCCTCGGCCTGGCTCGGCCGGCTTCGCCTGGGCGCGGATTTCTTCGCAAGACGTGCCACGTTCGCTCCTTGGAATCGTCGCTTCCGGAGATTGGGGCAGGCTAGTTCAGGCGGATCGCCTGGTGCGGGCTGTCGAGGGAGAAGGCCGGGATGGCGATGTCGAAGCGCTCGCCGCCGGCATTCTCCATCTGATAGGTGCCGACCATGATGCCGGACGGCGTCTTCAGCGGCGTGCCGCTGGTATATTCGAAGGCCTCGCCCGGATGCAGGATCGGCTGCTCGCCGACCACGCCGGCGCCGCGCACCTCCTGGACCCGGCCCAGGGAATCGGTGATCCGCCAATAGCGGTTGCGGAGCTGCACGGTCTCCTGGCCGCCATTCTCGATCCGGACGTGGTACTTCCAGACGAAATGCGACTCGTCCGGAGACGACTGGTCGTCCAGGTAGGTCGGTTCGACGGTGACCGTGATCGCCCGGGTCGTGCTCTGATACTTGAACATGTGAATATCTTAGCGGCTTTCGGCGGGGAGCCGCAACGGCGGGCGCCAAGACCGCAGCGCCGGCAGGGATAACGGCCAAAGAAAAACGGCGCCGGTTTGCACCGGCGCCGTTCCGTGAAGCGGTCCTCCGCCTTACTGGACGATGATCTCGTCGCGGCGGTTGGCCTGTTCCTTCACACCGTCGGCGGTCGGGACGGCGTTCTCCGCCTCGCCCTTCCAGGCGGTGGTGATCGCGTCGGCCGGGATGCCCGCGGCGATCAGAGCCGAGCGGGCCGCATCGGCACGCCGCTCCGAGAGCTTCAGGTTGTAGGCATCGGTGCCGGCGCGGTCGGTATAGCCGGTGATCGAGATCGACTTCGCCTTGTTGGCGCTGAAGTCGGCGACCACGCGGTTGATGACCGCCTGGCCGGCCGGGTTGATGTTGGACTTGTCGAAGTCGAACAGCACCAGATAGACCTGCGGGGCCGCCGGAGCGGGCGCCGGCGCCGGAGCGGCCGGCTGGGCCTCGAGCTCGGCCAGAGCGGCCAGCAGCTCGTCGCGGCAGGCCGAGATGTGGTCGTTCTGGAAGTTCTCTTCCTGCTGCTCGAGCCAGCAATCGAAGCGCGCCTGGGCGCGGGCCGCGATCTCCGGCTTGTTCTCCCGGGCGCCGCCGTCCAAAGCGGCCAGCAGGCGCTGGCGGGTCGAGTTGATCTCGGGCAGCACGTCCTGGGGCAGGTCGCGCTCGGCCGGATCCTGCGGGCCGACATTGTCGCCGGCCGCGGCGGCCAGGGCCTTGCGGGCATAGAAGCCGGCATCGCGCCAATCGTACATCTCGTCGGCCTCGAAGGCGGCGAGATCCTTGTATTCCTTCGTCAGAGCCTGCGTGAACGCGTTGCCGCCGGTCGGCTCGACGGTGCGCGACTTGTCGAGGTCTGTGGTGCAGGCTGCGACGAAGCTCAAGGCTCCGACGATCGCCACGAATTTCAGCGTCTTCATATCTCTCCTCGCTTTTTTCTCCGCCGGCTCGGCGCGTCGGCAGCATGCCCACGCACGACACACGAACCTGATGTGATGGTTTTGGATGGACCCCTGGGTGACACCGGCTCCGAAGACAACAGATTTGTCAGCTACCGGTTCCCCGAGAGCCGCCAGCAGCGGAAATCACTATAGGTAACTGGCATTATGATGTCAAAACCACCGGAATCGGAAAAACAACCAGCGGACCAAGACGTTAGCCTTAATCTACGGCCCGCCGCGCCGTCCCCTGCGGCAGCGGCATAAATTTACCGGCGGGCGACGGAGGATCGCCGGCCCCGGGGAGGCCGCGACCCGAGCGGCCGTCGGGGAACGGCCGGCCCGCCGCGGCGGAAACGGCCGGCGGCGGCTTGAACCGGATTCGGGCTTCGCCTATACGTTTCAGGCGACCCCGCGGGTGTAGCTCAATGGTAGAGCAGAAGCTTCCCAAGCTTACGACGGGGGTTCGATTCCCCTCACCCGCTCCAATTTTCCACGATCGGTGCGACGAACCCCCTCGCTGAGGCGAGGCGCCGCGGGCGCGGCGCGGGCGGTTCGATTCCCCTCACCCGCTCCAATTTTCCACGATCGGTGCGACGAACCCCCTCGCTGAGGCGAGGCGCCGCGGGCGCGGCGCTAGGTCTCTCCCGCCCCGCCGGATTCCGACGCGAGGAGTCCCTTCGCGCGGCATGCTTCCGCCGCCTGGCGGATGTATTCCCCGGTCTCCGGCGCATCGTACCGGGCGGAGATCTCCTGGCTGAGCGCCAGCAGCTCGTAATAGGTCGCGCGGTAGGGCCGCAGCTTCTCATAGGTCTGCAGCAGCACGTCGTTCGGAATCGCCGTCAGCTCGGCGGCGCGGCGGAAGTTGCGGGCGAGCTGCGGATAGCCTTCGCTTTCGGCACGCTCCGCCTGGGCAAGCAGCGTCTCCCGGCTGATGGTCAAGTCGTCGGGCGCCAGCCCGCCGGCACGCAGCCGTCCGAGGGTGAGGTCGTCGGCGGCAGCGCGCGAGACCTTGCGGCGCGGATCCGGCTCGTCGAGTGGCGGCCGGCGGTCATTCTTCATAGACGGCTTCCATGTTCGAGGCCGCCCGCTCGCTCTCCACACGGGCGACCTCTCGCTTGTGCATCAGGGAGGCGTGCACGATCAGGCGCAGCCGCGCGGTGGTGTCCACCTTGACAGGCACCGGCGCCGGCGGGCGCCGCAGGGCGTGGCAGGCCGCGTTCGATCCGATCTGCCGGTAGGCCTCGCGCGACAGCAGCGGCGCCTGGGCGAAGAGCTCCAGGTTGTTGAGCGGCGCCAAGCCCTTGCGCTGGATCACCGCGGTGCCTTTCGACTGCAGGCCGATGGCGATGCCGGAGCCGCTGAGCCGCGCGCCCTGGTGGCCGATCATGCCGCAATCCGCCGTGTCGAAGACCTTGACGATCCGCGCCTTGATTCCGTGCTGCTCGATCCCGGCGACGATCTCGCGCAGCACCTCGCCGTGCGAGAGTCCGCTCAAGGTCGTGTCGAGCGCCGAGGCGAAGGCCGGACCCACGGCGACCACGACCTCGGGTGCGGTGCCGGCCGCGGCGGGTCCCGTATCGCGCAACGTCACCCCGGCATTGCCGCTGGAGATCGGCACCATCTCCGCGGCCGAACGGGCCTGCGGGATCGCCGCAATCCGGCGCCATTCCTCCCCCTCGAGCCGGAAGCCGGTGCCCGGCCCGAGATAGTCGTTGCCGTCGGTGAAGGCGCTTTCAGTCGTGCCGTCCGACGCCAGGATCGCCGCCGGCTGCAGGTACTCGCCGGCGACGCGTACGCGCTGCATGCCGAGGATGTTCTCCGCGACGTCCTGGAATCCCGCCTCGTCGAGCACCCGAACCACGTCGAGCGCCGTCAGCGGTCCGTCCAGCAGGTCGTCCGCCGCGGCGAGGTCCTGGACAAGGTCGCGCTCGGGCATATCGTCGGACGAATAAGCGGAGGTTGCAGCGTCGATCTCCGTGTCGCCGATCGCCGGAAAACCGAGGCCGCGGAAGATCGCCTGCATCGCCAGAGCAGCACGGCGCCGGACGGCGACGACCTGCGGCTCGGTCACCGGCTCGATGCCGGCATCGACGCGCATGTCGCGCTGGATGACCATCCAGTCGTCGAGATCGTCGGCGTCGAAGTTGCCGCCGCCGAACATATTGTCCCGGCGCGGCATCGAGCTGTAGCCCGAGGTGATGAAGTCGGTCCCAGGGAGGAACTGGAGCATCAGCTTCGCCGCCTTGCGCATGTCCGAGTGCGAGGAAAGCGCGTCGTTTCCCGAGGCGACCTCCAGCCCAAGCGATGCCGCTATCAGGTTCTCGGCCAGGACCGCGCGCACACCGCCCGGCAGGGCCGACGGCAGCGCGATGCAGGAGATCGAGCCGTTCTGCACGCCTTGCGCGCCGGCCCCTTTCGCGAGCAGCAGGCACCGCGCTTCCAGATAGAGCATCGACCGCCCCGCCTCATAGCCCATCAGGGTCTCAGCCCCAGTGCCCGACGTGAAGCGGATCTTGATCCCGCGCGAGGCGTAGGCGGAGGCCAGGAAGCCCTTGGACCACGGCGTATCGTCGCCGTCTGCCATAGCCTCGTCGGTGCCGTAGACCGAGAGCGTCTCGGCATAGCTGGTGAGACCCTTGAGGCCGAGCCTGAGGTTGAGCGCCTCCTCCACCGCGCATTGGGTCAGCACGCCGCCGCGCGGCGTCTGCGCGCCGACCAGGATCGCCAGCGCGTTGATCGGCGCCATCCGGGCGACGCGGCAGGTGGTCTCGAGCTCGTCGAAGCCTCGGAGCGCGGCCTCGGCGGCGTCCGCCGCCATCAATGCGGGGTTCTCGCGCCAGTTGGTGACGTGGGCCTGGTTGCCGGGGCGACGGCGGGCGCGCATCTTCTGCAGCGCCATCATCATCTCGACGACGTTCAAGTGCGAGACGACGGAACAGAGCTTGGCCGGCGTGCAGCCCGAAAGCAGGTCGACCAGCCGTTTGCGCGGCATGTGGATGTCCACCAGCATCCGCGCCAGCTCCAGCGAGGGCATCGCCATGGCCTCTGCCGCGGTCGCGGTGTTGACCGCATACCGGGCGATGTAGCGGTCGATGACGTCGAAATCGGCTTCCGGGCAGCCGTCGATCTCGACCACGCGGCCGTCCTCCAGCCGGATGCTCGGCACCGGGTCGTTCGGGCTGTCCATGACGACCAATCCGAGCCCGGGATCCTCCTGCACGAAGGTGTCGCGGTTGATCGCCTGCCGCTCGCGCTTCTCGAACCGTTTGGACCGTAGCATCCGCAATCCTCCAGGCGGTTCGCGCGCGCCTTGCGCCGTCCCCGAGCGGCCAGGCTAGCGTCCCGGCGGAGCTTCGGCAACACGGCGCCGGACGACTGCAGGCGGCGGACCGGCGAAGCTCAATACGTGGCGCGGCCGCCGGAAAGGTCGAAGGTCGCCGCGGTGGTGAACGAGTTCTCCTGGCTCGCCAGCCAGCAGATCATGGACGCGGCCTCCTCGAGCTCGAGCATCCGGCCGCGGGGAATCTTCGACAGGATCATCGCCAGGAAGTCGGGCGCCTGCCCCATGGCACCGACCGTCCTGGCGACCGCGGGGGTCACGCAATTGACGGCGATGTCGTAGCCGGCCAGTTCCTTGCCCAGCGACTTGGTCAGCGCGATTACCGCCGCCTTCATGGCGCTGTAGGCCGGCGCCTTGGGGTTGCCTTCCTTGCCGGCCACCGAGCTCAGGTTAACGATGCGGCCGTAATTGGCTGCGATCATGTGGGGAACCACCGCCCGACAGCAGTGGAAGGTCCCGATCAGGCCGACATCGATCACCGTCCGGAACGCTTCCGGCGGGTATTCCCAGGTCGGCGCGTTCGGTCCGACGACGGCTGCGTTGTTGACCAGCACGTCGATCCGGCCGAAGCGGGCGACGGTCGCGGCGGTGGCGTCCTCGACCGCCGGGAGGCTGGCGATGTCCGCCGCGACGCCGTGCGTGTCACCGCCGGCCGCGAGCTCGGCAAGCGTCCGCTCGAGCAGCGTGGCGTCGTGGTCCCAGATGCTGACCTTCGCCCCCGATTCCAGCATCCGGCGCACCACCGCCAGGCCGATGCCCTGCGCGCCGCCGGTGACGACGGCGACCCGGCCGCCCAGGTCGTACCTGTTCACGCCGGGCTCCGATCGGATGTCGACGACGACGCTTCGTCCGCCCTGCTACGCACGGCTCCTCTTCCCGGCATGAGCCCCGGCGCGACGGCCGAACACCAGTCCGCGCAGCACCGAGGTCGCGCCGACATAGATGCCGTAGATGATGCCGACCGTCTCGCCCGCCGCGTAGAGGCCGCGGATCACCGAGCCGCTGGCACTGACCACCTGCGAATCCCTGGTCACCTTCAGGCCGCCATAGGTGAATGTCGCCGAGGTGATGATCGGATAGGCGCCGAACGGCGCGACCGAGATCGAGCGGGCGAAATTCGACTTCTCCGGCACGATTCCCTTGGTCGACCGGTGGTCGAACTTGGAGACGTCGATCGGACCGTCGGTGCAGGCGCGGTTGAAGGTCTCGACCGTCTGCATGAAGCCGTTCACCGAGATCCCCAGCTTGCGGGCCAGCTCGGGCAGCGTATCGGCGACGATCGCCGGCTGATCGGAGCGGATGGCGATCCGCCAGTTCGGCACCTCGTCGATCTTCGCGTCGTAGACGAAGAACCCGATGCCGCCGGGCTGCCGGTTGATGGCGACGCAGGGCTCCTCGGCGTAGTAGTCGTACTCGCTGTGCGCCTCGTTGAAGAAGCGCTCGCCGTTCTTGTTGACGACGATGCCGAGCGGGAACGCGTTGATCAGCGCTTCCGAGGCGCTGGAGCGCGGGTCGATCGGCTGGCGATGGACGTCGGCGAAGTCGCCGGCCGGCGCCGCCCCGGCGTCGAGCGCCATGCGGATGCCTTCGCCCTTGTTGTACCATCCGCCGCGCGCCACCGGCCGCATGTAGCGCGCCTGCGATCCGATATACTTGGCGAGCATCTCGGGATTGCCTTCGAAGCCGCCGCAGGCAAGCACCACGCTCTTGGCATCGATGATGACGGAGTCGCCCGCGGCGTCCACCGCCTTCAGGCCGGTCACGCGGTTGTCCTCGTCCTGCAATAGGGCGGTCGCCGTGGTCTCGTAGAGGATCTGCGCGCCCTTCTTCTCGATCGTCGGGCAGAGCGTCTCGACGAGCGCCAGGCCGCCGCCGTAGAGGCCGAGATGCTTCACCGGCGGAAGATAGGGATACATGCTGGGATGGGTCTTGACGCCGTAGCTCTCCAGCCACTTCAGCCCGTCGGGAATGCCTTCCATGAAGGTCGTCAGCAGCTCCGGATCGACGAAGGCCAGGGCCTTCACCAGCGCGGGCCAGGTCTCGTAGTCCTTGGCGGTCGCCCGGATGAATTCGGGGAAGATGTAGTAGCCGGAATTGTCGAGATAACGCTTCTCGAAGTCGTCCCAGACGGTGAGATCGTCCTTCACCCGCAGCAGCGCCTCGGTCCAGCGCGTATTGCCGCCGCGATCCTCTTGCGGCGCGCGCTCGAGCACGATCACCTTGGCGTTCTGCTCCAAGGCCGAGAGCGCCGCCGACAGACCGGCAACGCCGCAGCCCACCACCACAACATCACATTGAAGTCGCCGCATCTTTCCTCCAACCGATCACCGGCCATTTGGCCATGCTTCTTGCGGGCGCCGCCGCCCGTTTCGTCATCTTTGTCGCTCTAGACACGCCTTTGCAACTTCGCAAGCCGTCGTTCGGAACGCCGCGCTCGCGTTTGGCGATACGCGGGCGACTATTGCGGGAGTCGCCTGATGGCGGATACCACGGCCTCTCCCATTTCCTTGGTGCCGACCTGGCGCGTGCCGGCCTCGTAGATGTCCGCCGTGCGGTATCCGTCGGCCAGCACGGCGCGCACGCCGGATTCAATTTTCCTGGCCTCCGGTTCCATTCCGAAGGAGAACCGGAGCATCATCGCCGCCGAGAGGACCGCAGCCAGCGGGTTGGCGATGTCCTTGCCGGCGATGTCGGGGGCCGTGCCGTGCACCGGCTCGTACAGGCCCTTGCTGCCATAGCCGACCGAGGCCGAGGGCAGCATGCCGATCGATCCGCTGAGCATCGCCGCGGCGTCGGACAGGATGTCGCCGAAGACGTTGCCGGTCACGATGACGTCGAACTGCAGCGGATTGCGGATCAGCATCATCACCGCGGCATCGACGTAGAGATGGGTCAGCGCGACGTCCGGATATTCCTTGCCGACGCGGGTCACCACCTCGCGCCACAGCGCCATGGTTTCGAGCACATTGGCCTTGTCGACGGAGCAGACCTTCTTCCGGCGCCTGCGAGCGGCCCGGAACGCGACATGGGCGATGCGCTCGATCTCCGATTCGGAGTAGCGCATGGTGTTGAAGCCGGTTCGCTCGTTCTTCTCGTTCCGCTCGACGCCGCGCGGCTGGCCGAAATAGAGATCTCCGTTCAGCTCGCGCAGGATGATGAGGTCGAGGCCCTCGATCACCTTCGGCTTCAGGGTCGAGGCCCCGATCAGCTCGGGGAACATCTGCACCGGCCGGAAGTTGGCGAACAGCTCCAGCTCCTTGCGCAGGCGGAGCAGCGCCGCGCCAGCGCCCTCGGCGGGCGGGCGGTTCTCGTCCTCGGGCACGCCGGTGCCGCCGAGCAGGATGGCGTCGGCGGCCCGCGCGATCTCCAGCGTCCGCGCCGGCAGCGGGTCGTCGCCGGCGTCGATCGCGTCGCCGCCGATCGTCGCCTCGTTCAGCTCGTAGTCGGTCCCGCCGTCGAGCACCGCCTTGAGGGCGTTGACGGCCTGCGCGGTCACCTCCTTGCCGATGCCATCGCCCGGTAGAACCGCTATCCGCAATTTTGGCACTTCATTTCCTTCTTGCTTGCTTCACGACGCCGGACGTTGCCGCTCGAAGGCGGCGATCTCGGGCATCCGGGAAAGCGTGTAGTCGAGCTCGTCGAGCCCGTTGATCAGGCAGTCCTTCGCGAACGAGTCGATCGCGAAGCCGTGGATGACGCCGTCGGGCAGCGTCACTGTCTGCGCCGGCAGGTCGATGCGGATCGCGAGTTCGGGCCGGCCCGCGAGCTGCCCCAGAAGGCGCGCATTGAGCGCCGGCGGCATCGCGATCGGCAGGAAACCATTCTTCAGCGCGTTGCCAAAGAAGATGTCGCCGAAGCTCGGTGCCAGCGCCGCGCGGAAACCGTGGTCGTAGAGCGCCCAGACCGCGTTCTCGCGGGATGAGCCGCAGGCGAAGTTCGGGCCGGCCACCACGATCCGCGCATCGCGCCCCGGCGGGCGGTTGAGCGGGAAGTCCGGCCTCTGCCGCAGGTCGTGGAACAGATAGCGGCCGAGGCTGCCGTCCCGCGGCTTCTGCAGGAAGCGGCCGGGAATGATCTGGTCGGTATCGATGTTGGCGGCAGGCAGCGCGAGCGCCGGCGCCTCCAGGACGGTGAAACGATCCACGCTATCGACGCTCCATCATCGTGCGCACGTCGGCGAGCCGGCCTTCGATCGCCGCCGCGGCGGCGCTCATCGGGCTCATGAGATGGGTCCGCGCGCCCGGCCCCTGGCGGCCCACGAAGTTGCGGTTGGAAGTCGAGGCGCAGCGCTGGCCCGGAGGAACGAGATCGCCGTTGGTGCCGAGACAGAGCGAGCATCCCGCCTCGTGCCAGGCGAAGCCGGCATCCTTGAACGTGCGGTCCAGGCCCTCGGCCTCGGCCTGGAGCTTCACCTGGGTCGAGCCCGGCACCACCCAGGCCTCGACCTTCGGGTGGACCTTGCGCCCGGCGACCACGACGGCGGCGCCCCGCAAGTCCTCGATCCGGCTGTTGGTGCAGGAGCCGATGAAGACCCGGTCGATGGAGATTTCGCCCATGGCCATGCCGGGGACGAGCCCCATGTAGCCCAGCGCGCCGCGGGCCCGCTCGCGCTGCGCGGGGTCCGTCATCGTATCGGGGTCCGGGACGACTCCGTCCACCGGCGCTACATCCTGCGGGCTGGTGCCCCAGGTCACCATGGGCGCCAGCCCGGAAATGTCGATCCGAACCTCGCGGTCGAAGGCTGCGCCGGGATCGCTCGGCAGCGCGCGCCATTGTGCGACCGCCGCGTCCCAGGCGGCGCCGCTCGGCGCGAACGGGCGGTCCTTCAGATAGGCGAAGGTGGTGTCGTCCGGCGCGACCAACCCGGCGCGCGCGCCGGCCTCGATCGACATGTTGCAGACCGTCAGCCGGCCCTCGACCGAGAGCGCGGCGATGGCCGGACCGGCATATTCGATGACGTGGCCGATGGCGCCCGAGGCGCCGATCCGGCCGATGACGGCGAGGATGATGTCCTTCGCGGTGACGCCGGGGCCGCGCTGCCCGTCGATCCAGATCCGCATCGACTTCGGGCGGCGCTGCCAGATCGCCTGGCAGGCGAGAATCTGTGCCGCCTCGGTCATGCCGACGCCGAATGCCAGCGCGCCGAGCGCGCCATGGGTCGAGGTGTGGCTGTCGGCGCAAACCAGCACGATGCCGGGCTGCGTGATCCCCTGCTCCGGGCCGACGACGTGCACGATGCCCTGCCGGGGATCGCCGAGCGGGAAAAGCTGGATGCCGTGCTCCTCGACGTCGCGCTTCATCGACATTACCATCGCCCGCTTCTCGGGATCAGCGATGCTGCCGAGGTCGCGGCTGGTCGTGGGGATGTAGTGATCGGGTACGGCGGTGCTCCGCTCGGGGTGCCGCACACGCAGGCCGCGCTCGCGCAGCACGTCGAAGGCCGGCGCGTACCCGTCATGGATCAGAAGGTGGTCGACGTAGACCAGCACCTGCCCGTCCGACCTCGTCGCGACACTATGCCGCGACCAGATCTTGTCGAACATGCTCTGCGCCCGTTCAGGATTGCCCGCGCTCATTCGGTGCCGACCCAGCCTGCTTTCAGGATCTCGCGCGACCGCTCCCGCGTCGGCGCGCCCAGACAGTGGGTGCAGAATAGTGAGGCGCTAAAGCAGCCCCAAATCGTGGTTTAGAATGCTAACATCGCCGTTCACGACGGAGGGCGCAGGTCCGTCCGCGGCAACGACCAAGGAGCTCGTCGGAGTAACCATATGCGTTTCGATCTCTATTCGCTGAGCCTGTTCGTCACGGTCTGCGAGCAGCAAAGCATCGCCCGCGCCGCGGAGATGCACAACATCGCCGCCTCGGCCGTCAGCAAGCGGATCTCGGACCTGGAGAAGCTGGTCAAGGAGCCGCTGTTCTACCGGCGCCAGAGCGGCCTGGAGCTGACGCCGGTGGCGCAGTCGCTGCTCCATCACGCCCGTATCGTTCTGCGCGACCTGATGCAGATGGAGCGCGAACTGACCGATCATTCGACCGGACTCCGCGGCCAAGTCCGCATTCAGACCAGCCTGTCGATGATCGTGCAGCACCTGCCCGGCGACCTCAGCGAGTTCCTGGCGGAAAACCCGGCGGTCCGCGTGGACATCGAGGAGAGCACGAGTCAGCAGGTCGTCCGCTCGGTGAGCGAGAACGCCGCCGACATCGGCATCTTCGGCGGCAGCCTCTCCGCCCCCGGCCTGCGCATCGCGCACTATCGAGACGACAAGCTGGTCGCCATCATGCCGCCCGGGCACGTCCTGTCCGGACGTCAGTCGGTGCGCTTCGCCGAGCTCGCGGAGCACGACCTGATCGCCACGCTGAAGGGCAGCTTCTTGGACTCGCTGGTGCTGCGCGCGGCGGCCGATGTCGGCCAGCCGCTGAAGCTGCGCGTGCGCGTCAACGGCTTCGAGACCGCCGCCCGCATGGTCGAGGCCGGGCTCGGCATCGCCTTCGTCCCGGAGAACTGCGCCGAGCGATACGTCAAGGTGTTCCGCATCGCCTCCGTGCCGCTCGACGAAGCGTGGGCGACCAGGCACTGGCGCCTGTGCACCCGCGACACCGACGACCTGCCGCTCCCGGTCAAGGTCCTGGTGAAGTACCTGACCCGGCTCCCCAGCGGGCTTCCCCGGGCGGAACCGCGCTGACCGCGCGCCGCAGTTAGTTCGACATCCCGCCCGCGACCTTCAGCTCGGCCTTGCCGTCCGATTGCGGGCCGCCGAGCTCCTGGTCGCCGGCGCCGGCCTTGGCGTTCATGATGCGCGCCTTGCGCAGCACGCCGAGCCTCGCGCCGGTGACCGCGAGCACCAGGATGGTGCCGTTGAAGATCGGCTGCACGTAGGCGTCCGCGCCGAGCATGAAGAGGCCGGTGGTGCCCGCGCCGACGAGATAGACCGCGATGAAGGTGCCCCACACGTTGTAGAAGCCGGGCCTGAACGCGGTCGCACCGAGGAAGGCGGCGGCGAACGCCGGCAGCAGCAGCGCCTGCGCCGCGGTCGGATGGCCGGCGCCGACCCGGGCGACCTGCAGGCAGCCGGCGAACGCGGCCACCGTGCTGGAGACCACGAACGAGCCCGCGACGTAGCGCTTCACGTTGATCCCGATGATGCGGGCGGCCTCGGGCGAGCCGCCGATCGCGTAGAGCCGCCGCCCGATCGGGCGCAGCGTCAGGATGAACCAGAGCACGATGCCGGCGATCAACGCATAGAGGAAGGGTAGCGGGATGAAGCCGAACAGGCGGGTCTGGCCGAGCAGCTGGAACGACTTGGAGATGCCCTGGAAGATCACCTCGCCGTTGGAATAGAGCAGCACGATGCCCTGGATCGTGCTGCCGACGCCGAGGCTGACGATCAGCGAATTGAGCCCGACGTAACCGACCAGGATGCCCATCAGCAGGCCGATCGCGGCGCCGCAGCCGGTGACGATCAGCACGACCAGCGGCCAGGGCAGGTCGTCCCGCGACAGCAGGCCGGCGGTGAGCATGACGCCGAGCGTGGCGACGAAGCCGACCGAGACGTCGAACTGCCCGACGATCAGCGGAACCATGACTCCGAGCGCCACCAGCGTCAGGATCGCGTTGTCGCTCATGATCGAACCGGCATTGGCGCGGGTCGGGAAGAACTCGGGCTTCATCGCCGAGAAGAACACGATGAGGAGCAGAAGGACGACGACGAGGCCGTATTTTCCCACAAGCGTCTTGGCGAGCTGCATCGCTCAACTTCCCTGATGTTCAATGTCCATAGACGGCGTGGCTGAGCGCCGCCGGCGTGATCTCGCCGTTCGCCAACGCACTGGTCAGCCGGCCGCGGGTCATGACCAGCACGCGGTCGCAGTATCCAGCAAGGATGTCCAGGTCGGAATCGAGCACCAACGCGCCCATGTTCCGCTCGGCGACGAGCTGGCGGATGGTGGCGAATATCTCGGTGCGGGCGCCGATGTCGATGCCCTGGGTCGGCTCGTCGAGGATCAGCATGCGCGGATTGCGCAGCATCCACTTGCCCAGCGAGACCTTCTGCTGGTTGCCGCCCGACAGCGTGTCGATCGCGAACTCGATGCCCGCGGCCTTGACCCGGTAGTCGCGCACGATGCCCTCGGCGATCTCGCGGACCCGCCCGGCGGAGAGCGCGAAGCCCTTCAGGGCCGAGGCGAGATTCGCGAGCACCAGGTTCTCGCTCACCGGAAGTCCGGAGAAGACGCCGTTGCGGCGCTCCTGTGGCACGTAGGCGATGCCGAGATCGACGCGGGCGCCGGTGCTCACTGGCGTGATGTCGCGCCCGTCGAACACGATCCGTCCGGCCGTCGATTTCTGCAGCCCGAAGATCAGGCGGCCAAGCTCCGACCGTCCGGATCCGACCAGCCCGGCGATGCCCACCACCTCGCCCGGCGCGACCGCCAAGGTCACGTCGCGCAGCCGGACGCCGCTGACGTTCTCCACGGCGAGCAGCGGCTGGCCGACCCAGTCCCCCGCGGCCTCGTGCCGGATCCCCTCCTCGATGTCGCGGCCGACGATCAGCCGGACCAGCGTCCGCCGGTCGAGGCCGGCGATCGGACCGTGATGCACCAGGTCGCCGTCGCGCAGCACGGTGACCTCGTCGGCGATCGCCAGGACCTCGTCGAGGCGATGGGAGATGTAGAGTATCGCGACGCCGCGGCGCGTCAGCCCGCGCACCGTGCGCAGCAGGCGGTCGGCCTCGCTGACCGGGAGCCGGGCGGTCGGCTCGTCCAGCACCAGGACGCCGCCGGATGCGGGCAGGCTGGCGATCGCCCGGGCGATCGCTACCGTGGTCTGCTCGGCGGGCCCGAGCGAGCCGACCGGCTGCCGCACGTCGCAGACGATATCGTATTCGGCGAGCAGCTCCTGCGCCCGCCGATTCTCCTCGGGCCACGAGATCGCGCCGTGCCACATCTTGAAACTGCGGGTCAGCGCCAGGTTCTCGGTCACCGAAAGCGTCGGCACCAGGCCCAGGTCCTGGTGCACGAAGGCGATCGCGTTCGCGCCGCTGTCGTGGGAATAGAAAATCTCTCCGCCGTCGGCCTGGTGGTAGCCGGCGAGGATCTTGACCAGGGTGGACTTTCCGGAGCCGTTCGCGCCGAGCAGGGCGTGGACACGCCCTGCTCGGAACGCGACGTCGACACCCCGAAGGGCATGCGTGGCACCGAAGTATTTGTGCAGCCCCCGCACCTCGAGCGCGGGTTTCTCCGCTGGCGCAGGGGCCGCCATTACATCAAGCCCCACAGTTTCTTGTAGGCGGTCTTGAAGTCATAGTCGCCTTGCCAACCGTGGTTGAACTCATAGTCCGTGAGTTGGTTGATGTTGTCCTTGTCGAACAGCCGGATCGGGATGTTCTGCGCGACGGCCGGCTGGCCATTGAACATCCGGTTGAGGTTGTCGATCAAGGCATAACCTTCCCACTCCCGCGGATCGCAGGCGCACACCACCTGGATGACGCCGTCGCGGATCAGCTGGTTGTTCTCGCCGTTGCAGTCAAAACCGGCGCCGCGGACGTTCTCGCCGAGACCGGCCGCCTTCAGCGAGCGCGAGACGCGGCTCATGCAGGCGTCGAAGCACCAGACCCAGTTGGTGCTGGGATCGGCCTGGACCGCTGCCGCAGCCAGCGCCGCCGGCTGCGTGTCGATCACCGCAAAAGTCCAGGGTTTCACCGTCATCTTGCAGTCCGGGCACTTGGACGGATCCGAGAGCACCTCGTTGGTGCCGAGGTACTGGCCGTGCTCGATCTCATAGAGGTCGGTATTCTTCAGCAGGAAGGCGTTGATCTTCCCGTTCGACTTCCAGATCATGTAGTTGGCGATCGCCCTGCCGGTCCCCACGTAATCGTGCGAAACGTCCGGGATGGTGTCCGGCGTGTTCTTCATGTCGCCCAGCGTGATGAGCTGGATCTTCGCGTCGAGCGCGCGCTTGACCGCGTCGGCGACCACCGGCGTGTCGACGAAGTCCAGCGCGATGGCGTCATACTTTGCGTCGATCGCCGCGTTGAACGCCTTCGACTGCTCCGCCGGATCGCCCTTGCCGTCGAAGATGTCGACGGTCCAGCCCAGCAGCTTCCCCGCTTCCGCGATCGCGTTGGCCGGGCGCGACGAGCCTTCCGCCGCCTGACAGCAGGCGATCACGGCGACGCGCTTGCCCGTGACCGGCTTGGGCGCCGAGGTTGGACCGTGCCAAGTCGCCTTCTCGTTCATCAAAGCCTGGAGGCTGTCCTTGGCCGCCTGGGCCTGCGGCGACAGATCCTCAGCCCTGGCGCCGCCGGCGCAGAACAGCGCCGCCGCCGCGCACATCAGGAGACCGGCGAGGCCGCGCCTCATCCATCCTCCCGAGCTTTCCTTGATAGTCCCCGATACGATCATCTCTGTTTCCTCCTCGTTTTTGAGACGTTGCTCCTAGAACTCCGAGAACCTGCGGGCCAAGCCTCCGGTCACCGCCCGATGAATGGATTGGGCACGTCGGTGATGGTCGAGATCCAGACCGCCTTCACCTGCAGGTATTCGTGGATCATCGCCTGGCCGCCTTCGCGGCCGATGCCGCTCTGCTTGTAGCCGCCGAACGGCGCCATGAAGCTGCTGGCCCGGTAGGTGTTGACCCAGACCTGACCGGACTCGAGCTTCTCCGAGACCCGGATCGCGCGGGCGATGCTCTCGGTCCACAGGCCGGCGGCGAGCCCGTACGGCGAATCGTTGGCGATCGCGATCGCCTCCTCCTCGTCGTCGAACGGAATCACCGAGAGCACCGGGCCGAAGATCTCTTCGCGGGCCACCCGCATCTGATTGTTGACGCCGGTGAAGATCGTCGGCTCGACGAACCAGCCATCCTTCAGCATCGGATCCGCCGGTCGCGCCCCGCCGACCACCGCCGTCGCCCCTTCCTTGCGGGCGATGTCGATGTAGGAGAGGATCTTGTCGAGCTGCGGCAGATTGCAGATCGGGCCGATCTGGGTGGTCTCCAGCATCGGGTTGCCGAGCTTGGCTCCGCCGCCGAGCCGCACCAGCATGTCGACCACCTGGTCGTGAACGCTCCGCTGCACGAGCAGGCGCGAGCCGGCAATGCAAGTCTGACCGGCCGCGGCGAAGATACCGGACACCGCGCCCTTGGCAGCGTTCTCCAGGTTGGCGTCGGCGAAGATGATGTTGGCCGACTTGCCGCCGAGTTCCAGCGTGACCCGCTTCAAGCTCTTCGCCGCGAGTCCGTAGATCACCTTGCCGGTGTTCTCCGATCCGGTGAAGGCGACCTTGCCGACCAGCGGGTGCTCGACCAGCGGCCCGCCGACCTCGCCGCCGAACCCGGTCACCACGTTGATCACGCCCGGCGGCACGCCGGCCGCTTCGGCGACAGCGCAGAACTCCAGGATCGAGGCCGAGGTAAACTCCGACGGCTTGATCACGATGGTGTTGCCGGCGGCCAAGGCTGGCGCCAGCTTCCACATCGTGAGGATCAGCGGCGAGTTCCACGGCGACACCGCGGCGACGACGCCGATCGGCTCGTGCCGCGTCATGGTCAGGTTGCCCGGCTTGTCGATCGGCAGCACCGCGCCCTCGATCTTGTCCGCGAGGCCGGCAAAATAGTAGAGCCACTCCGGAAGATACCGGGTCTGGCTCACCATCTCGGCGTACAGCTTGCCATTGTCGCGGACCTCGATCTCCGCCAGCCGCTCGGCCTCGCCGACCAGGGCGTCAGCCAGCTTGCGCATCACGGCGCCGCGCTGGGTCGCGGTCATGCTGCGCCATTTGCCGCGCGAGGCGCTGTGAGCCGCCTCGACGGCGCGGTTGACGTCGTCGGCATTGGCCCGCGGGATCAGCGCCCAGGGCTTGCCGGTGTAGGGATTGTAGGATTCAAACACGGCGCCGCTCTGGGCGTCCACCCATTCGCCGCCGATATACATCTTGTACGTTTTCAGTGCGCTCTTATCGCGCGGATTGCTGCGCGCTTCTGTGCTCATGTAAAAACCTTTCGTTTCGATTGCGCTGGCCCCGCCGGTCGGACGCATCTCGCCCGGTGCGGGTCACGCGAAGTGGCATATCTCGGCGCTTGCTACGCTTCTTCTTGAGCGCGAGATATACCATCCCCTCCCATATCGAGGAGCGTAGAAAGAACGGCGTGAAGCCTTAAGTCGTAACTCGGAAAGCACCCATCGCGCTTCGCGATGGGAGCGCGGCGCCGGCCGGAGCGGCGCGCGATTGCAAGGGGAGCGAGTGTCGCCGGCGCGGCGGGCAACCGCGACGCGAGGCCGCGGCGCGGCTCCTACTCGTACCAGCCGTCGGTAGACTTGCGCAGCCCTGCGAATTGCTCCGCGTCATGTCCGAACCAGACTTGGCGCCTCGTACGTCGAGACAGCTCCCGGACCCGCTCCAGCGTCCCCCGGTAGCCGAGCGAATCGTGCATGACGGTCGGCAATTGCACGGGAGGCTCGTAGTTTCCGCTGCAATAGACGGCGTCGGAGGTCAGGATGACGCCCGGCTGCCCGCGCAGCTCGACCTCGAGCCCGAGCATGCCGTACGAATGGCCGCTGCCCCAGTTGTGGATGGTCACCCGGTCGTTGAGCGTCATCTGGCGCTGTTCGCGTCCCAGCAGGTGCCAGTCCAGGCCGAGGCGGATCCAATGATCGGTGTCGGCCCAGGTATAGGGCGAATCGCGGGCGCCGGTGGCGTAGTCGCGCAGCGCGGCCGAGAACTCGTCCTCGTGCACGATGAGCGTGGAATTGCGGAAGAACTCGACGCACCCGGCATGGTCGTTGTGCATATGCGAAAGCACAACGTATCGGATATCATCCGGCCCGATGCCGAGCTGCTCCAGGCGCGCGGGAAGCTCGCACTCCGGCGTCCCGGAATGGGCGAAATGCTCCTGAACGAAGGGCGACCAGCGGCCGCCGGGTCCCATTGCTTCCGGATTGCAGCCGGTGTCATAGAGAACGCGGCCGTCGGGATGGTCGATATAATAGGCGGAAATCGGAAACTCCATCATCGCGCCGCGCGGCTCCGGCTCCGCCCGGGAGGCTAGCCGCCAGTTGCGGAAGAACAGCGACCGGTCCATTCGCATTGTGCCGAGGTCGAGAACGTACATCCGCATGGCTACCATCGCGTCCGTGATCTTCGATCGCATCGTCGCGGTGCATGCTAGCTTGCGAGTGGCCGGACGGAAATGCTCAAGCGATGGAAATGACGAGCTTGGCCCGCGGGACAGAGCCGGGCCACGTCGGCGACGCCCCCGCTCCCCGCCCGGCTCGTGACCGGCATGCGGCGCGACCACGACGAAATGCGTGACCTCCGTGTTCGCCTAACCGGACCGCTTCATGCGACCCACGAGCTCCCGCAAGACCGACATGGCTTCCATGCCGAGACGCCCAAGATCGCCGAGCGCTCGGGCAGGCTTTCTCGAACGCCGATGGAAACAAGGGCTCGCGGGAATGCCGGCAGGCGAGCTGAGGCGAGCCGCCGCGGGCGCGGCGCGGGCGGTTCGCTTCCCCTCACCCGCGCCCCGCGTCCCGGAAGAAAGTCAGCCCTTCAACGCGCCAGCGGCCATGCCGGCGATGAAGTAGCGGCTGAACAGCGTGAACAGCAGGAAGAGCGGCAGCGCCACCAGGGTCGCGCCGGCCATCACCTCGCCCCAACGGAAGTCGTAGGTGCCAAGCAGGCTGGCGAGACCCAGCGGGATGGTCTTGACGGAATCGCTGCTGAGCAGAACGACGGCGAAGGTGTAGTCCGACCACGACAGGAGAAACGAAAACGTCCCAACCGTGATGATCCCGGGCAGCGACAGGGGCAAGACGACGCGCAGGAAGGCGGCGGCCCGGGTGCACCCATCGACCATCGCCGCCTCCTCCAGCTCGAACGGCATCGCCTTGAAGAAGCCCCACAGAAACCACACGCCGAGCGGAAGCGAGATCGTGACGTGCGCGACGATCACGCTGACCAGCGTGTCGGTCAGCCCCAGCTGCGCGAAGATCGAGACCAGGGGGATCGCCAGGAACAGCGGCGGAAACATGTAGGCATACAGCATGAGGCCGACGATGATCGTCTTTCCGCGCACCTTGTAGCGGGCGACGATGTAGGCAATGACGATCGAGACGACGATGGTGATCGCCACCGTGCCGAACGCCACGATGAACGAGTTCATGAACTGCTGGACGAAGTCGGTGCGGCTGGTCAGCGTGCGGTAGAAGTCCCAGCTGATCTTCGTCGGGATCAGCGCGTTCGTCTTCAGGAATTCCTGAGGCGGCCGCACGCTGGAGACCATCATGTAGTAGATGGGAAAGCCCGAATACACCATGAGCCCGATCGCCATCGCGTATTGCAGGACCCGCAGCAGCGCCTTCTTGAAGGGATCGGCCGTCATCTCACTTCTCCTGCAGCGGAAACAGATGGATGAAGAGCGCCACGAAAGCCGACAGGATCAAGAAGGACAGCGTCGCCACGGCGGCACCGCCGCCGATGTCGTATTGCCGGAACGCCATGCTGTAGGAAAGGATCGGCAGGTGCTCGGTCGCGCCCAGCGGCCCGCCCCGCGTCATGAGCCAGATGATGTCGAATTTGTTGAACATCCAGATGCCGCGCATGATGATCACGACGATCAGCACCGATCGGAGTCCCGGAAAGGTGACATGCCAGAACCGGCTCCACGGCCCCGCGCCGTCCACCCTCGCCGCGGCGTAGAGGTTGTCGGGTATGGTCTGGAGTCCCGCGAGGACGCAGGTCGTCACGAACGGGGTCCACATCCAGACGCTGATGAGCGTCACCGTCATGAGCGCGATCCACGGGTCGTCGGACCAGATCAGGCGACCCAGCCCGAGGTTCCGCACGATCTGCGTGATGAGACCGATATTCCCGTCCAGCATCCATTGAAACGAGATGGCGACGACGACCGTGGGCACCACATAGGGAAGAATGGCGACGCCGCGGAACAGCGCCTGCCCCTTCAGCGGCACGTTGAGGATGAGCGCGAAGATCGTGCCGAGCACGAGCTGCAAGCAGACCGTCACGATCGCATAGGTCAATCCGGTTCCGAGGTCGCGCCAGAACTCCGGCATGACGAGCACGCGCTCGAAGTTCGCCAGGCCGACCCAGGTCGCCGGCACGACGAACGAGTCGGTGCCCTCGAAGCTGAGCAGGATCGCCTGTATCGCGGGCAGCACGATGAATGCCGCCACCACGATCAAGCCGGCGATCAATGAGATGCGGAGACGCCAGTCCAGTGTCACTTCGGCTCGTCCATCGCGGGCTCGTCCATCGCGGTCGCGGGGATCGCCGCCACGGCGGCGGCGATCCCGTCAACCTCAGCCGATGAGCTTGCGCATCTGCTGGGCGGCGACGTCCACCGCCTCAGCCGAGCTGCGCTGCTTCAGCGTCACGCTTTGCAGCATTTCGTTGTAGATCCTCGAGCCGTAGATCTTCGCCGCCTGGATGTTCGGCTCCTTGCCTTGCGTGTCGAGGGAGGTGATCTGGACGCTCGAGTCCTTGCCGATCATCGCCCTGAGCTCGTCCATGACCCCCTTGTACTTCTGGAT
Source organism: Dongiaceae bacterium (assembly GCA_035548715.1). Lineage (GTDB taxonomy): Bacteria > Pseudomonadota > Alphaproteobacteria > Dongiales > Dongiaceae > Dongia. The sequence continues at coordinate 63,024 of DASZSL010000045.1, forward strand.
CATCGGAATTTCCAGCCACCGCTTGTCCTCGTAGACGTCCAGGCGGGCCGGCTGCATGGCGAGCGGCGCGGCCTGGAGCCACCGGATGTACATGTTGTCGGCGAACCAGGCCATGAACTTGCGGCTCTCTTCGGCCTGCGGCGTGTTCAGGATCACGAAACCGTCGTAGCCAAAGCCGACCGACGCGGTGTCGCCGCTGCTGCTGTAGTACGGGAACAGCCCCACCTGATCCGCCAGGTCCGGCGCGTTCGCCGCCAGATTGTCGATCATCCGCGCCGAATAGGGCGCGTGAGCGACCTGCTGGTTGGCGAACTGGCCGAGGGCCTGCGCCCAGGCGGCCTGGGACATGCCGGCCGGCATGAACTGGTAGAGCTTGTTGAAGTAGTCCAGCGTCTCGACGGCCTTGCTCTTGTTGTCGCCCTGGTCGAGCACGACCTTGAGATCGTCATCCAGGAAGTTGACGCCCTCGGCGAAGAAGAAGCCGCTCGTCATCCACTGGGTCGCGGAAGTGTTGCCCGTGGGATACATGCAGCCGTTCATCGAATCGGAATTCAGCTTCTCGGCGTTCGCGAGGAACTCGTTCCGGTTCGTCGGGACCTTCAGGCCGCTCTTGGCATAGAGATCCTTCCGATACCAGGTGACGCAGAAATTGTAGTCGTACGGATACCACCAGGTGTGGCCCTTGTACGGGAAGAGAATCCGCGGGCCCCACTCGTATTTCGCGACCAGGTCGTCCACCGGGACCAGGAAGTCCTGGTCCGCCAGCAGCAGCACGTCGCCGATGAACCCGAGCACCGACATGTCGTACGGGTTGCCGGAGCGCATCGAGGCCGAGAGCTTCGTCAGGGAGTCCTCGACTTCCACGTTGTCGACGATGAGCTCGACGCCGCTCGCCTTGTTGTAGGCCGCGGCGATCTCCTTGAAGGCCTCCACGTTGGGAATCGCGGTTTCGGTGTTCATCAGCCGAATGCGCGCCTTCGACTGCGCCTTGACGTAGGGCGCGTAGAGCGTGGCAGCGCCGACGGCCGCTCCGGCCGCGAACAGCTGGCGACGAGTCAAAAGTGCTTTGGCACCGTTCTTGTGCATCCTGATCCTCCCAGGGGTTTGATGGATTTAGGCGTTGATTCTGCGACCGCTCTCCCGATCGAAGACGTGGATCTTGCTGGGTTCGAAGGCGAAGGCGCGCCGCTCCCCGGCGGCGATCTCGTCGTTGCGCGGGAGAAGCACGCGCAGCGAAGTCCCTTCGCAGTCCAGGAAGACGAGCGTCTGGGCGCCGAACTGCTCGATGTGGCTGACGGCGCCGACGTTCTCGCCGCCGCCGGCGCCCGGGGCGGAAAGCCGGATGCTCTCGGGACGGATGCCGACCGTCACCGTTCCGCCGGCGCTGCCCTGTATCTTGCCGATCTCCAGCTTGAGCCCGCGCGCCGCCGCGACCGCGCCGCCGCCGGCGTCTGCACTGAGCTGCGCGTCGAAGAAGTTCATTTCCGGCGATCCGATGAAGCCGGCCACGAACCGGTTGATCGGGCGGTCGTAGAGCTCCAGCGGCTTGCCGACCTGCTGGAGGACCCCGTCGGACATGACGCAGATGCGGTCGCCGAGCGTCATCGCCTCGACCTGGTCATGCGTCACGTAGACCATCGTGATCCTGGAGGCGCGGTGGAGGTTGCCGATCTCCTCGCGCATCTTCACGCGCAGCTTGGCGTCCAGATTCGACAGCGGCTCGTCGAGCAGGAAGACCGCCGGATGCCGGACCAGGGCGCGCCCCAGCGCGACCCGCTGCATCTGCCCGCCGGAGAGCTGCTTGGGCTTGCGCTCGAGCAGGTGGGCGATATCGAGCATCCGGGCGGCGCCGTCGACGCGGCGGCGGATCTCGTCCCCCGACATGCCGCGCATCTTCAGGCCGAACGCCAGGTTCTGGTAGACCGACTTGTGCGGATAGAGCGCGTAGTTCTGGAACACCATCGCGACCTCGCGGTCCTTGGGTTCCAGCCGGGAGACATCCTTGTCCCCGAAGATGATCCGGCCGGCGGTCATCTCCTCGAGACCGGCGATCATCCTGAGCAGTGTGGACTTGCCGCAACCCGACGCGCCGATGACGACCATGAACTCGCCATCCTCGATCTTCAAAGAGAGGTCCTTTACGGCGCGACCCTCTCCGTAGGACTTTGACACGTTGTCGATCGTGATGCTTGCCATGGGTATCCAGTAATCTCGGCCGCCCGTCCGGCACCGATGTTCGGGTGCGGGGACCGGCGCCCGGGAGCTAGGGCGGGCGCAGTACAACAACCGCGCCGCCCGCTTGTCAACCGATAAAAGTTACAAGAGAACAAATATGTAAATTTTTCAGGCCGTGGCACCGCCATCGATCGGATAATGCGCGCCGGTCACGAAGCTCGATTCGTCGCTCAACAGCCAGCAGACCAGCGCCGCGATCTCCCCGGGCCGGGCCTTGCGCGGAATCGGCCAGCTGTCGGTCACCCGGCTTCCTGCCGCGCCCCTGGTACTCTCCACCTCGGCGTTCATCGGCGTCTCGACGATGCCCGGCGAGATGGCGTTGATGCGGACGCCGCTGGGCCCGTATCCGATCGCGGCCGCCTTGGTCAGGGCGATGACGGCCGCCTTGGAGGCGGCATAGGCGGGCCGCATCGGGTTGGGCCGGCTCGCGCTCATCGATGCCAGATTGACGATGCCGCCGCCGGTCCCCTGCAGCTGGAACTGTTTCAGCGCGGCCTGCATCCCGAGGAAGGTCGACCGCATGTTGACCGCAAAAACCTTGTCGACATCGGCCATCCGCGCATCGGCGAAGGAAGCGGAGGGGCCGAGGATCCCCGCGTTGTTGACGAAGCAGTCCAGGCGCCCGTAGCGCTTCATCGCCGCCGCCATGTAGGCGGCGACGCCCGCTTCCGTCGACACGTCGGCGATCACGGTCGTCGCCCGGCCATCGAACCCGGCCCGGGGCGGCTGCAGGTCCACCGACACGACGTTGCTGCCTTCCGCCAGCAGCCGCGCGACGATGGCCGCGCCGATCCCGCTCGACCCGCCCGTGACCACGGCCGTCTTTCCGCGCAGAGACACATCAACCATTGGGCATCACCTTCCGAATTGTCACTGAATTGTCCGGCCAGTCTCTAGGCGGTCTCCTGCTGCTTTGACAAGCCATGTTTACATGTTGTAATTGGGAATACCCAATCGCCGGATACCCAATCGCCGGATACCCAATCGCTGGAGACGCCCATGCGGCTTGGCTGCACTTTCTTCGCACCGCAATCCGCCGCCGAGCTCGGGGCGCTGGTTGACAAGCTGGACACCTATGGCGTCTCGGCGGTCTGGGCGCCGCGCAATCTCGCGGAGATACCCCAGGAGCAGTGCGACGCCCTCGGCGAGGCCGCGCGGTCGGCAGACCTGGTGATCGGCGAAGCGCTGTTCGCCGGCAACCTGCTGACCGAGGACAAGGAACTGCGCGCACAACGCATCAAGGCGGCGCGCGCGCTCCTCCTGAAGGCGGACCGGATGGGCTGCCGCTCGGTCTTCACGCTGATCGGGACCCGCGACAAGTCCGACCGGATCCTGGCGCCGCATCCGTATCTGTTCACCGACGACTGCATCGCCGAAACGCGCGACAACATGCTGCGCATACTCGACGGGCTGGAGCTGCGGCAGACCAAGCTGGGCCTCGAGCCCTGGTTCACCTCCTTCTTCTACCAGCCGGAGGACATGCTCGCCTTCGTCGAATCCGTCGGCCACCCGAACCTGGGCGTTCACCTCGACGTCGTGAACATGACGAGCCATGCCAGCTTCTATCGCACCGGAGACCTGGTCGAGAGGGCGTTCCGCCTGCTCTCGAAGCACGTCGTCAGCGTCCATCTCAAGGATATCGCCTGGGACGGGGGCCATATGGGCCTGCGCTGGAACGAGGTCTATATCGGCGATGGCAGCTTCGACGTCGCGACCTATCTGCGCCATGCCGGCACGCTGCCGGCCGACATGACCTGCTATTGCGAGCATCTGCCCGAAGAGCGCGACTACGCCGTCAACTTCGCCCGCCTCCACCATCTGGCGGCGCGGAACGGACAGGCCTTCAAGCGTCGCGGGATGGCGAACTAGGCCGGGCGGCGCCGATCGGCGCCCCCGCGTCAAGGACGGCTCGCGGTCCATGCCCCGGCGACGTCGTCGGGGATGCCGACATCGACGGCCTCGCCCGACATGGCGCTCCGCACCAGGGCGTCGAGCGCATACATGTTGGCGACGGAAGCGACCAGCGACTGCCGAAGCGGCGCCGTCGATCCCGCGACGTGGTCGCAGAAGGCGGCGAGCTGCGGCGTATAGGCGTAGAACGTCGCCAGGTCGTCCTGCGGCGGCAACGGCGACCGGATCACGTGGACCTGCTCCTCCACATGGGCGAACTTGCGCGCGTGTCGCTCGCGGATCACGGCATCGCCCGCCGTCGTGAATGGGTCGTCGAACCAAAGCACCCGGTTCTCGCAATTGACCTGAAGATCCTGGCTGTAGCCGACCCGATTGCTGACCTCGACCTCTCCGATGCAGCCATTGGCATATCTCACCTGGCCGTAGAGCCGCGTAATGAGGCCGGACCCGGCATCGAGGTCGCAGGACGCGTAGGCGCGCATCGGCAGCGATCCCGCATAGCGGCCGCAGGCGCTGACTGCGTAGCAGGCCCGGTCGTAGGGCGCCGAGCCGCCGGTATCGGTTCGATACCGCCAGTTCGGCTTCTTGGGGTCGTCCCCCGCCATCAGCATATGGAAGCTCGCCCGCACCGAATCGACCGGGCCGGAATCCGGCGAGAAGACCAGCTCATCGAGCCGCTTGATGCCGGAATGATGGAGATACATGAAAGCCTCGACGATCGAGGCATTCACTTCTTGGGCCCGGCGCCAGATTCGGCGAGCCTCCTCACCGGTCATCGTGAGGGTCTTCTCGCACAGAATGTATCTGCAGCCCGCCTCCAGGAGCCGCTCCAGCTGCGCTGCGTGTTGCAGCGGCCAGGTCGCGAGCACCACGGCGTCGAGATTCGACGCCGATATCATGGCCTCGAAGTCGGTGTACCAACGTTCGCAGCCGTGCGCCTCGGCAAATCGCCGCGCCGACTCCTCGCGTATGTCGGCGCAGGCGACGAAGGCGGCTTTTCCCGACCGCTCCGCCGCCAAGGCATGTGCCTCGGCGATACGGCCGCATCCGATCATTCCCAGGCGTAAGCTCATCCCTGCAACGCTCCATCCGATGTCGTTGATGCAATGGCGCGCCGGCGCTACGTCAAATCGCGTATGACGGCGTCGATTCCGTCGGCAATGCGCCGGCTGTTCAGGTCGACGAAGCGGTCGTAGAAGGCGACGTTCGCGCGCCCGATGCTGTGCTCCCCGCTGAAGCTGCCCCGATGGCCGCGCACCGCGCGCTCCATGACCATCGAGCGCAGATCGGCGATCTGCTCGACCGAGAGCGTGGTCTCCGCGTGCCAAGGCTCCAGGAAATTGCAATGGATCCCGCCGTCGCCGATATGCCCGAAGTCGCAGAGCACCAGGTGCGGGTGAACGCGTTCCATCAATGCCCGCACGTCGTTCCGAAACTCGAGGACGCGGCCGCGCTGGAACGCGAGGTCGAAGGCCATGACCCTGCCGGAGGCCAACAGCCCGGAATGGAGGGCATGGCGAAGCGCCCATAACTCGTGGGGCGAGCCGAAGAACGCGTCGCTCACCGGCGGATCGTCCCGTTCGAGCAGGCCGCCGAGATACTCCTGCAGCTGTGCATCCAGGGAGATGCCGTTCGCCGCGCCGCCCGGCCTGCTGACCTCGATCAGCAGGGCGTAGGGCGGGATGTCGCCCGGTGCAAAGGGGTTGCGAACGTTGGGGACATGCTTCAACGCACAGGCGAGCGCATTCCGCGACATGCCTTCGAACGCCGCCAGCTCGTTCCCGAACCGCCCCTCGACCGCGAGGAGGATCTCGGTGACGGCCGCGTCATCGCGGGGCACGACGATGGCGGCCGCAACCTCGCCGGGCCGCCGACTCACGTCGAGCACGGCCTTGGTCACGATGCCGTAGCGCCCGGCGGTCCCGATGAAGAGCTGGACGGTCTCCAGCCCGACATTGTTCTTCCGCAGCGCGTTCATCAGATCGAGCACGGTGCCGTCGCGATCGAGCAGCACGACCTCCAGGCCGAGAACATGGTCGCGCACGTCGCCATAGCGGATGAAGCGCGCGCCGCCGGTATTCGTGGCAATCATCCCGCCGATGCTCGGGTCCGAGCCGAGGTCGATCGGAAAGCAGCAGTCGTATCCGGCGAGCACCTCGTTCAGCGCGGAAAGGCGCACGCCGGCGCCGACCGTGCAGCTTCGGTTGAGCGGGTCGACGATGATGTCCCCGGTCAGCCGCCGCAGGCTGACGACGCCCTGCTCGCCGGTCATGTCCGGCACCGAGCCGGCGACCAGACCGGTATTGGCCCCCTGCACCACGAAGCCGATGTCGAGCGCCCGCAGCAGCCGGACGACGGAAGCCACCTCCCGGGTCGTGGCCGGGCAGACGACGAAGGCGGCCTTGCCCTGCTCCCCGCGCGCTCCCTTCGAGAACGGGAGCATGTCGGCCGGATCAACCAGGACGTTGGTCAGGCCGACAATCTGGGCAAGCTGGGCGACAAGCTGTTCGATCGACATCGGCGGCCGTTGCCTGACGAAAGGACCGAACCCTCCTCCAGCACCGCCAACTTGTCAACATGTAAAAGGCAGGAGCGGCCGGCTCATCGCCGACCGAAGAACACCCGCTGCTGGGCGTTTATAATATGCTTGCGCATCGCCTCGCGCGCGCCTTCTGCGTCGCGGCGTTCGATAGCCTCGAAGATCGACGCATGATCGCCCTGGACGGCCTGCAAATGCGAGTAGGAAGCCGACCTGGAGAAAGTTCGCGCCAGGTCGATCAGGAAATTGAGATGGCTCTTCAGCATCAACAGGCTGGCTTCGAAATACTGGTTCTGGCTGGCATTGGCGATCGCCATATGGAAGGAGAAGTCCTGGTTGACGCCGATCTGGTCGCCCCGGACCGCGTCGTACAACGCCTTGAGCTCCGTCCGCATGTTCTTCAGCGTCTCGGGCGTGTGATTGATCGCCGCCCAGTAGGCCGATTCGCCTTCGACCGCGAGTCTGAATTCATAGAATTTCCGCACGTCTTCAATGCTTTGGAGTGGCGGCAGGACATCGATCTCCGTCCGCGCGCTGGCCATCGCGCGGATCGGGAGATCGCGGGTTTCCGACGCGCTGACAAAACTGCCCGCCCCTTGCCGCGATTGGATCAGGCCTTCATTCCGCAGTCGCCGCAGCGCCTCCCGCACGATGGGACGCGAGACCTTGAACCGGGTCGCAAGCTCAAGCTCGGAAGGCAGGCGGGATTCCGCCGGTAACTTGCCGGACCGGATCTGGCCGAGCATGTCCTGGTACAGAACATCGCTCAGCCGCGGCCTACGCGTGGTGGTGGTCATGATGGAATCTCCGTGGCATCGCGCGATATATATGCAGACTCCGATTGCAATAGCTACTTCTCGCGTCCCGCGGCGGCATTGACAACTTACCAAACTTGTAATATCAGCCTCCTCCCGACCTGTAATTATCCAGACTGCAAAGACGGACCTTGGCCAATTTTTCTGGTCTTTCGGGAGAAGCCAGCGCCGCGGTTGTCATCGCAGCGACGCTCGATACCAAAGCAGAGGAGATCGGTTTCCTCCGGCGCGCCCTCGAGCACCAGGGCGTCAGCGTCCTGTTGATCGACTGCGGCATCCTCGGGGAACCCGGCATCGCGCCGGATGTGACCCGGGCCGAAGTGGCGTCGCGCGGCGGCGGCTCGATCGAGGCGCTGCGGGCCCGGCGCGACCGCGAGAACGGCTTGCGGGTCATGACGGCCGGGCTTACGTCAATCCTCAAGACGATGCTCGCCGAGGGCCGCATCGGCGGATACATCGGCGTCGGCGGGGGCACCAATGCGGCATTCGCCGCGGCGGCGTTCAAGGTGCTGCCCTTCGGGCTGCCCAAGTTCCTGGTTTCGACCCTCGCCTCCGGCAATACCCGCCCATTCATCGGCGCCAAGGACGTGGTCCTGTTCCACACCGTGGTCGACGTCCTGGGCCTCAATCCCTTCCTGAGGACCGTGTTCGAGCAGACGGCCGCCGCCATGGCGGCGATGCTCAAGTCGCACGCGACGGCGGCGGAACCGGATCCGCGCACGACGATCGGGATGACGACGTTCGGGTCGACCACCGAAGGCGCCATGCGCGCGCTCGCCCGGATCGGCTCCAGCGCGGAGGTGCTCACCTTCCATGCGCGAGGCACCGGCGGCGAGGCCATGGAGGACATGATCCGCGAAGGACGAATCTCCGCCGTGCTCGATCTGACCACCACCGAGATCGCGGACGAACTGGTCGGCGGCATGTGCAGCGCGGGGCCGGAGCGCCTGACCGCCGCGGGCGAGATGGGCATCCCGCAGGTGGTGCTTCCGGGCGCGATAGATCTCGTGAATTTCGGCACCAGAGAGCAGGTGCCGGCGAGATTTCAAGGCCGCCGCTTCGTCGCGCACACCGCCCTCGCCACGCTGATGCGAACCACGCCGGACGAGAATGGCGAGATCGCGCGATACATGGCGCGCCGCCTCAACCAGGCGCGCGGCCCGGTCTCCGTCGTCGTGCCGACCCGAGGCTACTCCGCCTATTCCGTGCAAGGAGCACCGTTCTTCGATCCCGAAGCGGACGCCGCCTTCCTCGCGGCGCTCAAGGCGTCGCTCAAGCCCGAGATCCCCATCGCGACGGTAGATGACACGATCAATGGGGAGCTCTGCATCAACTCTGCGGTCTCGGCCCTTCAAGAGATGATGCGATCCCAAGCCGAAAAGGTCTGAACAAAATGGGCACTCGCTATACCCGCGCCGACATCCTGCAGAGATTGAACGAGCAGATCGCGATGCACCGATCGCTGCTCGTGGTCGGCGCCGGCAATGGCCTCGTCGCCCGATGCGCCGAGGCCGCAGGGGCCGATCTCATCGTCGTCTACAACTCCGGCTTCTATCGGCTGAACGGGCATCCGAGCCTTCTCGGAAACCTGCCGATCGGCGACGCCAATGAGGTCATGCTGACCCTCGGCTCCCGGAACGTCATTCCCGCCACAAAGGCGATTCCGGTCATCGGCGGCGTCTATGGCGTCGATCCGACCCGCGACAAGCGACAGCTCTTCGAAAGCATGCAGCTGGCCGGCTATTCGGGAATCATAAACTTCCCGACCGTCGGCCGGATCGACGGCCAGTACCGCAAGGACCTGGAAGCGAGCGGGCTGGGCTTTCAGCGCGAGGTCGAGGCGGTCGCCCTGGCGAGATCGATGGGCCTCTTCACGATGTGCTACGTCTACAGCCCATCCGATGCACGAAGCATGGCCGAGGCGGGAGTCGACGTCCTGGTGGGGCATGTCGGCCTCACCGCGGGCGGCGACGTCGGCTCTACAAACGCGATGCAGCTCGACCTCGCCGTCGCCACGCTCAACGAGATCTTTCGTGCATCGCTCACGGTCAGGAACGACCTGATCCTGCTCTCGCATGGAGGCCCGATCGTCTCCCCCAGCGATGCCGAGTACGTCAACATGCGAACGGATGCCGTGGGCTTCGTCGCCGCGTCGAGCATCGAGCGGATACCCATCGAGACGACGATAAAACGGGCGTGCACGGAGTTTAAGGGCGTCCAGGTTACCGGCTGACCGACCGATTCCGGCCGGCGGGATGTTTCATCCCGCCCGATCGGTGCGACGCCCGGGCCGGCGGGCGCCTCACCTTTCCGGACAGATGGCGAAAGCGCGCACGGGGAAGCCGGAGCCCTTCTCGGCCTTGGGCCATGCCGCGACGATCATGCCGCCGGCTTCCGGCACCTGGTCGAGATTGGCCAGCATCTCGATCTGCCAGCAATTCCGGCCGAGCACGTAGCTCTCGAGCGTGCCGTCATAGCGACTGGCCGCGATTCCCGGATCCGTGTCGGTCGTTTCGTGCCCGCAGGCACGGATCCCGCGCTCCTCGAAGAGCGTCTCGAGAACCGGCATCGACCAGCCCGGATAATGACAGACGCCGTCGCCGTCCCGGTTCATCATCCGCGCCTGGTCCGGCCAGCGCTTCGACCAGTCGCTGCGCAGCGCGACGAACGCGCCGCCCGGGACCCGGCCCCAGCGATTCTCCCAGGCGTCCAGCTCGGCGAGGGTCACGCAGTAGTCGGGGTCTTCGGCGGCTTGCCGCGAGATGTCCAGCACCACCAGCGGCAAGAGCATCTCCTCGACCGGGATCTCGTCCTGGTGCCGAAGACCGGCATGGAAATGCACCGGCGGGTCGACATGGGTGCCCCACTGCCCGGCGAAGCGATATTCATGCGAGATGAATCCGGCCCGATGCCCGTTGATCAGGTCGTCGTGCCCGACGATCTTGCGGAACTCGGCGGGGCGGAAGTTCGGATGGTGCGGGGTCGCGGGGGAGAAGGTGTGGGTCAGATCGACCCAGCGCCGGCCCCTGAGCCGGTCCAGCAACGGCCACAGCCCGATCTCGGCAAGGGTCGACGTCGCCGGCATTGCTCAGCCCCGCGGGTGCTGCTGGATCAGATCGAAGTGGCGCGCCAGGCGGTGCGCCATCGCGGCGACGGGAATGTTCGTGTTGCCGGAAGTGATCCAGGGCATCAGCGCGGCGTCGGCCACCATCAGGCCCTTCAGCCCGTGGACGCGCCCCAGCCCGTCCGTCACCGCCGCCGCGCCGCGGCCCATGGCGCAGGTGCCCGCCGGGTGGAAATAATTCGTATGGTGGGCGCGCGCCCAGTCGCCGAGCGCTTCGCCGGTCCGATCCGCTCCGGGCTCCGTCTCGCGCTCGAAATAGGGCTTCATCGCGTCGGTCGCCATGAAGGCGCGGGCCCGGTCGATGCTCCAAAGCACCGCCCTCAGGTCGTTGCCTTCCGGGTCGGTGAAATGGTTGTGCTGGATCCGGAAGGTCGGGCCGCCCTCGCCGGCGCTCGGGAGGATCCGGCCGCGCGACCGCGGCGACAGCAATCCGCACCAGATCTCCCAGCCCCATCCCGCCGGCTGTGGCCGTCTTCCGCCATTGGCGAAGACATGGATGTCCAGCGGACCGTCGGCGAAGGGCGACTGGAGCTTGACGATCACCGCTTCGTCGAAGGCCATTCGCTGCTTCTCATACGCGACCATCGCGTCGATGAGACGCTCGGTCGCCCGATAGAGCAGCACCGCCGACGGATGGTCCTGCAGGTTTTCCCCGACGCCCGGCAGCTCGTGCCGGGGCCTGATGCCGGCGGCGGCGAGCCGGGCGCCCGCGCCGACGCCGGAGCGCATCAGCAGCTCCGGCGTCCCGTAGGCGCCGGCCGCCAGCACGACGACGTCGCCCGCGATCTCGACCGGCTTGCCGAGCCGCCGGCCGGAGATCCCGCAGGCGCGGTCGCCGTCGAAGACGACCGCATCCACTTCGAGATGGTCGACGATCGAGAAATTGTCGCGGCCTCGCACCGGATCGACGAAGGCGAAGGCGGCGTTCCAGCGGATGCCGCCGCGCTTGTTCACCGGACAGAGCGAAGCGCCGGGGCCCTCATCGAGGTCGTTCATGTCGCGGGACGCCGGCAGACCGGCCTGCAGCGCCGCCTGGAAGAAGGCCTGCTGGAACGGCGTCGTGTCGTCCGGCCCGTAGCCGTGCACGTTCAGCGCGGCTTCGACGGCGGCGAAATCCTCGATCAGGGAGTCCGCGCGCCAGAACGCATCGACTTCGGACGCCCAGCGGTCGAAATCCCATCGCGTTCCGCGCACCGAAGAGCAGCCGTTATGCGAGGAGCAGCCGCCCATGACCTTGGCCCGCGGCAGCGCGTAGGTTCGCCCGCCGGCGACATCCTCGTTGAACAGCCCCCAGTCGCAGGTATCCGGAATATGCCGCGAATCCAGGAGCTCGAACGGCCAGTTGTGCCCGGCGAACGGTCCGAAATCCGCACCGGCCTCGACCAGAACGACATCGTGCCGGCCGCTCCCGGCCAGCGTGCCGGCGAATGTCGCCCCTCCGGTCCCGCCGCCGACGACGATCACGCGCATGCGCAGCCCTCCAGCTATGAACCTCGTCCCGCGCGCTAGCTCCAGGTCGAGGGATCGAAGAAGTCCTTGTTCTCCGGGAGCGTCTGGCCGCCATCGACGACGATCGTGGTGCCGGTGATGTAGCCGGCGTCGTCGGAGGCCAGGAAGCAGACCGCGTTGGCGATGTCGCGGGGCGTGCCGAGCCGGCCCATCGGGATCGAGCGGCGCATGCTGTCGATGAACTGCGGCGAGCGGCCCGATTGCAGGCCCTCGGTGAGGATGTTGCCGGGCTCGACGCCGTTCACCGTGATGCCGTGGGTGGCGAACTCGAGCGCCGCCACCTTGATGAAGCCGTTGATGCCGGCCTTGGTGGCGGCGTAGGCCGACAGGCCGTGGCTGACCACCCGCGGCCCGGTGATCGACGAGGTGAAGATCACCCGGCCCCAGCCGTTGGACCGCATGAAAGGCGTGCAGGCCTTGGTCGAGACGAACGCGCCCCGGAGATTCACGGCCATGACATGGTCCCAGTGCTCGACCGTCGCCTCGTCGATCAGCGCCACCGGGTAGATGCCGGCGTTCTGCACGAGGATGTCGATCTTGCCGAAACGCGCGACCGCCAGATCGGCCAGCGCCTTGCAGTCGCGCTCCGACGAGACGTCGACCTTCATGAATTGCGCCGGATCGAGATCGAGGCTCCGCATCAACGCGCGCCCTTCGGCCTCGTTCACGTCGCCCACCACCAGTTGGGCGCCGTCCTCGACCAGGCGCTGGGCGATGCCGCGGCCGATTCCAACGGCGGCGCCGATCAACACCGCGGTCCGGCCGCTCAGGCGGGCACTCATCTGCACTCTCCATCCGTCATGCAATCGATTTCCGAAATCGATTACATAACGCGGGATCGCTGTCAACGAAGCGATCGCGCACGGCGAACACCGAGCCGACGCGAAGATAGGAATGGCGGCGGCGTCAGCGCCGAAGCTTGCGGACGCTTTCGCGCTCGACCAGCCGGGTCTCCAGCACCAGCCGCTGGGCCTTCAGGCCCGACCGCTTGCGGTCGAGGCGCAGGAGCATGCGCTCTCCGGCAGCGCGGCCCATTTCATAGGCGGGATTGACGATGCCGGTGATCGGCGGCTGCGAGACCGAGTACCAGTCCTGATCGTCGAACGCGATCAAGGAGATATCGGCGGGAACGGTCAGGCCCGCCTTCTTCAGGCCGACCAGGGTGCCCAGCGTCATCATGTTGTTGGCGACGAACAGGGCGGTCGGCCGGACGCTGAGCCGTGCCAGCTCGGCGATCGCCTTCTCGCCGCCCTGCGCCAGCAGGTCCTCCCGGAAGACATAGTCGTCGCGCAGCTCGAGGCCGGCCGCCGCAAGGGCCGCGCGATAGCCTTCGAGCCGCTGGGTGTCGAAGGCGGCGAGCAGCGGGCCGGTCACGATGCCGATCCGGCGATGCCCCCGCTCGACCAGGTGCTGCACCGCCATCATGGCGGCCGCACGGTTGTCGATGACGACGGAATCCGCGCTGAGGCCGGGAATCTCGGAATCGACCAGGATCACGGAGATGCCGTGCTCCTGGGCGGCCAGGACATGGTCGCCGGCGGAAGCAGAAGAGGCGACGATCATGCCGTCGATCTGCTTCTCGACCAGAACGCGCACGAGGTCCCGCTCCCGCTCGACCGAATTTCCGGAATTGGCCAGGATGACGCTGTAGCCGGCGCCCGTCAGGCTGGCCTCGACGCCGCTCGCGATGCCGCCGAAAAACGGGTTGGAGACGTCGGCAATCACCAGCCCGACGGTGAACGTCTGCCGGCTGCGCAGGCTGGAGGCGACGGAGTTGACGACATAGCCCAGTCGAGCGGCCGTCTCCCGCACCAGCTTCGCGGTGGAAGGGGAGCAGCCTCCGGGGGCGCCGGACAGCACGCGCGAGATGGTCGCCTTGGAGACCCCGGCGGCCTTCGCGACATCGTCCATCGTCGGCCGCTTGCGCCATTCAGGACCGCCAGCCGCTTCAGCTCTCATGCCCTGCGTTGATCTTCGCGCCATGGACGTAGCAACTAGCAGACGAATCCGGTCAAGACCAGCGTGGCCGCGCCGCCGAAGCGCGCGCGGACCGCGGGGCGCGCGGAAGCGCCGGGTCATCCGGAGCCCGGAATATGGCTTGACGCCGATTTGCGTTCAAGATGTAATCGATTTCGTAAATCGATTACATAAACAAGAGGGCGCGGCTTTGGGAGGCGCCCGCGGACCTGCCGCCCGAACGGCCGGCCGAAGCCCGGTTCAAACAACAAGCAAGCCAAGGAGGCATCAATGAAACGCCACATCACCCTATCGACGGCCATCGTCCTGGCCACGATGGGCATCGCAACCGCCGCGCAGGCCGATGAGATCATGGTCGCATCCGGCGGCGGCGCCTTGCAGGACGCCCAGCGCGAGGCCTTCTTCAAACCCACCGAGAAGGCGATGAACATCAAGATCAACGAGTCAACCGCGACGGGCCTGCAGGACATCCGCGTGCAGGTCGATAGCGGCTCGGTCTCCTGGGACATCGTCGACATCTCCGCCGAGGAATGCTCGATCGGCAGCAAGCAGGGACTGTTCGAGCCGATCGACTACGGCATCGTGAAGGCGGACGGGATCGATCCGACCATGGTCCACAAGGACTGGATCGGTCAGTTCTACTACTCGACGGTCATGGCCTGGAGCACGGACACCGTCGGAAAGGACGGGTCGAAGCCGCACAGCTGGGCCGACTTCTTCGACGTCAAGAAATTCCCCGGCACCCGCGCGGTCTACGATCATCCGCGCGGCAACCTCGAGATCGCCCTGCTGGCGGACGGCGTCGATCCGGCCAAGCTGTACCCGCTCGATGCCGACCGCGCGTTCAAGAAGCTCGCCGAGCTGAAGCCCTCGATCGGGATCTGGTGGAATTCCGGCGCCCAGTCCGCCCAGATCATCAAGGACGGAGAGGCGGACATCATGGAGATCTGGAACGGCCGCCTCGCCGCCGCGATGCGCGACGGCGCGCACGCGGACTTCACCTACAACCAGGGCCTGCTGATGGCCGACTGCTTCGTGATCCCGAAGGGCGCGCCGCACAAGGACCTGGCCATGAAGGCCCTCGCCATGTTCATGTCGCCCGAGCAGCAGGCGGAGTTCGCCAAGCACATCGACTACGGTCCGGTCAACGCCAAGGCCTTCGATACCGGCATCCTCGACGATGCGGACCGCAAGCGCGTTAACTCCTCGCCGGAGAACGCCAAGACCCAGGTCCGGGTGAGCGACGAATGGTGGGGCGAGCACGGCCCCGAGATGATCGAGCGCTGGCAGAACTTCAAGCAGCAGTGACAAGATCGATGGCCGGCGCACCCTGCGCCGGCCATCCTTCCGACGGGCAGAATCGAGGACTCCGGACTTGGCAGCAATCGTCACGATCAGCAACCTGGTGAAGCGATACGGGAACTTCACCGCGCTGAACGACGTGTCCCTGACGGTCGGCGCCGGGGAATTCCTCACCCTGCTCGGCCCGTCCGGCTCCGGCAAGACCACGCTGCTGATGAGCCTCGCCGGGTTTGCCGATCCGGATTCCGGCAGCATCAAGATCGGCGACCGCGAGATCACCGGGATCGAGCCGAACAAGCGCAACATCGGCATGGTGTTCCAGAGCTATGCCCTCTTCCCGCACATGACGGTCGGCCAGAACGTCGCCTATCCGCTGAAGCTGCGCGGCATGGGCCGCGCCGATCGCGAGGAGCACACCCGGCGCGTCCTCTCCGCGGTGCAGATGCCGGGCTACGAGCACCGCCGCATCGATCAGCTTTCCGGCGGACAGCGCCAGAGAATCGCGGTCGCCCGGGCGATCGTGTTCGAGCCCGACATCATCCTGATGGACGAGCCGCTCTCCGCCCTGGACAAGAAGCTGCGCGAGGAGCTGCAGATCGAGCTGAAGCAGCTGCACCGCCGCCTCGGCAGCACCATCATCTACGTCACCCACGACCAGAAGGAGGCGCTGACGCTCTCCGACCGGATCGCGGTCATGAACCACGGCACGATCGCCCAGATCGCCCGTCCCCAGGAGATGTACGAGCGGCCGGCCAGCGCCTTCGTCGCGGACTTCATCGGCTACTCGCTGCTGCTGCCGATGGCCTGCGGCGAACCCTGCTCGATCGACGCCGCCGCGCTCGGCCCGCTTCGCGACGACCCGAGGGCCGTGCTGGTCGTGCGTCCGGAGAAGCTCGACATCGTGGCCGACCAGGATCGCCAGCCGCGGCATTTCTACTTCACCGCACAGGTGCAGGACATCGCCTACCAGGGCGACATCATCATGGTCTACGCCCGCCTGCGCTCGGGCGAGAACATCGTGGTCCGGCGCGACAGCCGGTTCGCAACCTCGCAGGCGATCCCGGCGGTCGGCGCGCCGATGCGCCTCGCGCTGCACCAGAGCGACACGAGCCTGGTGATCGACGATCGCCCCCGCCCGGGGCCGCAGGGATCCTGATGGCAGCCGCGGGCAGACGCCGTGCAGCCCGAGTCTGGCCGCTCGCCGCGCCGGGCGTCGCCCTCGTGTCGCTGGTCTCGCTGCCCTTCGTCTGGCTCAGCCTGCTGTCATTCGTCGCGGACGGCAGCCTGTCCCTCGCCAACTACGCGCGGATGGTCGAGAACCCGAGCTACCAGACGATCGTCCTCAAGACCCTGCAGCTCAGCGCCGTCGTCACCATCGTCGTCATCGCGGTCGGGTATCCGACCGCGTATTTCATCCACACGCGATCGCGGATCACCGCCACCGTGCTGCTGGCCTGCGTCGCGATCCCGTTCTGGACCTCGCTGCTGGTCCGAACCTACGCCTGGATGGTGATCCTGCAGCGCAACGGCATCGTGAACGGCTGGCTCCAGGACATCGGGCTGATCGAGCGGCCGCTCCGGCTCTCCAACAGCTTCCTCGGCACCAGCATCGGCATGATCCACATCATGCTGCCGTTCTTCATCTTTCCGCTCTACTCGGCGATGAAGCAGATCGACATGGACCTGGTGCGCGCCGCACGCAGCCTGGGCGCCAGCCGGACCAAGGCGTTCTGGCAGGTCTTCGTGCCGCTCTCCGGGCCGGGCCTGTTCGCCGGCAGCCTTCTCACCTTCGTGCTCTGCCTCGGCTTCTACGTGACGCCGCAGCTGCTGGGCGGCGGCAACGTGACCGTCATCTCGATGAAGATCCAGGAGAACATCACCAACTACAGCGACTGGGGCGCGGCCAGCGCGCTGGGCGTGGTCCTGCTGGTCGTCGTGGCCGGGCTGCTGCTCGGCGTCAAGAAGCTCGGCGCGAGGCTGGAGGCGCAGTGAAGCGGGTAGAGAGAACGCTCGGTTCGCGCATCGGCGACTACTGGCTGAACCCCTTCGCCATCGTGGTCGTGATCTTCCTGCTGGCGCCGGTGTTCGTCGTCATTCCGATGAGCTTCTCGGATTCGAACTACCTCGAGTTCCCGCCCCGGGTGTGGTCGCTGCGCTGGTACCATGCCTATTTCGATTCGCGCGAATGGATGGCGGCGACGCGGACTTCGCTGCTCGCCGCCTTCTCCACCGTCCTGCTGGCGACGCCGATCGGCTTCTTCGCCGCCTATGCGATCCGCAACATGGCGGGCCGGGCCGGCGGCATCCTGTTCGGCCTCCTGCTGCTGCCCCAGGTCGCCCCCGTCATCCTGCTCGCGATCGGCGTCTTCTTCCTCTACATCCGCCTGCACCTCGTCAACTCGCTCATCGGCATCGTGCTGGCGCACACCGCGCTCGCCGTGCCCTTCGTCGTGACGACCGTCTCGGCAGGCCTCAAGCGCTTCGACTTCCGCCTCGACCAGGCCGCGCGGAGCCTCGGCGCGTCGCGGCTCCGCGCGATCCGCGACGTGATGCTGCCGCAGATACGGCTTTCCCTGATCGCCGGCGCCATCTTCGCCTTCGTCACCTCGCTCGACGAGGTGGTCGTCAGCCTGTTCATCGCCGGCGGCGACAACACCGTGCTCACGCGCAAGATGTTCCTGGCCTTGCGCGATCAGGTCGATCCGACGATCGCAGCCATATCGACCCTGCTGATCATCGTCTCGGTCGTGGTCGTCGGCGTCTTCATGATCGTCAGCCAGCGAAACGTGCGCCGGCACAACGACAACGCATAGCACCGATCTCAAATTACGCGGGGGAACAACGGCACCATGAGCGACGGCATATTCGCGAGCGACTTCAAGCCCACCCCCTATTGGTGGGAAGGGCATGCGGAGCCGGCGACGCAGCCGTCCGCGGTGCCCGCCAAGGCGGACGTGGTCGTGATCGGGTCGGGCTTCACCGGCATTTCCGCCGCGCTCACGCTCGCCCGCGCGGGCCGCGACGTCGTCGTCCTGGAGGCCGACCGGCCAGGCTTCGGCTGCAGCACCCGCAACGGCGGCCATCTCGGCCCGGGAATCCGCAATCCGTATGGCGATCTTGCCGCCGCCTTCGGCAAGGACGAGGCCTATGCTCTGAAGAAGGAGGGCCACGACGCCTACAAGTTCACCACCGACCTGATCGAGCGCGAGGGCATCGACTGCCGCTTCGTCCGCCGCGGACATTTCGTCGGCGCGCATACGCCGCGCTCGTTCGGCCGGCTGCGGGCGCTCGCCGAAAGCGAGCCGCGCGAGTTCGAGGAGATCCGGCTGGTCGAGAAGAACGACGTTCGGCGCGAGGTCGGCACCGACGCCTTTCACGGCGCGCTGATCTATCCGAACTGCGGCGGGCTCGACCCGAAGCTCTATCATCAGGGCCTGATGGACCGGGCGACGGCCGCGGGCGCCCGGGTGCTCGGCCACACGCCGGCGATCGGCATCGGCGGTGGCGCCGGCCGCTTCACCGTGACGACGCCGCGCGGCGCCATCGTGGCGCGCGACCTGGTGGTCGCGACGAACGGCTATACCGGGACGGCGACGCCGTGGTGGCGCCGGCGGGTGATCCCGATCGGCAGCTATATCATCGCGACCGAGGAGCTGGCCCCGGGCCAGATGGACCGGCTCTGCCCGAACCGGTACCAGATGAACGAGACCCGGACGGTGGTCTATTACTACCGTCCGTCGCCGGACGGGAAGCGGATCCTGTTCGGCGGGCGCGTCGCCTTGTACGAGACCGATCCCCATGTCAGCGCGCCGCGGCTGCACGCCGCGATGACGCGCGTCTTTCCCGAGCTTCGCCAGACGAAGATCACGCATTCCTGGATGGGCTTCGTCGCCTTCACCTTCGATCACCTGCCGCATATCGGCGTGCAGGACGGGATCCATTTCGCCATGGGCTATTGCGGCAACGGCGTGCCGCTCAGCACCTATCTCGGCCACAAGCTGGCGAACCTGATCCTTCAGCGGCCCGAGGGGCGAAGCGTGTTCCAGAGCCACAAGTTCCAGGCGCGTCCGCTCTATTACGGCAAGCCGTGGTTCCTGGCGCCGACGCTGATGTACTACAAGTTCAAGGACCGCTTCCTGAGCTGAGCGCGGGACGAGCTTGTCGCGTGCCGCTTCATCGCCGACCCTGCCGATAGCCGGCTCGAAGCTCCATGAGCATCCGGCCGAGGGTATTCTCGCCCTGCCCCTGATACTCGCCCCAGAACCGGGCGATGGCGCCGTCCTGCGGCGACCATTCGACCAGCTTGGCCTCGCCGGTCGAGAGGAGAAGATCCTTGAGATCCGGGTGCTGGTCGTACTTGGCGCGCAGGATGCGCGACATCACGCGGACATGATCGCCGCTCCATCCCGGCACCGTCTGCTCGGCCGCGAGAGCGTCGCCGGCGACCGCCGACAGTTCCGGCGTGGGAGCGGCCATGATCCAGGCCCGCACCAGGGCGTCGCGGGCCTTCGCCGCCTGATAGGCATGCTCCGCCGTCAGATAAGGGATCCCATCGAGCTCCAGCGGTCGCTCGAAGAGATTGCTCAAGCCGCTATAGGGCTCATGACGGGGATCGAAGAAGCGTATCTCGTGATTCATCGGAATGTCCGGCGGCCTTTGGTCCAATCGAGAGTAACGAGGATATCCTCATGCAGCAACTTTCCGACATCCAGGCGGCGGCGGCTCGTCTTCAGCCGCATATCCGGCGCACGCCCCTGCTCCCCCTGACGAACGTGCGCGAGCCGGTCACCGAGGCCGCGCTGTTCCTGAAGCTCGAATGCCTGCAGGTGACGGGCTCGTTCAAGGCGCGCGGCGCCACCAACCGGCTGCTGACGACGCCGGCGGAGGCGCTGCGGAACGGCATCGTGACGGCATCCGGCGGCAACCACGGCCTCGCCACCGCGCGCGCCGCCGCGATCGCGGGCGTGGCCTCGCACATCTTCGTTCCCGCCAACGTGGCGAGGGCCAAGTTGCATGCTCTCGCGGGCTGGGGTGCCACCGTCCGGATCGTGGGAAGCGTCTGGGACGAATCCGCTGCCGCGGCGCGTGCCTTCGCCGGCGACACCGGGGCGGCCTTCTTTCATCCCTTCGCCGACCCGGCCGTGGTCGCCGGGCAGGGAACGGTCGCGCTCGAGATCCTCGAAGATCTGCCGGATCTCTCCACGCTCCTGGTGGCGATCGGCGGCGGCGGGCTGATCTCCGGCATCGCGATCGCGATCAAGGCCCTGAAGCCGTCGGTCCGCCTGATCGGGATCGAAGCCGAGGGCTCGCCGACCCTGCTGGAATCTCTCAGGGCGGGAGAGGTCGTGACGCTTCCCCAGGTCACGACCCAGGTCGCGACCATGGCCTGCGGACGCACGGATCCCGCGATATTCGAGATCGTCCGCAACTCGGTCGAGCAGATCGTCCTGGTCGGCGACCAGGAAATGCAGGAGGGCGCCGCCTGGCTCTGGCGCGAGGCCGGGCTCGGCGTCGATCTGAGCGGGGCCGCCGCCGTCTCCGCCCTGCGGTCCGGCAAGGTCACGCTGCGGCCGGGCGAGGTCGCCTGCGCGCTCGCCTGCGGCTCCGGCGCCAGCGGCATCCCGCTCGCCACCTGAGGCCCGGCGACGCGACAATCGCGATTGGTCGATGGCCGGCAGACATTCTCATATTAGTCGGATCGGCATGGCCTGCGCCGCCCGGCCGATGACACATTCTTGACAGCCCCTCCGGCCACAGGTTCTCCTAACCGGAGAGAGTTTGGCCGGAGTTCTCCTCCATGACGCATCGAGGGCGCGATCTCATCGAGACATTCCGGGGCGGTCCGGAACCCAGCGCGGGCCTGGCGCAGCTCGACGAGGTATCCCGCTCGCGCACGCGGTGCCTCGAACGCTACGGGTTGAGCCCCGACGACAAGCCTCATCTGGGCGTGCTGACCGGCCGCGAGGTCGTCGATCTCAACGAACCGTTCGGCCGGCACATCCCGACCATCCGGCGCGAGCTGGAGTTCATGTATGCCTCGCTGCGCAGCGCGAGCTTCTGCGCGAGCTTCTCGGACATGACCGGCATCATCCTCCAGGACCAGGGCATCAATTCCGCGGACGCCAATCTCGATCTCGAGCGCGCCGGCGCGATCTGGGCGGAGGGCATCGCCGGCACGAACGGCGTCGGAACGGCCGCCATGGAGAAGTCGCCCGTCATCGTGGCCGGGGCGCAGCACTTCTTCCGTGCGTTTTCCTCCCTGTCCTGCATCGCCGCACCCGTGCTGTCGGCGGATACCGACATGGTGGGCGTGCTCAATCTCACGACGGCCAATCCGAACGTGACGGTCGAGACGCTGGCCCTTGCGGCCGATCTCGCCCTGAACACGGCAGAGCGGCTGAGCAACCAGTTCTTCATGTTGGATTTCGCCAGCAGCACGATGCTGCGCATCTCCGATTCCGGAAAGATCCTGCTCCTCGCCTTCGACGACGACCAGCAGATCGTCGGCGCCAACCTGGGGGCGCGGGAAAAATTCAACTGGTCGCCGCGGAACAAGAGCGCCGATCTCTGGGGCTTCTTCGACCGCGATCCGCGGATCGTGGACGACCTGGCCCGCGGCGACTCGCTGAACGGCCTCCGGACCCTGGCCGGCGAGCGGCTGGACGATGCCGAGATCCTTCGCCCGCCGTCGAAACGGCGGGACTGGGCGACCGCCATCGCGCCTTCCCCCGCCGGCAAAGTGCGTGCGGGGAGACCGGGCGCGGAGAAGGCCGAGCCGACCGTGGAGCAATGCCTCGGCCCGGACCCGAGGATGCAGCAGCAGACCCAGCTCCTGCAGCGCGTCGCCGGCAGCTCGCTGCCGATCCTGCTCCTGGGCGAAACCGGCGTCGGCAAGGACACGCTCGCCACCGCGCTGCATCGCGAGAGTCCGCGGGCCGGAAAGCCGTTCGTCGTCTTCAACTGTGCGGCCGTTCAAGAGAGCCTGATCGACAGCGAACTCTTCGGCTACGGCGCCGGCGCGTTCACCGGCGCCAAGCGCGAGGGCAATGTCGGCCGCATCCAGCAGGCGGACGGCGGGACGCTGTTCCTGGACGAGATCGGCGACATGCCGCTGCCCCTGCAGACCCGGCTGCTGCGGGTGCTCGAGACCGGCGAAGTGAGCCCGCTCGGCTCGGCGCGGACGACGTATGTCGACATCCACGTCATCGCCGCCACCAACGCGGACCTCAAGGATGCTCTGGCCGAGGGTCGGTTCCGGCAGGACCTGTTCTACCGGCTCGCCGGCATCGTCGTCGAGCTGCAGCCGCTGCGCGAGAGGGCCGACAAGGCCGACATCGCCGCACGGCTGCTGCGCATCGATGCCCAGGACGCAACGCTTTCCGATGACGCCCTGCGGACGATCGAAGAGTACCGCTGGCCGGGCAACATCCGCGAGATGAAATTCGTCCTCAAGCGCGCGGCGCGCCTGTCCGCGAACGGACTGATCACGGCCAAGGACCTGCTCCTGCCGGTGGACCTGCCGGCTGCGCCGCCGCCCCTGCCGGCGGCCGAGACCGGACCGGATGATCCGCTGCAGGCCGTCGCCGAGACCGAACGGAAGGTCTTGCTCGACGTGCTGGCCAGGCATTCCGGCAATGTCGGAGCGGCGGCCGCCGCCCTGAACATGAGCCGCGCCACCCTCTATCGCAAGATCAGGCAGCACAACGTGGAGTCGATGCGGATCCTCCGCTAGAGCCTTGCGGCTCGATCATCCGTTCTGCATCACGACGGACTTGACCTGCAGATAGTCATCGACGTGCTGCAGCCCGGATTCGCGGCCGTAGCCGCTGGTCTTGTATCCGCCGAAGGGAATGACCGGATCCAGGGCGCCGTAGCAGTTCACCCAGACGGTGCCGGCGCGGATTCCCCTGGCGACATTGTGCGCCTTCGCGAGATCGCGGGTCCACACGCCGCTGCCGAGGCCGAAGACGGTGTCGTTGGCGATCCTGAGCGCGTCCTCCGGCGTGTCGAAAGGAATCGCCGCGACCACGGGGCCGAAGATCTCCTCGCGCGCGATGCGCATGCCGGGCGCGACGCTCTTGAAGACCGTCGGCTCGACAAAGAACCCCTCGGCGAGGCCGCCGTCCTGCAGCCGCCGGCCCCCGGTCGCCAGCTCCGCACCCTCGCTCAGCCCCACCTCGAGATAGCTCGTCACCCTGTTCATCTGGCGGGCCGAGACGACCGGGCCGATCTGCGTGTCGCCGTTCATGCCGTTGCCGACGCGCAGCGTCTTCGCGAAATCCGACACGCGGGAGACGAACTCGTCGTAGATCCTCCGCTCGACGAGCAGGCGCGAGCCGGCGCTGCAGATCTGGCCGGTGTTGTGGAAGATGCCCATGGCGGTGCCCGGCACCGCCTTGTCGAGATCGGCATCGGCGAAGACGATGTCCGGCGACTTGCCGCCGAGCTCCAGCGAGACCCGCTTCACGTTGCTCTTGGAGGCCTCGATGATCTTGCGGCCGGTGACGTCCGATCCGGTGAACGCCACCTTGTCGACGCCCGGATGCACGGCCAACGCGGCACCGGCCGTCTCGCCGAATCCCGGCACGACGTTGACGACGCCGGCGGGGATGCCCGCCTCCAGGACCAGCTCGCCCAGGCGCAGCGCCGTCAGGGGCGCTTCCTCCGACGGCTTGAGCACCATGGTGCAGCCGGCGGCGAGCACCGGGCCGATCTTCCAGATCGTCGAGGTGAGCGGCGCGTTCCACGGCGTGATCGCGCCGACCACCCCGACCGGCTCGCGCAGCGTGTAGGCGAACACGCTGCCGGGCAGCGAGTTGGACAAGGTCTCGCCGTGAATGCCGGTGCAGGCCGCCGCGTAGAAGCGCAGCATGCCGACCGCCCGCTGGCGGCGGCTTCGCGTGAAGGTGATCGGCGCCCCCATGTCCAGCGTGTCCAGGACGCTGAACTCCTCGATGTGCTTGTCCACCAGGTCGGCGAGCTTCAGGATGCATTCCTGCCGCTGGAACGGCGTGAAGCGGGACCAGGGGCCCTCGAAGGCGCGCCGCGCCGCCTGCACCGCCTTGTCGATGTCCTCGGCGCGCGCCTCGCCCACCACGGCCAGCAGCCCGTTGGTGGCGGGATTGCGCGTCTCGAACGATCCGCCATCGATGGGATCGACGAACTGCCCGTCGATGATCAGCTTCTTCACGACCTTCGACAGTGCCGGATCATGCGCGGTCATTGCGCCCTTCTCCCCAGAATGTGAGAAACGAGGTTCAAGGCCGCGCCTGCTATGCGAAGAGCGGCCTGAGATGCTGATTGAGGAAGATGCCGTCCGGATCGATCTCGCGGCGCATCTTCTTGAACGCGTCGTAGCGCGGGTAGATCTTCTCCAGGCGCGCCGGCGTCATGAAATGGTGCTTGCCCCAGTGGGGACGCCCGTCATACCGCTCGAGAATCGCGTCGGCATCCTGCAGCATCTGCCACGTCTCGCGCTGCGGCGGCCCGGAGATCCCTATTGCGTACCCGTCGCGCTCGGCATAGGCGCTGAGATAGCTGTCGTCGGCCTTCACCGCCCGGCATTCGACCGGGTAGGCGGCATCGGGATAGCGATCCATGAAGAGGTGGCGCACTTCATCGAAGGCCTCCTCGAACCTGTCGAAGGGCACCGCGTATTCCATCTCGCGAAAATTCGGCTCGTAGGGATTGGGAAAGATGACCGAGCTGTGATCGAACTGCTCGCCGGGGCCGAGCGCCGGCGCCGGATCGTCCACCGGCACGGCGTTGTAGGTGCGCATGTGGCAGATGTCGGCATCCCGCGTCGCGTCGGACGGAAGGTCGGTCGGCAGCACGAACAGGCTGGCGGATTCGGCGCGCGGCAGCCAGAAGAACCAGAACGTCCTGTTGTCGCGCAGGCGGTCGTGCAGTCCACCGATGCAGTCCTCGGTGTCCGCATTCCACGAGCGCTTGCGGATGTTGTAGGACGGGACGGCCTGGATGGTGATCGAGGTGACCAGCCCGAACATGCCGATCGAGGTGCGGAACGCCCTGAACAACGCGCCGTCTTTCTCGGCCGAAAGATCGAGAACGCTGCCGTCCGCCGTGACGAGGCGCGCCGCCACCAGCTGGTCCGACAGGCAGGGCAGCGCCTTGCCGCAGCCATGGGTGCCGGTCATGACCGCGCCGGTGATCGCCTGCGTATCGACGTCGCCCTGGTTCCTGAGCGACATGCCCTGGGTGCGCAGGTAGCGGCTGAGGTCGCCGACCGTGATGCCGGGCTCGACCGTCACCCTCAACGTGGACTTGTCGACCGCCGTGACGGCGGCGAATTGGCTGAAATCGACGAGAACGCCCTCGGTCGGGACGACGGCCGTGTTCGAGTGGCCGCGCCCCGCCGCCCGGATCGGCAGCTTGAGCGCGCGGGCCTTGAGCACGGTCTGGCGGACGTCCTCCTCGGAGCGCGGCCGGGCCGTGTAGGCGGGCGTGAACTGCTGCTCGCCGAACCAGTTCCACCACAAGGTGCCGGGCTGCAAAGGCCCGCTCTTCCCGGAGCTCAACGTCGTTCCCTTTCCGGCCGCCGGCTAGTTCGTGCCGAGTTCGGCGTTCACCCGCGGCATCACCGCCTTTGCCAGGAGCTCCATGGACTTGCGCATGGCCGGCTTGTTGCTCCAGTCGTGCGCCGTCATCAGCAGGTTCCCGAACGGTCCGACCTCCTCGCGCAACTCGAGGATCTTGCGCGCGACGGTGGTCGGGCTGCCGAAGATGACGAAGTTGTCGCGCACCATCTGATGCGTGATCGCCGCGGCGGGAACGTCCGGCCGCGGCGCCAGCAACGCGCCGTTCCCCTGCCTGGAATAGACCTCGAACATGTAGTTGTAATACCAGTCGTAGGCGCCGTTCGGCGTCTGCACGCAGGCGGCGGCCTCGTCGTCGCTGTCGGCGACATGGATGCTGCGCGCCACCCGCCAGTTGGCGCCGTCCGGCTTCTGGCCCATCTTCGCGAGCTCGTCGCTGTAGGTGTCCCAATGGGTCTTGACCACCCACGAGGCCACGAAATTCGCCGAGATCGGCATCATGCCCTGCCGGGCGGCGATGCGGATCGAGCCCGAGTTGGGGCTGGAGACCGAGACCGCCAGCGGCGGATGCGGCTTCGTCAGCGGTTTCGGCAGCGGCCCGACGCCGAGGTCCGGCCAGATGTTCTTCTTCAGTTTCACCGACCAGTACTTGCCCGTGATGTCGTAAGGCGGGTCGGACGCCCAGATCTTCTTCATGATGTCGAGCGAGTCCAACATCATTTCCGGCCGGTTCGAGCCTTCGACCCCGAAGATCTCGAAGTCGGAGCCCAATCCCCCGGTGCCCACGCCCAGGATCAGGCGGCCCTTGGTGAGATGGTCCAGAAGCGCGACATGGGAGGCAAGCATCGCCGGATGGTAGACGGGCAGCGGCAGGACGCCGGTGCCGAGCTTCATGTTCCTGGTCTGGGTGGCCATGTAGGCCAGGAACATCATGGGCGACGAGATCTGCTCGATGTCCGACGAGTAGTGCTCGCCCACCCATCCTTCCGCAAAGCCCAGCTCGTCCGCAAGCTTGAACGCCTCGATGTCCTCGTCCAGCGTCGCCGCGTAGTTGCGGTTCATGTTGTGCATGGGCATCATAAAGAAGGACAATTTCATGGCGCGGTCTCGGCTTGTTTTGCGTGCCGGTCACTAGGCAAGGGCCGTGCCATCCGGGATCGGCCCGGAATCCGTCGTGTTTCCGCGGCCCCGCCGGACACCGGGTCGTGTCCGCGCGGCACCGCATCTCGATTAAGCGAATGCCGTCTCAATCATGTGAGCATGCGGGGGCAACACGCGGCCCGGGGGCGCCGCCGGCCCGGCCCGGCTCAGCCCTTCAGGAAATCGGCACAGCGTTCGCCGATCATGATGCAATTGGCATTGAGGTTGGCGCTTACGATGATCGGCATGACCGATGCGTCGGCCACGTAGAGTCCCTCGAGGCCGCGCACCTTGAGCTTCTGGTCCACCACGGCGAGCGCGTCGCTGCCCATCTTGCATGTACCGGCCGGATGGTAGATGCCGATGGCGCTTTCGCGGACGTAGGCCCGCCACTCGTCGTCCGATTGGACCTCCTTCCCCGGCTTGAACTCGCCGATCACGAACCGCGACATGGGTTCGGTGGCGAAGATCTTCCGCAGCAGCTTCGCGCCGGAGACCAGCGCTTCGACGTCACGCTCGTCGCCGAACAAATTCGGCTGAATCGCCGGCTGCTCCCGGAAGTCCGGCGATTTCAGCTTGATCCAGCCGCGCGAATGCGGGCGGTGGACATTGGTCAGCCCGGTGGCCGCCGGCTTGTCGAACAGGACCGGCCCTTCCTCGGCGAGATCGTAGCCGACCGGCGTGAAATGGTACTGGATGTCGCAGCGATCCAGCCCGGGACGGGATTTCGTGAACCCGACGATGTGCGTATCCGGAGTGCTGCCGGGACCCGTGCCGGTGAACAGCCAGCGGGCCCCGAAGAGCAGAACGTGGAACGGCCCGGTCTGGACGTTGTAGGTCGGACGATTGACCCATGCCGTGTGGTTGGTGCCGGGATGATCCTGGAAATTGGCGCCGACGCCGGGCAGGTCGTGCACGACCGGCACGCCCATCGACCGCAGGTGCTCGGCCGGGCCGACCCCCGAGAGCAGCAATATCTGCGGCGACATCAGCGCTCCGGCCGAGAGCACGATCCCCCTGCCGGCCCTGGCCGTATGCATCCGCCCGCCGCGCTCGAACTCGACGCCGGAAGCCCGCTGTCCGTCGAACAGAACCCGGCTCACGACAGATTCGGTGGACGTCTCGAGATTCTTGCGGCCCTGGGCGGGCCACAGATAGGCGCGCGCGGCGCTGCAGCGCCTGCCGTTCCTTTGCGTCGCCTGCAGAAAGCCGATGCCGATCTGCGGCGGCCGGTTCAGGTCCTTCTTCCGCGGCAGCCCGGTCGCCACCGCGGCATCCAGGAACGCGTCCGAGATCGGATGCGACAGGCGCAGATTCGAGACCGCCAGCGGGCCGCCGGTCCCGTGATACTCGTCCGCGCCGTTCTCGTTGTCTTCGCCGCGCTTGAAGTAGGGCAGGACCTTCTGGAAGCTCCAGTCGGTGTTGCCCAGAGCCGCCCAATCGTCGAAGTCCTCGGGCTGGCCGCGCAGATAGATCATTCCGTTGATGGAGCTCGATCCCCCGAGCACCTTGCCGCGGGGCATGTAGTCGCGCCGGCCGAAGCGGGTCGGGTCCGCCTCGGCCTTGAAGCGCCAGTCGAAGCGCGGATTGGCGATCGCCTTCAAGTAGCTCGCCGCCGGCATCTGGATGTTGATGCTGCGATCGGAGCCGCCTGCTTCCAGGAGCAGGACCCTGGTCGACGGATTCTCCGAGAGCCGGGCCGCAACCGCGGACCCGGCCGATCCGGCGCCGATGACGATGTAGTCGTATGTGATCATGCCGGATCCGCTTTGGTGGGACGGTCGTGCAAGGAGCGAATCCGCGAGGACAGTGTCATTCCAGCCAATTTGCCGCGGGCGTCGCATCACCGACGCAATGCGATCCTAATGCAAGCCTAATGCAAGTCACATGCCGCCGGCAAAACCAAAGGCGGCGGATCGCAAGCCCGGCGGAAGGCCGGCCTTCGGACAGCCGTCCGCCGGAGGAATTCTCGCTTTTGCGACGGCCGTCCCACTTCGCCGCCGCGCGGGGTCGGATCGGACCGATGCCCGCGCCTCCACCATCAGATTTGTCGCCGTCCAGGTTTCGCCGAAGCGCTTGGCATGCGTGATGCTTTGCTGGCCCCGGCGACGGAGGGCGCCAGCCCCCCTGGAATGGAGACGCACGGTGAAGCATGAGGAATTCCCCACAGGAGATCCAGCGGCCGGCATGACCGAAAGGACCTTGGGACCGAACAGCCAGGAACTGTTCAAGCAGGGCATGCGCCGCCTTGCCGCAGGCGTATCGATCGTCACGACGATGCAGGATGACAGACCGTATGGCTTTGCCGCGACCTCCGTCACCTCCGTATCGGCGGAGCCGGATGCGATCCTGCTCGTCTGCGTGAGCAAATCCGTCTCCTGCCGCGACGCCATCCTGAAATCCGGCTTCTTCTGCGTGAGCGTGCTGGGCGAAGGCGATGCACAGACCGCGCGATTGTTCAGCTCGCCTCAGCATCGCAGCCGCCGGTTCGAGAACACCGAATGGGAGATCATGTCCACGGGTGCGCCTGCATTGAAGAACGCGCTGGCCAATTTCGACTGCCGGATCCGGGAAACGGTCGAGGTGCAGACGCACTCCGTGCTGTTTGGCGAGGTCCGGGAAATCCGGCTCAGAGGGCGTGAAATCCGGCCCCTGCTCTATGTGAACGGCTATTACGACGGCTTGCGGTCGGCTCTGGCGGGCGACCAGGAAGAACGCTAGTTGTTGCGCATACCACGGTCGGAAACCGGCGCCGCAAGATGACATCCCTCTCCAAACCAGGACGTGTCGTGGTCATCGGCGGCGGCATCGTCGGTGTCTGCTCCGCCAGCTGGCTGCTGCGCCGAGGCTACTCCGTCACCATTCTCGAGCCGAACGGCATCGGCGACGGCTCCTCGTTCGGCAATGCCGGCTGCTTCAATGCATCTTCCGTGGTGCCGGTCTCGATGCCCGGCAACCTCCCGAAGGTTCCCGGCTGGATGATGGACCCGCTCGGCCCGCTGGCCATTCGCTGGTCCTATCTCCCCACCATCCTGCCCTGGCTCGGCCGCTTCATCCGCGCCGGCTCCAGGAGGCGCGTGTTCGAGCAGGCCCGGGCGCTGGCGCCGCTGCTCCGGGATCCGGTCGGCGCCTACGTGCCGCTGGTGGAGAACGCCGGCGCCCGGGACCTCGTCCGGCGCGACGGTCATCTCATGGTCTACCGCGATCGGGCGGCATTCGAGGCGGACGGGCTCGCCTGGCGGCTGCGGCGCGAGAACGGCATCCCCTGGATCGAACTGGCCGACGACGCGCTTTGGGAGCACGAACCGGCGATCTCGCGCGAGCATCGCTTCGCCATCTTCCTTCCCGAGAACGGCCATACGATCGATCCCAAAGGATTCGTCATGGCCCTGGCGGACGCATTCGTCAGGGACGGCGGACGGATCGTCGAGGACGCGGCGCAGGGCTTCGAGCTCTTCGGGAACCGGCTGGTCGGCGTGCGATCCGCAGGCGGGACGGTGCCGGCGGACAAGGCGGTGGTCGCCGCCGGGGCGCATTCGCGCAAGCTCGCGCTCCAGCTCGGCGACCGCCTGCCGCTCGATACCGAGCGCGGCTATCACGTGATGATCCGGTCGCCCGAGGTGTTGCCGCGCGCGCCCATCATGCACATGGACGGGAAATTCGTCGCCACCCCGATGGCGCAAGGCCTGCGCATTGCGGGCACCGTGGAATTCGCCGGGCTCGAAGCGGCGCCGAACTGGAAGCGCGCCGACAAGCTGCTGAGCTGGGCCCGGCGCCTGTTCCCGTCCCTGGCTTCCGACCACGCGCCCGAACGCATCTCGAGGTGGATGGGTTTCCGGCCGAGCATGCCGGATTCGCTGCCGGTCATCGACCATGCCGCGCGCAGCCGCGACATCGTCTACGCCTTCGGACACGGCCATGTCGGAATGGCCGCCGGCGCCCGGACCGGCGCCGCCGTCGCGGACCTCATCGACGGGCGCAGCCCGGAGATACCGACCGCGCCGTTCTCCGCCCGGCGCTTCGCCTGAGGCGCCGATCGCGCCGGCCGCGAAGGCGGCCCATCGCCATCAGACCGCCGAGCCGCGCTTCAAATCCTTGATCACGCGGTGCGCGGCATTATGGCCGGGACCGCCCGTCACGCCGCCGCCCGGATGCGAGCCGGACCCGCACAGATACAGCGCCTTGATCGGCGTGCGGTATTGCGCGGCCTTGGGATGGGGTCTCATGCTGAAGAGCTGGTGAGGCTGGTGCGCGCCGTGGAAGATGTCGCCGCGCGTCAGGCCCAGGACCTGCTCCAGGTCGAACGGCGTGAGCACCTGCCGGCCCACGATCAGGTCCTTGATGTTCGGGAAGTGGAACGCGACGATGTCGACGATCGAATCGGCCACCGCTTCCTTGATGTCCGCCCATTTGCGGCCGCCCGACAGGTCGTAGGGGTAGTACTTGCAGGCCAGGCTCATCACGTGGTGGCCGGGAGGCGCGAGCGTGTTGTCCAGCGACGAGGGGATCTGGATGGCGAGATAGGGATCGGCCGTGCACTCGCCCTTGAGCGCCATGTGATAGGCGTCCTCTACGGACTCGATCGTCGGCAGCACGGTGATGCCGGAGCGCAACCCGATCTCCGCGTCGCGGCCCGAAAGGCGGGCGAACTCCGGCGTGCCCCGCAGCGCGAGGTTCATGCGCAACGCGCCGGTCCCCATCTTGATGTTCTCGATGTCGCGCGCGAAGTTCTCATCCAGATGCTCGGCGCCGACGAATTTCAGGAAGGTGCGCTTGGGATCGGTGTTGGCGAGCACGACCCTGGACTGGAACTTCTCGCCGCTCTCGAGCTCGACGCCCTCGGCGACGCGGTTGCGCACGATGATCCGCGAGACCGGAGCCGACAGCCTGACGTCGACCCCGAGCTCCTCGGCGCGCCGCTGCATCGCCTGGGTGATCGAGCCCATGCCGCCGACGGCGATGCCCCACTGATGGCGTTTGCCGTCGAACTCGCCGAGGGCATCGATGAACATGGGGGCGGCGGAGCCCGGCGCCCGAAGGCTGACGAAGTTGCCGGCCAGCGCATGCACGGCGTAGCTCTGCCGTACGATGTCGCTCTCGAAGTGCCGATGGACGATCTCGTAGGCGCTCGACGTGAACATCTGGATCAGGAACTGGCGTTCGTCGAGGCTGAGCTGGCGCAGCCGCCCGCCGAGCTTGAGGGCCGGAACCAGCTGGCCGATGCCGCCGCCGAGATCCAGCGGCTCGGTCAGAAACTGCTCGCGCACGACGTCCCCGACCCGCAGCAGGATGTTCCGAAACTTCTTGGTGGCTTCATAGTCGCTGTTGGAATAGCGCCCGAACTCGGCCTGGTCGTGCCGTTCATCCCCGGTGAGCAGCAGGGTGCGCCCATCGCTCATGAGATCCAGCGAGCCATGATAGGGAATGAAGCTGAGGCCGAGCCGCTTGAGATGAAGATCCCGGATGACTTCGGAGCGCAGCATGCCGGGGCTGTAGGACGCGATCGAGTTCCGATAGCCGGGATGAAACTCCTCCGAGGCCGCCGCTCCGCCGACGATGTGGCGGCGCTCCAGGACCAGCGTCTTGAACCCGGCCTCTGCCAGGTAGCAGGCCGCAGTCAAGCCGTTGTGACCGCCTCCGACGACGATTGCATCATACTTCATGGATCGACAAACCTTTCGAGACCTGGCCGACGAGCGGCGCTGCAGCTTTCAATCGGACGCCCGGTTGCGCGGCCCTCACCGCAGATCCTTGATCACGGCCTGGGCGGCGTTGTGGCCGGGACCGCCGGTGACCCCGCCGCCGGGATGCGCCCCCGACCCGCACAGGTACAGGCCCTTGATGGGGGTTCGGTACTGCGACGCCTTCGGATGCGGCCGCATGCTGAACAGCTGATGCGGCTGATGCGCGCCGTGGAAGATGTCGGCCTGGGTCATGCCGAACATCCGCTCCAGGTCGAGCGGCGTGAGCACCTGCCTGCCGACCACGAGCTGCTTGATGTTCGGGAAATACTTGGCGACCACATCGACGATTCCGTCGGCGACCCGCTCCTTGATGTCGTCCCACTTGACGCCGCCGGCCAGCTCGTAGGGGTAGTACTTGCACAACAGGCTCATCACGTGGTGGCCCGGCGGCGCCAGGCTGTCATCCAGCGCCGAGGCGACCTGGATCGCGATGAAGGGATCGTCCGTCGCCTCGCCGTCCAGCGCCCGCATGTAGTTGCGCTCGACGGAGGCGATCGTGGGCAGGATCGTGATGCCCGAGGCCAACCCGATCTCCGCCTCCTTCGCCGACAGTCCCGCGATCTCCGGCGTGCCGGCCAATGCCAGGTTCATGCGCAGCGAGCTGGTGCCCATCCGGATGTTCTCGATGTCGCGGGCAAAGCCCTCGTCGAGGTGCTCGCGTCCGACGAACTTCAGGAAGGTCCGCTTCGGATCCGTGTTGGCCAATATGGCGCGGCCGGAGAACTCCTCGCCGGTCTCCAGCCGGACCGAGCCCGCCACGCCGTCCTTGACCACGATCTTCCCGACCGGGGCCGACGTCCTGATCTCGACGCCGAGCTCCTCGGCGCGCCGACGCATCGCCTGGGTGATCGAGCCCATGCCGCCGACCGCGATGCCCCATTCGTGCCGCTTGCCGTCCAGCTCGCCCAGCGCATCGATCAGCATGGGCGTGGCCGAACCGGGAGCGCGGAGGCTGGCGAAGTTGCCCGCAAGCGCGTGCACCGCGAAGCTCTGCCGGACGATGTCGCTCTCGAAATGACGCTGAACGATCTCGTAGGCGCTGGAGGTGAAGAGTTGCAGCAGGAACTGCCGGTCGTCGACATCGAGCTTGCGAAGCCCGTTGCCGACCTTCAAGGCCGGCAGCAGCTGGTCAAGCCCGCCCTTCAGATCCAGCGGCGCCTTGAGGAACTGCTGGCGGACGATGTCGCTCACCCGCATGAGCCTGGCGCGGAACGCCTTGATGGCGTCGTAGTCGCGGTTCGAATAGCGGCCCACCATGGCCTGGTCGTGCGCATCGTCGCCGGTGAACATCATCACCCGGCCGTCGGTGAACAGGTCGAGCGACCCGCGGTAGGGAATGAACCGCAGCCCGTGGCGCTTGAGCTCCAGGTCGCGGATCACCTCCGAGCGCAGCATCCCGGGACTGTAGGACGCGACCGAGTTACGGTAGCCCGGATGAAACTCCTCGGACACCGCGGCGCCCCCGACGACGTGCCGGCGCTCCAGCACGAGAGTCTTCAGCCCCGCCTTGCCCAAGTAACACGCGGCAGTCAGGCCATTATGGCCGCCCCCGACCACGATCGCATCATATTGAGATGCCATGATTCCCCCCGGTCATCTTCCTTGTCGATTGCCTGTGATCAGGAACAAAGCCATCCCCACCATCGAGATCAGAATGAGCAGGGTCGATATGGCGGCGATGGTCGGGTCGATCTGGTCCCGCAGCGCCAGGAACATCTTGCGCGGCAGCACCGTGTTGCTGCCCCCGGCGATGAAGAGCCCGAGCACGGCCTCGTCCAGCGACGTGATGAACGCGAATAGCGCGCCGGCGATCATCGACGGCTTGATCTGCGGCAGCGTGACATCCACGAAGGCGCGGAAGCCGCCGGCGCCGAGGCCGCGCGCCGCGTCCTCCTGGCTGAGATCGTAGCTCTTCAAGCCGGAAAGCACGGTCACCACGACGAAGGGTGTCGCGAGGGCCATATGGGCCGCGACAATGCCCGGCAAGGTGTTGATGAGCGACAGCTTCGTGTAGAGGAAGTAGACGCCGATGCCGACCAGGATCACCGGGAGAATCTGCGGCAGCAGCAGGATCGAGTAGAACACCTTCTGCGGCTTGGCGTTCAGCCGATTGAGCGCATAGGCGGCGGCCGTCCCGATCGGCGTCGCCAGGAGCGTCGTCAACGCGGCCGCGGTCAGCGAGACCCGGGTGGCGGACATCCACTCTTCCGAGCCGAAGAAGGTCCGGTACCAGCGCAGCGAGAGGCTGTCGGGCGGGAATGTCAGGTAGTTCGAGTCCGAGAAGCTCATCGGGATGACGATGAAGATCGGCGCCACCAGATAGAAGAGCACGGCCAGCGCCAGGACGTAGAGCCACAGCCGGCGCAGCAAGGGTACGTCGAGTCCGCCCGGTCCCATTTCAGCCGCCCCTGGGGCCGCGCCGGCGAGATGCCAGCCAAGTCATGGGCAGCAGCACGACGACGACCGCGAGCAGAAGAATGACGCCGAGCGAGCTCGCCGGCCCCAGCTCCGGATAGGTGCTCACGTTCTGGAAGATGCGCATCGAGATGGTATTCACGTTGCCGCCGCCCAGCAGCTGCGGCGTGATGTAGAAGCCGAGGCAAAGGACGAAGGTCAGGAGCATGCCGGCAAGCAGCCCCGGCAGCGACAGCGGCAGCATGACGTCGAAGAACGAGCGCGCAGCGCCGGCGCCCAGCCCGCTGGCCGCACGGAGCAGGTTGGTGTCGATCATGCGGAGCGACGCATAGAGCGGGAAGATGAAGAACGGCAGCATGATGTGGACCATGCCGATGCTCGTTCCGAGGAAGCTGTTGGCGAGCCGGAGCGGATGGTCGATCACTCCGATGGCCTCCAACCAGGTATTGATCAAGCCGCGCCTTTGCAGGACCACGAGCCAGGCGTAGGTCCGCACCAGAAGCGACGTCCAGAACGGTATGGCGACGCAGCCCAAGGCGATGGCCGCCCAGCGCGACGGCAGCAGCCAGATGAAATAGGCCGTCGGATAGCCGAGCAGGGTCACGACGAGGGTGACGACGGCGCTCAGCTCGAACGTCGTCAGGAGGATCGTCGCGTAGCTGGGGTTGTCCAGCATGAGCTGGTAGTTCTTCAGCGACAGCTCGCCTTCACTGAAGAACGACGACACACTGAGCCACAGGAACGGCGCCAGCAGGAGCGCGACCAGGAGGAGGCCGGGCAGCAGCAGCAGGTAGCGCGTCGCTCGCTCGCGGCGGGCAAGCCGGACGAACGAAGCTGCGGTCCAGTCCGCCTCGGCACGTTGGGTCACGGCCGGCTTCCGCCGCTGTCGACGATCGCCGCGTCGGCGTGATGCAGAGCCAGCCGGATGGGGCTGCCCTTCGCGGGAATGCCGCGCTGCGCCGCGCTGCGCGCCGCGAGCTTCACGTGGACACGCTCCTGGCCGGGGAGGGACACGAAGACCAGCAGGGAGTCGCCCTGGTACATGAGGTCTTCGATCGTCCCGTCGAAATGGATGCAGTCCTCGAGA
Organism: Dongiaceae bacterium; assembly: GCA_035548715.1. Classification (GTDB taxonomy): domain Bacteria; phylum Pseudomonadota; class Alphaproteobacteria; order Dongiales; family Dongiaceae; genus Dongia. The sequence continues at coordinate 99,378 of DASZSL010000045.1, forward strand.
TTCTGACCGGGCGCGGCGAGGTCCAGCTTCTCCGGACGCACGACGAGCAGGCGCTCGCCGCCCTTGGCGGCTGGGGCGAGCTTCTCGCGCTCCCCTGCCGACAGCCTGCCGAGCGGAATGAAGAAGGAATCGCCGATGAAGTCGGCGACGAACCTGGTCGCCGGCCGTTCGTAGATCTCCTGCGGCGCGGCAATCTGCTCGATGGCGCCGCCGTTCATGACCGCGACGCGATCCGACATGGTCAGCGCCTCGGTCTGGTCGTGGGTCACATAGACGATGGTCTGGCTGAGACGCGCATGCAGCTGCCGCAGCTCCACCTGCATGCGCTCCCGCAGCTTCTTGTCGAGGGCGGAAAGCGGCTCATCCATCAGGATGATGGCCGGATCGAACACCAGCGCCCGCGCAAAGGCCACGCGCTGGCGCTGGCCGCCGGAAAGCTGGTCGATGCGGCGATGCTCCATCCCGGGCAATCGAACGCCGTCCAGGGCCGCCCGGGCGCGCTGCTCGCGCTCGGAACGCGAAACGCCGCGCAGCTTCAGCGGGTAGGCGACATTCTCGCCCGCGGTCATGTGGGGAAACAGGGCATAGTTCTGGAACACCATGCCGATGTTGCGCCTGTTCGGCGGCAGGACGGATATCTCGGCGCCACCGACCTTGATGCTCCCCTGATCCGGCCGCGTGAAACCGGCCAGGCACATCAGCAGCGTGGTCTTTCCCGAGCCGGACGGCCCCAGGAGCGTCAGGAACTCGCCCCCGGCAACCGTGAGCGAGATCGAATCGAGCGCGACAAGATGACCGTACGTCTTGCGAAGTTGATTTATCTCAATGGCCGCGCCCATCTACCTCATCCGCATACAGCTGCATTCGTCGGCGGGCGGGGGCCCGCAAAGAGGCACCTCGCCCGCCGGCAATGCCGTTACTCCTGACGGAAGTTATTCCAACGCTCGGTCATGGCGGCCATGTTTTTCGCCCACCAGTCGGAATCCACGATCACCTGGTTCCTGATATTCTTTGGCGATGCCAGGTTGGCGTCGATCTGCTCCTGGGTGAGGACGCCGGTCTCGAACGCCTTTGAGTTGATCGGGCCGTAGTCGATGTAGAGCGGAAAGCGCGCCTGAAGCTCCGGCGAGATGAACATCGCCAGCGCCTTCATGGCGAGATCCTTGTGCTTGCTGCCCTTCGGAATGGCGATGCAGTCCGCGTTGAGGATGCCCTGGTTGAACGTGTACTTGGCGGCCGCGCCGTCCTTGATCACGGCGTTGACGCGCCCGTTCCAGATCTCCAGCATGTCGACCGAGCCGTCCTTGATCAGCTGCGCCGACTGGGCCCCGGATTCCCACCACACGCCCACATGCGGCTTCAATTCGGCGAGCTTCTTGAACGCGCGGTCCACGTCGAGGGGATAGAGCTTCGACGGCTCGACGCCGTCGGCCAGCAGGGCCATCTCCAGATTTCCGCGCGGGTAGTTGTAGACGCCGCGCTCTCCGGGGAACTTGTCGACGTTGAAGAAGTCGGCCCAGGTGTTCATTCCCTGGGGAACGGTCCCGGTATTCCACGCCAGCACCGTGGAATAGTAGAAGTAGCCGACCCAGTCCTTACCGACCAGCTTCGGATCGATCCCGTCGGTCTTGACGATATTGAAGTCGAGCGGCTCCCACAAGCCTTCCTTGCTGCCCACCGCGCAATCGTCGGCGCCGAGCTCGACGATGTCCCACGAGACGGCACCGCTCTGGACCTGAAGCCTGACCTCCTGGATGAAGTTGACCGTGGCTTCATTGATCTTGATGCCGAGAGCCTTGGCGGTCGGCTCGAAGAATGCCTTGCGCTGGGCGTCCTGCGCGGCGCCGCCGCCGCCGGCCATGGTGATCTCCTGCGCCGTTGCGCTTGTCGCAACAGCGCAACAGACCGCCGCGGCAACCAACAGAGACTTCACATTCATAAGTTCTCTCCCTCTTGCGATGATTCGACGTCCATCGTCTACACTTGTTGCGTTTAGGTCGTGTCCCGAGGTCCGACAGCCGACATGCATCCCAGATGCAAGTCCGCTCCCGTCGCTTGTTGTTCTTAGGCCCCTCGACTGATCACAACGGCGCAATTTCAGCAAAATCTGTGCCAAGCGGCGGGAGATTGCCTTGGCGCAGAAGATGCCGCCGTGAAGGGAGCAGAACTCCAAAGATGTCTCCAACGTGAGACGTCGATCTCAAGAAGCAGCGGCCCGATCGGCGCTGCGAGCAAGATCAAGCCGGCAGGCCTGCCTGCACGGGTGGCGGGCCGAAGCGAGTTCCAGGAGCGCTCTCGGAAGAGGAGCGCACTGCTGGTCCGGCCAAGCTCGCCCATGCGGATTCTCAGTCTTGAGACTGGAGGGAAACCGCTTTCGCGAACGATTCCATGGCACGACGCTTGCAGCACCCTCGGCGAGCGTCACATTGTCCAGGACCGATCCATGCCTGCACCAGTCGAAGATGCAATCGCAGCCATTGCGGCCGGCAATCTCGTTGTCGTCGTCGACGACGAGAACAGGGAAAACGAAGGCGATCTGGTCGCGGCGGCCGAGGCCATATCCCCGAGCACGATCGCATTCATGATGAAGCACGGGCGCGGGCTGATCTGCTGCTCTCTTCCCGGCGCGCGCCTGGACGCGCTCGAACTTCCGCTCATGGTGCCGGTCAACTCCGATCCCTTCCGGACCGCGTTCACGGTGACCGTCGATCTCAAGCACGGGACGTCGACCGGCATATCCGCAGCCGATCGCGCGGCCACCATCCGTGCGCTGGTGAACCCGCGCATGGCGCCGAACGACTTCGCGCGACCGGGCCACGTCTTCCCGCTGCGGGCCAGCCCGCTCGGCGTCCTGGGCCGGCCAGGCCATACCGAAGCCGCGGTGGACCTGTCGGTGCTCGCCGGCTTCGAAGCCGGCGGCGTTCTCTGCGAGATCGCGAACGACGACGGGACGATGGCAAGGCTGCCCGAGCTGATCGAGTTCGCCCGGATGCACGGCCTGCCGATCATCTCCATCGAGCAGCTGATCGCCTATCGCCGGCGGCAGCAGAGCGCCGTGGAGCGCATCGCTCGCGCTGGTCTCCCCACGCGCCATGACGCATTCGAGGTCCCGGCATCTCGAGACTCCCTCGCCGAGACGGAGCATCTGGCCTCGTGATCTCGGCCGGTCGAAGTCGGTCTTGCGCGCGAAGCTCCGGTCGGCTCCTGACGCCTCAGGCCCGAAGAGCCGTGTCGTGGGTCACGAACCTGGTGGTGAGATAGGCTTCCAGGGCTTCGCTGCCGCCTTCATAGCCGTAGCCGGAATCCTTGATGCCGCCATAGGGCGTTTCCGGAAGCCCCAGGCCAAGATGGTTGATCGTGATCATTCCGGCCTCGACTTTCCGTGCCAGGAGGTTCGCGGTGGCCGCGCTCGATGTCCAGGCATAGGATCCGAGCGCAAACCGCAGCCGGTTCGCCTCGGCGATGGCGTCCTCCATCTCGGTGAAGCGCTTCACCAGCGCGACCGGCCCGAAGGGCTCCTCGTTCAGTGCCGTCATCGATGCATCGACATTCGAGAGCACGGTCGGCGCATAGAAATAGCCCCGGTTACCCAGGCGACGCCCGCCGGTCTCCAGCGTCGCGCCTTTCGCCGTCGCGTCGGCCACGATGGATTCGACAGCGGCCAGGCGCTTCGGGCTGATGAGCGGGCCCATGTTGACGCCGTCCTCCAGGCCATTCCCGACCTTGAGGTTCTCGGCTGCCGAGACGAACGCCTCCATGAACCTGTCATAGGCCCCGGCCTGCACCAGGAAGCGGGTCGGCGAGATACAGACCTGGCCGGCATTGCGAAACTTCGCTGCAACCAGCGCCGTCGCCGCCGCGGCGATATTCGCGTCGTCGGCGATGATCACGGGCGCATGGCCGCCGAGCTCCATGGTCACGCGCTTCATGTGCCGGCCGGCGAGGGACGCGAGCTGCTTGCCGACGGCGACGGATCCGGTGAACGACACCTTGCGAATGGCCGGATGGGGGATCAGGTAGTCGGATATCTCGGACGGCGTGCCGAAAACCAGGCTGGCCACGCCCGCCGGCAACCCGGCCTCGGCCAGGCAACGGAAGAGCCAAGCCGGTGCACCGGGCGCCTCGTCCGCACCCTTGATGATGATCGAGCAGCCCGCGGCCAGCGCCGGGCCGAGCTTGCGGACAATCTGGCTCATGGGGAAGTTCCACGGCGTGAACCCCACGGCCGGGCCGACGGGATCCTTCATCACCGCCTGCTGAACGCCGGGCGCTCGCGCGGGAATCAGCCGGCCGTAGGCTCGCCTCCCCTCTTCGGCAAACCAGTCCAGCAGATCCGCGGAGGAATTGACCTCGAGACGGGATTCGGCCAGCGGCTTGCCTTCGTCGGTCGTGAGGGTGCGCGCGATCTCCTCCGCGTTCCGTCGAAGCAGATCCGCGGTGCGCCGAATGACCTTGCTCCGCTCATAGGCGGAGGTGGCGCTCCAGAGCGCGAACCCCTCGATCGCCGCGGCGACGGCCGCGTCCAGGTCGTCACGGGCCGCGCAGGCGACGGTGCCCAGCGCGTCGCCCGTCGCCGGATTGGTCACCTCGATCGTCCTGCCGCCACGGCCGGGTCTCCATTCGTTGCGGATGAACAGATCGACACTTGCGTATTTCATGGCTTCCCTCGCCGCCGATCAGCCGGCCGTGCACTCGGCGAACAGGAAGCGATCGGCGACCTTGCGGTCGAGCTCGACGCCAAGGCCGGGGCGCGGATCCGGCGCCAGGAAGCCGTCCTTGATCCTCCGCTCGGGGTTTTCCTGCAGGATCTCGACATAGTTCGGATAGTTGACGAAATAGGGGTAGACCTCGAGCGTCATGAAGTTGCTGGTGCAGGCGCCGATATGCGCGCTGGCGGCGGTCGAAATCCCGCTGGCGCAGTTGTGCGGAGCAAAGCGCATGTTGTACGCCTCGGCCATTGCGGCGATCTTTTTCGTCTCAAGCAAACCGCCCGTATTGCCCACGTCGGGCTGAACGATCTCGATCGCCTGGGTCTCGAGCACCTTGCGGAAGCCATATCGCGTGTATAGCCGCTCGCCGGCGGCGAGCGGCGTATGGATCCGGTCGGCGACCTTCCTCAGCGCCCCGACATCGAATGGATCCGCCGGCTCCTCGATCCAGCCGATGTTGAATTCCTGCACGCGCTCGCAGAAGCGGATGGTCTCATCCGTCGTCAGGCCACCGGAGAGGTCGAGAAGAATATCGCCGCTGCCGCCCACGACCTTGCTCAATTCCTTCACCCGTTGATAGGCGAGCTCGATGAGCTCTCCCGTCAGCGTCCGGCGCGTGACATGGCGAAGCGTCCGGGACGCCTCGGTCGGAACGGCAAACGGATAGCACTTGATCGCCTTGTAGCCGTCCGCCAGCGGCTTCTCGGCGGCCTTTGCCCAGCTCGTCGCGTCGAGGAATTCATAGTTCCAGCCGTTCGCGTAGCAGGGCAGCCGATCATGAACGAGACCGCCGAGCAGCTCGTAGACCGGAACGCCCAGGCGCTTGCCCTTGATGTCCCAAAGGGCGGTTTCGACGGCGCTGATGGCGGCGAACACGATGGCGCCGCCGCCTTTCGCCCAGAACGTATGGTCGTACATTTCATGCCAGAGCGCCTCGATCCTGGAAGCGTCCTTGCCGAGGACGATCCGCTCGCAGACGTCCTTGATCATCGCCGCGGCCGCGATGCCCCCGACGCCGTAGGCGATCGCGGCTTCGCCCAGGCCCGTCAGCCCGTCGTCGGTCTTCAGCTCCAGCACGATCGGGTGCAACTTGGAGCCCGTGACGGAATAGATGCGGGCGGCGGCGATCTTCGACATGGCGGTGTTCCTTCGGACATGGGTGCCGATGCACTGCCTTCTGAGACCACGGCACTGCGCTCGATCGGGCGCGAGGGAGGCAAGCCCCGTGCCATTGCGGCCGGCGCCCGCTTTCCGTTTGGAACGCGGAGGGTTAGCCGATCGGCTCGGCGCGACCGGTTGACGGCCCAGTCTCAATATTGAGACCGCCTGCATGGAACCGGCCCGAGACGTTGACTGTCATCGGCCGGTCGTATTTGATCGGACGTGCCGCGAAGAAGAAAACTCGGCCTGGCTGAACCGCCCGGCGCGGCGCTTGGAAACGCTCAAACGACCGATACAGGGAGGTTTCTTGAGCGATGACGCCCGCCAGCGATCATATCAGACGGATCGAGGCTTCCGTATCGAGCGCAGACGCCGAGCAGCCCTCCGACGATTGGAGGACCGCTTCCTGGTCCCGCTGCATCCAGCGCTGGCGGCTGGATCCGGCACGGCCGGAAATCGTCGAAGCGTCGAGCCACGAGCTCAAGCAGCAGGAAAGCCTCTTCACCGCCGACCTATCCGTCGTCGGAAGCGAGCTCGAGAGCGTCCTCTCGATCATCGAGGGTGGCGGCTACAGCGCGTACCTTGCGAACAGCGAGGGCACGATCATCGTCGATCGCAAGAGCCAGGATGCGAGCTACTACTGCCCGACGGACAGGATCGGGGCGGTCTGGACCGAGGCGATCGGCGGAACGAATGCGATCGGAACGAGCCTTCTCACGCTCGAGCCCTGCTCGGTCTATCTGTCCGACCACTTCTTCGCGGATTTCACGATCCAGGGCTGCGTCGCAGCGCCCTTCTTCGACCATGCCGGCGAGGTCCTGGGCGTCATCAATTTCTCGTCGCGCAACCCGGCTCTTCCGCTGACGACCCATAAGGTGGTCTACGCGGTGGCGCAGGATCTGGCGCGGCGGCTGGAGACGCGCTTCTTCCGGGAGCACTTCCGGCAGCTCTCGGTCGTCTCGCTCCGCGCGCCGGGAAACTCACCGGCTTTGCTGGCGGTCGACGAGGACTTCAGGGTCATCGGCGCGAGCAGGTTCGCGCGCCATCTGCTGTCGCTGGGGGAAGGCTCGCTGGGAGTCCGGGGGCTGTGGGGCATCTTCGAGCGCCCCAAGGCGATCTCCCACCCGGCGCAACTCTCGACCATCGCCCCCAAGTTGAGACCGCTGAACGGCCGGGGCGCGTACTTCGAGGCAACGTCGCGGCCGCCCATGACGCCCAAAGCGCGCGGCGGCTCCATCGTCGTTCGAGAGGCGCGCAAGCAATCCACGCAGTCCCGGCGGCGTCCCACGCTGGCCGAGTGCGTCGGCCAGGACCCGCGGATGAAGGAGAACGTCGACATCCTCCTCCGCCTGATGGGCAGCGGCCCCCATCTGCTGCTGCTTGGAGAGAGCGGCGTCGGCAAGGACACGCTGGCGCGGGCGCTGCACGACGCCTGCGGCCGCCCCGGCGCGCCCTACGTGGCGTTCAACTGCTCGGCGGTTCCGGAATCGCTCATCGACAGCGAGCTCTTCGGCTACAGCTCCGGCGCCTTCACCGGGGCGAACCGCGACGGCAGCCAGGGCCGCATCTGCGAGGCGCATGGCGGGACGCTCTTCCTCGATGAAATCGGCGATATGGCGCCGACGCTCCAGACCCGCCTTCTCAGGTTCCTGGAGACCGGCGAGGTGACGCCGCTGGGCGGCGGCAAGACGAGATATGTCGACTGCCAGGTCGTCGCGGCCACCAACCAGGACCTGGTCGAGCTGATGCGCCAGGGGAAGTTCCGTCGCGATCTGTTTCACCGCCTCACCGGCGCCGTGGTCACGATTCCCTCGTTGCGAGAGCGGCAGGACATTGCCTATCTCGCGGAGCAGATGGTGGCGGAGGTCGCCGACGGCCGCGGACTGCGCCTCAGCGGGCAAGCGATCGAACAGATCCTCAATTACGACTGGCCGGGAAATATCCGGGAGCTTCGCAACGTTCTTCTCCGGGCCGTGAACTTCTGCGACAGCAAGACGATCGAGCCCCGCGATCTGACGGCCGGCGGCCTCTTCATGCAGCTGGCGGAGCCGGGACGCCCCGGCCCCCATGGCGGCCCCCACGGCGGGCCGAGCGCGGCCGGCGTTCGAACGCAGTCGCAGGCCGTCGGCGCGTCCGACACGCTTGCGCCAAGCTGGACCAATGCCAAGGCCGCCGTCGATACGGCGGAACGAGCGGCGGTGGAATCGGCCGTCAGGCAGGCCGCCGGGGACCCGATCAGGTGCGCCGCATTGCTCGGCGTGAGCCGGGCGACATTGTATCGGAAGCTGAAGCGACACGGCCTTTCGATGGCCTGACATCATCGGCGTTTCGGAACGTGACCGGGCCGCACCGAGGCACAGCTAGCCGGCCATCCGGAGGCCACCGGTCGGCCGATTTCCCTTGATGAAATCCGCCGCGCGCTCGCCGATCATCATCGCGGGCGCATTGGTGTTGCCCGAGATCAGCCGCGGCAGGATCGAGGTGTCGGCGACGCGAAGCCCGTCGATGCCCCTCACCCGAAGCGTCGGATCGACCACGGACATCTCGTCCGTACCCATCTTGCAGGCGCCCGACGGGTGCAGCGCCCCTTGGCCGGTGCGCCGGACGAACTCGGCGCGCTCCGAGCGATTCTCGATGATCTTGTCGGGCCTGATCGGTCGATCGACGTAAGGCCGCATCGCCGGCTGTCCCATGATCGCCTGACCGACACGGACCGCTTCGCTCAGGCATTCCACGTCATACGGGTCGGCCAAATAGTTCGGGTCGACCAGCGGCGGCTGTTGCGGATCCGAAGACCGCAACCGGACCGTCCCGCGGGAACGGGGCCGCGTCATATAGACGTTCACCGTGCAGCCATTGCCGCTCGGGACGGATTCCGCGCCCTCCTCGACGCCCGCGCCCGGCAGGAAGTGATACTGGAGATTGGGCAGCGGATCGGCCGCGTCGCCGTACCAGAACAGCCCGCCTTCGCAGATGTTCGAGGCGACAGGGCCGTTCTTGAACAGCGCGTATTGCAGGCCGGCCCAGGCCTGCCAGCGGCGCTTCTTGTACTTGTCGTAACTGTGCGGACCGGACAGCTGGTAGATCAGGAACATGTCGAAATGGTCCTGCAGGTTCTCGCCGACGCCGGGGAGATCGTGCACGACGGGAACCCCGACCTGGCGCAGATGACCGGCCGGACCGATGCCCGACAGCAGCAGCAGATGCGGCGACCCGATCGCGCCCGAGCAGACGATCACCTCCGATTCGGCGCGAACGGTCTCCAGGCGCCCTGCCGCCATGAACTGGACGCCGACCGCGCGGCCGCGTTCCACCAGGATTCTCGTGGCTCTTGCCCCGGTCACGATCGAGAGATTTTTCCTTCCGCGGGCAGGCTTCAAGTAGGCGACCGCGGCGCTGCAGCGCCGGCCGTTCCGCATGGTGACCTGGTACAGGCCGCAACCTGCCTGATGGCCGGAATTGAAATCGTCGTTGAAGTTGATCCCCAGCTCCTGACAGGCACGGAGCCAGGCCTTCGTCAGGTAATGCGTATGGCGCTGGTCCGAAACCGAGAGCGGACCTCCCTGCCCGTGCACCGGGCCGCTGAAGCGCTCATTGTCCTCTGCGCGCTTGAAATAGGGCAGGACGTCCTGGTAGCCCCATCCGCGGCAGCCCTCCCGCTCCCAGGCGTCGTAGTCCTCCGGGCAGCCGCGGATGTACACCATGGCATTGACCGAACTGCCGCCGCCAAGGACTCTTCCCTGCACGAATTCCGGCGAGATGCCGCCCTGATGTCGCTGCGGCTCGATGCGGTACCGCGTCAGGAGATTTCCCTTCGCGGTCTTGAAATAGGTGGCGGGCATGTGGATGTACGGGTTCCAGTCCCGCGGCCCCTGCTCCAGGAGCAGCACCCGCCTGTCGCTGTCTTCGCTGAGACGCGCCGCGACCGCGCAACCGGCGGACCCGCCTCCGACCACGACATAATCGTACATGACCCCCTCTGCGCCAGGACGCGACCGCGACAAGCCGCGGCTACTCCGCCACGCGGCTCTGCGCGCAATGTTGCCGAAGTTTCGGCATCACGTCATTCGCCAGCAATTCCATCGAGCGCTTGTGCAGGGCGGGCCTATCCCAGTCCTTCTGGGTCATCAGCAGCGCGCCGACCGGCCCGCCGAGTTCGTCCATGAGATGGACCAGGCGATCGAGCACGGTCTTTGGCGAACCCGAATAGACCATCCAGTCCATGCAGTTCTTTCGCGTCACTTCGCTGTCCGGCATCGTCGTCGATGGCTTGAGGACGCCGAGCAGCTTGAACGCATTCATATCCTCGATGATGTAGTCGTAGTAATAGCCAATGGAGGATTCGCCGGCCAGATACTCCTCGGCCTCCTGGTCCGTGTCGGTCACCAGGATCGATCGGGCGACCCGCCAGTTCCTGCGGTCCGGCCGACGGCCCGCCTTCTCGCTGCCGATGACGTACTGCTCCCAGTGGGTCCTGGCATTCGAGGCCGGCGTGAAATTGGCGGACACGATGCCCCAGCCGCGCCCGCCGGCCTGCCGCGCGCTGCTCGAGGACGGGCTCATCACCGAGATCCCGAGGGGCGGATTGGGTCTTTGGAACGGCTTCAGCATCGGGCCGAAGCCGAGCGACGGAATGATCGTCTTCTCGACGACAACATCCCAGAACTTGCCCTTGATGTTGTACGGGCAGTCCGACGCCCAGATCTTGTGAATGATGTCGATCGCATCGACCATCATCTCGGCGCGGTTCTTGTCGCCGGTTCCAAACAGCTCCATGTCCGTGACCAGGCCGCCGGGGCCGACGCCCATGATGAAGCGGCCCTGGCAGAGATGATCGAACTGCGCCACCCGGCCGGCGACCACCGCCGGGTGATATTGCGGAAGGTTGAGCACCCCGGTCGCGAACTTGATCTTGCTGGTCGCGTGAATGAGGGTGGCCATGAATTGCAGCGGATCGGCGATCGGCTCCGCCGAACAGGTGATATGCTCGCCCACCCACGCCTCGGCAAATCCGAGGCGATCGGCCAGGATGATCGATTCGCGGTCCTGCTGCAGGACTTCCGTGTAGTCGCGCCGCGGATCGTGCAGCGGCATCATGAACAAACCGAGATCCATTACGAGCTCCTCCCCCGCCATTTCTGGCGCCCGATTGCAGCCGATGTTCGCCGGAGGCCGACGCAACGGCCGTGCCACGGCCGTTGCGAGCGAGACCCGCAGAAAGCCGGCGCTTTTCTGGGCGGGCTCTCTCACGGCTGAGCGGGAGTCTTAAGAATGAGACGGGCCGCGGCCGGTCAAGAACCGACGCACCTTGTGCGCAGGCGGGGGAACACGATCCGCCGTTCCGGGCAACCGGTCACAAGTAGTCGGTCAGGCGGAGCTTCAGGATCGCGGAGACGGCTGAGTAGGAGGCTTCGAGCTGGGTCTGCAGCTCCGTCACCCTGGTCATGGTTTCGGCCGCATCGACGTTCTTGATGTCCGACACCATCGTCTTCAGGTAGTCGCTGAAACTGTCCTGCGAGGCCTTCGCCTCGGTCAGGCGTCCGGCGGTGTTGGACAGCCCCTCCTGCAGCGCGGAGAGCTTGCTGATCGCCGTGGTGACGAGATCGTAGGCCGAGCTCAAGGCATCGCTGTCGACCGGGTCGCTGCTGCTCGCCGACGCGGCGAGGGCCGCGGCGCGCAGCACCGTCTCGAAAGCGCCGGCGCTGCCGGCGACGCCATAGGTGATCCTGGTCTCGGCCGAGACGCTGATCGCCGCGAGCTGATCGTCGCCCTGGTAATAGCCGGTATCGGCCGTGGTCGCGCTGGGCGGCGTGGTCGACGGATAGTCGGTCAGATCGACGGGGGCGATGTCCGTGTCGCTGCCGGAGAAGAGATAGCGGCCGCCGAGCTGCACGTTCATCTGATCCGCAAGGTCGTCCAGCGCATCCTGCGCCGCCGTGCGAAGCGTGTCCGCGGTGGTGCCGGTATCCGTCCCCGACATCGCGGCGGCAATCGCCGATTTGAGGCTGCTGGCCAGGTCGACCATGTTGCCGACGGCCGAATACATGACCTGCACGCGGTCGCCGGCCAGGCTGGCATTGGCCGACCAGCGCTCGGCGCTGGAGAGCTCGCCCTGCAGGTTCAGCAGCCGCGCCGAGCTGGTGCCGAGCCCCGCCGCCTGGGTCGAGACCAGGCCGGAGGATTCCTGCACCGTCGTCGTGGCGAGACGCTGCTGGACATTGAGGGCAAAGTTCAGCACCGATTGATAGATGCCATGGGTCGCGACCGTCGTGGTCATGGGTCTCGCCTCTTCTTAGCCCTGCACCGCGTTCAACAGGCTCTGGAACATGGATTGGACGGCCGTCAGGATCTGGGCCGAGGCCGCATAGGCGTTCTGCAGCTCGGAAAGCTTGGCCGTCTCGTTGTCGACGCTGACGCCCGACTGGCTGGTGAAGCTGGCCTTCAGGCCGCTGAGCGTCGAATCGGCATTGGTCGCCGTATCGGAAGCGGTCGCGGCTCGGGTCGCGACGCTGCCGACGATGTCGGCGGCGTAGTCGGTGAAACTGGCCTTGACCGCCCCGAGATAGCCGGCCGCGCCGAAGCTGGTCTTGCCGGTGAGCGCGTCCGACAGCGCCGTGGCGACGGTCGCGTCCCCGGCCGAGGCCGCGGCGGCCCCAACCGTCAGGCTTCCGGAAGCATCGAGCGTGCCTGAGGGCAGCAGCGCCGGGGTAGCGGCGAGGTCGGCGCGGATCGCGATGGTCGCGGCCGAATCCGTGCCGGTCAGGACATCGTTGAGCCCGAAGGCACTGGAGAAGTCCGTCCCATCGACGCTCCCGCCGAGGGTCGAGACCGCTATTCCCTGCCCTGTGCCGACCGAGATCGAGAGATGGCCGTCGATCACCGCCGCGGTGACGCCGGAGACCGACGACAGGGCGGTCGCGACATCCGCGACCGTGGCCGCACCGCTCAAGTCGACGTCGCTGTAGCTGACGATGTTGCCGTCGGAATCGGTGACTGCCACGCGAACCGTCGTGCCCGAGGCGACAGTAACGGCATCGCCGGCCGCGACATCGGCAGTGCCGGTCAGGCTGCTCGGCGGCGGATCGGCGGTTCCGGCATTGAAAACCGCGTTGACGCTGGAGCCGAGCGACTGGGCCAGGGCATCGAGCTCGCTCTGGACGCTGGGCAGCACGCTGTCGCGCTGCTGGATCAGCGCGGCGATGCTGCCGGTCGTGATGCGGCTGGTGATGTCCACGCCGTTAACCGTGATGCCGTCGATTCCGCCGCCGGCATAAGTGGTACCGGCCGAGAGCGAGGATGCGGTGTGCGAGAGCTGACGCGCCCCGGCGCTGTCGACCAGGATCTGGTTTCCCGCGGTATAGATCTGCAGATTGCCGTACTGATCCGTGTAGTAGCTGACGTCGATGTCGCCGGCGACCGTCTGCAGCGCGGTCATGCGCTCGTCCTCGAGATCGGCGGTGCTTTGGCCGGCGGCCTTCGCGCTGCGGATCTGGACGTTGAGATCGGCGATCCGTTCGAGCGCCGTGTTGACTTCGTCGACCTTGTCGGAGATCGCCTGGTCGGCCTGGCTGCGCAGATCCTGCACGCCCGACGACGTACTGCGCAGCTCTGCGGCCACGTCGTCCAGAGCGCTGACCACCGCGTCGCGATAGGATGCGCTGTCCGGGGTACCGGCCAGATTGGAAACCGCATCGGACAGGCCGGACAGGGCCGAGGAAAGATCGCTGCCGCTGTAATCCGACCCGGAGATGTCGCCGAACAGCTGCTGCAGCGACTGGAAATAGGAGCTTGCGGTATCGGCGGCGGCGGCGCTGCCGGTCGCCGCGGCGATGTCCTGCAGCAGGAAGCGATCGACCGTGCTGGTCGCAGCCGAAGTCGTCACCCCGGAGCCGGTGCCGCCGCTGACCGAAGTCAGCACCTCGACCGACTTCGCGGTATAGCCGGCGACATCGGCATTGGCGATGTTGGCCGAGGCCAGATCCATCTGGCGCTGGATGGCGAAGATGGAGCTCAGCGCCGAGTTGATGGCGGAGAGGGCCATGAGCGATCCCGCCCCGGCCTCAGACGTCGAACTTGACGGTGGAGACGCGGAAGTCGAGCGACGGGCTGCCGTTCGCCCGGCCTTCATGCGCATGGATCGCGCGCATGACCGATTCGATCCGGCGGCGGCTGGCGGACATCGCGCCCTCGAGCAACAGCATGTTCTCCCGGGTAAGGTCCTTGAGCGCATTTCCCGCAGCGAGGAGATGGCGGCGCGACGCCGTCTCGTCCGCATCCGGCCCGCCTTCCGCGCCGCCGAAACGGCCGCGCTCGATCAACTTGCGCGTCAGCGCCTCCTTGCGCGCGCCGAGCTCGGAGAGCGCCGCCGGCATGCCGGCGCGCAGGAAATCGTTCTCCTGGCGCATGACCTCGATCAGCTCGCTCACGACCTCCATCAGCTCATCGAGGTCCACGTCCTTCGGACAGGCGCTTTGCCGACCCATTCCTATGCGTTCCCGGTTCGTCACCATTGCCTCCTTCGGCAGAGACGTCGTGCGTTCAATGACGGGCCCGACGGCGCGGCGCCTTGCCCCGCAGCGTGCCGTAGGCGTTGGCCGCGGCGGCATGAGCGCCGCGGCGCGTGAGCTCTTCCTTGACGATGGCGAGGTAGTGCTTCAGCGCATCCTCGCTGTCGCGCAGGTCGGCGACCGCCAGGCTCGCCGCGGTGTGGAACAGCCGGCGTTCCTCGTCCGGCAGCGCGGAGATCTGCTCCCGGACCCGCCCGACCAGGACGGCAAGGCCTTCCGCGCCCTCGGGATCGGTGCCCAGCCAGCGCCGGATCTGCGCCAGCTTCCGGCGCAGCGCACCCCGCTCCTTCGCGATCCCGTCCGCGAGCTCTTCCCGGTCCGCCGGCTTCTTGCCTGCGCCACTCACCGCATCGCCTGCATCAGGTCGTTGAACATCGTGTTGCTGGTCGTGATGACCTGGGAGGCCGCCGCATAGGCCTGCTGGGCGACGATCATGCGGCTGAACTCGTCGGCGGTATCGACCGTCGACTGCTCGAGGCTGCTGCCGACCACCGAGCCGGCGCCGCCCTCGCCGGCCACATGGAGCGTGTAGGAGCCGGATTCCGCGGTCATCTGGTAGACGTTGTCCGATTGGGCCTTCAGCCCGTCGACATTGGCGAAGGTCGCGATGGCGATCTTGTAGATCGGCAGCGACTGGCCGTTGGTGTAGTTCGCCGTGACCGTCCCGTCGTCACCGATGGAGACGCTCTTCAGCGTGCCGTAGGCGACCCCGTCGGTGGTCGCGCTCTTGATGTCGATCGATGGATCGTCGCTGCCGGAGGCATATTGAGTGAGGCCGTCGGCGCTGCCCGCGGTGCCGAGGCTGAGGGTGACGTCGCCGGCGGCGGCGCCGTCGTTCCAGGAGCTCACCGTGATGGTCGCCTGATCGACGGCATTCCCGCCCGAATCCGTCACGGAAGCGAGCGTGCCGTCGGTGTTGAAGGTGATGGTGTAGCTCGAGGAGCCCCCGATCGTGCCGGTCTGGTCGCCGGTCGATGGGTCCGTCGGATTGCCGATGGTGAGCGTCCAGGTATTCTCTGTCGTCGTCGACTTGGTCCAGGTCAGCGGCACGTCCTGCGACACGCCCAGGGAGTCGTAGACCGAGACTGAGGTGGTGAAGCTGTCGCCGTCATCGGCGTCCGCCGGCAGGTTCGCCTTCAGCGTCACCTCGGTCGAGCCGGCCGCCGAGGTCGTGTAGCGGTTGATGTTGATCGGTTCCAGGCCGTCGACGCTGTTGACGTTGCTCGACTCCACGTTGCCGTCGCTGTCCGTGGTCCAGCCCATCAGGTAGTAGCCGTTGTTCACCAGGTATCCGTCGCTGTCGGCGCTGAACTCGCCGTTGCGGGTGAAGAAGACGTCGCTGGTGTCCTTGTCGGCGGTCACCACGAACAATCCGCTGCCATTGACCGCGACGTTGGTCGAGGCGGAGGTCGAGGCGATCAGGCCCTGGGCGCCGACATTCTGCGTCGCGGAGGCGATGACGCCGCCCGCGGAATAGGTGGTCGCCGAAGTTTCCTCGGTCAGCAGCGAGGTGAAGGAGGTGCCGACGCTCTTGTAGCCGATGGTGCTGCTGTTCGCGAGATCGTTGGAAATGATCGACAATGCCTTGCTCTGCGCCTGCAGCGCCGATACCGCCGAATCGAGTGCCGCTCCGAGACCCATGGTGAAGCCCTTCCCTATTCGGTGATCGACAGCACGTCGGAAAGATCGACCGTCGTGGTGCCCAGCTTGAGCTCGACCGAGCCGCTGGAGGAATCGACGCCGGTCACCTTCCCGAGCGCGGTGGTGCTGGTGCTTATGGTGTCGCCGTCGGAATCGAGGGCCTGGACGGTCAGCGTGTAGGTTCCGCTGTCATACGTCGTGCCGTCGCCGGCGGTGCCGTCCCAGGTGAAGGAATGCTCGCCGGCGGCAACGTCACCCGAGGTCTGGTAGAGCGTGTTGCCGCTCGCATCCGAGACGGTCAGCGTCACGGAACTCGCGGTGCTGGGCAGCGTGTAGTTCCACTGGGCCGCACCGTTCTGCAGCGTTGAATCGCTGCCGTCGAACTCGACGGTCTTGCCGATGTAGCCGACGCCGCTCGACAATGTCAGCGAGTTCACGCTGGAGAGCAGCTGGCTCAGCGTGTCGTTGGAGCTCATCTGCTGCTCGACACCGGCAAGCTGGATCAGCTCGCTGGTGAACTGGTCGGGATCGGTCGGGTTGAGCGGATCCTGGTTCTGCAGCTGCGTCGTCAGCAGCGTGAGGAACGTGTTGTACGCCGTGTCGGCGGTCGAGCTCGTGCTGCTGGTGCTCGACGTGCCGGTGGCCGAGGAGCTGAGCGTCGCTGAAGTGATGGCGGTCATCGCAAAGACCCTTCATCTCAAGGAAGCCTTTGCGATCTTCTACGGAGAACCGCGCCGATATCGGGCGCGGATTCTTTACCCGGCGTAAACGAAGCTTGCTGAAGCCTTAATGCGTGCGGAATGCGGCGTCAGGGCCGGCCGTTGGCAACCGCCGAACGCGGCCGCTCGGCCTCGGCGATGTCGCGGACTCGTCGATCGATCGTCTGCAAGAGGCGCGTCGGCGCCTTGACGAAACGGCGGCGCAACCCGGCGCCGTTTATCCGCGCCTCGGCGAATGCAGCCCGCGCGGCCGCATCGCGCGCGAGCAGCGTCTCGGCGGCGCGACGAAGGCTCTCAGGCCACTTCGCCGGATCTTCTCCGAACTGGTCGAGAAAGTCCTGGAACGCCTCCAGGCTCATTTCGGGCAGGGTCGCGGACGTGGTCCCGGACATCGGCTTCGCTCTTCTTTGAAGTGCGGTCACGGAGCAATTCTTGCTCCGGTTCAACTATACCCGATTGTTCAGGCCGGGTACAGGTCTCGGCGAAATCCGCGGGCCCCGCCAGTTGCGGCAGACCGGCGATCTGGGCCCAGGCGTTGCGGGTCTTGCGCACCGCCGCCGCCAGCTTGTCGCAGGCCTCGACCGCCTGGTCGCGGCCCACGGAATTGTAGAGGGCGACGGCAACGGCCCCATACATGTCGCGCAGGGACAGGGCGACGCTGCCGCCCGCCGCCATGTCGAGCGACTGATTGAGGCCGTTGAGGATCTGCACCGCCCGCATCACGTGCTCCAGCTGCCCGAGGGTGTCATCCCGCCGGGCCGAAGCCGCCGCCCTGCCGATGCGCGTCAGGACGCCGTCATAAAGCATCACCACCGAGGCCAGCGGCGAGGCCGTCCTCAGCCCGCTTCGATAGGCGGCGATCCCCTGCTTGTTCGTCATAGGCATACCCATTCAACTGCCGCTAGTGTCGTATTCCATCAGCTGCTTGAGGATGTCGGCCGTCTGGTTGGCCTGGGAGATGCTTGCCTCGAGCTTGCCGTATTGATCGAGCAGGAATGTCGCGTAGTTATCGGCACGCGTCTGGAGCGACGCGACCCGCGCGGTCATCGTGTCGTCCTGCTCTTGGAGATTGTTGATGACCGACTGGACCGATCCGGTGGACGTGTCGGCGGCGTCGGAGGTCAGAGCATAGAGCTGGCTGGCGATGCCGTTGGTGGTGGTGATCGTCACCGTCTCGGAAGCCGCGCCCGACCATTGGAACACCATCCCCGCATAGAGGGAGCCGGAGGCACCCTTGATGGTGTTGCCCGAATAGGTGAAGTCGACCGCATTGCCCGAGGCATCCGTGCCGGATACGCCGGTGACGTTGCCGTCGTCGTCCGTGGTCACATCGAGGGTGATCGTCCCGGCATAAGTGCTGCTGTTGTGGCTGATGGCCGTGAGATCGGTGCTCGAGGTCGAGATCTGGTACTCGAACAGCGCCTCGACCGAGGCGAAGTCGCTGTCGAGGGCCGTCTCCAGCGCATCGCTGTCCACCTCGAGCTCGTTGTCGGAGTTGAGCGTGAGGCCGATCGAG
Source organism: Dongiaceae bacterium (assembly GCA_035548715.1). Lineage (GTDB taxonomy): Bacteria > Pseudomonadota > Alphaproteobacteria > Dongiales > Dongiaceae > Dongia. The sequence goes on from DASZSL010000045.1 coordinate 117,691, forward strand.
CCGAGCGACGTGCTTCCGATGAAGGAATTGAGCGCGCTGTCCACCGAGAGACTGAGACCACGGAGCGTGGAATCGCCGAACAGGGTGGCATCGGATGACGCGGTGCCGTCGGAATTGGTCTTCTGATTCTCCGCCACGAACTCGCGCCAGGAATTGTAGGCGGTCACCAGGTCCTCGATCGCGGATTCGACATCACTGGTATTGTTGGCGATGTTGATCGTCACCGTGCTGTCCGGATCGGCCTCGGTCAGATCGAGCGTGACGCCGTCGATGACGTCGTCGATCTGGTTCGTATCCCGCTCGATGCCGGAGATGCCGTCCACGGTCAGGATCGCCGGCTGCGCCGCCTGCAGCACGTTGGCGGCGGTGGAGCCGTCGCTGCCGGTGACCCCGAGATCGCCGAGCACCGAGCCGTCGGTGGTGGTCATCTCGATGGCCTGATTGGTGTCGCTGGCGGTCAGCACCAGCTTGTACTGGGGATTGCTGCTGTCGGTGGAGACCGCGATCACCGAGGCCGTGACGCCGGTCGTCGAAGTCTGCTTATTGATCGCGGAAACGATGTCGTCCAGCGAATCGTCGCTGTCGACGGCGATGGTGACCGCCGTCTTTCCCGCCTCGCCGATCGTGAAACTGCCCGAAAGGCCGAGCGCGTCGCTCCGCGAGCTCTGGCTATCGCTGGAAACGCGCTCGGCAGTGGCGACCTGGCTCACCACCACCTGGTGCTTGCCGGTCGCGGTGCCGGCATCGACGCTGACGCTCATGAGGTCGGCGGCGGCGGTCGAGCCGCTCGAGGTCAGCGTCGCCGAGCGCTTGTTGAAGACATCCGTGCTCTGGTCCGAGGGATTGCGCAGGGCATCGACCGCATTGGCGATGTTCTGCAGCAGCGCCTGCATGTCCTCGTAGGCGGCGATCTTGGTTTCGTTGGAGGAGATCTCGTCGTTGATGGTGTCGATCTGGTCCAGCAGCGGCTGAACCTTCGCGGTGACCACGTCGTCCGCAGTCAGGCCGGATCGGGCAACCGACGAGCTCGTCTGGCTGGTCGAGACCGTAGCGCTGGATGTACTGGATACCGAAGCCATGCCTATATCTGCCGGAAGATCGGAGACCCGGGCGGCCGCTTCGCCGCCGCCCGGATCGTCCTACCTGCCTTAGCCCTCCAGCAACTGCAGCAGCTCCTGCGGAATCTTGGTCGCCTGCGCCAGCGCGGCGACGCTCGCCTGGGTCATCACGTCGGCCGAGGCGAGGTCGGACTTCTCCGCTGCCACGTCGGCATCCATGATGGTCGATTCCGCGGCCGACACGTTCTCGCTGCTGGTGGAGATGTTCTCGGAGTGGAAGTTGAATCGGGACTCCGAGGCGCCGACGCTGGCTCGATCCTCGGTGATCGTCTGGATCGCGGTGTCGATCAAGTCGATTGCGGCGCTCGCATCCGCTGCCGTCGAGATCGACGCGCTGGAGAGGCCGAGCGCCGAGGTGGTCGCCGAATCCAGGGTCACCGAGATCGTGTCCGACGACGTCGTGCCGACCAGGAAGCTGACGCCCGCCGCATAGTCGCTGGTGCCGTCGAGCAGCGAGTTGCCCGCGTAGCGCGTACCGGAGGCGATGGAATCGATTTCCTCGACGAGCTGGTCCCACTCCGTCTGCAGGTCACCGGTGCGCTGGTCATCGGTCACGTTGCCCGAGGCCGAGGTGGTGGCCAGCGACTTCAGGCGCTGCAGGATGTCGCTGATGTTGGAAAGGCCGCCATCGGCGATCTGCAGGATCGAGCTCGCCTGCGAGGAGTTGGTGGCTGCAGTCGAGAGCGCGGTCACGTCCGCCTTGAGCTGGGTGCCGATCGCGAGGCCGGCGGCGTCGTCCGACGCCTTGGTGATGCGCGAGCCGCTGGCCAGCTTCGAGAGCGACGACGATTGCTCGGCCGCATTGCTGTTCAGGTAGCGCAGCGCGGTGTTGGCTGCGGTATTCGTGGCGATGACGGGCATGGTATCCTCCTTCTTGAGACCGTTCGGCCGCCGCTTTCGGCGCCGCGCCGCATCCGGAACGATCATCGTTGCCGTTTGCGATGTGGATTAAACGGCCCGAGGAGCAAAGTCGGGCGGGGAATTTGCCGCGCCGCAGGGGCCTCAGTTCGAGCCGAGCAGGCGGCGCACGTCGGCCTCGGACCGCCGCATCAGCTCGCGCAGCCGCTTGCGGCCGCGCTTCAGGAGCGATTCGACCGCGCTGACGGTCGTGCCGAGCAGCTCGGCGATCTCGGCGTTTCCGAGGTCCTCGTGATAGGAGAGAATGAGGACGATCCGCTGCTGGTTCGGCAGGCGGTTGAGCGCCTCGTCCAGCCGGCCGAACACCTCGCGCTTATGCAGCGCGTCGCCGGCTTCCTCGCTTTGATCCGTGGGCTCCGGGACGTCCTCGATCCAGACGCCCTTCGGCGCGCGCTTCAGATCGATGCAGCGGTTGACGATCACGCGATAGAGCCAGGTGCTGAACTTGGCGCGGCCGGCCTGCCAGTTGCCGCGATGGATCCAGGCCTTCACAAACGCATCCTGAGTGACGTCGTCGGCATCGGCCGCGTTGCCGAGGATTCGCAGGGCGAGGCCATAGGCCCGGTCGATGTTGCGTTCCACCAGGGCGCGGTAGGCGTCGACGTCGCCCTGCCGGACGCGTTCGGTGAGCGCTTCGTCCTCGACGCCCGAGACTTCGCCGCCTTCAGCAGGAGGTTGAACGTCGTTCAACGATCGGGCGCCTGGTAGGACGTGGGTCACAACGCAAGCTTCACAGCAGTTCATCCCGGAAGATCGGCGCTCCCCACCGGCGCTTGCTAGCGCCTGTCTGCCGATCGCCTGTTTAACGGCAGCTCGATCGATTTCCGGCGAGAATTTTTCGATCGCGGATGGAAGCCCGCGTATTTCGAGGCTGTAATGTTTCCGAGTATGTCTCCGCCTCGATTGATGCGACCGTTTTTGCGCATCGGCGCGTACCACCGCAAGGCTGTAAGGAGGATGCCAATGGCGATGCCGTCGCGCGCCACTGCATTCCAACACTATGCATCGGATCGGCTCGAGCTGGCCGAGCGCGCGGCGCGGGACTTTCTGGCGGCCGCGCCCGGGGACTTCGATACGATCAACCTGCTCGCGGTGATCTGCTGCCGGCGGGGCGATCTCCAGCAGGGGATCGGCTGGACGCTGCAGGTGTTGGAGCGGCGGCCGGACGATGTGCAGGCCCTGGAGCTGCTCGGGGATGCCCTCCATGCCTTGAATGAGTGCTCCGGCGCCGCCGAGGCGTTCAGACGCGCCACGACCGCCGCGCCGGCGGTCGCGCGCCTCCATGCCAAGCATGGATACGCGCTGCATGCGGCCGGCCGCCTCGCCGAGGCGGTCGAGGCCTATGCCGCCGCCATCGCCGCGCGCTCCGTCGATCCGGGTCTCTACATGGATATGGGCAAGGCCCTGGCCCGGCTTGGCCGGCTCGCGGAAGCGGCCCAGGCGTTCCGCCAGGCGGTCGTCGGCGACCCCGAGCTCGGCCTGGCCTGGGTCTATCTCGGCGAGGTGCTGGGACGGACCGGCGAGCTGGAGGAGGCCTGCGCCGCCTACAGGAAGGCGCTGGCGTTCCGTCCGGACGATGCGGACGCCTGGTTCAATCTCGGGCGCCACCTCAACGATCTCGGACGGCCGGCCGAAGCGCTCGACGCTTTCGACCAGGCGCTCCGGTCGAGACCGGATTTCGTCGACGCGCATTCCAACCGCAGCGCCGCCTTGCGACAGCTCGGCAGAATCCCGGAGGCGGCGCGCGCGGCGCGCGAGGCGCTGCGCCACGACCCCGACCACGCCAATGCCCTTTCCAATCTCGGCAACGCCCTGACCGCACTGGGCCGGCTGGACGCCGCGCTGGTCGCGCATCTGAGGGCGATCGAGCGCGCCCCGACGCGCGGCGCGCTCCTGGCCAACCTTTCGCTCACGCTGCAGGAGCGCGGCGCCGAGTCCGATGCCATCGCCGTGCTCGAGCAGGCCGTCGCGCTCGATCCGACCAAGGCGTGGCCACAGTTCAACCTTGCCTTGATCCGCTTGAAGAACGGCGACTTCGATCGGGGCTGGAGCGGTTATGACTGGCGCTGGAAGGCAAAGAACCGTGGCACCCGCGCCGATCCCCGGCGCCAACCGGCCTGGAACGGCGGCAGCGTGCCGGATGGCCGGCTGATGATCTGGAGCGAGCAGGGAATCGGCGACGAGATCATGTTCGCCGGCCTGCTCGGCCGCCTCATGGAGCGCGGCATACGCTGCGCGGTCGAATGCGACCCGCGCCTGCAGCCGCTTTTCATCCGTTCGTTTCCCGACGCCACCTTCGTGGCCCGGGGCGGAGGCGGCCTGCCGACCGATGTCGCCGCGCATGTCCATGCCGGGGACCTGCCCGGCCTCCTGCGATCCGATCGCGGACCCGAGCCATGGCTGGCCACAAACTACCTCACGGCCGATCCGGCACAGACGGCCGCATTGCGACGTCGCTACGATCGCGGAGCGCCGATCGTCGGGATCGCCTGGTACAGCGCCAACATGCTGACCGGCACCCGGCGCTCGATACCGGTCGCGCAGCTGCGTGCGCTCCTCGGGGGCCTCGGCGTGACCTGGGTCAGTCTGCAATACGGCGAGCTGGACAAGATGCGCGGCAAGCTCGGCCCCGACCTGGCGATCGACCCCGAGATCGACCAGATGACCGACATGGACCGCTTCGCCGCGCAGGTGGCGGCCATGGATCTCGTCGTCACCATCGACAACTCCACGGCGCATCTTGCCGGCGCGCTGGGCCGACCCACCATCCTCGCCCTGTCGTCCGACGCGGATTGGCGCTGGATGCGAGGCCGAGACGATACGCCCTGGTACCCGAGCCTTCGCCTCATCCGGCAGCCGCGCGCGGGAGACTGGTCCGATGTGATTCAGGGCGTGAGAACCGCGATCATGCAGCACGGGTCGAATCGCACCCGACCTGCGCCTATGAACCCGTCAGCCCTTGACGCCGCCGCTGGTGAGGCCCGAGACGATGGACCGCTGCAGGACCAAGCCGACGGCGACCGGGGGTAGCGCGGCGATGACGCCCGCCGCGGCCAGCAGGCCGAAGTCGGAGACCCGGCCGCTGGCAAGGTTGGCGATCACGACGGTCAGCGTCTGGGCGCGGCTGTCGCTGGTGAACAGGATCGCGTAGAGGAACTCGTCCCAGACGATCAGCGCCGAGAACAGCAGCGTCGTGCCGATCAGCGGCTTTGCGAGCGGCAGGGTGATGTCCCACAGGATCTTCCAGAGCCGCCCGCCGTCGATGGCGCCCGCCTCCTCGATCTCGATCGGGATGTTGTCGAAGCCGCTCTTCAGGAACCAGGTGGTGAAGGGCAGCACGATGGTGCTGTCCGCCACCATCAGCGCCCAGGGCGAGTTCAGCAGGCTGAACGAGGCGAGGATGCGGTAGAGCGGCACCACGAACATCAGCGGCGGCAGCATGTAGGTGCCAACGATGAGATAGAGCAGCCACCTCACATGCCGCGCGCGGGAGAACACCCAGGCGGCCGGGATCGCCAGCAGGAAGGCGATCACCGTCGTTCCCGCCGCCACCCAGCAGGTGTTGCGCAGGGCGTAGAGGAAGACCTCGCCGTCGCTGTTATGCGCCAGGGTCAGCAGGCGCTCGTAGCGCTCGAAATCGAGCGCGCTCGGAATCCAGCGCAGCGGGACGGTGGTCAGATCGACGGTCGGGCTGATGCTCATGACCACGATCCAGCCGAGCGGCGCCAGGATGACGACCGCGACCAGGATCATGGCGGCATAGGCGGCGATGCGGCCGATGCGCTGCCTGGCGGTCATCGCACCGCTCCCTGGATCCGCACCGCGCGGCTATAGGCGCCGATCAGCATCATGGTGATGGCGACCGACAGCATGGCCAGCGAGGCGCCGTAGCCGGCATGGCGGAAGGAGAACGCCTCCTGGTAGACCAGGATGCTCAGCGACTTGGTGCTGTCGAGCGGCCCGCCGCGGGTCATCACCCAGATGATGTCGAACACCTTGAACGCCTCGATGGTGCGCAGCACGCAGGCGATGGTGAGCGGCGGCAGGATCACCGGCCAGGTCACGGTGCGGAACCGCTCGAACGGCCCGGCGCCGTCGATCTCCGCCGCCTCCTTCAATTCGCGCGGCACGGCCTGCAATCCCGCGAGGGTGATGATGGCGACCAGCGAGAAGGTCTTCCAGACGTCGGCGGCGCCGACCGCGATCAGCGCGGTCGAGGGATCGCCGAGCCAGCTCTGGTATTCCTTGATGATGCCGGTCTGCTGCAGGAAGGCGTCGAGCGCGCCGAAATCCGGATTGTAGATCACCCGCCAGCACATGGCGTTGACGACGGTCGGCAGCGCCCAGGGCACGATCAGCAGGCCGCGCAGGAACTTGCGGCCCCAGAGGTCCATGTCGAGCAGCAGGCCGACGCCGAGGCCGATCAGCATCTCGGCGGCGACCGTGCACACGGTGAACATCACCGTGACGAAGAGCGCCCGCCGGAAGGCGGGCGCTCGGAACGCATGGAGATAGTTGTCGAACCAGACGAAGTTGCCGGTCTGGCCGCCAAGGCGGGCGTCGGTGAAGCTGAGCCAGAACGTGTCCAGCAGCGGCCACCCGATCACGGCCAGGAGGACGATCAGCAGCGGAAGAAGCAGCAGCAGTCGTCCCCTAGACTCCACGCTGTGACTCCAAGACCGGTCCTTCTGCCGCCTTAGTTGGAGAGGTCGGCTGCCGCCGCGTTCAGCGCATCCTCCGGCGTCGCCTTGCCGAGCAGCGCCTGCTGGATGGCCTGCTGGAGACGGGCGGAGAACTGCTGATAATCGGGCACCTGGGGCCGGTTGGACAAGGCGTTGAAGCTCTCCGCCTCGGCCTTCATCAGGTCGGCGTCGGGACGGCTCTGCTTGGCCGCTTCCTCATAGAACGACTTCCAGATCGGCGGGCTGCTCGCGGCGTACTTGGCCTCGATCTCGGGCGAGGAGAGGAACTTGATGTAGTCCCAGGCGGCGTCCTTGTTCTGGCTGCTGGTCGGGATGCCGAGGCCCATCGCGCCGTTGACGGTGCCGATCGGGCTCTTGCCCTCGACGCCCGGAGGCGCCACCACGCCGACCTTGCCGACGATCTGCGATTCCTTCGGGTTGGTGTTGGCGAGGCCGTACATGTAGGTCCAGTTGAGCGCGAAGGCCGCCTTGCCGCTGGAGAAGACGCCGCGCACGTCCTCCTCCAGATACTCGGTCGAGTGCGGGTTGGTGACGCCGTCCTTCATGGTCTCGACCATGTACTTCAAGGCGTCGAGGCCGCCGCCCTTGTTGAAGGCGGGCTTGCCGTTCTCGTCCAGGAACTTGCCGCCATAGGCCTGCAGCAGGATCGCGTAGTCGCAGATCACCGCTTCCGCCTGGCTCCAGCTCCAGACGATCGGGTAATCGACGATGCCCTTCTGCTTGATGGTCTTGGCGTCGGCCAGCAGCTCGTCCCAGGTCTTGGGCGGATTGGCGATGCCGGCCTTCTGGAGCATCTCCTTGTTGTAGAAGAGGTACTTGCTGTCGACCGACCACGGCATGCCGTAGGCCTTGTCCTTGTAGTAGACGGTGGTCCAGGCGCCGTCCTCGACGGCGCTCTTGGTCGCCGGATCGATGCGCGACGTGACGTCGGTCAGGATGTTGTTCTCGGCGAACTCGGCCGGCCAGATCACGTCGTAGAGCACCGTGTCGTAGCCCTGGCCCGAGCCTGCCGCGAGCGTGATCTTGTCGTGCAGCTGCTCGTAGGGGACGAACTCGAGCTTGATCGAAACGTCGGGATGGTCCTTCAGATACGCGTCCGTCATCGCCCGCACGTCGGACTCGGAATAGCCGGCCTGGGCCATGAACAGGGCATTGAGCGTGGTCTTCGCCTCGGCCACGGCGCTGAAGGCGACCGCCGCCGTCAGGCCGAGTGCCGCCGCCATCAGAGATCTCGTCGGTTTCATCGTGGTCACTCCCTGTTGATGCGGCAGGAGAAAAGCGTTGCCTGCGCGCCTTATTAATACAACGCTGTTGTATTAATCGCCGATCGGGGACGGGACTGTCAATGGGGTTGGGCGGCGTCCGCGAAGTTAACGCCGAGGATGGCCAATGCCTTGTTCGCCCGCCTGCGCACCTTCTCGGTCGGCGCGGACCAGGCCGCGTGCACGACGTCGGATTGCAGCAGCGCCGCCATCGGCAGGGCGGCGGCGCCGAGCGCCGGCCGCTCCGAGGCATGCTCGGCCGGGGTGATGCGCGGCAGCGGGTTGGCGCGCCGATGCATCATGCTGGGCAGCAAGGGCGAGGCGGCGGCGATCAGCCCGTCCATCATCTCCTGGGGCAGGCCGCCGCCGATCACCACCGTGTCGGGATCGAACACCGCCTCGATGTTGCGGATCGCGATCTTCAGGTACTGGCCCGCCTCCTGCTGCCAGGCGAGTATCCGCGGATCGCCGGCGCGCAGGTATCCGACCACCTCCTCCACCGGCACCTCGTCCGGGGTGCGCTCGGTGCCGCAGACCATCTCGGCCGCGGAATAGAAGGAGACATATTGCTCGAGGCAGCCGCGGCTGCCGCAGGGACAGGGCCGCCCGCCGGGCTTCACGATCATATGCCCGATCTCGCCGGCGCCGCCGAAGGCGCCGCGATAGGGGTGGCGGTCGAGCACCAGGCCGCCGCCGATGCCGAGGTTGAAATGGAGGTAGAAGAAGCTGGCGGCCGCGCGGCCCGCGCCGTATAGACTTTCTCCGATCGCCGCGACCGTGGCATCGTTCTCCACCAGGACCCGCAACCCGGTCAGGTTCTCCAGCTCCGGCGCCAGCGGGAACTTGTGCCACGCGTCGCCTTCCTGGACCTTGTCGTACCAGAAGGCGCCGTTCTGCACCGTGCCCGGGACGCTGCAGCCGATGCCCCAGACATGGGCGTCCGGCACCTTCGACTGCTTCAACAGCGAACGCGCCAGGACATGGAGCGCCTGCACCGTCGCCTGCGGGCCGCGCTCCTTCAGCGTCCTGTCTTCCTGGGCGACGATCGCGCCCGCGAGATCGACCAGCACGCCGGTGACATGGCCGTAGGCGACGCTGAGCCCGATCGTATGGCCGCCCGCCGGGTTGACCGAGAGCTCGACCGCAGGCTGGCCGCGCTGGCCGACGCGCTTGCCTTCCTGACGGATGAGCCCGGCCTCCTCCAGCTCGGTCGCGATGTTCGAGATGCCCTGCACGGTCAAGCCGATATGCCGCGCGAGCTCGGCGCGGGTGATCGGCCCGTGCCGGCGCACCGCCTCGAACACCGCGCGCCGGTTGATCGTCCTGGTCTGCTCCAGATTGGCGCCTTGCAGGCCGGCGTTCCGTTCCGCCATCGATCGGTCCCTCAAATTTCCCCCTCGACGCTCCGGCCGAAGGTGGGATAATTAAACACTGTTTAATTATTCTCCGCCACCGGAACCGCAGGAACACCAGTATGCAGATCGGCGCCTATATTCGCGAGCAGCCGAAGACGCTCGCGGAACTGCCCTCGAAAACCGCCGCCGCCCTGGCCGGCTTCAGGTCGCTGGCCAGGAAACCGGAGCGCATCGTCCTGGTCGGCACCGGCTCGTCGATGAACGCCCTGCTTTGCGCCGCCGACGCGTTCGAGGAACTGACCGGCGCGACCGTCCTCGCCAAGGAGCCGGAGGCCTTCCTGCGCCTGCCGCCGAGGCCGAACGGCCAGCACACGCTGGTCGTCGTGGCCTCGCAATCCGGCACCAGCCTGACGCCGGTCGAGGCGGCGCGCCGGGCGCTGGCCTCCGGCTTCTCGGTCATCGCCGTCACCGGCGACGGCGCGAGCGCCCTCGCCAAGACCGGCGCCGACGTGCTGGTGATGCCGATCGGCACCGAGACGGTCGGCCCGAAGACCAAGGGCTATACCGCGACGGTGCTGTCGCTCTTCGCCATCGCCGCCAAGCTCGGCAGCCGCGCGCTCGATCCTTCCGCGCTGGTCAAGCCGCTGGAAGCGACGGTCGAGACCGGCCTCGCCGCCGCCAAGGACCTGCTGGCGCGCTACGGCGTGCCCGACTACATCCTGATGGCCGGCCAGTCGCAGCATCTGGGCTCGGCGTTGGAATCCGGGCTGAAGATCGCCGAGATCAGCGGCGTGCCGACCGCCGGCTTCGACACCGAGGAAGCGCTGCACGGCCACAGCTACGGCACGACCAAGCAGAGCCTGGTCGTCATGATCGCCCAGAACGAGGCCGAGGCGAAGGTCGCGGCCAATCTCGGCGAGGCACTCACGCCGCTGGGGCCGCGCCTCGTGATCGCCAATCTTTCCCGCCATGCGACGCGCTTCGACCTCGAGGTCGATTGGCCGAAGGCGCCGGAACTGGACTGGGTGGCCGCAAGCTGGGCCCCGATCCCCTTCCAATGGTATGCCTGCGAGCTCGCCGTCGCGCGCGGCATCGATCCCGACAAGATGATCTATCCGGGCCTGGGCGATAAGCTCAACGTGCGCCCGCCCAAGCCGAAGGCCTGACCATGCCGGTTGCAATCGGGGTGGATATCGGCGGCACGGCCATCAAGATCGGCGCCGTCGATGACCAGGGCAAGCTCCTGGAAAGCGAGCGCATCGAGGTCTATCGCGAGATCCCCTTCGCCGATTTCCTCACCCTGCTCAACGGCGCCGCCGACCGGCTGATGGAGCGGTACAAGGCGGTCGCCATCGGCATCGGCGTGCCCGGCGTGCCGTTCCCGGATACGGGCATGCTGCGCGGCCGCTGCCCGGCCCTGCCCTGCCTGATGGAAGGCTCGCTCTCCGACATCCTCGGCAAGCGCCATGGCGTTCCGGCGCGGGTGCGCAACGACGCGGTCGGCGCCACCTTCGGCGAGATGCGGCACGGCGCGGGGCGGCCCTATCAGCGCTTCGCGCTCTACACGCTGGGCACCGGCATCGGCGGCGCGGTGGTGATCGACCGCAAGATCATCGACGGGCCGGAGGGTCTCTCGCCGCAATTCGGCTGCATGAGCATGGACCCCGCGCGCACCGACATCGCCAAGCCGGTGCCGGGCATGCTGGAGCATCTGGCGAGCGCCACGGCGCTGGTCAAGCGCTGCATCGAATTGAAGCCCGGCATCGAGACGCCGAACGCCAAGGCGGTGATGGACCGCGCCAAGGCCGGCGAGCCCGAGGCCCTGCAGGCGGTGGACGAAGTCGCGCGCTGGCTCGGCCAAGCGATGGGCATCATGTCCAACATGCTGAACCTCGAGGCGATCATCGTGGGCGGCGGCGTGTCGCTCGCCGGTGCGTTCTTCATCGACAAGATCGCCAAGCATACGTTCGATTTCGTGCTGCCCCTGCCCGGCCGGCCGCCGAAGATCCTGCAGGCCGAGACCGGCAACAATGCCGGCGTGATCGGCGCCAGCGCGCTCGCCATGGACGCATACGCGGCGCGCTGACGATGGCCGAGGTCTCGCTGCGCAAGGTCAGCAAGAGCTTCCAGAACATGGAGGTGGTGCACGCCATCGACCTCGAGATCGCCGACGGCGAGTTCGTGGTGCTGGTCGGCCCGTCGGGCTGCGGCAAGTCGACGACCCTGCGCATGATCGCCGGGCTGGAGAAACTGAGCTCGGGCGAGATTCATATCGGCGACCGGCTGGTCAACAACGTGCCGGCGCGCGACCGCGACATCGCCATGGTGTTCCAGAACTATGCGCTCTATCCGCATATGTCGGTCGCCGAGAACATGGCCTATGCGCTGAAGCTGCGGAAGGTGCCCGAAAGCGAGGTCAAGGAACGCGTCGATGCCGCCGCCGAGATGCTGGATCTCATGAGCCTGATGGCGCGCAAGCCGCAGGCGCTTTCCGGCGGACAGCGCCAGCGCGTCGCCATGGGCCGCGCCATGGTGCGCCATCCCAAGGTCTTCCTGTTCGACGAGCCGCTCTCCAACCTCGACGCCAAGCTCCGCGTCCGCATGCGCGCCGAGATCAAGCGCCTGCACCAGCACGTCCGGACCACGACCGTCTACGTCACCCACGACCAGGTCGAGGCGATGACTCTCGCCGACCGCGTCGTGGTGATGAACCAGGGCCGCATCGAGCAGATCGGCGCGCCCCAGGACCTCTATCACGCGCCCAGGAGCAAGTTCGTCGCCGGCTTCATCGGCAGCCCGGCGATGAACTTCCTGCCGTGCCGCCTGGAAGCGCGCGACGGCGGGCTCGCCGTGGCGCTCGACGACGGCACGGCGCTGCCGGTCCCGGCCGAGCTCGTCGGCGCCTATCGCGCCCATGCCGGCCGCAGGCTCGAGCTCGGCATCCGCCCCGAGAATCTCACCGAGCCCCGGGGCCGCGCCGACGAGGTCAGGCTCGACGCGAAGGTCGAGGTGGCGGAGCCGATGGGGATGGAGACGTATCTCTACGTCCGCATCGGCAGCCAGGAGGCCATCGCGCGCACCGAGCCGGCCGTGCCGCCCAAGCCGGGCGAGACGGTCACCCTGGTCGCTCATATGAGCCAGATGCATCTGCTCGACCCGGAAACCGGTGCAGTCCTCCAGCGCGGCGGACTCGCGACCTGAATCGTCATGCCCGGGCTTCGACCCGGGCGCCTAGTTCGGCACGGGACCGCCGGCCCAAGCCAGGCAATGACGCTTACTTGAGGTCTTTACGCCCCCATGCCGTCGGGGCGCCATAAACTGCGCCAAGCCTTTGAGGATGAACGCCTTGTTTCGCCGGTGCGGATTCAGCGGATTCGTCGTTCGTAAAGGCACCGTCGGGGTTCGCGACACGCCTGAAGCGTCGAGCCCGGACCGAGCCCTCGGGCCACGGGCATCGGCGGAATGTCGGATCGAACTCCATTATACCAGATCCGGAGTGCCCTCGCGCTGAATTCAGACGTCGCCGGCGACCCGCGAGGCCGGCGACGCGCCTTCGATATCCGCCTCCAGCAGGATCGCGGTCGTGGCGCCGAGATGGCGGGCCAGCAGCTTGACCGCCTTGTCGGCGTCGCGCTTCAAGGTCGCCTCGAGGATCGCGCGGTGCTCGCCGCCGACGTCGCGCTCTTCCATGCTGAGCGGCACCGAGAGCCGGCGGTAGCGCTCGCTCTGCGCATAGAGCTGCGCATGGAGGCGCAGCAGCCAGGGCGAATCGGCGCCCTCGACCAGCGCCGCGTGGAACCCCGCATGCGCCTCGGCCCAATCGTCCGCGGCGCGAACGGGGTCCGAGGCGACGCGCTCCGGAGTCTTCGACAGGCGATGGAACGCGGCGACCAGCCGTGCCTCCCAATCGACCGTGCCGACCTCGATCGCGCGCCTGAGGCAGAGGCTCTCGACCTCGATGCGCACCATGGTCAGGTCCTTGAGGTCGGCGACCGAGATCGGCGCCGCGCGGAAGCCGCGCTGCGGCTCGGAAATGACGAGGCCTTCCGAGGTCAGCCGCGACAGCGCCTCGCGCACGGCGCCAAGGCTCACGGAAAACCGTTCGCAGAGGTCCTGGATCTTCAGCTTGCTGCCCGGCGCGATGCGGCAGGCGAGCAGGTCGGCGCGCAGGCCTTCATAGGCGCCCTGGGTCAGGTTGTGCGCGGTCTCGCGTGGCATGCGGCTCCCAGATCGCGCCCGCCCTCGGGAAGGGTGCGAATATATTATCGTCGGCCCAAACACTAGACGACGAAAAATATATTTTCAATTGACAAATATAATTTAGCTGCGAAGCTTTCGCGACAAGCGCCGCATGGGAACGGGGCTTGCCGCACGCATTGTCGGAGCCATACCGCGCGATGATCGAGCTCACGGGAGTCTCGAAGACCTTCACCACCAGGGATGTCGGCGTCGTCGCCGCGCTGAAGGAAGTCAGCCTGAGGATCGACGGCAACGAGTTCTTCACGCTCCTCGGGCCCTCGGGCTGCGGCAAGACCACGCTGCTGCGGCTGATCGGCGGATTCGAGACGCCGAGCACCGGGCGGATCCGCATCGACGACCTCGACGTCGCGGCGCTGCCGCCGCAGAAGCGTCCGGTCAACACGGTGTTCCAGAGTTACGCCCTCTTTCCCCACATGACGGTGGCGGGCAACGTCGCCTTCGGCCTGGAGATGTGCGGCTGGGCGAAGGCCGATATCGAGGCCCGGGTGAAGGAAGCGCTGGCGCTGGTTCGCCTGGACGGTTTCGCCGCGCGCAAGCCGGCGCAGCTCTCGGGCGGCCAGCAGCAGCGCGTGGCCCTGGCCCGGGCGCTGGCGCCGCGGCCCAAGGTACTGCTGCTGGACGAGCCGCTCTCCGCCCTCGACCTCAAGCTCCGCAAGGAGATGCAGGGCGAATTGAAGCGCCTGCAGCGCGAGACCGGCATCACCTTCGTCCTGGTCACCCACGACCAGGAGGAGGCGCTGGCCATGTCCGACCGGATCGCGGTCATGCGCGACGGCCTGGTGCTGCAGGTGGGAGCGCCGAAGGCGATCTACGACAATCCGAACAGCCGCTTCGTGGCCGACTTCATCGGCGAGGCCAATCTCGTCCCCGGCAAGGTGCTGGGCCGCAACGACGCCCTGACCGTCGCGGTACGCCCCGAGCGCGTCACCCTGGGACGGCTCAACGGCCATGGCGCGCGGGCCCGGGGCGAGATCGCCGGCGTCACCTTCCTCGGCCTCGACACGCTCTACGAGATCCTGCTGGACGGCACCCGCGTGCGCGCCCGGGTCCGTGATGCGGGCGAGCCGTTCCAGCCGGGCGACACGGTCGCTGTCGACTGGCCGGACACGGCCGAGCGCGAATTGCGGCACTGAGCGGCGGGACGGATGGGCCGGCAAAGCACATTGCTCCTGGTCGCCCCCGCCGTCCTGGCGATCGGCGTCTTCATGCTGATCCCGATGTTCATCGCGCTCGCCTATTCCTTCATGACCGCCGACCCCTATGGCGGCGTGCAGGCGCCGCTGACCTTCGACGCCTATATCCAGTTCCTCTATCAGCGCGACTTCGACGACAGCCTGGTCTTCGCCTCCGACTACATCCTGATCATCGTCCGCTCGATCTATCTCGCGGTGGCGACGACCGCGATCTGCCTGGTGCTGGGCTTGCCGGTGGCCTGGTACATCGTGTGCCAGGATGCGGAACGGCGGCGCCTGCTGCTGTTCTTCATCACCCTGCCGTTCTGGATCAACACGCTGATCCGCACCTATTGCTGGATCCTGATCCTGCGCGACGAGGGCCTCGCCAACAAGCTGCTGCGGGCGCTGGGCGTGGTCGCCGACCCGCTGCCGCTGCTCTACAACGACGGCTCGATCCTGCTGGGCCTGGTCTACACCTTCCTGCCTTTCATGGTGCTGCCGATCTACTCGACCCTGGAGCGGATCGATCCGCGCCTGATCGAGGCGGCCTACGACCTCTATGCGAGCCGGGTCGCGGTCTTCCGCCGGGTGATCTGGCCGCTGGCCAAGCCGGGCGCGCTTGCGGGCGCCACCCTGGTCTTCGCCCCGGCCCTGGGTTCGTTCCTGGCGCCCGATCTCCTGGGCGGCGGCAAGAAGCTGCTGATCGGCAGCCTGATCCAGATGCAGTTCACCTCGTCGCGCAACTGGCCGTTCGGCGCGGCGCTCTCGATCGCCATCACCGCCGTGATCCTGCTGGTCATGGTGCTCCGGAGCTGGCGCGCGCCGCAGCGGGAGGCCAGGGCATGAGGACGTCGCCATGAGCCGCCCCTTCGACTGGCGGCATACGCCGGGTTTCGGGCCGCTGACGGTCGCAATCCTGGTCTTCCTCTACGCGCCGCTGCTGGTGCTCGTGGTCTATGCCTTCAATGCCAGCCGCATGGTCACGATCTGGCAGGGCTTCAGCCTGCAATGGTTCGTCGCGATCGCCCAGAACGGCGACATCCGCGGCGCCGCCGAGAACAGCCTGATCATCGCGGTCTGCGCGACCATCGCCGCGACGCTGATCGCGCTCGCCGGTGCCCTGGCGCTGGAGCGCGGCACCCTCACCTTCGGCCGCAGCCTCGTCCACGGCATGGTGGCGATGCCGCTGGTGGTGCCGGAGATCGTGGTCGCGATCACGACGCTGGTCTTCTTCTCGGCGCTCGGCATGCATCACGGCCTCCTCAACCTGATCATCGCCCATACCGTGTTCTGCATCCCCTTCGCCTTGCTGCCGATCCAGGCGCGCCTCAAGGACATGGGCGGCATGCTCGAGGAAGCCGGCCGGGATCTCTATGCCTCCGAGTGGAAGCTGTTCCGGCGCATAACCTTGCCGCTGCTCATGCCGGCGATCGGCGCCGGCGCGATCATGGCCTTCGTCATCTCGCTCGACGACTTCCTGATCAGCATGATGGTGTCGAGCGCCGGCTCCACCACGCTGCCGGTCTATGTCTACGGCATGATGCGGCTCGGCGTGACCCCGGAGGTCAACGCCATCTCCACCGTCTTGCTCGCGATCTCCGTCGTCTTCGTCGCCTCCGCCCTGCTGCTCGGGCGGAAGCGGCGCGCGAACTGATGCCCAACGAAAACAGAGGAGGATGAAATGAAGACCGCTACGAAGACGATCGCCGGCATGGTGCTGGCGACCGCCGCTCTCGTCGGCGCCGAACGCGCCTTCGCGGATGGCGAGCTCCATCTCTACAACTGGACCGACTACACCTCGGACGACATGATCAAGAAGTTCGAGAAAGAGACCGGCATCAAGGTCACCATCGACACCTACGATTCCAACGAGACCGCGCTCGCGAAGCTGAAATCGGGCGCGGCCGGCTACGACGTCATGATCATCAGCAACGACTTCGTGCCGATCTTCGTCAAGGAAGGCCTGTTCCAGAAGGTCGATGCCGGCAAGATGCCGAACTTCAAGAACGTCGATCCCCGCTGGCAGAAGCGGCCCTGGGATCCCGATGCCGCGTACACGGTTCCCTGGGTCTGGGGCACCACGTCCTATGCGGTCGACACCTCCGTCTACAAGGGCCCGACCGACAGCCTGAAGACGCTGTTCGAGCCGCCCGAGGAGCTGCAGGGCAAGGTCGGCATGTTCGGCTCGCCCTCCGAGGTCATGTCGCTGGCACTGGTCTATCTCGGCAAGCCGCAATGCAACGAGAACCCGGCCGACCTCAAGGAGCTGAACGCGCTGCTGCAGAAGCAGAAGCCCTACGTCAAGGTCTACAACTCCGACGGCACGGTCGAGCGCCAGGTCGCCGGCGAGACGCTGATCCATGAGCAGTGGTCCGGCAAGGCGCTGGCGACCCGCCAGCAGAAGCCGAGCTTCAAGTATGTCTACGCCAAGGAGGGCGTGATCGGCTGGATGGACAACGTCGCGGTCCCGACCGGCGCGCCGGACCTGGAGAACGCGAAGAAGTTCATGAACTTCCTGATGGATCCGGAGAACATCGCCCTGCAGCAGAAATACACCGGCTATCAGAGCGCCATCGCCGGCTCCAACAAGTTCCTGCCGCCGGAGGTGGGTGACTCGCCGGAGTTCAATCCGCCGGCCGACGAGAAGATCACCTTCGCGCCCTCCTGCGAAGAGAAGGCGACCCGGGCCTACGACAAGATCTGGACCGGGCTGCGGCAGTAGACGATGGTAACGGGGATGCCGCCGGCGGCCGGCGGCATCCCTTTCTCTTGAGAGCGCGATGACATCGGCAACGGAACTTACCCGCGACCTGGTCCGCCTGCGCTCGATCAACCCGCCCGGCGAGGAAGCGGCTTGCGCCGATCTCCTCGCCGGCATCCTCGAATCCGGCGGCTTCGACGTCTCGAAGCACGACCTCTCCCCCGGCCGCACCAACATCGTCGCGCGTCTCGACGGCGCCAGCGAGGCCGAGCCGCTCTGCATGACCGGGCACCTGGACACCGTGCCGCTCGGCGCCGCGCCCTGGCAGCGCGATCCGCTGGCGGCGGAGCGCGACGGCGACAGGATCCATGGCCGCGGCACCAGCGACATGAAGAGCGGCGTCGCCGCGATGGTCTGCGCGGCGCTCAGCATCGCCGGCATGCCGCGGCGCAAGGCCGGCCTGGTGCTGGTCTTCACCGCCGGCGAGGAGACCGGCTGCGACGGCGCGCGCTATCTCGCCGGCCTCGGCGGCGTGCTGCCGAAGGCCGGCGCATTGTTGGTCGGCGAGCCGACCGGCAACGTGCCGCTGATCGGCCACAAGGGTGCCTTGTGGCTGAAGGCCGCGTTCAAGGGCGTCACCGCGCATGGCTCGATGCCCGAGCTCGGCGACAATGCGGTGCTGAAGGCGGCGCGCGGCGTCGCCCGCTTGTCCGAGCATCAGTTCGACGCCGACCGCCATCATCATCTCGGCGGCCCGAGCCTCAATATCGGCTCGCTGCATGGCGGCGCCAACGTCAATTCCGTGCCGGATCATGCCGAGGTGCAGATCGACATCCGCACCGTCCCCGGCCAGTCCAACGAAGCGATCGGCAAGGAGGTCGCGCGCGTGCTCGGGGAAGGCGCCGAGGTCTCGCGCATGGTCGATGTCGGCGCGGTCGCCAGCAACCCGCAGAACGAATGGGTCAGCGACGTCTTCGACCTCTACGAGCGCACGACCGGCGGCCGCATCGATCCCAGGGGCGCGCCGTTCTTCACCGACGCCTCGGTGCTGGTGCCGGCGATGGGCGGTATCCCGGCGCTGATCCTCGGCCCCGGCGAGACCGCGATGGCGCACAAGACCGACGAATACTGCCACGCCTCGAAGATCGACGCGGCGGTGGCGCTCTACACCGAGATCGCGCGGCGCTGGGTCGGCGTCTAGCGCGCCGCGCGTCGTGTCGCGACCGCCCGCCGCTTACGCGGCAGCTCGTCCAGGTCGGCGTCCAGCAGGATCGCCGTCGTGGCGCCGAGATGCTGCGACAGGAGCTTCACCGCCTTGCCGGCGTCGCGCGCCAGCACGGCGTCGAGGATCTTCTGGTGCTCGTCGCCGATATTGCGCTTCTTCGGCGCGACCGAGACCGAGAGCCGGCGATAGCGTTCGCTCTGGTCGTAGAGCTGGTTGTGCAGCCGCATCAGCCAGGGGCTGCCGCAGCCCTCGACCAAGGCGGTATGGAACGCGGCATGCGCCTCCGCCCATTCCTCGCTGGATCGGTTCGGGTCGCCCGCCGCGCGCTCCGGGGTGCGCGACAGACGATGGAACGCCGCGACCAGACGGGATTCCCAACCGACGTCGCCAAGCTCGATCGCCTTCCGAAGGCAGAGGCTGTCGATCTCGATCCGGACCTTGGTGAGATCGGTCAGGTCCTCGGGCGAGATCGGCGCCGCCTTGAAGCCGCGCTGCGGCTCGGCGGTCACCAGTCCCTCCGAGGTCAGGCGCGACAAGGCCTCCCGGATCGCGCCGAGACTGACCGCGTATCGGGCGCAGAGCTCCT
Organism: Dongiaceae bacterium; assembly: GCA_035548715.1. Lineage (GTDB taxonomy): Bacteria > Pseudomonadota > Alphaproteobacteria > Dongiales > Dongiaceae > Dongia. Next base: position 136,994 of record DASZSL010000045.1, read on the forward strand.
GGATCTTCAGCTTGCTGCCGGGCGGCAGCCGGCACGAGAGAATGTCGGCGCGGAGCTGCTCATAGGCGCTCTGGGTGAGATTGACGCCGCTTTCGCGGCTGTTCGCTGCGCGCATGGAAACTCGGGGACTCGGAGTGTCGTGCCCGAAGGCTGCAGCCTGTGTACCAATTCGGCAAATTCCGTCAAAAAATATATTTTCCTTTGACTGATATATACCGTTGCCGCACAATCGCGGCGGCTATCCTGAGCACCTCACGGAGGACATTGCGTGCGTTTTGCAGCCTATCGCGCCGGTCGCGGCGAGGGTCTCGCCGTCCAGCTCCCGGGCGGCGAGTTCCGCGGCCTGTCGGTCATCGACGCCAAGTATCCGGGCAATCTCCCCAAGCTGATCGCCGCCGGGCCGCAGGCGCTGAAAGACGCCGCCACGGTGCTCGCCGGAGGTGCGGCGATCGATGCGCGGGCCGTCCTGTTCCAGCCGCCGCTGGCGGCCCCCGGCAAGATCATCTGCGTCGGGCTCAACTACGTGGACCACTCGCTGGAGAGCGGGTTCACCCCGCCCGCCTATCCGACCATCTTCGCCCGCTTCGCCTCGAGCCTGGTCGGCCACGGCGCGCCGATCCTGCGTCCGGCCGCCTCGGTCCAGCTCGATTACGAAGGCGAGATGGTCGCGGTCATCGGCAAGGGCGGCCGCCACATCCCGAAGAGCCAGGCGCTCGACCATGTGATCGGCTATTCGATCTTCAACGACGCCTCGATCCGCGACTTCCAGACCAAGTCGCCGCAATGGACCGTGGGCAAGAACTTCGACTGCACCGGCGCGTTCGGCCCGGTCTTCGTGACCGCGGACGAGCTGCCGGCCGGCGGCAAGGGCCTGAAGATCCAGACCCGGCTCAACGGGCAGGTGGTCCAGGATGCGACCACCGCCGACATGATCTTCGACGTCGCCAGCCTGATCGCGATCCTGTCGGAGGCGATCACGCTGAACCCCGGCGACATCATCGTCAGCGGCACGCCGTCGGGCGTCGGCATGGCCCGGAAGCCGCAGCTCTTCATGAAGCACGGCGACGTGGTCGAAGTGGAGATTGAGGGCATCGGCGTTCTGCGCAACCCTGTCGAGGACGAGGTCGCCGCCGCCCCAGTCCGCGCAGCGCAGTAGACTGTTCACGCGGCGGATAGAAAGTCAGAGCCAGAGACGGAGGAGGACATCATGACCCGAGTTGTGTTCCGCAATGCCAGCGTCTGGGACGGCACCGGCGCCGCGGCCTATCCCGCCGACGTGCTGGTCGATGGCGGGCGCATCCGCACCATCGCCAGGGCCAAGGGCCAGCTCGCGGCCGAGGGGGCGCAGGAGATCGAGTGCCACGGCCTGACCCTGATGCCGGGCATGGTCGAGGGCCACGCCCATATCTCCTTCGGCGGCGCGGTCAACGATTCCGATCTCGGCCATATCCCGCCCGAGGAGCACCTGCTCCTCACCATGCGGAACGCGAAGACCCTGCTCGACCACGGGTTCACCTCGGCGTATAGCGCGGCGACCTCGAAGCTCCGGCTCGACGTCGTGATCCGCAACGAGGTCAATGCCGGCCGCCTGCCCGGGCCGCGCATCCGCGCCGGCAGCCCGGAAATCACCGTCACCGCGGGTCTCGGCGACGAGCGCAAGAACCACATGTACTACGAGAGCTTCGGCATGATCGCCGACGGGCCGGAGGAGATCGCCAAGGCCGTGCGGCTCTGCTGCCGCGAAGGCGTGGACAACATCAAGATCAACATCTCCGGCGACGATCTCGGTCCGCTCGCGCGCGGCGGCATCACCACCATGCGCGAGGACGAGGTGCAGATGGCGGTCGATGTCGCGCACGACTTCGGCAAGCGGATCGGCGCCCATACCCGTGCCGCGAAGTCGGTGAAGCGCGCCCTCAAATGCGGCGTCGATGTGCTCTATCACTGCGAATCCGCGGACGAGGAAGCGCTCGACATGATGGAGGCGGCCAAGGACCGCATCTTCGTCGGCCCGGCGATCGGCATCATCTACGGCACGATCTACGACGGCGAGCCGCATTTCTCGAAGGAGTTCGCCCTCTCGATCGGCATGCAGCGGGTGATCGACGACAGCCGCCGGGTCTATACCGAGCTCCGGAAGCGCGGCGTCAAGGTGGTGATCGGCGGCGATTACGGATTCATCCAGTCGCCGCAGGGCACCAACGCGAAGGACCTGAAGCACTTCGTCGATCTCCTCGGCTACTCGCCCGGCGAGGCGATGGTCTGCGCCACCAAGAACGGCGGCGAGATCATGCAGATGGGCCACGAGCTCGGCCTGGTGAAGGAAGGCTATATCGCCGACCTGCTGCTGGTGAACGGCGATCCGCTGCAGGACCTCGCCATGATGGTCGATGCGGACAACCTGCTCGTCATCATGAAGGACGGCGAGCTCTACAAGGACAACTCCAAGGCCGCCAAGGCCAGCAAGAAGGCCGCCGAGTAGCCGCGGAGGACGACCATGGGGGGCAGCCCGCAAGTGCCGATCGACGTCGATCCCGAGACCGGGATCTGGCGCACCGACGGGCTGCCGATGGTCTACCTGCCGCGGCACTTCCTGGTGAACAACCACGTCGCGGTCGAGGAAGCGCTCGGCCGCGACGCCTATCGCGCCATCCTGCGCGCGGCGACGGAAAAATCCGCGATCCACTGGTGCGAAGCCGAGGCCAAGACGCACAATCTCGGCGCCGAGGCGACGTTCCGCCACTACTTCAAGCGCCTGTCCGAGCGTGGCTGGGGCCAGTTCGCGGTCGACGCCTTGGACCTGCGGGAGCGTCAGGGATCGATCAGTCTGCGCAACTCGATCTTCACCCTCGAGCCCCGTCGCGGCGGCTACGACTCATTCTGCTACATGTTCGAGGGCTTCGTCTCCGGCGCGTTCCGCTTCCTCCTGCAGTCCGATGGATCGCCGCCCACTTCGGTGATCAGCCGCGAATCCGCCTGCGCCGGCAATGGGCAGTGCTCTCATTGCCGCTTCGAGTTCGGTGGCCAAGGGTAAGATCCGGCTCCTGGACGTTTGGCGCCAGAGCAAAGCCGATCTCAGCTGGAGCCTCGGGCCGAGAGGCCGGCGCGCATCACGCGGCGTCCCGCCCGCTCAGAGAATAGGCAGCCTTGAAGGCCTGATGGCCGAGCTCGATATGCGACTGCATGGCGCGCATGGCGGCACGCGCATCCTTGCGCTCAAGAGCCGCGATGATCTCGGCATGCTCGGTGGTGGCGTATTCCGGAACCCGGGGAATGGAACCGAGCAGATCGAACGGATATTTGGCCCAGAGGATCCGCACGAACTCCAGCGTCTGCGGCAGGTTCGCCAGCTCATACAGCCGGAAGTGAAAACGGAAGTTGCTGCTCCTGACCAGTTCCCGGCTGTCCCGGTCGATGGCACGACCGAGGTCGTCGTTGAGCACGGACAGCATCCGCACGTCGGTCGGCGTCGCCCGCTTTGCGGCGGCGAGCGTCAGCTTGGCCTCGAGGTCGACGCGCAGGCTGAACAGCTCATCGACCTCGGAAATCTGGAAAGGAGCGACCACCGCGCCCCGATGGGCGGTGACGCGCACATAACCCTGTGCCTCCAAGAGCTTCAGCGCGGCGCGCACCGGAGTTATGGAGATGTCGAGCATCTTGGCGATCTCGGCCTGCTTCAACTTCTGGCCCCGCCTGAACACGCCGGCGAAAATCTTCTCGCGCAGAATCTCGGCGACCTGCTGCTCCTTCGTCTGGATCGGCGGCATGGCCCATCCGCCGACGCCGCCTTCCAGGACGGCCGCCTCGCCCCCCTTCTTCCGCTTCGACTTCCGCTCTGCAACCATTCCGGTCCCCAACGACGCCCTGGATCGGATCGTCAAGCCCTGATCCCCGCCTCACATAATATGGTGCACTTTACATCATGGACGCCGAGAGAGCAACGCCGGCGCGCGAAGACCGGACCAGCTCACCAGGCCGCATCGAGCAAGGCGCGGACCGCGGCCGGTCCGTCGATCTTTCGCGGATTGGTGTGCGTCCAGGCGTCATGCATCGAAAGCTCGGCGATAAGGTCGAGCTGCTCGGCTTTCACGCCGACGTCGCGCAGACGCGACGGCAGTCCGAGCGAGGCCACGAGCTCGCCGACCAAATCGGCCGCGGGCTTGCCGCTCGAGAACGCGGCGCTGACCATGGCCTGCCGGTCCGCATTGACCTGGAGATTGAAGCGCAGCACCGGCGGCAGCATGATGCAGGAGGTGTAGCCGTGCGGCACGCCGGCCGTTCCGCCCAGCACGTGGCCGATCGCGTGGCTCGCGCCCTTGGAAATTCCGGCCTGAGCGCCGGTGATGGAGAGCCAGGAGCCGATCTGGCAGTCGAGACGCGCCGCCAAGTCGTCGGGATTCTTCTTCACCGCCGGCAGAGCCTTCGACAGCAGCCGCAGGGCATGCATCGAGGTCGCATCCGCAAAGGGCTGGCTCTCGATGGAGCAGATATCCTCCACGGCGTGGTCCACGGCGCGAATTCCGGTCGACAGGAACAGCCATTCCGGCGTGTGCCGCGCCACCGCCGGGTCAAGGATCACGCTTCTCGGCAACATGGTCGGATGGGCATAGTCCTGCTTGATTCGGCGCTCCGTATCGGTGCAGCCGGCGGTCGCGGTGAACTCGCCCGCCGAGAGCGTCGTCGGGACGGCAATCGAGCGCACGGACGACGGTTTCACCGGCGGCCGGATGAACTGCCCGTTCTCGCCGATCCGCGCCGCGTATCGATCGAGCTGGGCCGGCTCGACGACGTCATTGCCGAGGCACAGACCGACCATCTTGGCGGCATCCGTGACGGATCCGCCGCCGATCGTCAGCAGGAGATCCGCCTTGCCGCGCCTGGCCGCGTTGGCGGCATCCACCACGTCGGACCGCGGCGTATGGGCGCGAATCCCGGAAAATACGCCGACCAGCCGTTTCCCGAGCACCGCGCGCACCCGGTCGAGGCTGTCGGTCGTCCGGGCGATGGTCCCGCTCGCCATCACATAGACCGCCTGCACGCCCAGGCGCTCGACCTCTCCTGCCACCGCCTGGTCGAACGGGATCCCGTAGATGACGCGGTCCATGTCGGCGAACCGGTAGGTTCCTTGCATCATGATCGGCGACGACCCTTTCACTCTGCCGCCTTCTTCTCGAACACGTCGGCGACGACCGACGCGGCCGAGAAGGCGGACGGCCATCCGGCATAGAAGGCGAGATGGGTGATCAGCTCCGAGAGCTCCTCCCGCGTGATCCCGTTGTCGAGCGCGCGCTCCACGTGCAGAGCGAGCTGGATCGGACGATAGGTCGCGAGCAGCGCGGCGACGGTGATCAGGCTCCGGTCCCGCTTCGAGAGTCCCGGCCGCTCCCATACGTCGCCGAACAGGACCTCGTCGGTCAGCTCCAGCAACTTGGGGGCCGTCGCACGAACCCGGTCGGCCGGCGATCCTTGGGAATTTGACATGGCTTCCTCTGGCAATTGTCGGATACCGCGGGAACGTCCGGGCCTACGCCGCGATCGGCGGCTTATTGCTCTGCGCGCGGACGTCGTTGATGATCTGCAGCACCCGCTGGCGGAACGGCGGGAGTTGCACGGCAAACTCCTCGACCAGGCGGCTGTTGTCGATCAGATAGTTGTTGCCGGTGGAATCCACGCCGCCGGTCTCGTTCTTGAAGCTGATCCTGGCGTCCGGGATGAATTCGCGCACGATGTCGGCGATCGCGCCCAGGCTGATGGCGACGCCGCCGGAATTGTAGACGCTGTGGCGTGGCTTGTCGGCCATGGTGACGCGGGCAAAGATCTCGGCGGCGTCGTCCACGTGCAGCGGACACCAGGTGGCGTCCTTGTAGTTGAACGAGATGGCGTTGCCGCGGGCCGGCTCGGTGATGCAGTTGACGTGGTCCATCGAGCCCCGGACCTTTTCCGCCCCGGTGAGGTTCGCCGGGCGTATCCCGGTGATGGTCATGGCGTACTTCTGGATATAGTCGCGCGCCTGCCACTCGTTGAAGATCTTGTGGACGGAATACTGCTCCGTTCCATACGGATAGTCGTCCTCGGTGATGAGCCGCTGGCCATAATGCTTCTGCATGCCGTTGACCGCGAGGGAACTCGCGTAGACCGAGTGCGCCACGTCGCAGAGCCGGCACGCCTCGAAGAAGTTGTCCATCCCGAGCACGTTCAGCTTCATGGCGCGATGGGGCGCGTGCCCGCTGTCGAGGAAGTAGGAGAGGTTCACCGCACGCTCGGGCCTCGCCTTGGACATCGCGTCCATCAGGTCGTCGAACTGGGTGACGTCGCCCCGGATCACCTTGACCCGGTCACCCAGCGTCGAGAACGCGTCCGGGACCGGGTTGATATCGAGGCACACGACCTCCTGGCCCCGCTCGGCCAGAAGCTTGACGAGTCCGCGGCCGATGAATCCCATTCCGCCGACGACGAATACGGCCATCTATCTGCTCCCTTCATTCTGATATAATGCATTCTATTCAGTCTAAGCAAGCCGCGATGCCCGAGGACCGGGACGCGGTCTGCCAAGGTTTCGAAAAGGACTCCGTGAGCGCGCGGCGGCGCCGAAAAGTCGCCCGGGCGCTACCGGTTCGGCGTGCCTCGTCCCATCCAGCGCAAGGCGCGCCTTTCCAGTGCTCCGATCCCGTAGTCGAGCAGGCCGGCGAATACCAGCACCAGCACGATCCCAAGGTAGACCTGGGGCGTCTTGAACATCGTGCGGTTTTGCGTGATCAGGAAGCCGATGCCGCTCGTAGAGGACAGCATTTCCGCCGCGACGACGCCGACCGCCACCAGGGCGCCGGAGAGCCTGAGGCCCGACACGATGGCGGGCACCGCAGACGGCACGAGTATGTGGAGGACGATCTGCAGGCGCGTGGCGCCCATGCTCCGGGCGGCGTTCACGTGTCCCGCGTTCACCAGGTCGCCGCCCGCCGCCGTCGCCAGCACCATCGGGAAGAAGCCGTAGATGCCGGCGAACCAGATCTGCGACGCCGGCCCGATCCCCATCCATGCGGTGAGAACCGGGTAGGTGACGATCATGGGGAAGGCATAGATCGACGCGAAGAGCGGCAGCACGGTCTGCCTCAGCGGCTTGATCGCCCCCAGCGCCAGCCCGACGACGCCGCCGCCGACATAGGCGATCAGCAAGGCGAGGACGATCGCGATGAAGGTGGATTGCAGGGCGTCGGCGAAGGCCGGGAAATCCGTATAGGCGGCGGTCAGCGTCTGCGAAAGCGGCGCGATGATGATGGGCGGCACGATGCCGAGCCGCGGGAGCGCCTCCCACACGATCAGCAACGCAACCACGATAAGCCATCGGCAGGCCCGCGGCGACAAGGCGACCGCCCGGCGCCCGCGCGCGGACTCGGCACGCGTTGCCATGGTCAATCCTTGCGAATGAGACGCCAAATCTGGTCCCTCAGAATGCCGAACGTATCGGTCGCCATCATGTCGTAGGTGCGCGGGCGCGGAAGATCGATCGACAAGCGCTCCAGGATGCGCCCCGGCCGGTGGCTCATGACCAGGACCTCGTCGCACAGATAGACCGCCTCGGTCAGGCTATGCGTCACGAACACCACCGTCTTGCGGTGCCGCTCCCAGATCTGGAGCAGCTCGTCCCCCATCGTCATCCGCGTCTGTTCGTCGAGCGCGGCGAACGGCTCGTCCATCAGCAGGATCTCGGGGTTCTGACAGAGGCCTCGCGCGATCGACACGCGCTGCCGCATGCCGCCGGAGAGCTCGTGCGGATGATGGTCCTTGAAATCCTTGAGGCCCACCAGCTCGAGCAGCTGCTCCGCGCGCTCGCGCCGCTCCCGCGCCGTCACGCCGCGGAGCTTCAGCGGAAACTCCACGTTCGCGATCGCGGTCTTCCACGGCAGCAGGCTGGCATCCTGAAAGACGACGCCGATGCGCTCGGGGTCGGGCCCGGTGATCTCCTTGCCGCGCACCGATATCCGTCCCTCGGACGCACGGACGAGGCCGGCCAGGATCATCAGCAACGAGGACTTGCCGCAGCCGCTCGGCCCGATCAGCCCGACGAACTTTCCGCGCTCGATCTTGAAGGAGATGTTGTCGAGCGCGGTGACCACGCCGTTCGGGGTCGGGAAACGCTGCGAGATCGCTTCGACCGCGATGTCGATGTCGGCGGCAGGCGCGTCGATCACGCCGAGCCGCCGCTGATTCGTCACACCCGCCATCTGCTCAACCTTCTCTCGTAGAAGCGCAGGCTCTCGTTGAAGATGATGCCTATGAAGGCGGCCAGGAGCACCGCGGCGATCAGATCGGCCATCTGAAACTGCTCGCCCCAGACGAAGATGCGCTTGCCAAGCCCGTGGTTTCCACTCGTCATCTCCGAGAAGAGCACGCCGACGATCGCAAACAGAACGGCCAGGCGGACTCCCTCGATCACCAGGGGCAGCATCGAAGGCAACTGGACGTTGATGTAGATCTGCGTCCTCGATGCGCCGAACGCGCGCGCGACGCGGACAAGCTCCGGTGGAACGGCGTGCACCGCCGCCACCGTGGCGATGACCAGGGGAAATATGGCCTGGAAGAAGCCGAACGTCGCCTTCTGCCCGAAGCCGATGCCGAACATCAGCATGAAGACGGGCAGGAAGACCGACTTCGGGACGCTAGACCCGAAATAGAAGAACGGCTTGAAGACATTGCCGAGATACTCGCTCTCGGCCAGCACCATCCCGATGGCAAGCCCGATCGGACAGGCAACCACGAAGGCGGTCAGGACCTCGGCCAGCGTGAACAGCAGATCCGTCCAGAAATCCGACTGCGTGAGCATCTCGCCCATGTGCGCGAAGACCACGGATGCCGGCGGCAGGAGCGTCGGATCCACGATCCCCAGGCGGGACGAGGCTTCCCAACACGCGAGAAACGCGGCGACCAGGCAGAGTTGGATGGTGAGTTGCTGCCGCCGCGTCATGGTTGCGCCTGCCGCCGACCAGCGGCACCCTCAGGGTTCAATCTTCTTCGCCGGCACGAATTCACTCGTGTAGAGGTCCTTTGCCGCAGGCATGTTGGACATTCCGGCCAGGGTCAGGAAGTTCAGCGAACGCTCCAGGGCCGCCTCATCGATGACTCCGTCGTCGGTGAAAGGCAAGATCGTGCTTTCGTACTCCTCCTTGGCGACCTTTGCGTCAACCTTCATCTGCTCGGCGATGAACTGGTACGCCCATTCCGGGTTCTTCTTCATGTAATCGACGGCACTGAAGGCGCCCGACAGCATCTTGCGCAGCCCTTCCGGATTCTCCGAAATCGCCTTCTCCGAGGCGACCCATGTCGACTGGATCACGTTCGTCATGGAGGTGCCGAAGTCCACGACGGAGCGCGCATTGCCGGAGTCCTTCAAGGAATAGCTGACCGGCGGATAGGCGACCACGCCGTCGATGTTACCCGACAGCAGGTTCGGCGCAAGGCCGCCGCCGCCGACCGGAATGCGGACGATGCTGATCTTGGCCTGGTCGGCCGCCCACAACGCCAGGAAGTCGGTGTTCGAACCGTTGGACGTGATGCCGATCTTCTTGTTGGCAAGATCCGCGACCGTCTGCGCCGACGAGTCCTTCTTCACGAAGAGGTCCCAGCCCGGATAGCCCAGGATGCCGACCGCGACCATCTTGGCCTTGACGCCCCGGGCAACGGCCATGGACATGCCCGCCGGGATGAAGACCGCGACATCCGCCGCTCCGGCCGCGAGGGCCTCCATCGCGGTGGAGCCGCCGCTGTAGCCGTTGAACTCGACCTTCACGCCGAGCTTGTCGAACAGGCCGAGCTTCGCGGCCGCCTGCACGGGAAGGATCACGTTGGGATCGTTCACCACGCCGCCGACATGCACGACGTCGTCGGCCGCCGCGGCGCAGTCGAGCATGCCGAGCGCCCCGAGGCTGGCGAGAAATCCAAAGACGAACCGCATCTTCATCGATTTTCCTCCCTTTACTCCACGATTTCGCCCGAATGAGCGTCACGGATTTATTTGTTGGCTATCAGTTAGGCCGATCCTCGGCGGCTGTCAACAAAGAATGCATTATATCAGAAAATAGCCGGCCTCACGCCGCGAAGCTGAAGCGGAAGCGATCGCCGTGCGCGACGACGCGGCCGGCGGTCGGCTCCGGAAAATGCGCCGCGAGCAACGCCGCGCCGCTGTCGGCGCAGCGGGCCAACAGGTCGCGCCTGGCCGCGAACGCCCGGGCGCCGTCGTAATCCGCACTGCTCGAGAGCTCGGGCACGGCGCACTGAATGGGATGATGGATGACGTCGCCGCACATGCAGGCCTCTCGCCCTCCCGCCCGCACGACGATGTTGAGGTTGCCGGGACTGTGTCCCGCCGCATCCTCGAGGGTTATGCCCTTGGTCAAGCGGGCATCAACCACGTCGCCCGGGTCGACGAACTCCGCGAGCCCGCTCTCCACGACGGGAAGGACGCTGTCGGCGAAGCTGCCTCGGTTCACCGGTTGACTCGGGTTCGAACGATGAAGCTTGTCGAAGTACACGAAGTCGGCGCGCGACATGAGATAACGCGCCCGCGGGAATGTCGGCACCCAGCGGCCATTCTCCAGCCGCGTGTTCCAACCCACGTGGTCGGTATGGAGGTGCGTGCACATGACGATGTCAATGTCCTCGGGCGACAGCCCCACATCCTTAAGGCGCTGGAGATAGGGAAGGTTGAGACGATCCCAGGCGGGCACGGACGGCCGGTGCTTGTCGTTTCCGTTGCAGGTATCGACGAGAATATTGAGCTGCGGCGTCTTGATCACGTAGCTGTGGAAGCTGATGACGAGCCGGTTGGTCCCGGGTTCGACCAGGTTGGGCGTGAGCCAGGCCTTGTTCTCCTCGACGATCTCATCGGTGATGTTGGACAGCAGCCACTTCGCGTCCACCGCCATCCGGTCGATCTCCACGACCTTATGGACCTCCAACTCGCCGAATCTCTGCACTCTCATCGAATCCTCCTGATCTGCTCGCCGGGCGTTCGCACCTGACCGCTGCATAGAATGCATCATATCAACAAAAAGCAAGAGATCAGGCCGGCCGTGCTTGACAGCCGCGGGCCAAACCATCAGGTTCTCCAAAAAGAATGCATTATATCAGGAGGAGTTGAGTGGATCAGCATTCCTGGCCGATCCTGCCCCGATCCCGAGGCGACGTCACGGGCGGTGGCGCGCGATGGTGACGGACAGCCATACGCGGATCGGCACGATGCGCGACCAGAGAGCACCCGGCCTGCTTGCCGGGATCCGCGTCGTCGAGATCGGCGAAGAGATCGGCGAATATTGCGGCATGTTGCTGGCGGGGCTGGGCTGCGACGTCGTCAAGGTCGAGCCTCCCGAGGGCGCGGCGACGCGGAAAATCGGCCCGTTCCTCGATGATGGGGAGGACCGCGAGCGGTCCCTTTACTTCTGGCACTACAACCGGGGTAAGCGCTCGGTCGCCATCGACATCGCGACGGAGGCAGGCAGCCGGGCGATCGACGAGCTCCTGTCCGGCGCCGACGTCCTGCTCGATTCCAGCGGCAACGCGGTCAATGCCGCGCTCGGGCTCGACCGGGCGGCGCTGCCCGCCCGCTTCCCTTCCCTCGTCGTGGCGCGGATGACGCCGTTCGGGGACGAAGGCCCATGGGCGTCATTCAAGGGCTCGGACCTGGTCCATCTGGCGCTGGGGGGCGTCATGATGAATTGCGGCTACGATCCCGACCCTTCCCTGAAGTACGACCTGCCGCCGATCGCCCCGCAAGTCTGGCAGGCCTATCACATTGCCGGCGAACAGCTCGCGATCGGCATCGTTGCTGCTCTCCTTCACCGGCACAGAACCGGCGAAGGCCAGGAAGTGGCCTGCGCCGTCCACGAGGCGGTGGCGAAGAACACCGAGCTCGATGTGATGTCCTGGATCATGCGGCGGGCGCCGCTCTGGCGACTCACCTGCCGGCACGCCATCGAGCAGCCCAACCACACGCCGAACATCAGCCATACCAAGGACGGGCGCTGGTACATCAGCTGGGGCGTCGGCCCCCGAGACGAGGCCGCGCTCATCCCGTTCCTCAGCCGATCGGGCATGCAGGCGGACCTCTCCTCGGCTGGACAGCCGGCGGACCCGTCCTCGCGCAATGTCCCCGGCTCGGCCCGCGCCAGCGAGCGCCAGCTCCACGTGCTGGACGTCATCCAGCGGTACGTGCGGAGCTTTCGCTACGACACGATGCCCTGGCGCGAGGCACAGGAAGCGGGCCTATTGTGGTCGCCGCTGCGCAAGCCGCACGAGAGCGCGCTCGACCCGCATTGGCTGTCGCGGGGCAGCTTCGCGGATATCGAGCATCCGGAATTCGGTCGGACTTTTCGCTACGCAACCAGCAAGTGGCTCAGCACGGCGACGAGCTGGCAGGTGGGGCGGCGATCGCCCCGTCTCGGCGAGCACACGGCGGAGGTGCTGTCGGAGCGCCGCGCGCCGGCGGTGCCGAAGACCCTGCCCCAGCGGATCGACGCCTTGCGCTCGCCGCACGGCAAGCCGTTCGCGCTTCAGGGCATCCGGATCCTCGACTTTTCGTGGTTCCTGGCCTCGGCCGGCGGCACGCGCTTCCTCGCCGCGCTCGGCGCGGAGAGCATCAAGGTCGAATGGAAGGAAAACCCGGATACGCGGCTGGCGGCGATGGCACCGATCGGCGGACGCGAAGCGCGCCGCGCCGCGACCGCTCCTCTCCAGGGCGTGACCGACCCGGATATGGGCGGCCAGTTCAATAACAAGAATTCCGGAAAGCGCGGCTTGTCGTTGAATATCCGGCACCCGCGGGGACTGGAGATAGCCAAGGCGCTGGTCAAGAAATGCGACATCGTCGCGGAAGGATTCTCGCCGGGGGTGCTGGAGCGGCTCGGGCTCGGTTTCGAGGTCCAGAAATCCATCCGCCCCGACATCATCTACATCCAACAGTCGGGCATGGGGAGCCACGGGACCTATGGCCGGCTCCGCACCGTCGGCCCGGTCGCGGCCGCCTTCGCGGGCACGTCGGAAATGTCGGGACTTCCCGAGCCGGCCATGCCGGCCGGGTGGGGCTACTCCTATCTCGACTGGATGGGCGCCTATAGCTTTGCGCTGGCCGCCCTCGGCGCGCTCTATCATCGCGACCGGACCGGCGAGGGCCAGTGGATCGATGCCTCGCAATGCGAGGTGGGCCTGATGCTTTCCGGCCTCGCCGTCCTCGACTGGTCGGCCAACGGCCGCGCCTGGTCGCGCTACGGCAATCGCTCGCCCTACAAGCGTGCCGCACCGCATGGAGCCTATCGCTGCCTCGGCGACGATCGCTGGATCGCGATTGCCTGCTTCACCGAGGACGAGTTCCAAGGCCTCGCCCGGGTCGCCGGCCATGCCGAATGGCCCGACGACCCCCGGTTCAGCACGCTCGAGGCGCGGCTTGCCCACCAGGATGCGCTCGATGCCGCCGTGGAATCCTGGACCCGCACCCAGGACGCCTACGACTGCATGCTGAAGCTGCAGCAGGCCGGCGTGCCCGCCGGGGTCTGTCAAACGGCCGAGGATCGCTGCGATCGCGATCCGCAGCTCGCCGCGCTGAACTGGCTGACGGAGGTCACCGGCACCAAGATCGGCACCTGGCCGGTCCCCGAACTGCCGATGAAGCTGAGCCGGACGCCGGCCCATATCGGCGGGCCGATCGGCCGCGGGGCGCCCTGTTACGGCGAGGACAACGTGCATGTGCTGACCGAGCTGCTCGACTACTCGGAGAAGGACGTCGAGCGGCTCGTGCAGGACGGCGTGATCTGACGACAGGGAGGGCGACTTGGAGAGTTTCGAAGGATTGCGCGACCGCGCGGCAGTGATCGGCGTCGGCCACACCGCCTATGGCAGCTTTCCGGAGACCGACGAATACGGGCTCGCGGCACAGGCTTTCAAGAATGCGCTCGCCGACGGAGGCATCGACAAGAAGGAGATCGACGGGCTTCTGGTCTGCCGCATCCCCTCCTATGCGCGGATGGGCCAGGTGCTCGGCATCGATCCTCGCTGGACCTTGACGCTTCCGCCTCACGGGCGCATGTCCGGCATCGGGCTGATCGAGGGCGCGCTGGCGGTGGCGACCGGCCAGGCCCGCATGATCGCGCTGCTGTACAGCAACATCGGGCGCTCCCGGCGCATGAACTACGGCGGCGAGGACGCCTCCGTATGGGACCCATGGGGCTTCACCTCCCCCGGCGCCTCGCATGCGATGATGTTCCGGCGCCACATGCAACTCTATGGAACCACCACGCGCCAGCTCGCGGAGGTGCCTGTCGCGTTTCGGCGCCATGCGGCCCTCAACCCCGACGCCGTCATGAAGAAGCCGATCACGATCGAAGACCATGAGGCGGCGCGGCCGATCGTGCTGCCGTTGCGACTGTTCGACTACTGCCTCATCAACGACGGGGCGGTCTGCATCATCCTGACCGTGCCGGAGCGCGCGCGCGACGGGCGCAAGCCTCCCGTGCTCGTCAGCGGCTTCGGCGGCAGCGACAGCCTCCGGCATTCGAGCATCTCGAACTTCGATTTCGATTTCTGGCACGACGCCGTCGCGGCGTGCGGCAGCCGCGCCTATGCCATGGCCGGCGTCAGCAGGACCGATATCGACGCCCTGATGTGCTACGACAATTTCAGTCCGACCGTGCTCTTCAGCCTGGAAGGGCTCGGATTCTGTCCGCGGGGCGAGGGTGGCAACTTCGTCCAGAACGGGACGCTGTCGCTCGGCGGGGCGCTGCCCACCAATACGGACGGCGGTCACCTGTCGAATTCCTACATGCAAGGCTGGGCCTTGAACGTCGAAGCCGTCCGGCAACTGCGGGGCGAGTGCGGCGAGCGGCAGGTCCGCGATTGCGAGGTCGTCCAATACGTCCAGGCGACGCCTTGCTCCCGCTCCATCATCTACAGCCGACATTGAGTGCGACCGATGACCGTCTCCTCGGAAAGACCGCTCCCCGCCGCCGATCCCCTGATGCAGGGATTCTGGGATCACGCCCGCTCCGGGCGGCTCTCCGTCCAGGAGTGCATCGCCTGTGGTTCCCTGCATTTTCCGGCGTCTCCCGTATGTCCGGAGTGCCTGAGCGATCGACAACGATGGACGGCGGTCAGCGGAATTGGGCGCGTGGAATCCTGGGTGGAGTTTCATCACGCGTACTGGCCGGGCCTGGCCTCGGAGCTTCCCTACAGAGTCTGCCTGGTGAAGCTGCGAGAGGGCCCGCTTCTGATCAGCAACCCGGCGGGCGCCGTGGAGATCGGAGACGAGGTCGAGGCCGTTTTCGAGCCGATCACGGCGGCGATCTCCCTGCCAAAGTTCCGGCGGGCGGGACGGCGATGAAAACCAAGCCCATGCATCGGCAACGCATCGGGCCGGTCGCCGCCGGAGATCTCGTCCGGCATCGCTGAACGTCGAGCAACCACGCCGTCAACATGGATGCATCGCTATTCCCGTTGGTATATAACGAGCGGCCTCGCACCCGACTGCCTTTGAATGGAAGGAACTGGACATGACCGTCGCGATCAAGAAGCCGACCTTGAGCCCCGCCGCCGCTTCGTTCCTGACCAAGGAATTGAAGATGCTGATCGACGGCAAATGGGTCGCCGCCGCCAACGGCAAGACGTTCCCGGTGGAAGACCCGGCGACCCAGGAGATCGTCGCCCACGTGCCCGAGGGAACGAAGGAAGACATCGACCGCGCCGTGAAGGCGGCGCGCAAGGCGTTCGAATCCGGACCGTGGCCGAAAATCTCGCCGATGGAGCGCGCGAAGCTGGTCTGGCGCCTCGGCGATCTCCTGGAGGACCATGCCGACGAGTTCGCCGAATTGGAGGCGCTGGACAACGGCAAGCCGGTCACCAATGCGCGCCGCGGCGACCTGCCCGGCTCGTTCGAGATGTTCCGCTACATGGCCGGCTGGTGCCAGCGCCTGGTCGGCGAGACGATCCCGGTCTCCAGCGAGGGCGATTGGCACGCTTACACCCTGCGGGAGCCGGTCGGTGTCGTGGGCCAGATCATCCCCTGGAACTTCCCGCTGATGATGGCGGCGTGGAAGCTGGCCCCGGCGCTTGCCGCCGGCTGCACCATCGTGCTGAAGCCGGCGGAGCAGACGCCGCTCTCGGCCCTGCGCCTGGGCGAGCTGATCATGGAGGCGGGCTTCCCCGCCGGCGTCGTCAACATCGTCACCGGCTTTGGCGAGACCGCGGGCGCCGCACTGGCCGAGCATCCCAACGTGGACAAGATCGCCTTCACCGGCTCGACCGAGGTCGGCAAGCTGATCGTGAAGGCGGCCGCCGGCAACCTGAAGCGCGTCTCGTTGGAGCTCGGCGGCAAGTCGCCGGCCATCGTCTTCCCGGACGCGGACATGGCGGGCGCGATCGCCGGCACCGCCGATGCAATCTTCTACAACCAGGGCCAATGCTGCACGGCGGGCTCGCGACTCTTCGCCCACAAGTCGATCTACGACAAGGTGGTGCAGGGCGTCGCCGATGAGGCCGGCAAGCTGAAGGTCGGCCATGGCCTCGACAAGACCGTCAATCTCGGGCCGCTCGTCTCCAAGGAGCAGCATGAGCGCGTGACCGGCTTCATCCAGTCCGGCCGCAGCCAGGGCGCCGAGGTCGTCACCGGCGGCGCGGCGATCGGCAACCAGGGCTACTTCGTCGCCCCGACGGTGCTGGCCAAGACCAGCCGCGACATGAAGGTGGTTCGCGAGGAGATCTTCGGACCGGTGGTCTGCATCCAGTCCTTCGACGACGACGACCTGGAAGCCGTGGCGAAGTTCGCCAACGACACCGAGTATGGCCTGCAGGCTTCGATCTGGACCCGCAATCTGCGGGTTGCCCATCTGCTGGCGCGCAAGATCAAGGCCGGCACCATCTGCATCAACAACCACAATTACGGCGACCCGGCATGGCCGTTCGGCGGCTACAAGCAGTCCGGCTGGGGTCGCGAGATGGGCAAGGAAGTCATGGAGCACTACACCGAGACCAAGGCGGTCGCCGCGAGGCTCTGACCAAACGACTCGAAGACCCGGGCCGGCAACCTGCCGGCCCGGGTCTTTCATTCCACGGCCAGCGGCCTGTCGGACGACATCGAGCGATGGCGCTCGGCAGCGCGCTCGTGCCGGGCCCCGTCCAACGCAAAGGCCGACTGGGCTTGCGCCGCGGCGCTTGCCGCGAGCCATTCATACCAGGCCTCGAGCCCCTCGCCCGTCCGTGCCGAGAGGGACAGAACCTCGATCCGCGGATTGACCGCGCGGGCATTCTCGATGCAGCGCGCGACGTCGAAGTCGACATGCGGCAGCAGGTCGATCTTGTTCAGGATCATGATATCCGACGCCCGGAACATGTGCGGGTACTTGAGGGGCTTGTCCTCGCCCTCGGTGACCGAGAGAATCACGACCTTGGCGCTCTCGCCGAGGTCGAACAGCGCCGGACAAACCAGGTTGCCGACGTTCTCGACCAGGACGAGCGCGCCCCTCCCGGGCCGCAGATCGCGCAGGCCGTCGGCGACCATCTCGGCCTCGAGATGGCAGCCCGTCCCGGTGTTGACCTGCACCACCGGCGCACCTGCCGCCTGGATGCGGAGCCCGTCATTGACGGTCGCCTGGTCGCCCTCGATCACATAGAGCGCGTGGCGATCCTTGAGATCGGCGATCGTGCGCTCGAGCAGGGTCGTCTTCCCCGAACCCGGCGAACTCACCAGGTTCAGCATCAGGATCTCGCGCCCGGACAGCCAGGCCCGGTTGCGCTGTGCCAGCGCGTCGTTCTTGTCGAGCACGCGCTGCTGCAAGGCGACCACGGCGCTTCCATGGTCGTGGTCGTGGTCGTGATCATGGTTGTGGTCATGCCCATGATCATGACTGTGATCGTGGGCATGGCGATCGTGGTCATGGTGATCGTGGGGATGGTGATGCGCATGGTCGTGATCGCCATGGGCATGGAAATGATCGTGGCGATCCACCCGGGTCACCTTCGCCTTGCCGTCGCCGGAGCATCCGCAGGTCGCGCACATGATCGGTTCCTCCCTGGTCAGGCGGCCGAGGACTCGGCGATCGCCGCGTCCTCCGGCCCGGTCTCGATTTCGAACTCGACGATCTTCAATTCCTCGCCGGTCAGGCGCTCGAAGTCCCGTGCGCCGCAGCCACAGGCGGCGAACAAGGTATCCTGGGCGAAATCGGCGCCGCAGGCGCGGCATCGGGCACGGCCCTCCGGCTCAACGATCTCCAGCACCGCGCCTTCCAGCGGAGTTTCCCGGGCGACCGCCTCGAAACAGAAGCGGACCGCGCCGGACATGACTCCGGAGAGCCGCCCGATCTCCAGCCGGACGCGGCGGACCGGCCGGCCCTTGGCGTGCTCCGCGACGATGGCAACGATGTTCCGGGTTATGCCGAGTTCGTGCATGGTGCCGCCTCAGCAGATCCGCGGCAGCTGCTCGCCGACGAGCATGTCGACGATGCGGTGGCCGCCGAGCACGGTCCGCATCACCACGCGGCCCGGACGCCTGTCGGTGACGCGGCCGATCGCAGCCGCCGCGGCACCGTGGCGGTGCGCGTGCATCGCCCGCAGCGCGGCATCGGCCTCGGCCTCCGGCACGATGCAGACGATCTTGCCCTCGTTCGCGAGATAGAGCGGGTCGAGGCCGAGAATCTCGCAGAAGCCCTTGACCTCGTCGCGGATCGGCACCGCGGCCTCGGTGACCTCGATCCCGACTCCGGCGCTTTCGGCGACCTCGTTCAGCACGGTGGCGAGGCCGCCGCGGGTCGCGTCGCGCAGGAAGCGCAGGTTGGGCGAAGCCGCCTTGACCGTGGCGATCAGGTCGTGGAGCGCCGCGCAATCGCTCTCGATCGGCGTGGTCAGCGCGAGCTCGCCGCGGGCATTGAGGATGGTGGCGCCGTGGTCGCCGAGCAGGCCGTTGACCAGGACGACGTCACCCGGCCTGGCCCGCTCGGCACCGAGGGTGAGGCCGGGGGCAATGACGCCGATGCCGGCCGTGTTGACGAACATCTTGTCGCAAGCTCCATGGCCGACGACCTTGGTATCGCCGGTCACGATCGCCACGCCGGCCTCCTCGGCCGCTGCCGCCATCGACTGCGCGACCCGGCGCAGCGTCTCGATCGGCAGTCCTTCCTCCAGGATCACCGCGCAGGTCAGATACAGCGGCCGCGCGCCGGAGACCGCGAGATCGTTGACCGTGCCGCAGACCGCCAGCTTGCCGATATCGCCGCCCGGAAAGAACAGCGGGTCGACCACGAAGGAATCGGTGGTGAAGGCCAGCCGGTCGCCATGGGCGGCAAGATCCTTCAGGGCGATGCTCGCCGCGTCGCTCATCTCCTTCAGCGCCGGCGCCTGGAAGGCGTCGAGGAACACGCCGTCGATCAGGTCGCGCATCGCCTGGCCGCCGCCGCCATGGGCCAGCGTGACCGTCGGCAGGTTGACCCTGTGCCGCTGCGGCGGCTCGGATGCCGCGACGTCGGCCCGGGCCGGCTGGTCGAGCGGCGTCATGCCGAAGCCCTCCGCCGCTCCTCGAGCGCGTCGAGATCGCCGTATTGATAGTAGGCGGCACAGGCGCCCTCAGAAGAGACCATGAGCGCCCCCATCGGCGTCGCCGGCGTGCAGCCCTTGCCGAACACCTTGCATTCCCAGGGCCTGATGGCGCCCTTCAGCACCTCGCCGCATTGGCAGGATTTCGGATCGGCGATCCGCACATCCGGCACGGAGAAGCGGCGCTCGGCATCGAACTTCGCATAGGCGTCGCGGATCCGGATCCCGGAATGGTCGATCGAGCCGAGGCCGCGCCATTCGAAGAACGGCCGGAGCTCGAACACGCGGCCGACCGCGTCGAGCGCCTGGTTGTTGCCGCCCGCCGGCACCACGCGCGCATACTGGTTCTCGATCTCGGCACGGCCCTCGGCGAGCTGCTGCAGCACCATCCAGATCGACTGCAGCACGTCGATCGGTTCGAAGCCTGCGACCACCAGCGGCTTGCGGTATCGCTCGGCAATGAAGCGATAGGGCTCGGTGCCGATCACCATGCTGACATGACCGGGGCCGAGGAAGCCGTCGATCTGGAGGTCGGGCGAATCGAGGATCGCCTTGATCGTCGGGATGATGGTGATGTGGTTGCAGAAGAGCGAGAAGTTGGCGATGCCTTCGGCCTCCGCCTGCAGGACGGTCAGCGCGGTCGATGGCATGGTGGTCTCGAAGCCGAGAGCGAAGAACACGACCTCGCGACCCGGGTTGGCCCGCGCCAAAGCCAGCGCGTCGAGCGGCGAATAGACCATCCGCACGTCGGCGCCCTCGGCCTTGGCCTGCTGCAGGCTCTTGCGCGAGCCCGGCACGCGCATGGCGTCGCCGAAGGTGGCGAGGATGACGCCGGGCGTCTCGGCCAGGGCAACGCAATCATCGACCCGGCCCATCGGCAGGACGCAGACCGGACAGCCCGGCCCGTGGACCAGCTCGATGCCTTTGGGCAGCAGCGTCTCGATGCCGAACTTGAAGATCGCGTGGGTATGCCCGCCGCAGACTTCCATCAGATAGAGCGGGCGGCCCTTGGCTTCGGCCAGCGGGCCGACCAGCGCCTCGATCCGGTCGATCAGCGCCTTGGCCTTCGCCGGGTCGCGGAATTCGTCAACGAAGCGCATGCTCGTCCTCCTCGGCCGGGGCCGCAACGCCCTGCCGGTCGTCCGCCAGGATCGTATGCACCAGATCCCAGAGGATATGGTAGATCGCGACGTGGCATTCCTGGACGCGGTGGATGCTGTCGGTGCCGACCACCAGGCAATGGTCCAGGCCGAGGCCGGCCATGCGTCCGCCACTGCCGCCCGCCAGCGCGATGGTCTTCAGTCCCATCTGCTGCGCCTTCTCGAAGGCGCGCGTGAGGTTCTCGGAATTGCCGCTGGTCGAAAGCCCGATCAGCCCGTCCCCGGACCGCGCCAGCGCGATGAGCTGGCGCACATAGACATGCGCGAAGCCGACGTCGTTGCCGACCGCGGTCATCATGGTGCGGTCGGCGGTGAGATCGATCGCCGTCAAGGCAGGTCGCCCCGCGGTCACCGGATGCTGGAACTCGACCGCGACATGGGCGGCGTCGCAGCTCGACCCACCGTTGCCCATGGTGAAGAGCCGCCCGCCGCCGCGATAGACCCCGGCGATGGTATGGGCGGCGTCGACCAGCGCACCGCCATGCTCGGCAAAGAACCGCGCCACGACGTCCTGGTGGTGCGCCACTTTCTCGCGCACCGAGAGCGCCAGCGCCTCGCGCTGCACGTCTGCGTCCTGCCGGCCGCCGTGCAAGAACGGATAGAGCTGCTTCAACCGGTCGTTCGCCGCAGCGGTCATGATCAGTTCAGCTCGCCTGCGCCGCGCATCGCGCGCTGCGCCTCGATGATCTCGCCCAGTTCCGCCAGCAGGGCCAGGGTCGCCTCGGCCTCCTGCTCGTCGATCCGGCTCATGGCGAAGCCGACATGCACGAGCACCCAGTCGCCGACGCAATCCTCGATACGGTGCGTCTCGTCGACGATGCAGACGAGGTTGACCTCGCGTTGCACTCCGGCGACGTCGACCATGCCGAGCTTGCGCGCAGCGTCGGTGATCGCGACCACGCGACCCGGTATTCCTAGGCACATGCGGCAATTTCCTTTCCGGACCGGATGGCGGTAGCGGCTGCAATGGCGGCCTGGCCCAGCGCCAGCCCGCCGTCATTCGACGGCACGCCGGACTGGGTGAGGATCACTCTACCGAGCGGTTCCAGTCGCATGACCGTCTCCTCCAGCAGGATCCGATTCTGGAAGCAGCCGCCCGAGAGCGCAACAGCGTCGATGGCGGTGCCCGCTTCCTCGGCGGCGGCGATCGCCTGGGCGGCCATGGCGGCAACCGCGCGGGCTAGGCCGCGGTGGAACCGCGCGGCGATCACCGGCGCCGGCGTCGCGAGGACGAGGTCGCCAAGCAGAGCCTGCCACATCGCCAGCGGCTCGATGTATGTGAGACCCGAGCCGGCGAGGCGCGGGATCGAGAACGGATAGGCCAGTGCCTCATCCTCTTTGTGCAGCGCGGCAGGGTCCACCGCGGCCTCCAGCATCATGGCGCCCTGGCCTTCATACTGCGCCGCCTCGCGGCAGAGGCCGAGCGCCGCCGCGACGGCATCAAACAGCCGGCCGCAGGAGCTGGCGAGCGGCGCGTTGATGCCCTGGCGCAGCATCGCATCCAGGGTGGCGCGCGGCTTCTTCGAGAGGAAGTCGAAAAGCTCCAGCGCGTCGTAATTCATCGCGAACCGCGCCCAGCCCATCTCCGCGATGAGATGAGCATAGGTGTTGCGCCAGGGTTCGCGGATCGCCTGCGCGCCGCCCGGCATCGCAACCGGCTTGAAGGTGCCGAGACGGCGGTATTGCGCATAGTCGGCGAGCAGGAACTCGCCGCCCCAGATCGTGCCGTCGTCGCCATAGCCGACCCCGTCGAGCGCGATGCCGAGAACCGGCCCCGCGTCGAGCGGCCGCCCGTTCTCCGCGAGGCAGCTCGCGACATGGGCATGGTGGTGCTGCACGGCGACGAGCGGCAGCCGCCTTCCCCGAGCCATCTCCTGCGCCACCTTCGACGAGAGGTAGTCGGGATGCCGGTCCGCAGCGACCAGCGCCGGCTCATGCGCGTAGAGCTGGGCATAGAGCTGCAGGTTCTTGTCAAAGTCGGCGAGGGTCTGCACCTCCTCGAGGTCGCCCTGGTGCTGCGACAGGATCGCCTGGCCGTCCTTCACCAGGCAGAAGGTGGATTTCACCTCGCCGCCGAAGGCGAGGATGTCGGGCGCGGTCTCGAAGCCCGGCGGCAGCTTCATCTGTCCCGGCGCATAGCCGCGCGCCCGGCGGAGGATGCGCGGCGCGCCGGCGGCGACCCTGACGACGGAATCGTCGATCCGGTTGACGATCTCGCGGTCATGGACCAAAGCGAAGTCGGCGATTCCGGCGAGGCGCTCCGCCGCCTCGTCGTTGCCGATCGCCTGCGGTTCGTCGGTGAGATTGCCGCTGGTCATCACCACCGGCCGGCCGAGCCGCTTCATCACCAGGACATGAAGCGGCGTGTAGGGCAGCATGAAGCCGAGAAGATCGAGGCCGGGCGCCACCGCATCGGGCAGCCGCTCCGGTCCGGTCGCACGCAGGAGTACGATCGGTGCCGCCGCGCCCTCCAGCAGCCGGATCTCCTCCGCGTCCGGATCGGCGTAGCGGCGAATCACGGCAAGGTCGCGGGCCATCAGGGCGAAAGGCTTGCCGTAGCGGCGCTTGCGCTCGCGCAGCCTTGCGACCACGGCGGCGTCGGTGGCGTCGCAGGCGAGGTGGAATCCGCCCACGCCCTTGATTGCGACGATCCCGCCCTTCTCCAGAACACCGGCGACCGCGTCGACGTCGTCGAGCATGCTGTAGCTCTCGGCCGTGACGGCGCGGCCGTCATAGCGGATCAGCCGTGCGCGCGGGCCGCAGCGATGACAGGCGATCGGCTGGGCATGGAATCGGCGGTCGGCGGGATCGCGGTATTCGCTCTCGCAATCGGGACAGAGCGCGAAGGGCGCCATGCTGGTGCGGCCGCGGTCGTAGGGTGCGGCACGGATGATCGAGAAGCGTGGCCCGCAATGGGTGCAGTTGGCGAAGGGATAGCGGAAGCGGCGCTCGAAGGGCGAGAGGATCTCCGCCTTGCAGGCCGGGCAGACCGCCGCGTCGGCGGCGACCGCGGTCCGCATGGCGTCGGCGCGGCTCTCGACAATCTCGAAATCCGCACAGCACGGCGGCTCGGCGAGGCGCCGGCGCTCGATCGCATCGATCCGCGCCAGCGGCGGCGGCGCGGCATCGAGCTCTGCGACGAAGCGCTCGATCGATGCCTCCCCGCCTTCCAGGCGGATCAGCACGCCGCTGCCGTCATTGACGACTTTGCCGGCAAGCTGCCATGACCGCGCCAGCCGCCAGACGGTCGGCCGGAAGCCGACGCCCTGCACGGTGCCGCGGACGCGGATCTCCTCGACCACGATCGCATCGGACCGGCGCTGCGCGGAGGCGGTCATGATGCGAGATCCCAGATCAGGACGCGGTTGTTGCCGGAGTCGGCAATCGCAAGAGTGCCGCCGGCCGCCGTCACGCCATACGGCCAGCAAAGGCTGTCCCGCGCCGGCGCCTGCCAGCGGTTGTCGCCCTTGGCGGAGAAATCCGGCTGGCCGGCCAGGCCGAACGCAGGCGCATCCATCGACGCCTCGTCCATCCGCCACCCGAGCAGCCGGGAGTTCGCCGTGTCGGCAACGACCAACCGTCCGGCCGATACAGCGATTCCATAGGGCATGTTGAGTGCCCGCGCCTCCGGCCAATAGCGGCCGCGGTTGTGCTCGACCTCGGCAAAGCTCTTCTGTCCCAGCACGGCGTCGCAGGGCGCGCCGGAGACCGGGGACGACGTGTTCCAGATCATGATGCGGTTGTCCCCCGCATCGGCGACGAAAAGGCGCTTCCCGTCGCCGGCGACGGCGTGGGGCCAACGCATCCCGCCGGCGCCGGGCTCGACCCCGCCATTCTCATCGCGGCAGGCGAAATCCTGCTGGCCCAGCACGATATCAGCCGGCTGGCCGTCATGCTCGGGCAGGCCGTGCCACAGCAGCACCCGCCGATTGCCGGTATCGGCGACCGCAAGACCGCCGGGCAGGAAGGCGACGCCGTAGCACCAGTTCAAGGTCGCCGCGCCGGGCGGACCGCCGCGATTGGCGAGACAGCCGTCCGACGCGGCCTGCCCCAGGACGACGTCGGCCGGCTGGTTGTCCCGTTCCGGCCAGCGATGCCAGATGAGGACGCGATGGTTCCAGGCATCGGCGACCGCCAGCGCGCGGCCGTCAGTGGCGATGCCGGTCGGCACGTTGAGGCTGGAGGCGGCGACCGGACGCTTGCCATTGCGGCCCTCGCCGGAGAAGTCGCGCTGCCCGATCAGGACGTCCGCCGGCTGACGGTCGACGCGCGGCGTGTCGCGCCAGATCAGCAGGCGGTGATGCCCGGTATCGGCGACGGCGAGCGCGCCGGTCACGGGATCGACAACGGCGCCCCGCGGGCCGAACAGGCTGGCGCGCGACGGCACGATCGGCGCGGCCAGACCGTCGGCGCCCGATTCCGCGCCGAGCACCACCTTGGGCCCCCGCGGATCGCAGAGCGGTACCGCGGCAGCCGCGGTCTGCGCGGCGGGATCCTCATAGCGGCGGGCGAGCGAGACGCGCATGGCCATCCTTCAGCGCGACAACCGGACTTCGACCCGGTCGCCGATCACGCGGACCGCGTGCGGCTGCAACTGCACCTCCGGCGCCGTCAGGCATTCGCCGGAACGCAGGTCGTATTGGAAGCCGTGATAAGGACAGGTGACGATGCCGGCCGCGACGTCACCGGCGTCAAACGGCATGCCCAGATGGGCGCAGGCGTTCTGGAAACAGGTGACGAGACCGGCCTCGCGCCAGAGGACGAGGTCGTCGCCGTCGATCGTCACGGCGTGCAGGACGCCCTCCGGCAGATCGTCGAGCTTCGAGACGAGCCGCCATTCGCCTTGCGGGTCGAGAGCGAAGGGGCTGATGAAACCGACGACGTTGGCCGGCACCGCAGCGATGCCCGCCTTGGCCTGCTTGATCTCGGCGATCTCCGGGCAATGCAGCCGGATCGCCTTCTCGACGCCCTCGGTGAAGGTCAGGGCCGAGGCGGGGCAATGCTCGCAGGCGCCGGTGAAGCGGATCTCGACGGCATCGGGGGCCCGCACGGCCACGAGCTCGACGCTGCCGCCATGAGAGGCCAGCATGGGACGCACCGTCTCCAGCGCCTGCTCGATCCGCTCCTGCAGGCTCGGCCGCACCAGCTCGAACCGCCGCAGCACCGCATAGACCAGTTCGTCGGCGGCGGCCGAGCGCATCGCGGCGAGCGCGGCCGGTTCCTGCTTCAATCCCGCGATCAGCCGGCGGAACGCCTCCTTGTGCAGGGCCTCGAGCGCATGGCGATAGGCGCGCAGGGTCGATTGCTGGCTCTCGTCCCAGCCGGCGGCGACCGCCTCCAACCGAGCCAGGTCCAAGGTCAGCGCGTCGAGCTTGGACCCCGCTCCCGCCTCCTTTTCGACCGCCGCCATGGCTCGATCCCGCGTCATCGGTATTTCAGGTTCCGGAAAAGATATGGCTGAATCGCGCCGCCGACCAGACCGGCGATTGCCGCAGCCGCGAGCAGCGGCAGGCCCAGCAGCACCAGGACCACCAGGACGACCGCCGTCAGTATCGCACCGATCAGAACCTGCTGCGCGACCTTGATCGGGTCCTGGAACAGACGGCCTTGCAGGAACAGCAGGATGGAGGTCTTCGCCATATCAAACATGGTTCAGATCCCTCCCGCCGGCAGCAGGGCATACACGATGAGGCCGATCACCATGCCGCCGATCCCGGCGAGCGGGCCATAAAATGCGCCCATCATCGCCGCAAGCTGGTTGCCGAGAAACTTGCCGCCGACGACGATGCCGCCGATCACGCCGCCGACGATCGAGGCGACCACGCCGACAATGAATGCCACCAGAACCCAGGACATGGACTGCTCTTCTCCTTCCGTCTTCAGTTTCTCGCGTGCCCGTTACCGCCCGATCCGTTGCCGCCCGATCCGTTGTCCCCGGGGCGAGGCCCATGGGCGGCGTCCTCTCCCGCCTCGATCTCGGCACGGATCGCGACCATCGCTTCCGCCACCTGCGCGGCCTTGCCGGTCTCGCCGTGGGCGTGGAAGATCTCCGCCGCTTCGCGCAGCAGCTCCAGCGCCGCGGCGAGATTCCGAGGATTGCCGAGCTCCGGCCGGTCGGGCTGGTCCGGCAGGTTCCAGAGGCAATTCGCCTTGTTGGCGGCAGTGTTGGCGAATTCCAGCGGCGTGGCGGCGCGGTTGCGAACCTTCAGCGCTTCGTCATAGGCATCGAGCGCACGCAGGTTGTTCTCCACCGCATGACTGGACGATGCGTATTGCAGGGCATTGCCGAGATTGTTCTGCAGCATCGCGTACTCGCTGGGATGATCGATCAGGTTGACCGCGCGCAGCCCCTCCTCGAAGGCCTGCACGGCGAGCGCCTCGCGCATCTTCGCACGCTCGTCGGAGAGCGGGATCGAGATGAAGGCGGTCGCGAGGTTGTTCTGCAGGATGGCGAACTCCTTGGGATGCTCGGTCCGGCCGAAGACGCGCAACGCCCGATGATAGGCGGCGATCGCGTCGGTGACGCGCGCTCGCCCGAAGCCGGCCAGCGATTGCAGCACCAGACCGTGATTCATCTCCAGCTCGGCCAGTTCCTCCGGCAGGCCGCGGCTGCGCATCGCCGGCAGCGCCGCCTCGTAGCAATCCCGCGCCGCTTCCAGTCCGTCCACGGTCTCGCCGGGCATCGACTGCCAGGCGGTGCCCTTCCGGGCGGTGATCCGTGCCCGCGGCAGGTCCGCATCGGAGGCGCAAAGCGAAAGCGCATGATCGTAGAGCCGGATCGCGCTCGCCAGATCCGCCGGCG
Source organism: Dongiaceae bacterium (assembly GCA_035548715.1). Lineage (GTDB taxonomy): Bacteria > Pseudomonadota > Alphaproteobacteria > Dongiales > Dongiaceae > Dongia. Next base: position 164,516 of record DASZSL010000045.1, read on the forward strand.
ACTTCGGGCGCGTCTGCAGCCCCATGGCGATCTCCACCAGCATGTCGATCTTGTCGCCGTCGGCGATCCCGGGATCGGCAACGACACCGAGCGCGGCATCGACTTGAAGATCGTTCAGCGCGATCGCCACTGCGCTCCTCCCATGCGGCCGCGGCGCTTTGCCGCGCCGTCTCGGCCTATCTCTAGGCTGATTGTCGCGCAGTGTCTAGTTCAATTGCGAATTGTAAACTAAGTTTACAATGCTGGAAGAGCGCAGAAGAGGTCGGCGACGGCGAGCGCCGCGTCGTCGCGCCGCCAACGCGCCGTGAGACGGCGTTCGCCCGGTCCATCGAGACCATAAGCACGGAAGAAATCCGCGGCATCGATCACGCGGTCTCCCTCGGCGTTGCGGATCTTCATCATGTAGCCGCCGGAGGCGGCATGGTGGACCGGCATGACCAGGAGATCGAAGCCCCGCCGCAGCAGCACGACGGTGGAGAGGCCGGGGAAATACCGGTCGTAGACCCCCCGCCGCACCTGCAGCATGCCGCGGGAGAGGACGAGCTCGGCGGCCCGCTCCGTCGCATCCGCCGGCTCGGCGCCGGCGAGCGCCTGCAGTCGATCGGCGATCCTGCCTGCTACTTCACTTGCGGCGCGTTCGACCGCGGGGCTGAGGCCGAGGCCATGGTCGAGACGTACGCTTTCGATCAGATAGACGGTCACGTCCGAGGGAAACGCCGCGCCGAAGATCTGCCGGCCGGCATGCAGCGCATGGTTCCAGCGGAACTCGTGCAGGTTCAACCCCGCGGCCGGCACCTCGGCCAGCATATCGCCGGGCACGGCATAGATGGTGCCGGGCTCGGCATCGGAACGGCAGGCATCGACGAGGATCAGCCCGCTGGAGCCGCGGGCGCGGAACATCACGCCCATCCCGTCGGTGCCGGCGTCGAATACCTGGAACGCGCCGTTGGAGGCGGCGCCGAAACGGCGGAGCAGCACGCCGGCGACGTGACAGCCGACGCCGTCGTCGGACCGGATCGGGTTGCCGCAGCCGATCACCGTCAGCACCACCGTCTCCCTAGATCCGCCACAGCCGGCACGACCATTGAGCCTCGACGGGGACGTCGAGCTCGGGCAGCTCGCAATAGCGGCGATGCACCAGATAGTACATGCAGGTCTCGCAGGCCTGCTCGATGTCCTCATGCAGCACGGGATCGAGGGTGAAGCCGCCGATCACCAGGCGCGTTTCCAGGCTTCCGTCGGACTGGCGCAGCCGCGCGACGATGTCCTGCACCTGCTCGTGGGTGTCGGCGCGGGGGAAGACCTCGGTCTTCAGCCCGCCGCGCAACAGCGTCTCCGCCTCGCGCCGGACCTCGTCATCCGACATGGCAGCGCCTCCCGGTTCCACGGCGACGTGCATCAGATGCGCCAGAGCCGGCACCACCAGTCCGGCTCGGCCGGCAGCGAGATCTCCGGAATGTCGCACCACTTGCGATGCACGAGGTAATAGATGCATTCCTGGCAACGCTGCTGGTCGGGTCCAAAGGGGTGATCGACGAAGCCGGCGATCACCAGCCGCCCCTTGATGTCGTCCGGCGGGAGCGCGCGGAGCCGGTCCAGGACCGCCGCGAACTCCTTCTCGGTCTCGGGAAACGGCTCGACCTCTGTCTTCAGGCCATCGCGCAGCAGGCCGGCGATTTCCTTCAGCAGTGCTTCGGAATCCTTGCCGCGTCTCGCGCTCACTCTGCCCCCCTGGGATTGCCGCGAATCGACTTCCGCCGCGATCCGCGACGGGGCGATCTTCTGCGGCAATCCGCTCGGCAACTCTACAGATGCCCTAGGCGGTCCGGAAGCGGGCAAGCTCCTTGCCGCTCCGGGCATCGTGCGCGTGCACGGTGCAGACCAGGCAGGAATCGTAGGAGCGGCAGACATGGCCGACCTCGACCGGATCGGTCGCGTCGGCGATCGGCGTGCCGATCAGCGCCTCCTCGATCGGCCCGCGCTCGCCATTGGTCGCGCGCGGCCCGACGTTCCAGGTCGTCGGCGCGATGATCTGATAGTTCTTGATCTTGCCGCCCTGCACCTCGATCCAGTGGCAGAGCGCGCCGCGGATCGCCTCGGTGGCGCCCCAGCCCTTGCCGTCCTTCTCGGTCGGCTTGATGTACCACGGGTCGTTCAGGCGGAACTCGCGCAGGATGCGCTCGATCTCGCGGTAGATCTTGAGGCCCTCATGCATCCGCGCGAAATGCCGGAGCGCGACGCTGGCGCCGCCCAGCTTCTTGTACATGTCGAGCACCAGCGGATCGTAATGCTGCCAGGACTCGCCGTGCTTGCCGCCGGCGACGAGCTGGCGGGCGAGCGGGCCCGCCTCCAGGCGGCCGTTCTGGTCGTGCCGCACCGCGGTCGCCCAGGAATAGCGGCCGGCATGGTCGATGTCGTTCTTCTGCACCGGCACGGTCTTGCGGTCGAAGGGATGCAGCCCGCCGGGCTCGTCGTACCAGGCGCGGCTCACGTCCTCGCGGGTGAAGGCCTGGTCCATCAGCTTGTGCGTGTCGGCCTTGCCGTCATAGACCCCGCTCTTCATGATCAGCGCGGCGTTGCGGCCTTCGATGGTCGGCTTGTTGTAGCGGTCCTCGTGGGGCAGATAGCCCCAGGTCACGTACTTGCCGTGGCCGCGCCCGTATTTGTCGACGCCGACGTCGAGCGCCATCCGCCAATAGAGGCCGAGGTCGGAATTGGCATGCTCCGGCTTCTCGTCGATCCAGGCCATGAAGTCGTCGTAGGACTTGATCTGCTCGTAGCGCTCCAGCGAGCAGCCGAGCCAGACCGGCTCGAACCAGTTCTTCTTGAAGTGCTCCAGGATGGACCAGGCGCGCGTGATGTCGGTCAGGGTCGGCGCGCACATGACGCCGCCCGGCACCATGTAGCTGGAATGCGGCCACTGCCCGCCGAGCAGCGCATAGATCTCGACCGGCCGGCCGGAGATCGTGACGCCGAGCTCGTAGTTCGACCCGGTGAACGGCGCCCACCGCTTCACCGCCTCCTCGTAATACTTGCTCTTGCGGTAGTTCTTGTTGGTGAAATCGATCATGAAGAGGCCATAGTGGTGCCGCGGCAGGCTCTGCAGGCTCTCCGTGAGCTGGCCGAGATTGCGCGCCAGGATCGCGTTGCGCGGCACCTCGGTCTTCCAGGCGGTGTCGAGCGCCCAGGCGGCGCAGGTCAGGTGCGAGGCGCCGCAGATGCCGCAGGCGCGCGGCGTCACCACGAGGCCCGCCTGGGGATCCTTGTCGCGCAGGATCACCTCGAAGCCGCGGAACAGCTCCGCGCTCGTCCAAGCGTCGGTGACGACGCCGTTCTGGATCTCGACACGGACGTCGAGGTCGCCTTCGACCCGTCCGACCGGCGAGATGTCGAGTGTTTGAACCGCTGTCGCAGACATGACTGATCAATCCTCCCAATGGCGATTCTTGGTGCGGCGTGGCGTGCGGCGCTTCGACGGGTCAGACCACGAAGATGTCCTGCTCCGCCCAGGCCGGCGATGCCGCCTTGGCGGCGCCCGTCAGCTTGATGTAACCGGACTTGTCGACACCCGTCGGCAGATCCTTCGGCACGCCCATGACCGTCTGGGTCTTGAACACGGTGCCGGGGTTGAGATCGAAGAACGGGAATTCCGGCTCGGTGCAGCCCATGCAGGGCATGCCGGAGCGGGTCTTGGACGACTGCCGGTTCCATAGGATGCGGTTGCACGGGCTGTGGGTCATCGGCCCGCGGCAGCCGAGATCGTAGAACAGGCAGCCCTTGCGCTGGCCGAACTCGGTCGCCGAGACCTTGTAGGCAAAGTGCATGTTCCGGGTGCAGCCGGTCTGGGTGAAGCTGGTGAAGAAGGTCTTCGGCCGCTGCAGATCGTCGAGCGCGAGATCACCGGCACGGCCGGAGGCGACGGCGACCAGGATCTGGGTCACCCAGTCGGGATGCGCCGGGCAGCCCGGGATGTTGATGACCGGCAGGCCTGCCTTGGAACGATAGGCCGTGCCGAGGAAGCCGCCCTGCTTGCGCTTCAGGAACTGCAGGCCGACCGATTCCGAGGGGTTGGGCGCGGTCGCCGGGATGCCGCCCCAGGTGGCGCAATCGCCGATCGCGACGGTGAACTGCGCGATGCCGGCGAGCGCCTTCACCCATTCCATCATCGGCTTGCCGGCGAAGCGGTTCCATTGGCCGGTGCCGTTGGGCGCCTGCACCACGGTGCCCTCGAACACGAAGATGTCGAGCGGGATCTTCCCCGACACGCAGCCGTTCAGCAGGTTCTTCAGGTTCTCGCCGAGCTCGACGCCGAGCGAGGGATGCCAGAGCACGTTGATCCCGAAATCGGTGACGAGATCGCACGCGCTCGGCTCCTCGGCATTGAGGAACGACATGGTGTTGCCGGAACAGGCTCCGCCCTGGAGCCAGAGGAGATTGGCCATCGAGTTTCCTCCGTGGGTGTTTTTTCGTTCTGATGCCGAAGCCGGCACCGGGTTACCCGGGAAACAGCAAGGGCCGTGCCAAATCGACGCAGTGCGCCGATTTCGCTCTATCTCAACGCCTTAGGGATCGACGGCCGATCGGCGGTCGATCATGCAGCAAGGCGCTGCAAACTATCTTTATTGGGAATCTGCAAATGAACTATGCAAGACGCAGCGCAGCATCAGCCGTTGCGATTGCCGCAGACCGGGCATTCGACCTCGAGCAGATAGCCGAACCAGATGCCCTGGCAGCGGCTGCACCAATGCCCGCTGAGTTGCTCCCGCGCCATGCCGAGGTTGCGCGCCATCTTGCCGAGGCCGAGATCGGTATAGCTCTCGCCACCCGGCGGCCGGACGCGGGATTGCGGGAACCGGACCACCTGGCCAGGAAGGTCGTCGCCGTCGCGATCGTCTGTTGTGCTCACGCCGCCTCCTTCAAGCGGCGGAGTCGAGCCCGTAGCGCTTGATCTTGTTGGCCAAGCCGACGCGAGACAGGCCGAGCTCGCGGGCGGTCTCGCTCTGATTCCAACGATGCCGGGTCAGAGCGCTCTTCACAAGCTCCTTCTCAAGCGCTTCGACCTTGTCCTTCAGCGTCTCGCCGGGCAGATCGGTTGCCGCCGGCGGCTTCGCCACACGCGGCTCGAGCGCGCCGATCGCCGGGGAGAGATGCTTTGCCGTGATGAACCCGCCATCGCTGGCCATGGCCACCATACGGCGCACCTCGTTCTCGAGCTCGCGGATGTTGCCGGGAAAGGAATACTGCGCCAGCCGGTCGAGCGCGTCGCTGGCGATGCCGAGGATGCGGCGGCTCATCGCCTGACCGTATTTCTTGGCGAAGAACTCGGCCAGCACCGGAATCTCCGCCGGACGGTCGCGCAACGGCGGCACGGTGAGCTCGAATCCCTTGAGGCGGAAATAGAGATCCTGGCGGAAGCTGCCCTGCGCCACCAGCTTCTGCAGCGGCTTGTTGGAAGCGGCGATGATGCGCACGTCGCAGACCAGGGTCTGGTCCGAGCCGATCGGCTTCACCTCGCCCTCCTGCAGGAATCGGAGCAGGCTGACCTGGAACGACGGCGAGACCTCGGAGATCTCGTCGAGGAATACCGTGCCCCCGTCCGCGGCGCGGAACAGCCCGAGCCGGTCGCTGACGGCGCCGGTGAAGGCGCCGCGCTTGTGGCCGAACAGCTCGGAATGCAGCATCTCGTCGGAGATGCCACCGCAGTTCTGGATCAGGAGGGGGCTCGCTTTCCGCAGGCTGTTGTAGTGGATCGCGCGGGCCAGCAGCTCCTTGCCCGTCCCCGTCTCGCCCTGGATCAGGATCGGCAGGTCGGTCGGCGCCGCCCGTCGCGCGAGCTCGCAGAGCTCCGCCATCGACTCGCTGGCATAGACCAGCTTCTCGAAGCTGCTGAACTCCGGGCGGGGCTTATGGTGCGGTGCCTCATGCAGGAACGGCGCATCCTCATGGAACTTCAATTCGCGGCTGAGCAGCCGATGCCGCCGCGCCAGCTCGCGCGTCTCCAGCGCCCGCTTCACCACCAGGCCGATCTGTCCGGAATCCAGCGGCCGACGCAGGTACTGGTAGATCGCGGCCTCGGAGATCGCGCGCCCGATGCCGTCGCCCTCGCCCTTGACCAGGATACGGATGACGTAGGGATGCGCCATCCGGTAGAGCCGCAGCACCTCGACTCCGTCCTCGTTCCGGAGGTTCTGGTCGCAGATCACGATGTCGACATGGGCGTCCTCGCCGCGGGCGCGGGCCTCGGCGACGGTCGCGGCCCGCAGCACGCGGTAGCCGTATTCGTCCGCCAGCTCCTCGGCCGTCGCCTGCCATTCATCGATGGCGGCCGATACCAGAAGGACGGTTCCGCTCTCGCTCATGCGCTCCCGGTCCTGCCCTGCGGCAGTTCACGCGCTTATCAGATTGCAAACTTCATTATCACAGCGGCCGAGCCGAGACAATCGGTCCTGACGATTCCGGGCGCGCGGCGGCACTCTCAGTTCGAGCCGATGGGGACGGCCAGGCGGTCGTAGCCTTTCCAGCGATAGACCAGGACCGAAAGCGCCCAGGCGGCGATGAAGATGCCGATCACCACGAAGCCGAAATTGGCGAGATTGTCGTTGAGCGCACCGATCAGGTCCCAGACCCCGCCGCTGAGCTGGAGCTTTTCGGAAATGAGCCCAAGCGCTTCCAGCCCGCCGATGAAGAGCGCAACCGCGACCGAGGCGGCGGTGATGGTCATATTATACCAGAGCTTGCGGATCGGCTTCACGAAGGCCCAGCCATAGGCGCCGACCATCAGCACGCTGTCGGTCGTGTCGACCAGGGCCATGCCGGCGGTGAAGAGCGCGGGAAACAGCAGCACCGACCAGATCGGCATGCCCTGCGCGGCCTGGGTGGCGGAAATCGCAAGCAAGCCGACCTCGGTAGCCGTGTCGAAGCCGAGACCGAACAGGAAGCCCAGCGGATACATATGCCAGGAGCGGCCGATCATGCGGAACAGCGGCCGGGCGAAGCGCGCGACGAAGCCATGTCCCGACAGCAGCCGGTTCAGATCCTCCTCGATGAGTTGCTCGCCGCGGCGGACCCGATGGAAGCCGGCCCAGACACCCTTGAGGACGAAGAGATTGACGATCCCGATCCCGAGCAGGAACACGGCGGAGACCGCGGTGCCGATCACCCCGCCGATCGTATGAAACTCCTCGATCCGGTCCTGGAAGGCCGCCGCGGTGGCGGCGATCGCCACAGCGGCCAGGACGACGATGGTCGAATGTCCGAGCGAGAAGAAGAAGCCGACCGACAGCGGCTTCTTTCCCTCCTGCATCAGCTTGCGGACGACGTTGTCGATCGCCGCGATATGATCCGCATCAACCGCGTGGCGCAGGCCGAACACATAGGCGAGCGCCGCAGTGCCGAGCAGCACCGGCCGGTCGCCGAAGACGACGAAGGCCGCGATCCAGGCGGCGACGTTCGCCAGGATCAGGAGTCCGTAGAGGCCGATGAGCCGGGACTTCAACGCGCCATCGTGATCGTCGAAGGAACGAAGGAACTGACTGGCCACCGCGGCGCCTCCTGATATCATACTTTTTCATAATTTTTCATACACCCCGGAAGACGTCAAGGATGCTCCGCATCCTCCGGCGCCTTTTCGACAGCCGGGGGCCGCGCTGCTAACATTGTTTGCACTCGATTGCCTGAACGGAGACCGGTCTTGGAACGCGTGACCATCTCGCTCGACGATTCCCTGCTCGCCGATTTCGACCGCTACATCGCGCGCAAGGGCTATCAGAACCGCTCCGAGGCGGTACGCGACCTGGTGCGCGACCGGCTGGAGCAGGAGCGCAGCGCCGAGGCCGATGCCGGCTACTCGGTCGGCTGCGTTTCCTATGTCTACAACCATCATCAGCGCGACCTGGCGCGGCGCCTGACCACGGTGCAGCACGACCACCACGACGTGGTTCTATCGACCCTCCACGCGCATCTCGATCACGAGAACTGCCTCGAAGTCACGCTGCTGCGCGGTCCGACGCGCGAGGTGCGGGGCTTCGCCGAGACGCTGATCGCCGAGACCGGCGTCAGGCACGGGCGGATCGCGCTCACGGCCGTGGACGTCGCCGATGCCTCGCACCGGCATTCCCACGGTCACGCCCATAGTCATGGTCACGCCCATGGTCATGCCCAGGCGCACCGGCACGAGGCGGGCGCCCACTACACGCACGTGCACCTCAAGCCGAAGACCTGAGGCCCGTCGGGCCGCGCCGAAGACAGCGCTTCCGCCGGTCCCCTCGCGCGCTACGCCTTATGCGTCACGAACTTCGTCGCGAAATAGGCTTCCATCGCCTCGGTTCCGCCCTCGGAGCCGTAGCCGCTGTCCTTGACACCGCCGAACGGCGTCTCCGGCAGGGCGAGGCCGAGATGGTTGATCGTCAGCATGCCCGCCTCGACTCCCGACGAAACGGCGGCGACGACGGAAGACGCCCGGACAAATGCATAGGCTGCGAGCCCGTAGTTCAGCCGGTTCGCCTCGGCGAGGGCCTCGCCGAGGTCGCGGAAGCGGCTGATCAAGGCGACCGGGCCGAACGGCTCCTCGTTCATGATGCGCATGTCGGGGGTGACGCCGGCGAGTACGGTGGGCGCCAGGAAGTTCCCGGCATTGCCGATACGCGTGCCGCCCGCGACCACGGAGGCGCCTTTCGCCCTGGCCTCGGCGATCAGCGCCTCGACCGCCTGCAGGCGGCGCTCACTCACGAGCGGCCCCATCGTGGTCTCGGGCTCCAGCCCGTCGCCGACCTTGACGGCGCTTGCGCGCTCGATGAACCGCTCGAGGAATGCATCATAGGCCCGTTCCTGCACCAGGAAGCGCGTCGGGGACACGCAGACCTGTCCGGCATTGCGGAACTTGGCGGCCGCGAGAAGGGTGGCGGCGGTGTCGATATCCGCGTCGTCGAACACCATGGCGGGCGCATGGCCGCCGAGCTCCATGGTGGCGCGCTTCATGTGCTTTCCGGCGAGCGCCGCAAGGTGCTTGCCGACCGGGACCGAGCCGGTGAACGATATCTTGCGGATCGCAGGATGCGGGATGAGATGCTCCGAGATCACGGACGGCGTCCCGTATACGAGGTTCGCAACGCCCGGCGGCAACCCGGCATCCATCAGCGCGCGCATCAGCTCGGCGGCGGAGGCCGGCGCCTCCTCGGCCGCCTTGACGATGATGGAGCAGCCGGCCGCCAGCGCCGCCCCGACCTTGCGCACCACCTGGCTCATCGGGAAGTTCCACGGCGTGAACGCGGCGACCGGTCCGACCGGCTCCTTCAGCGCCTGCTGGACGACGCCGGCCGCGCGGGCGGGAATGATCCGGCCATAGGCGCGGCGACCCTCCTCCGCGAACCAGTCGAGCAGATCTGCCGTGACGAGGATCTCCGTCTTGGCTTCCACGATCGGCTTGCCCTGCTCCAGCGTCAGGATCCGGGCGGCGCTGTCAGCGCGCTCGCGCAACAACTGCCCGGCGCGGCGCAGCAAGCTCCCGCGCTCGAACGCGGACACGCTGCGCCAGGCGGCAAAGCCGCGCTGCGCCGCAGCGGCGGCGGCATCGAGATCTTCCGCTGCGGCGCAGGCGACAGAGCCGATCGGGCTGTTCGTCGCCGGGTTGAGCACGTCCAGGGTCCGCCGGCCGGCGCCGGACCGCCAGACGCCGTCGATCAAGAGCTCGCTGTTCGGATACATGGCACTCCCTCTGGATTCGGCTATGGCTGGGCGGCCCGGAGACCCAGGGCCTGGTCGACGATCATCTCGCCGATCGGAATCGCCGAAGTCGCCGCGGGCGATGGCGCGTTGGCGACATGCAGGGTCCGGGCGGTGGAAAGGAATTTGAAGTCGTGCTCGAGCACGCCGCCGCGGAGAACCGCCTGCGCCCGGATGCCCGGCTCGCGCGGAACCAGGTCGCGCTCCTCGAGAACGGGGCAGTACTTCCGGCATTCGGCGAGATAGCGCCGCTTCGAAAGGGAATTCCGCATCTCCGAGAGAGCCGAGCGCCAGTGCACCGCGATCACCCGCCAGAAGCCGGCGAAGGTCGCGTAGGAAGCGACGTCCGCAAGGTCGAACGATCCGGGACGATAGCCTTCGCGGCTGAGGCTCAGCACCGCGTTCGGCCCGACCGTCAGTCCGCCATCGACCATCGGCGTCAGATGGATGCCGAGAAACGGCAATGCGGGATCCGGCACCGGATAGATCAGGTGCCGCACGATGCCCCGCTTCTCCGGGACGATGTCGTAGTACTCCCCGCGGAAGGGAACGATCTTCAGATCGGACCGGATGCCGCTGCGCCGGGCGAGACGGTCGGACTGGAGGCCCGCGCAGGCGATCACGTGCCGCGCCTGAAAGCGGGCCTCGCCGGCGATCACCGTGACGCCGTTGCCATCCTCTTTGATCGCCTCGACACCGGTGTCGAGCCGGATCGTGGCACCTGCGGCACGGATGACCTGCGCCATCGCTTCGCAGACGCGCTTGTAGTCGACGATGGCGGCGCCCGGCACATAGATGGCACCGCGTCCCGTGACGTTCGGCTCGCGGCGGGTCAGCTCGGCAGCATCCAGCTCCTCGATCGCGATGCCGTTCTCCCGCGCGCGCCCGGCAAGCTGGGCAAGGCGCTCCATCTCCGTAGACGACGTGGCCACCACCAGCTTTCCCCTCTCCTCGAAGGGGATGCCGTGCTCGGTGCAGAACGCCTTCGTCGCCTTGGCGCCCCGCCGGCAGAGCTCCGCCTTCAGGCTGCCCGGGCGGTAGTAGATGCCGGAATGGATGACGCCGCTGTTATGCCCGGTCTGATGGCGTGCCAGTGCCGCTTCCTTCTCGATCAGAAGCAGCGAGGCACCCGGCCGTACCCGGGTCAATCGCATGGCCGTGGCCAGGCCGACGATTCCGCCGCCGACGACGCAGAAGTCGTAGATCATGGGAGGCGTGTCATTTCGATGCGGCGGTCGCCGCGATGCGTCGTCGTCGTGCGGCGGCGTAGACGGAGAGTCCGACGGCGAGGATGAGGATTGCGCCGTTGAAGAAGTACTCGACGAAGAAGGGTGCGCCCATCTGCTGGACGCCGGAGAAGGAGAAGGCGAGGACGAG
>DASZSL010000046.1:0-204991 GCA_035548715.1 Dongiaceae bacterium
AGCTTGGTGGCGATGAACTTCGCGGTCGACGGATGCGCCGCCAGCATGTCGAGCGCCGCCTCCGCCTCGCGCGGTCCGTCCTCGCGATAGGTCTCACCCAGCAGGGACTTCGGCCCCGGCTGGTGGATCGGCGTCACGAACACCGCGCTGCCGCGGGTCGCGGCGATCGCGCGCTCGGGGATGTTCGGGCGATGGATGGTCCAGCCGGTCAGGATCTTCGCCAGCTCGGTGACGTCGGCCTGGCTGTAGCCGCCATCGACGCCGAGCGTGTGCAGCTCCATGAGCTCGCGGGCGAGGTTCTCGTTGAGCCCCCGGCCGCGCCGCTGGCCGGCGCGGGAATCCGGGCCGACCGAGGTCGCGTTGTCGAGGTAGAGCAGCATCGCGGGATGGAAGGTCGCCGCCTTCAGGAGATCGACGAAGCGGCCGAACAGGTTGGGCCGGATCGCCTCCGCCTCGAACGGGCCGATCAGGCCGGCCACCACGGGGCGCATCGCGGAGACGGTGAAATGATTGGACCAGAAGGCGACCAGCCGCTCGACCAGCGGCGTGTCGGTCGCGATCGCCGCCTGCAGCCTGGCCGCCGCATCCTGCGGATAATCCTGCCGCGCCATCTTGAGCGCGGCCAGGATCACGTTCTTCTGCGCATCCGCGCCGCCGCCCATCGCCGTCGGCAGGGCATCGAGCCGTGCGGCGGTGCCGGAGAGGGCGGCGACCGCGGCCGGGATCGCGTTGGCCGGCGCGAGCTGTGCCTTCAGCCAGCCCTTGGGATCGCCGCCGATCGCCGCCAGCTCACCGGGCCTCGCACCGAGGCCGAAACGGTTGGCCGCGACGACGGCGCCGGGGACGATCACTTATGGTCGCGATCCCAGCGCTTCGACCACTGCTCGACCAGGTCGTGGCGCTGCTTGGCCGAAATCTGCGGCAGGATCCGGCCGATGGTCTGGTGCGCGATCTTCTGGATGCCGTCCATCGCGGTCTGCAGCTCGTCGAATGCCGCATCGAAGGCGGCAGGGTCGAAGGGATCGGCCTCGGCAGCCTGCTCCACCTTGTCGCGCGCCGCGCGCACCTGGTCGCGCGCGGAGTCGAATTGCGCCCGCGCCGCGCCGAACTCCTGCTTGAAGATCGGCCGCACCTCCTCGGGCAGTCCGCCGATCATCGCTTCCATGCCGCCGCGTCCCGGCCCGCCGGGGCCGCCCGGCCCGAAGCGCGGCGGGCCGTAGATCCAATGCCCGGCCATCAGGCCGACCAGGAACAGGTTGATGCAGAGCGAGACGACGGCGCCGCCGACGAGCCACTTGGCGCCGGAACCGGAGAGCGTCATTGCAGGTCTCCGGCGATGCCGCTCGTGTTGTCATAGGCCAGCGCCACCAGGTCGACCGAGCCGTCGCTCGTGTCGAGCGAGGCGGTCGTCGCGGTACTGCCGCTCGCATCCAGCAGGACGCTGCTCGGCACCAGCCCGCTCGCACCGGCGAAGATGCCGACCGCGAGCGAGGCGACCGCCGCCGCGCCGCCGATCTCGACCAGAGCCGGGATGCGCCAGTTCCTGGGATCGAACAGCGCACGCCAGCCACCCCCCAGGGTACTCCCCAGGGCATTCCCGCCGCGCGCCGGACGCTGATTGCGCGGCATCGCCTGCTCCAGCACCCGGCGCCGGAGATCGGCACTCGCGGGCTCCGGCGCCAGCGCGGCCCGGAGATCCATTTCGAATCGCTCTTCCTTGTTCATCATGCTCGTCATTCCTCTCCATCCCCTGCGAGCCGCCCCCGCAGCTCGCGCTTGGCGCGTACCAACAAAGACTCGAAAGCCTTCACCGAGATATCCATGCTCGCCGCCGCCTCGGCATTGCTCAATCCGGCGGTGTAGCTCAGCGCGATCGCGGTGCGCTGGCGCTCCGGCAGGTCGGCGACCGCGGCCGCGATCCTGGCCTGGCGCTGCCGCGCCGCGATGTCCTCATAGGCATCCGGCCGGTCGTCGCTCTGCTCGGCGACATTGTCGATCGACGCAGTCACCGGCTTGCGCTTCAGGTCGAGGCAGCGGTTCACGACCACGCGGTAGAGCCAGGTCGAGAACTGCGCGCGGCCCGGCTGCCACTGCCCGGCCTTCTGCCAGACCTTCAGGAAGGCGTCCTGCACGACGTCTTCCGCATCGCTCTTGTTGTTCAGCACCCGGCGCGCCAGGCCGAAGGCGCGGTCCAGGTGCCGGTCCATCAGGATCGCAAAGGCGCGGCGATCGCCGTTGGCGACGTGCGCCAGCAATCCGTCGTCGCTCTCTTCCGCCGAAATCGCGCGCGGCGGCCGCTCGGCCAGATCGGTTCTCGTCATTACCGGGACGTAACTGTCGAACATTCGAGACTTCCGATTATCAGCCGAGCGGGCGTCCTCACAAGTCGAATACTCCAGAACCATCCTCGAGAAGGAAGGTAGCTTACGGCGCCGGTGCGGTTACGGCGTGGGCGCCTGGTCCGGGGCCGGCGCGCCCGGAGGCGGCACCATGCCGTCCTGGCCGTGGCGATGATGGGCGGCCTGCATCTCGTCCCGGGTGATCACGCCGTCGCCGTTGGCATCCAGCTTCTGGAACATCCTGTCTTCCGCGGCGGTGAACTCGGCCTTGGTGACCTTGCCGTCCTTGTCGGTGTCCATCATGCCGAACTGCGGACCCCGCGCGCCCCAGTGGCGGGCCGGGACCTCGTCGGCCGCGATCTTGCCGTCGCTGTTCTTGTCGAGACGCTTGAACAGCGTGGCGCTTTCGGCGTCGAACTCGACCTTCGAGATCTTGCCGTCGTGATCGGTATCGACCCGGGCCAGGATGTGCTGCGCCATGCGGTCGCCGCGCGACGCGTCAGCCGCGGGCGGCGTGCCGTCCGGCTGGCCCGTGGCGCCTTGCGCATCGGCATGCTTCTGCTGCCACTGGGCACGCATCTTGTCGCCGAACGCCTTCAGCTCGTCGGTGGTGATGAAGCCGTCCTTGTTGGCGTCGAGCTCGGCGAACCACTTGTCGCGGGAGGCCTGGAACTCGGTCTGGTCGACGACCCCGTCCTTGTTGGTGTCGGCCGTCTTGAACAGGCCGCCCGGGCCGCCGGCAACGTCGGCGAAGGCCGGCGCGGCAATGCCCAGGGCAACGCAACTCATGAGGGCTAAACGCTTGAGATTCATCGTACTTTCCTGTGCTAGGGGTGCGCCTCGCACCCTGTTGCAAGTAGTACGAAAGGAAGATGGAATCCCTGCACAATCCCCGCACCCCGGCCGATCACGATTTTATAGGGGTTCGGGCGCCGCCCGGACCGCAGGATTCAGGCGGAGAGCCCGTTGCGGCCCATCTGCAGGAACTTCTCGCGGCGGTCGCGGCGCACCTGGGCGCCGTCCATGTTGTCGAATCGCTCCAGGGCCGCGGCGAGGGAATCGCCCAGGCGCTCTATCGTTTCCGGCTTCGCGCGGTGCGCGCCGCCCAGCGGCTCCGGCACGATCTCGTCGATCACGCCGAGCTCCTTCAGATCGCCGGCCGTCAGCTTCAGCGCCTCCGCCGCGACCTCCTTCTGGTCGCCGCTGCGCCAGAGGATCGAGGCGCAGCCTTCCGGCGAGATCACCGAATAGACCGAATGCTCGAGCATGATGACGTGATTGCCGGCGGCCAATGCGATGGCACCGCCCGAGCCGCCCTCGCCGATGATCGCCGACACCAGCGGCACGCCGATCTTGAGGCAGGTCTCGATGCCGCGCGCGATCGCCTCCGCCTGGCCGCGCGCTTCGGCCTCGATGCCGGGATAGGCGCCGGGCGTGTCGACCAGGGTGATCACCGGCAGCTTGAAGCGATCGGCGAGCTCCATGATGCGGATCGCCTTGCGATAGCCTTCCGGCTTCGCCATGCCGAAATTGTGGCGCACGCGGCTGGTGGTGTCGTTGCCCTTCTCATGGCCGATCACCGCGACCGGCCGGCCGCGGAAGCGCCCGAGCCCGCCCATGATCGCCTTGTCGTCGGCAAAGGCGCGGTCGCCCGCCAGCGGCACGAAATCGGCGATGAGGCCGGCGACGTAGTCGCTGAAATGCGGGCGCTCGGGATGGCGCGCCACCATGGTCTTCTGCCAAGGGGTGAGCTTGGCATAGGTCTGCCGGGTCAGCCGGTCGACCTTGGCCTGGAGCTTCGACACCTCCTCGGCGATGTTGACCTCGTCGCCCTGGGAGAGATGGCGGAGCTCCGCGATCTTGCCCTCGAGCTCGGCGATCGGCTTTTCGAAATCGAGGAAGGTGGCCATGCCGGTCCGCGTCTATGGTTCAGGCGGCTGCGGCGACTTGCCTGGCCTTGGCGACCAGCACCTCGGCCTGGCGGATCGAGGCGAGGTCGATCAGCCGCCCGTCGAGCGAGACGGCGCCCTTGCCTTCCTTCTGCGCCTGGGCCATCGCCTCCAGGATGCGCTGGGCCTTCTTCACCTCGGCCTCGGACGGGCTGAAGAGCTCGTTGGCGAGCCCCACCTGCGAAGGATGGATCGCCCACTTGCCCTCGCAGCCGAGCACGCCCGCGCGATTCCCCGCCGCCTTGTAGCCGTCGGCATCGGAGAAATCGCCGAACGGGCCGTCGATCGGACGCAGGCCGTTGGCGCGCGCGGCCACCACCATGCGGGCGACGGCATAGTGCCACATGTCGCCCCAATGCACGTCGCGCCGGCCCGCCGCGTCCTTGTCGGTCAGCACCGAATAGGCCGGGTTGGCGCCGCCGATATTCGTGGTGCGCGCCTTGGTCGACGCCGCGTAATCGGCGACGCCGAAATGCAGCGACTCGTTGCGCTTCGAGGCGGCCGCGATCTCGTGCACGTTCTGCATGCCGAGCGCCGTCTCGATGATCATCTCGAAGCCGATCCTCTTCTTGCGCCCGACCGCGGCCTCGCACTGCGTGACCAGCATGTCGACCGCGTAGACATCGGAGGCGGTGCCGACCTTCGGGATCATGATGAGGTCCAGGCGCTCGCCCGCCTGCTCGATCACGTCCACCACGTCGCGGTACATGAAATGGGTGTCGAGCCCGTTGATGCGGACCGACATGGTCTTGGCGCCCCAGTCGATATCGCGCAGGGCGGCGATGACGTTCTTGCGCGCCTGCGGCTTGTCGTCGGGAGCGACCGCGTCCTCGAGGTCGAGGAAGATCACGTCGGCCGCCGATTTGGCGGCCTTTTCAAAGAGTTGTGGCTGGCTGCCGGGCACGGCCAGTTCGCTGCGGTTGAGGCGCGCCGGGGCCTGTTCGACGATCTTGAAGCTCATCCCTGCCTGCTCCTGGGAAATCGAAAAAGGGGGTTGGGAACACCGCCGCGGGGGCCCGGCACCGGGTTTGTGGCGGGTATCCAGGTCCCTGTCAATGCTCGGCTTTTTTGCCTTTGGCCGACTTCACTTGCGCCAAGGGATGGTGCTGTTCGACCAGCTGCTGCAGCCGGCGCCCGGCAACATGGGTGTAGATCTGCGTGGTCGCGATGTCGGCGTGGCCCAGCATCTTCTGCAGGCTGCGAAGATCGGCGCCGTGGTCGAGCAGATGCGTCGCGAAGGCGTGGCGCAGCACATGGGGCGAGATTCGCGCGGGGGCGATCCCCGCCCTGGCGCCGAGCTCCTTCAACAGCTGGCCGTAGCGCTGGCGCGTCAGATGCCCCTCCTTGCCGCGCGAGGGAAAGAGATGCGGCGAGGATTTCCTGCCCTTCGGCAGGAACGCCGCGCGGTGCTGCAGATAGGCGTTCAGCGCCGCGCGGGCGGGCGCGTTCAGCGGCACCATGCGTTCCTTCGACCCCTTGCCGCGCACGATCAGGACCGGCTGGTCGCGCAACGCCGCGGCGAGCGGCAGGCCGACCAGTTCCGAAACCCGCAGCCCGCTGGCATAGGAAAGCTCGACCAGCGCCTTGAGGCGCGCGCCGTTCGGCCCGTCGAGGGCCGCGCAGACTTCGATCAATGCCGCCATCTCCGCTTCGTCAAGCAGCTTGGGCAGCGGCCGGTCGAGCTTCGGTCCGTCCAGTGCCGCGGTCGGATCGTCGGCTCGGACCTTCTCCGCGAGCAGGAACTTGTAGAACTGGCGGAGCGCCGAGAGACGCCGCGCGGCGCTGCGGACCTTCATCCCGCGCCGGTCGAGCGCCGCGAGATAGGCGGCGAGATCCCCGGTCTTCGCCTCGGCGAGCGTCGATTTGCGGGCGGCGAGAAACTCCGCGGCGTCGGCGAGGTCGCGCTGGTAGGCGCTGCGCGTGTTCGCCGAGGCATTGCGCTCGGCGCTCAGCATTTCCAGGAATCGCTCGACGAGGATTTCCGGCGACGGCATCAGAGGCCGATCAGGATGCCGGCTTCGAGCGCGATCTGCCGCGCCTCCGTGCTCAGTCCGATCGAGGCCAGGCCGCCGAGCGTCGCCGACAAGGCCGCGGGATCGGTCGCGGCGAGCTTGTCGCCGCCAAGCGCCACCAGCGCGCTGAGGATGGTCTCGCCATGCCGCCCGGCCAGCGCCGCCGCGTTGATCTGCGCCGCCATGCTGCCGGCCTGGGTGATCGGCGTGATGCCGGTCCAGCCGCCGATCCGCTGCCCCAGCCCGGCGAAGATGGCGTAGACCTGCTGTGCGGGCTGCTGCCCGGCGCCGGTCGCCTGCTGCCAGGCCGCGACCGGATCGGCGTTGCCCAGCGGCGAGCCCGCGCCGCGCGCGATCCGGCCCAGCAGGCGAAGGCCGGGACCCTGGCGCGCGAGATCGGGATTGGCGCTCGATGTGTCGACGATGTTCAGCCAGAAGCCGCCGCGGTCGGGATTGCCGCTGAGGAACATCACCCTGGCGGCTTCCGGCGCGAACCAGGCCAGGTTGCGCGCCGGCTGCACCTGCTGGGCGAAGGGCGCATAGAGAGCCACGTTGGCGAAATAGTCGCCGCGCCCCCGCGCGCGCTGCAAGGCGGCGCCGATCAGGCGCGCGCGCTGGTCGGGGAGCGATGCGGCCGCGGTCGCGTTGAACAGCACCGCGCGGGTCAGCGGCGAATCCGAGGCGGCGATGCCGGCGACCGGATCGCCCGGCACGATCGGCACCGCGCTGTAGATCGCGACCAGATCGTCGCGCTTGATCAGGCCGGCGGCGAAGGCACGCTCGGCGGCGGCGATGCGGTCGGCGATCGGCTGGGTGGTGTCGCGATAGGTCTGGACCCAGGCCGCGGGCCCGACCGCCTTCGGCGCCACAACGCCGCCGCCGGCGGGTGCCGGCAGGCCGGCCAGCTTCAGCATCGCGGCCAGGACCGGCTCGCTGGTGACGATCGGCTTCTTGATCGATTTCGCCGGCTGATCGCCCGCAGCGACCGAGGCCGCGGCGATGAAGTTCGCCGTGGAGGGATCCTTGCCCGGCATCTCGCGCAGGAGGTCGAGGCCGATCTCCGCCTGGTCGACCTGCTTGCGGGAGAGCTGGCAGAAGATCAGCGCCTTGCGCCAGAAGAGATCCGGCACCGACACGCTGGCGAGCTCGGCATCCACGCGGTCGCAAGCCGAGGAAGCGTCGCCCTGGGTCAGCATCTGCTCGACCGCGTCCTGCGGATTGGCGGGCGGCGCCGCGGCGGCCGACTGGGTCAGCGCCAGAGCGGCGTCGCTGAAGCCCATCGCGTTGAGCCGCTCGGCGCGGAACGGCACCAGCGGATCGGCGCCCGGCGACACGCCCTGCGGCGAGGCCTGGGTGGTCAGCAGGCGCAGTTGCAGATCGCGCACCGAGGGAACGGTCACCGGCGCCGGCAGACGCGGCAGCAGCGCCATCAACTGCGAGAGCTGCGAGCCGAGCCAGAGATTAGGACCGAGATCGGCGCCGATCGAAGCCGGCGCCGGCGGCACTGCCGCGGGCGGCAGCGGCTGGGCCCCCTGCGGCAACGTCTGCGGCAACGTCTGCGGCAACGTCTGCGGCAGGGGCTGCGCGCCCATGGCGCCCGGCTCCATCCCGGGCTGGGCCTCCGGTTGGGCCGGCGGCGCGACGTCCTGTTGCGGCAGCGGCGCGCTCTCGATCGAGGCGCCGCCGCCCGAGGGCAGCGGCGGCGGCAGCGGCTGCTGATCCGTCGTCGCCGGCGGCTCGGGCGGCGTGAGCTCGGTCGGCGGGCTGAGCCCCAAGGCGGGATGTGCCGCGAGCAGCGCGGCGAGCGCCAGGGCCGGCGGCGCGATCCGGGCGCGGGTCAGGGCCGAGCGCCGAACGAAACCGTCATTGCAGCGACAGCCGGTCATTCGGAATCGGGACCTCCGTCCGGGTGGTCGTGGGCGGCTGCTGGTATGTCCCCAGGAATACCACACCGGCGACCAGCAGGACCAAGATGGCGACGATGATTCCGAGGATGGCGCGATTCATGATCCAAGGTCTTGAAATGATTCGCTTCTTCGGCCCGAGAATCGGCCGTGCGACAGGCGGTTAACTTGCCATAGGCCTTGCCGGATATGCTAGTCTCGATTTCAGTGAAGCAATGCGAAGACGGACGGGCTGAGCGGATGATCAAAGTCCCCGGGGGAGGCAAGTGCGACCGCAGCATCGTGCTGGTGGGCCTGATGGGCGCCGGCAAGAGCTGCATCGGCAAGCGCCTCGCGCAGCATTACGGCCTGCCCTTCGTCGATGCCGACCGCGAGATCGAGACCGCGGCCGGCTGCAGCATCTCCGATTTCTTCGAGATGCACGGCGAGCAGGCGTTCCGCGACGGCGAGCGCCGGGTGATCTCGCGGCTGCTCAGCAATCCGCAGCATGTGCTGGCAACCGGCGGCGGCGCCTTCATGGACCCGCAGACCCGGCGCCTGATCAAGGAGCGGTCGATCTCGATCTGGCTCCGCGCCGAGCTCGACCAGCTCTTGAAGCGCGTCGGCCGCCGCAACGACCGCCCGCTGCTGAAGAACGTGGACCAGCGCGCCAAGCTCGCCGAGCTGATCGACGTCCGCTATCCGGTCTATGCCGAGGCCGACATCGTCGTGGACAGCGCCGACGGCCCGCCGGAGATGACGCTCGATCGCGTGCTGCACGCCTTGGAGGATTACCTGGATCGGACGCCGCAGCTCGCGCACGCGGCGAACGCCCTATGATCGATCGACTAAGCGTCGATCTTGCCGCCCGCAGCTACGAAATCCTGATCGGCCGCGGCCTGATCGCCGATGCCGGGCGCCATATCGCACCGGTCCTGAAGCAGCGCCGCGCCGTCGTCGTCACCGACGAGAACGTGGCCAGGCATCACCTGGAAGCGCTGGAGCGCTCGCTGCAGGCGGCCGACATCGCGTTCGAGAGCATCGTGCTGCCCCCCGGCGAGGAGACCAAGAGCTTCGCCGGCCTCGAAGACCTGGTGAACCGCATCCTCGATTCCGGCATCGAGCGCAGCACGACCCTGGTGGCGCTCGGCGGCGGGGTCATCGGCGACCTGACCGGCTTCGCCGCGGCGATCGCCTTGCGCGGCATCGACTTCGTGCAGATCCCGACCACCCTGCTCGCCCAGGTCGATTCCTCGGTCGGCGGCAAGACCGGCATCGACACGCCGCAGGGCAAGAACCTGGTCGGCGCCTTCCACCAGCCGCGCCTGGTGCTGGCCGATACGGCGACGCTCGACACGCTGCCGCGCCGGGAATTGCTGGCGGGCTACGCCGAAGTCGTGAAATACGGCCTGATCAACGATCCGGCCTTCTTCGCCTGGCTGGAGAGCCATGCCGCCGATCTCATCGACGGGGACGACGCGCTGCGCCGCCATGCGATCCTGGAGAGCTGCAAGGCCAAGGCCGCGATCGTCGCCGCCGACGAGCGCGAGCAGGGCGGCCGGCGCGCCTTGCTCAATCTCGGCCACACCTTTGCCCACGCCTTGGAAGCCGAATGCGGCTATTCCAGCGAGCTGCTGCACGGCGAGGCGGTCGCGATCGGCATGGTCCTCGCCTTCGATCTCTCGGCGAGCCTGGGCCTTGCGCCGCTGGAGGACGCGGCGAGGGTGCAGCGCCATCTCGCCAGCATCGGCCTGCCGACCTCGCCCACCTGGATCGACGGGCGCGAATGGTCGGCCGAGACGCTGATCCGGCACATGGGCAAGGACAAGAAGGTCAAGGACGGGCGCATCGCCTTCGTGCTCGCCCGCGGCATCGGCCGGGCCTTCTTCCCGGCCTACGCCGAGCACGACGCGATCGCCGCGCTGCTGGAAACCGCGATCGCCGCCTGAGCTTCTCTTTCTTACGTGGATCCCACAGTGGACGCTTTGGGAATGGACACCTTGATCATCGACATCGTCGGGCTCGCGCTGCTGCTGGCCTGCTCCGGATTCTTCTCGGGCGCGGAGACGGCGCTGACCGCCGCCTCGCGGGCGCGCATGCAGGCGCTGATCGGCCAGGGCAGCAAGCCCGCGATCCGGGTCGGCAAGCTGCACGAGCGCATGGCGAACGTGATCAGCACCGTGCTGCTGGGCAATACCCTGGTCAACGCGCTGACCGCCGTTCTGATGAGCGAGCTGCTGACCCGCTCGTTCGGCGATGCCGGCGCCATGCCGGTGATCGCGGCGGTGGTCGCCACCGCCTTCCTCTACATCTTCAGCGAGGTGCTGCCGAAGACTTTCGCCATCAACAACGCCGACCGCTTCTCGCTGGCGGTGGCGCCGCTGGTGCAGTTCTTCGTCACGCTGACCTACCCGATCACCCACGTGACGCAACTGATCTGCAGCGGCTTCCTGCGGCTGTTCGGGCTGAAGATCGTCAACACGATCGGCGCCGAGGAGCGCATCGAGGAACTGCGGGGCGCGATCGAGCTCCACGCCGGCTCGGTCGAGGAGATCCAGGAAACCGGGCAGATGCTGCACTCGATCCTGGACCTCGACGACGTGCCGGTCTCCGACATCATGGTCCATCGCCGCAACATGACGATGCTGGACGCCGACCTGCCGGTCGAGGAGATCGTGACCGAGGCGCTCAACAGCCCGCATACCCGCATCCCGATCTTCCGCGGCGAGCCGGACAACATCGTCGGCGTGCTGCACGCCAAGGACCTGCTGCGCGCGCTCCACGGCAACCAGTGGAAGCTCGCCGGCCTCGACATCGTCGGCCTCGCGTCCAAGCCGTGGTTCATCCCGGACAGCACGAACCTGCTCTCGCAGCTCGAGGCCTTCCGGGCGCGCCACGAGCATTTCGCCATCGTGGTCGACGAATACGGGGCCCTGATGGGCATCGTGACCCTGGAGGACATCCTCGAGGAGATCGTCGGCGACATCTCCGACGAGCACGACGTGAAGGTGAGCGGCGTCGCGCCGCAGGCCGACGGCAGCTTCGTGGTGGACGGCACGGTCACCATCCGCGACCTGAACCGTGAGCTCGACTGGCAGTTGCCCGACGAGCATGCCTCCACGATCGCCGGCCTGGTGCTCTACGAATCGCGCCGCATCCCGATGGTCGGGCAGGTCTTCGTCTTCTTCGGCTTCCGCTTCGAGATCCTGGAGCGGCACCGCAACCAGATCACCAAGCTGAAGATCACGCCGACCGTCGACGCGGCGGAGCAGCCCGACGCCGCCGAAGGCGAGTCCGCGCAAGCCGGGGCCGGCGACGGCAGCACCACGGCCGTGGTCAAGGTCGTGCCGAAGAACGATCCCGGCAAGCGGCCCGGCGGCGGCGCCGCGGGGGCCGCGGCGTGAGCGCGGAGCCGGCGGCCGGACGGGAATTGCTGCATCGCCGGGATTTTTCGTTCGGCGCCTATCTCCGGCCCGACGGTCTCTACGAGATCGAAGGCCGGATGACCGACCGCAAGAACTACGCCTTTCCCAACGAATGGCGCGGCACCATCCAGCCCAACGAGCCGCTGCACGACATGCGCGTGCGCGTGGTGCTCGACGGCGACTTCGTCATCGCCGAGGTGACGGCCGAGACCGCCGCGGCGCCCTTCGAGATCTGCCCGGCGATCACGCCGAGCTTCGCCGCGCTGAAGGGCGAGCGCATCGGCAAGGGCTGGACCAAGCTGCTGCGCCAGAAGTTCGGCGGCGCCCATGGCTGCACGCATCACGTCGAGCTGCTGCGTACCCTGGCGACGGTCGCCTTCCAGACGATCTACGGCGACCAGCAGCGGCGCCGGCGCGAGACGCGCTCGGTGCCGCCGACCGCGGGCGCGAGCGGCGGCAAGCGCCCCGACTTCATCGGCACCTGCCACGCGCTGGCAGTCGACAGCGAGATCGTGAAGCGGGACTGGCCGCAGTTCTACGAAGGGCGGGCCTACGAAGGGCGGAAGTAGCGCGCGGGACCGCCGCGCGACGCGGATGCCCGATGCTTCACGGCTGCATCAACCCCGATACCCGCCCCGAGACCGGGGCGGCGAGGCGGCAGCCTGAGCGCCAAGAGCCGGCGCGCGATTGCGACGGGCGTTACCGGCCCTTGCCGTGGCCGGCCTTGCGGTGGCCGGCATCGGTCGCGGCAGCGCGGAAATAGTTCAGCAGGTAGACGCGGATCGCCGCCGTCATGCTGTGCAGGCCGCGCTTCTTGGCGACCGCCGTGCACAGATCGTGCAGCGTTTGGTGCTCGCGCGACGCGACTTCCTGGAGCGCGTCCCACATCTCCGGCTCCATGCGCAAACTTGTACGTCGCCCCGCCACGGTCACGTTGCGGGCGAACATTGCCGCCTTCGGCTTTCTGGCCATTCTACTTCCGACCCCAACTCTCTGCCGAGCTTGCCTCGGCTTGGCGTCATCCCTACGCCAACTGAGTACGCTTATCGCTAGATGTTATTAATGGATAAGTCAACCAGGTTGTAGGGTTTTTCGCTTCAATCCTAGTAAGTTAGGAAACATTGCCCCCGGCAAAAATGACCGGGTATTTCTTCAGCCGCGATCAGGGCACGTCCGCGGAAATCGCCAGGGCGTGAATCGGGCCCGCGAGTTCCTCCGCCAGAACGCGGTGGATAGCGCGGCTGCGCTCGATACGCGACTGTCCGACGAATTTCGCCGCCCGGATCTCGACCCGGAAGTGGGTCTCGCCGCCCTCGCGGTGGCCGGCATGGCCGCGATGCTGCGCACTCTCGTCGATCACCGCAAGATGCACCGGCTGGAAGGCGGCCCGGAGCTTCGTCTCGATTCGCTGCTTGACCGTGCTCATGCGGCAATTCCCAAGGACAACGCCAACCATACTCCGTTGCGCAGGGCACTGTTACATACACGTAACGATCTCCGAACAGCACTTGCCCGCGCGACGAAGCGTCACCATATCGCCGTCATCCCCGACGAACAATTGCGTCCGCATGCCCCATGTCCCGGCGCCCGAGAGAGACCGTCAGGGGCCGCTCGCTTGCATCGCCGCCACCCGCTCCTTCATACTGCCAAGATGGTTCGACGCCACTACATCCCGGACCCGCCGCCCCAGGTGACGCCCTGCGCCCATCCCGGCTGCAAGCAGGAGGGTCTTTATCGCGCGCCGAAATCGCCCAAGCAGCTCAACGAATACCTCTGGTTCTGCCTCGATCATGTGCGGGAATACAATAAGGGCTGGGACTTCTACGCCGGCATGAACACCGACCAGATCGAGCGCCAGGTGCGCTTCGACACGGTCTGGCAGCGCCCGACCTGGCCCTTGGGCTCCTGGGGCACCAGCGCCGCCCAACGCCGTTTCGGCGGCGTCGATCCCAGCGAGTTCATGCCGGACGACGTGCGTGAGGCGATCAACGCGCGGATGCAGGCCGCCGAGAAGCGCGCGGCGGCCGAGCGCCGACGCCGTGCCCAGAAGTCGGCCAGCAAGGAAGAGGCGGCGTTGGCGGTGCTCGACCTCGCCCCGCCGGTGAGCTGGGGCGAGATCCGCGCCCGCTACAAGGACCTGGTCAAGCGGCTCCATCCCGATGCCAATGGCGGCGACAAGAGCGCCGAGGAGCAGCTCAAGCTGGTCAACCAGGCCTATGGCACGCTGAAAGCGGTGGCCGCCGCCGCCAGCGCCTGAGCCGCGCCGTGGGCGCCGAGCTCAAGCGGGTCCGCACCTCGGCTCTCGAGATCGCCTACGAAGAGAGCGGACCGGCCGATGGCGCGCCGGTCTTCCTGATGCACGGCTTCCCCGATGATGTTCGCACCTGGGACGGCGTGGCCACGCCCTTGGGCTCGCTCGGGCGCTGCCGGGTGATCGTGCCCTATCTGCGCGGCTACGGGCCGACGCGCTTCCTCTCGCCGCACACCATGCGCTCGGGCCAGCAGGGCGCCCTGGGCAGCGACCTCAAGGAGCTGATGGACGCGCTCGGCATCGGTCGCGCGACCCTCGCCGGCTACGACTGGGGCGGGCGCGCCGCCTGCATCGTCGCCGCGCTCTGGCCGGAGCGGGTGCGCGGGCTGGTCTCGATCGGCGGCTACAACGTCCAGGACATCGCCGCGAACGCCCGGCCGGAGGCCGCCGACCTCGAATGGCGCTATTGGTACCAGTGGTACTTCAACACGGCGCGCGGCGTCGCCGGCCTCGCCGCGAACCGGCACGACCTGTGCCGCCTCATCTGGAGGATGTGGTCGCCGAACTGGAACTTCGACGATGCGACCTACGCGGCGACCGGCCGGGCGTTCGACAATCCGGATTTCGTGGACGTCGTGATCCATTCCTATCGGCACCGCTACCGGGCGGCACCCAGCGACCCGGCCTACGAGGCGATCGAGCGCCGCCTGGCGCTGCGGCCCAAGATCTCGGTTCCGACCGTCGTGCTGCACGGCGCCGCCGACGGCGTCGACCTGCCGGCCCTGTCGGAGAACGCGGCGACGCAGTTCGCCGCCGCCTATCGCCGCGAGGTGGTGCCCGCCGCCGGCCACTTCTTCCCGCGCGAGGCGCCGCAGAAGGTGGTCGAGGCGGTGCTGGAGCTCAGCCGCGCCCCTTGATCCGCGGTCCCTTCAGCTGCGCCCCCTTCAGCTGCAACTGGACGACGGCCTGCAGGACGTCGCGCAGATCGGCCGCGGCCGGCGACAGCGCATTGCCGGCGAAGAGCCGCACCTCGACCCGCGGCAGCGGCGGCAGGCCGAGCTTCCGGCGCACGTCGGCGATCCCCGCCGGGATCCGGTGCGGCGTGCGCACGGTGACGCCGAGGCCCGAGCGCAAGGCGGCCCACACTCCGGGCAGGCTCGGCGTGGTGAGCGCGAGGCGCCATTCCGGTCCCTGCGTCTCCAGCGCCTCCAGAGCGTGCTGCCGGAACAGGCAGGGATGGTCGAACAGCGCCAGCGGCACCGCGCCGGCGCCGTCGAGCTTCCTGCCGCCGAGCCAGAGCAGCGGCAGCGTCGCCACCGGCATGCCGGGCCCCGGACTGCCGGACGGAACGAAGGCGATCGCCACGTCGAGACGCCCGCTCTCCACGTCCTGCCAGAGCGCGTAGTTGCGCCCGGCATGGGCCTCGACCTGCACCAGCGGCCATTTCTTCGCGAAGCGCAGGATCACCTCGGGCAGCACGTCCTCGGCGAAGTCCTGCGGCAGGCCGAGCCTGACCGTCGCCGCCGGGCTCGCCCCCAGCGACGCCGCGGCCTCGTCGTTGAGCGCGATGATGCGCCGCGCATAGGCGAGCAGCGCATCGCCCGCCTCGGTCGGCACCAGGCCGCGGCCGCTCTTCCGGAACAGCGTCTTGCCGGTCTGCTCCTCCAGCTTCTTCAGTTGCATGCTGACCGCCGATTGCGAGCGCCCCAGCCGCGCCGCCGCGCGGGCGAAGCTGCCGAGCTCGGCGCCGGTGACGATCATGCGCAAGGCGGCGATGTCGAAGGTGGTCCGCATGGTTCAACCTTCCTGAAGTATCGGTTCAGACCTATTTGATATTCGAATGCCCGGCCGATTGCTAGATGATCGGCATGGAACCCGGCCGCAACCGCTTCCTGGTGCGCGAGTGGAGACCGTCGGATCGCCGGCGGCAGGATGCCTTCCTGCAGCGCCTCGACCGCGAGGACCTCCGCATGCGGTTCGGGCTGGTGCGGCGCCCGCCCGAGCTCCTGGTCCCGGCGTTCACCGCGGCGCGGCCCGGCGCCGCCTTCGCCGCGCTCGATTCCGGCCGGGCGCTGCTCGGCATCGCGACGCTGATCGCGATCGACGGCGCCTCGGCCGAGCTCGCGGTGATCGTGCGCTCGGACCGCAAGCGCCGCGGCCTCGGCCGCGCGCTGATCGCATACGCCCTCTGCTGGGCCGCGCGGCATGGCCTCGCCTGCGTGGTCGGCTACGTGCTCGCGGAGAACCATCCGATGCTGGCGCTCGCGCGCGCCATGGATTTCCGCTGCGTGCGCAACGACCCCTTCCTGGTCGAGGTCAGCCGGCCGAGCGGATGCCGGAGCGAGGAGGCACCATGACGTCCCGACGGTCCGGCCCGCGCCTTGTCCCGATGCCCCGCGGCGCCCTCTACGCCATCATCGCGGGCGGCCTGGTCATGAGCGCCGCGATGGGCATCCGGCAGACCTTCGGCCTGTTCATCGGCCCGTTCTCCACCGACCACGGCCTTCCGGTTTCGGCGATCGCCTTCGCGATCGCGCTCCACAACCTCGTCTGGGGCTTCGTGCAGCCGGTGGCGGGTGCGGCCGCCGATCGCTACGGCGCGACGCCGGTCGTCACCTTCGGCGCGGCCACGTTCGCCGCCGGCCTCGCGCTCGCCGCCAAGGCAGCGTCGGAACCGATGATGATCCTCAGCTTCGGCATCCTGGTGGGTATCGGCATCAGCTGCACGACCTTCGGCGTCGCGCTGCCGGCGGTCGGCCGCGCGGTGCCGCCGGCGCGCCGCAGCATGGCGATGGGCCTCGCCAGCGCCGGCGGCTCGCTCGGCCAGATGCTGCTGGTGCCCCTCGCGCAGGGCGTCGCCGATCATGCCGGCGTCGCGATCGCGCTCTGGGCCCTTGCGGCGGTCATGCTGATCGCGGCCCCGCTCGGGATCCCGCTCGACCGGGGCGCGGGCGCGGCGCGGACGCGCAGCGGGCCGTCGCTGGAGGAGACCTTGCGCTATGCGCTGCGCCATCGCGGCTATGGCCTGCTGACGCTGGGCTTCTTCACCTGCGGCTTCCAGCTGGCCTTCATCGGCACGCATCTGCCGAACTACCTGCTGCTCTGCCATATGCCGATGGCGCTCGGCGCGACCGCGCTGGCCCTCATCGGCTTCTTCAACATGATCGGCTGCTGGGCCTGCGGCTGGCTCGGCGGGCGGTTCCGCCAGCAATACCTGCTGGCCTGGCTCTATCTGGCCCGCGCCCTCGCGATCGGACTCTTCTTCCTGCTGCCGAAATCGGAAACCTCGGTCGTGCTGTTCGCCGCGGTGATGGGCCTCGCCTGGCTGGGCACGGTCCCGCTCACGAGCGGGCTGGTCGCCAAGGTGTTCGGCCTCGAGCATCTCGGCACCTTGTTCGGGATCTGCTTCCTCAGCCACCAGGTCGGCTCGTTCCTCGGGGCCTGGCTCGGCGGCTATCTCTTCGACCTCACGGGCTCCTACGCGGCGGTCTGGGGCGCGACCGCGATCGCCGGCGTGGTCGCGGCGATCCTGCATCTGCCGATCGACGATGCGCCGGTCGGGACGCGCCTGCCGGCGCGGGCGTGACCGGCGGGCGCGGCTACTGCGAACCGTCGGGCTGGTCGGGGATCGTGATGCGGTTGCCGGCGGCCTTGGGGTCCTCGCCGGCGCAGACGCCGGACCAGACGCGCACCCCTTGCGCCGCCGACATGCTCGGCAGCGCCTGGCGGTGGTCGCAGCTTGCGCCGACGCCGGAGGCCGTGGTCTCGGTCCCGGCGACGGGCTGGTAGCGTGCATCGAGACGCTGGATGACGGTCTGCCCCGCGACCTCGGTGATGCTGATGATCGCCGGGCCGTCGGGCAGGGTTGCGCGCACCGTGCCGACCGCCGTCGGCGAGAGGCGGCCGCCGGCCCAGGCGACCTGCACCAGGTTGCGGTAGGTGTCGCCGAAGCCCGGTGTCGTCGAATGATAGTCGCCGACCGCCACCATCCAGTCGCCGGACTTCTGCTTCAGCGCCGAAAGAAAGAGCGCGCCGTAATCGACGTTCGCCACGGGATCAAGCGCGGTCGCCAGATCGGGGAAGGCGTTCGGGTGATGCCGCAGGCTGATCTGCATGCAGCCGACGTCGATGTTGACGTCGCTCTGGGCCCGGAAGCCGGTGAGCGCGGTGAGGGCCGCGTCCTTGGTCGCATAGTAATGCGGGGCGCCGCCGACATTGAGGGTCCAGGGCCAGGGCTTGGTGATCTCGCCATAGGGGCTGCCGCTGGATTCGACCCGGGCGATCGCCTTCAGGATGCCGCCGGGCATGCCGTATTTGGCTTCCTGCTTGGCGATCTCGTCGAGGCAGAGATCGCTGTCATCGGCCCGGGCCGGGCCGGCGGCGAACGCCAGCAGCAACCCGATGCTGCCGATCCACAGCACGCCCCAGCGACGATCCGCCCCGACACCCATGCGGCCAGCAATGACACGGCCGGGAACGCATTGCAATCCAGTGGGTTGGCTTGGTCAGCCGGGCCCGCCGGGGATATGATGGCGGCTCGCTTTTGACCGCGACGGCGTGTATTAAAGCTGACTTGGATTCTTGCCGCCCGGCCATCCAACAAAGGGGACCTCGTCATGCGTATGATCGCTTCTGCCTTCGCCGCCTTGCTCGCCGCCGTCGTGCTCGCCGGCTGCGCCCACAAGGCGCCGGCCCCGACCGCCACCCTCGCCAGCGGCGAGAAGGTCGTCATCAGCCAGGCGACCTACAACGCCTATATCAATTACAAGCAATGGATCATGCCGAAGAGCTACACCCATCCGGTCGGCGACGGCTATTTCGCGGTCACCAAGGACGGGCGCGGCTGGGGCATCACCGGCTGCCCGGACACCTTCTGCGATGTCGGCACGCTCCACGACGCGGATGCGATCCGCGAATGCTCGAACCGCAACGGCGGCGCGCCCTGCCTGGTCTTCGCGCACCAGGACAAGATCGTCGTCCCATACGAGATCGCGCAGTAACGACCCGGGCGCCGGCCGAGCCCGGCGCCCCCTACCCCCTCGCTTTTCGCAACCCGGCTTTCCCGCCAGACCCCTGGTCAGGTGCGGGCAAAGCCGTTAAAACCCTTGTCCGTCAAGGGCATGGGTGCCGTCGCTCGCGACCAACCCCTTGAAATTCCTTGGACTTTGCCCAACTCTGGATTTTGGAATCAGCGCTGATGGCCTTGCAAACCCAGACCGCCTCGAAGAACGGCACGCAGTACGACAAGTCCACCCTGCCGGACATCACCATCTCGGTGCGCCAGCAGTTCGGGCTCGATTCCGACATGCAGGTCCCGGCCTTCAGCCAGCGCGGCGAATACGTGCCCGACATCGACGAGGCCTACCGCTTCGACCACGACACCACGATGGCGATCCTGGCGGGCTTCGCGCACAACCGCCGCGTCATGATCCAGGGCTATCACGGCACCGGCAAGTCGACCCACATCGAGCAGGTCGCGGCCCGGCTCAACTGGCCCTGCATCCGCATCAACCTCGACAGCCATATCAGCCGCATCGATCTCATCGGCAAGGACGCGATCGTGCTGAAGGACGGCAAGCAGGTGACCGAGTTCCGCGAAGGCCTGCTGCCCTGGGCGCTGCAGCACCCGATGGCGCTGGTGTTCGACGAATACGATGCCGGCCGGCCGGACGTGATGTTCGTGATCCAGCGCGTGCTGGAGGTCGAGGGCAAGCTGACCCTCCTGGACCAGAACAAGGTGATCCGCCCGCATCCCGCGTTCCGCCTGTTCTCGACCGCGAACACGGTCGGCCTGGGCGACACGACCGGCCTCTATCACGGCACGCAGCAGATCAACCAGGGCCAGATGGACCGCTGGAACATCGTCGCGACCCTGAACTACCTGCCGCATGACGACGAGGCGAACATCGTGCTCGCCAAGTGCCCGCAATACGACAGCGCCGACGGCCGCAAGACGGTCGACGCCATGGTGGCGCTCGCCGACCTGACCCGCGCCGGCTTCATCAACGGCGACATCTCGACCGTAATGAGCCCGCGGACGGTGATCACCTGGGCCGACAACGCGAAGATCTTCAACGACGTCGGCTTCGCCTTCCGGGTCTCGTTCCTGAACAAGTGCGACGAGCTCGAGCGGCCGGTGGTGGCGGAATACTACCAGCGCTGCTTCGGCACCGACCTCAAGGACAGCGCGGCGAAAGCCCAGCTCGCGCACTAGCGCATGAGCACGCCCCAGTGAGCCAGTCGAAGAATCCGATCGACGAGTTCCGCCGGGTCACCGGCGCCGCGGTCCGCGCGATCAGCGAGCACAACGACATCCAGGTGAGCTTCGCGCCGGCCGCGGCCGGGGGCCATGCCGGCCTGATGGGCACCGAGGCGCGGCTGACTTCGCCCTCGCGCCACCTGCCGGCCAACGAGGTCGCCTGCACCCGCGGCGAGGCGGACGCGATCGCGCTCAAGCTGAAGCACCACAACGCGCGCACCCACAGCCGCGAATGCCCGAAGACGCCGCTCGCCCGCGAGATCTTCAACGCGATCGAGACGGCGCGGGTCGAGGCGATCGGCGCCAAGCAGATGGCGGGCGTCGCGCAGAACCTCTCGGCGCAGCTCGACGAGCATTGCCGGCAGAAGGGCTATGCCCGCGTCAACCAGCGGCAGGAGACCAACCTCGCCGAGGTGATGCGCCTGCTGGTGCGCGAGGCGACGACCGGCCAGGCGGTGCCACCCACCGCCAAGGCCATGGTCGATGCCTGGCGCTCGGAACTCACCGGGCGCGTGCGCGAGGACATCGGCGAGCTCGGCGACCTCCTGACCAACCAGCGCGCTTTCGCGAAGGCGACGCGCCGCCTGCTGGCCGACATGCAGCTCGAGGACATGCAGGAGGACGAGTCGTCCGATTCCGAGGAGGAATCCGAGGATCAGGAGGAGAACCAGCAGCAGCCCGACGACCAGCAGTCCAAGGGCGGCGAAAAGGAGAAGTCGGATTCCTCGGTCGAGATGGAAGCCGACCAGGCGCAGGCCGAAGCGTCCGAGACCGACGAGAGCGAGGACGCCGAAGAGACCGAGATGGACATGGAGGCCGGCGACGAGCAGCCCGGCCGTCCGTCGAAGCGCCACGAGCCGGACTTCAACCGCGGCCGCAACGAGCCGGCCTACCGCGCCTACACCACCCATTTCGACGAGGTGATCGACGCGGCGGAGCTGTGCGACGCCGACGAGCTGTCGCGCCTGCGCCACATGCTGGACCAGCAGCTCTCGCACCTGCAGGCGGTGGTGGCGAAGCTCGCCAACCGGCTGCAGCGCCGCCTGCTCGCCAAGCAGAACCGCTCGTGGAACTTCAACCTCGAGGAAGGCCTGCTCGACGCGGCGCGCCTGCCGCGGGTCATCGTCAACCCCGAGCTGCCGCTCTCCTACAAGCAGGAGAGCGACACCGAGTTCCGCGACACCGTGGTCTCGCTGCTGATCGACAATTCGGGCTCGATGCGCGGCCGGCCGATCACCGTCGCGGCGATGACCGGCGACATCCTGGCGCGCACGCTGGAGCGCTGCGGCGTCAAGGTCGAGATCCTCGGCTTCACCACGCGGATGTGGAAGGGCGGCCAGTCGCGCGAGGCCTGGATCGCCGGCGGCAAGCCGGCCAATCCGGGGCGGCTCAACGATCTCCGCCACATCGTCTACAAGTCGGCGGATGCGCCCTGGCGGCGCGCGCGGAAGAACCTCGGCCTGATGCTGCGCGAGGGCATCCTCAAGGAGAACATCGACGGCGAGGCTCTGCTCTGGGCGCACAGCCGCCTGATCGGCCGCTCCGAGCAGCGCAAGATCCTGATGGTGATCTCCGACGGCGCGCCGGTCGATGACTCGACGCTCTCGGTCAATCCGGGGAACTACCTGGAGCATCACCTGCGGCAGGTGATCGACTGGATCGAGCAGCGCTCGCCGGTCGAACTGATCGCCATCGGCATCGGCCATGACGTGACGCGCTACTACCGCCGCGCGGTGACGCTGGTCGATGTCGAGCAATTGGGCGGCACGGTGCTGGAGCAGCTCGCCGCCCTGTTCGAGGAAGATTCCGCCCCGGCGCAGCGCCGCATGGCGGCCGCGGGACGCCACTAGAACCTCGGACCGTCCGAGGCTTCGGCTCAGCTCAGCACTTGTGGCCGGGAATGCCGCCGCTCGCGCCGAAGCCGGTCGAGCCGTTGCAGGGCGTCGTCGTGCCGTTGTTCGGCCCTTCGAACTTGCCGGTGCCCGGCGTCAGGTCATGGATGCTGGGGCTGGTCGACTGGCCGAGGCCGCCCGTCGAATCGAGCGGACCTGCGGCCGAGGGCAGGCTGGAGGATGGCGGGCTCAGCGGCTCGGTATGGACGCCGCCCGCGGCGGAGCCCGGCGCGCCGATGCTGTCGGACTGCGCGGCGGCCGGCAGAGCGAAGGCCGACAGCACCGCGGCCAGGATCATTGTCTTGCGCATGCCCGAAACATGGGACGGCCGGGCCGCGACGACAAGATTGCCTCGATCACATCTGCGCGCTAGAAGGCCCGGAAAGAGCGGGGGATCACCCATGTCGAATGCGGATTCGTTTGCCGCCAACCGGGCCTGGTGGGACGGCGTGGTCGAGGCCCATGTCAACTCGCCGATGTACCTGACCCAGGCGTTCCGCGCGGGCGGCGACACGCTGCACCCGATCGAGAGCGCGGAGATCGGCGACGTCGCCGGCAAGACGCTGGTGCATCTGCAATGCCATTTCGGCCTCGACACTTTGTCGCTGGCCCGGCGCGGCGCCAAGGTCGCCGGACTCGACTTCTCGGCGAACGCGCTGGCCCAGGCGCGGAGGCTGGCCGAGGAGGCCGGCATCGACGCGCGCTTCGTCGAGAGCAACGTCTATGACGCGGCCAAGGCGCTGGGCGAGACCTACGACATCGCCTATGTGACCTGGGGCGCCATCAACTGGCTGCCGGACCTCGACCGCTGGGCGCGCGTCGTGGCGGCGATCCTGAAGCCCGGCGGCTTCCTCTATCTGCTGGAAGGCCATCCCTACGCGCTGGTGCTCGACCAGAAGACGGCGGAGGAGCCGCTCACGCCGGGATGGCCGTATTTCGCGCACACGGCTCCCCAGGTCATCGATCAGGACGGCACCTATGCCGACCGCGACGCCAAGCTGGTGCATACCCGCACCCATGAATGGGCGCATCCGATCTCGGAGATCCTCGGAGCGCTGATCGGCGCAGGTCTCACGATCGAGATGTTCCACGAGCACGAGCGGCTCGCCTGGCAGCTCTGGCCCTGCCTGGAATATGACGGCAACCGCATGTACCGGCTGCCCGAGGGCAAGCCACCGCTGCCGCTCAGCTTCTCGATCAAGGCGCGGAAGGCCGGCGACTAGCCGCGCATTGCACCGTGCTCAAAGGGCGTCGCCCCATTCGGCGCGACGCGCGGCCTTGTATCGGTCGCCCTGGCGCCGGGTCATCAGCGCCCGATGCGCTCCACCATCCGCCGAACAGAGCTTGAGCTCGACCTTGCCGCTGCCCGCGCGCGGCGCGGCGATCACGCGCGCCTGCGGGAGGGCGCCGGGCCGGCGTGACACGGCGAGATAGGCGAATTTCTCGTCCTCCCAGGGAACCTCGGCCTCCTTCGCCAGCAAGTGCGCGCGGCTGCGCGCGACGCGGCGGGAGAAATGGCACCAATCGGGCGCCGCGAGCGGACAGGCGGCTTCGTGCGGGCAGGGCGCCACGAGATGGCCGCCGGAGCTCAAGAGCTGCATGCGCGCGCCCAGGATGCGGCGCCAGCCGGCGGGCGTGCCGGGCTCGACGATCAGCAGCGTGTCCCCGGTCAAGGACCAGAGGCGCGCGATGAGCGGCGCGCAGGCGCCGGGATCGAGCTCGTCGAGGACGTAGGCGACGGTCACCAGATCGTGCGGCGCCGACGTGTCGAGCGCCGGCTTCCAGTCGATCCGGGCCGCGCCGCTCGCGCCGGCGAAGCCGGCGCCGAAAGCGCGGATGGCGCCGCTCGCTTCGATCAGCAGCGCCGCATCGAGCGCCGGCCAGCAATCCCGCGCCGCCCAGAGCGCGGTGCCGGGGCCGGCGCCGAAATCGAGCAGGCTGCGCGGCGCGAAATCCGGCCGACGCTCGGCGACCGCGTGCAGTGCCGCCCGCACCGCCGCATAGGTCGCCGGCAGCCGCGCGGCGAGATAGGCGCGGGCGGCGAGATCGTCGCCGAGATGGACCCGGCCGTCTCGCACTTCGCCGCGATAGCGACGGGAAAGCGACTCCTGCGCCGCCGCGAGCGCCGCGCGCGGGACGCCGTCGAGCGCGGCGTCCACGGCCTGGCGCAAGGCCGGCGGGAGCTGCATCGCGCTAGCGCTTGCAGCTGGCGTCGATCAGGCGCTCGGCGATCTCGACCACCGAGGCCGCGGGGCCGGCGGCGCCGAAGAGCTGGCCGGTGAGGAAACTGCCCTCGATCAGCAGCAGCAATCCGTCGCCGAGCTGCTTGGGGTCGCGGGCGCCCATCGCCTTGGCCATCTCGGCCAGCCTGGCGCGGAGCTCCTTCTTATGCTCCTCGGCGAAGGCGCGCGCCGGGTGATCGCGCTCGGGATATTCGACCGCGGCGTTGGAGATGCCGCAACCGCGATAGCTCTTCTGCTGCGACCGTTCGGCCAGGCCCCTGAGATAGCCGAGCACCTGCGCCCGCGCATCCTCGGGATGCCGCGTCGCGCCGCCGTTGAAGCGCTCCCAGAAGTAGTCGGCGTAGTCGCGCAGATAGGCGACCGCGAGCTCGTCCTTCGAAGGATAGCTGCGGTAGAGGCTGGGCTTGGTGACGCCGGCGACGCTGACGATCTTGTCGACCCCGACCGCGCGGATGCCCTCGCGGTAGAACAGGTCCCGGGCCGTCCGCTTGATCCGGTCCGCGGCGACGGGACGCTTTCGCTTTGCCGCCCCGGCTCTCGGCGATTTTCCGACGGTTTCGCCCCCAGGGTTCTTAAGGTTTTTCCGTGCCATCTCAAGCCATTGCGTCGCAGAATCGGTTTGACAATGTAACAGACCGGTACGTATATGACGGGAACCGCATTGTAACGTACCGGTCCGTCACATGGATATAGCGCCCCGGCGATCGATTGGCCAGCGCCGACTTGGCCAGAACTACGCCTTCATCGTCGTCGGGGTCATCTTCTTCTGCCTGCTGGTGGCGGCCGGGCAGCGCGGCGTCTCGGGCGTGCTGATCCCGAAGCTTTCCGAGTCCTTCGGCTGGGACCGCGCCACGGTTTCCTCCGCCTTCGGCCTCGGCATCTTCTGCTTCGGCATGGTCGGACCGTTCGGCGCCGCCCTGATGCAGCGCTTCGGCATCCGCCGCGTCGTCGTGGGCGCGCTCATCCTGATGGCGCTCGCCACCGGGACGAGCTTCTTCATGACCCGGCCCTGGCAGCTCATCGTGCTCTGGGGCCTGCTGTCGGGCGTGGGATCGGGCTGCGTGGCGCCGGTCCTGGCGGCGACGATCACGGCCCGCTGGTTCGCGACGCGGCGCGGCCTGGTCATGGGCCTCCTGACGGCGAGCACCGCGACCGGCACGCTGATCTTCCTGCCGGGCCTCGCCGCCATCGCGGGCTATTTCGGCTGGCGGCCGGTCGTGCTGACGGTCGCCGCGGGTGCCGCGGTGATGGTGCCCTTCGTGCTGTGGCTGCTGCCGGAATCGCCGTCGAGCATCGGGCTCAAGCGCTACGGCACGCCGGCCGGCGAGAAGGACCCCGAACCCGACCGCCGCCACCTGATCGCGCTCGCCTTCGGCACGCTCTACCGCGCGGCGCGCAAGCCGGCCTTCTGGCTGCTGTTCGCGACCTTCTTCGTCTGCGGCTTCACCACCAACGGCCTGGTGGGCACGCACCTGATCTCGCTCTGCGGCGACCACGGCATCGCCGAGGTGCAGGCGGGCGGCCTCCTGGCGATGATGGGCTTCTTCGATCTTTTCGGCACGACGGCCTCGGGCTGGCTCACCGACCGCTACGATCCCCGGAAGCTGCTCTTCGTCTATTACGGCCTGCGCGGGATTTCGCTGATCTATCTCCCCTACTCCGACTTCTCGTTCTACGAGCTCTCGATCTTCGCGGTGTTCTACGGCCTCGACTGGATCGCGACCGTGCCGCCGACGCTGAAGCTGGCGATCGAGAATTTCGGCGACAAGGACGCGCCGATCGTGTTCGGCTGGATCGCCGCCGGCCACCAGGTCGGCGCGGCCAGCGCCACCTATTTCGCCGGCGCGATGCGCGACTGGCAGGGCAACTACCTGCAGGCCTTCGTCATCGCGGGAGGGACCGGCGTGCTGGCGGCGGTGCTGGCGCTGATGATCGGGCGGCACGGCCATACGCCGGAGCACCGCCTGCAGCCGGTGCCGCAGGCGGGATAACAGCTCGTCCGAGGACGCCGGGTATCGTGTCTGCGGGCTCCTACCCGATCGTCTTCTTGAGGAACGCCACCGTACGATCCCAGGCCGTCCGCGCGTCTTCCTTCTCGTAATTGTCTCCGGTCGGGTTGGCGAAGGCGTGGTTGGCGTCGGCGTAGCGGTAGATCTCCGCGGTCTTGCCGTCCGCCTTCAGATTGGCCTCGAAGCCGTCCACCATCTTCGGCGTGATCCAGCCGTCCTTGCCGGCGAAATGGCCGAGCACCGGACCCTTGAGCGCCTTCAGCGTGTCGGCCGACTGGTCGCAGCGGCCGTAATAGATCACGGTCGCATCGACCGGATGCGCCAGCGAGGCGTTCAAGGACCAGCCGCCGCCGAAGCAGAAGCCCAGGGTCGCGACCTTGCCGCTCACTTCCTTCATCCCGTACAGCTGGTCGACCCAGGCGGTGACCGTCTCGGTCGCCTGCGCGTCCTGCACGCCGCCCATCAGCTTCTGGGCGGTGTCGGGATCCTTCGCGACCTGGCCGTCATAGAGATCGATCGCCAGCGCCACGAAACCGTTCTCGGCG
Organism: Dongiaceae bacterium; assembly: GCA_035548715.1. GTDB lineage: Bacteria > Pseudomonadota > Alphaproteobacteria > Dongiales > Dongiaceae > Dongia. The sequence goes on from DASZSL010000046.1 coordinate 26,808, forward strand.
AGCTCGGAGGCGACCGACTTGATCTGGTCGTTCAGGCCCCACCATTCATGCACGACCATGACGCCGCCCGCCGGCACGCTGGCCGGCAAGGCCAGGGCCGCGGAGACGGTGCGGCCGCTCGCGGTCTTCGCGGCGATGGTCTTGAGACTCGCCGCGGCCCGGGCCACCCGCACCGGATCGGCGAGCAGCGCCGCCAGCGAGATTCCCGCCAGGGATGCGCCCCCGAGGCCGGTCAGCACCTGACGCCGTGCCGGCTTGCGCAGATAGGCCTTCAACTCCGTCATCGTCGCCTCCTTCGTTCATGAGGATGGAAAGCCATTGTCGTGATGGCGTGCGCCCGGAGAAGCACCAAGCTGCGAACCCACGCGCTTGTGAACCTTTCCGCCCGGGTCCCGACGGACGTTCCGACGGACGTCCCGACGGACTCTGGCGCCGACTCGGAATGCTCGCTTATGCTCGGCACCCCGAGTCGCACAATGGTGGGAGTGGGTGGCGTGGGAGTTGCTCGATGCGCCTGTCGCTGAAACGCGGCGCGGCCGTGATGGCCATGATCGCCGCTCTCGGCGCGGGCATCGCCGCCATCGGGCCGCGCGCCGTGGCCGATGAATCGGAGGCCCGCGCGGCGCTGCAGAAGGGCGACTACGACAAGGCCATCGCCGAGCTGAAGCCGCTGGCCGAGAAAGGCGAAGCCAGCGCGCAATACCTGCTGGCCGAGACCTATTTCGGCGGCCATGGCGGGACGATGATGGAAGCGCTGAAATGGATGACCGCCGCGGCCGACCAGGGCTATGCCCAGGCCCAGGCGCGGCTCGGGCTGATCTACGGCACCGGCAAGGGTGTCGCCACCAATTACGAAGAAGCCTATCGCTGGTTCTCCCTGGCGGCCGAGCGCGCCGATCCCCAGCAGCAGCGCAACCTGAAGACCATCTCCGAGACCAACAAGACCGTCGTGGCCAAGAGCCTGTCGCCCCAGCAGCGCAGCAAGATCGACGCCGAGGTCGCGGCCTGGAAGCCGAACGGCGCGCCGCCCGCCGCCACGGCCGCCGCACCGGCGGCACCCGCGACCGTGGGCACGATCGGCCAGGTCGTTCCCGGCATCCGGATCCAGCTCGCCGCCGTGAAGACGCCGGAAGAAGCGCAGAAGGAGTGGGGGCGGCTGCAGAAATCGCTGGGCGATGCCTTGGCCGGATTGACCCTCACGGTCGAGGGCGTGGATCTCGGCGCCAAGGGCATCTTCCACCGCATCCAGGCCGGGCCGTTCCCGGACAAGGGCGCCGCCGCCGCCAAATGCGCGGCGATCAAGGCGCTGAAGCAGGATTGCCTGGTCGTTGTCCGCAAGTAGCGGGCAGGCTCTGCAATACCCCTGAAATCATTGGGCGAGATCGGCCCATGATCCGGGCCGCCGCCACGTGGCGCGGAAGCAACCACGAAACCGTGATCGCCTTCACCGCGATTGCTTGTTGTCGCCCACGCGCTTTGCCATCAGGCTGCGCCACCGGGTAGCGCCGGGAACTCCAAAGAGCACCCACAGGGCCGCACGGCCGCCGGAGGAGCGATAATGCTGGGGACATTGGTCGCCAGTCGCGCCGTTCCGGCGCAAAGCGATACCGCGCGCACGGCGTGGATCGACATGGCGCGCGGCATGGCCGAGGTCTCGGTCGTCTCGCTCCACATCATGCAGGCGATGAGCAATGCCGGGCTGACGCCGCCCGGCATGTTCGACTGGTGGACGCCGGTCGGCGACATGATCCGCATGCCGCTGATGATGTTCATCGCCGGCCTGTTCGTCGAGCATTCGCTGCGCAAGGGGCCGAAGGCGTATTTCCGCGGCAAGGTCGAGCGCGTGGTCTGGCCCTACCTGATCTGGGCCCATGTCTATCAGGTCTATTGGTACTTCAATCCGCCGCCCATGAAGCCGGTGAGCGGCCTCGACGTCGCGCTGACCACGGTGATGCCGCTCTCGCACCTGTGGTTCCTCCAGGTCCTGTTCATCTACTACGTCGCGATCTACTTCCTCCTGAAGCGCGGCGTCTGGCCGGTGCTGGCAATCGGTCTCGTCGGCGCGCTGCTGACGCCCTGGCTCTGGACCGAGGAGATCCGGCGCATCCCCTATCTCTTCCTGTTCTTCGCCTTCGGCATCGGCTTCAACCGGATCCTGAAGACCCGGGGCTTCCCGTTCGGCCCTTATGTCGGGATCGCGCTGATCGTGCTGGCGATCGCCCTGCCGGTGCTGATCACCGACTACTTCGGCTATTCGAAATACTGGCCGCAGGCCCTGCCGGCCTCGATCATCGGCGTCGGCGCCTGCCTCGCGATCGCGCGCGCCTTCGTCTACGTGCCGGTCGCCAACCGGCTGCTGGCGCTCTTCGGCACCTTCTCGCTGGAGATCTACTGCGCGCATCTCATCTTCTCCTCGGCGACGCGCAAGATCCTGATCCGGCTGTTCGACATCCACGATTTCTGGACCCTGTTCCTGCTCTGCACCGCGGCCGGGCTATCGATGCCGATCCTGCTCACCCTGAGCCTGCGGCGGCTCGGCCTCGACATCTTCTTCGAATGGCCCAAGCACCTGTTCCAGCGCGAGAAACCGGTGGCGGCGCAGAACTTCTGACCGCCCTCGCCGCCCGGGCCGGCTGACGGTCCCGGCGTGACCCCCGTCACCCTCCGGCCATGCCGGCATGGCAATCCGGCCATGCCTCGGGCATAGGCTTGAACCGGCATCGCCCGCGCCGCGTCCTAACGGACCTCGCCGCGATGCACGGGGGAAGACATGGGAAAGATCAGACAGGCGCTGCGGGCGGATCTCGCCTCGGAGCGGGCCGACCGCAAGCTTGGCACCGGCTGGATCAGCGGCGTGCTCGCCCTGGCGCTCGCCATGGCCGGCCTCATCACGGTGCTCTGCATCCGCTATCCCAACGTGCTGACCACGCCGATGCTGCGCGAGCAGCTCGACGTCGGCCTGGTGCGGGTGGCGCTCCGCGTCGATCTCATCCTGGGCTTCGCGCTGGCCGTGCTCAATCTCGCGCTCCGCCGGCAGAAGGTGATGGGCTTCGTCGCGGTGACCGGCATCCTGGCCGCGACCCTGCTCGGCGGCAGCCGCGCCGAGAGCAGCGACGTGCTCGATACCGGCATCTATTTCGGCCTGGACTGGTTCCTGCTGAACCTCGCCTTCCTCGGCATCGTCTTCATCCCGCTGGAGCGGCTGTTCGCGCGCCTGCCGGAGCAATCGATCTTCCGCCAGGACTGGCGCGCCGATCTCTTCTACTTCCTGGTCAACTCCCTGCTGGTGCAGTCGCTGACCTATCTCTCCTTGAAGCCGGCGCTGACCATCGTCGCGCATACGCAGTGGACCGATCTCAGGGCCGCGATGGCGAGCCAGCCGGTCTGGCTGCAATTCCTCGAGATCATGTTCCTGACCGACCTGGTGCAGTACTGGGTGCACCGCCTGTTCCATCAGGTGCCGTTCCTGTGGCGCTTCCACGCCGTGCACCATTCGGCCCAGGCGATGGACTGGATGGCGGGCTCGCGCATGCATCTCGTCGAGATCGTCGCCTTGCGCGGCTTCACCGTGATCCCGATGTATGCGCTGGGCTTCGCCGAGCCGGCGCTGAAGGCCTACATCCTCTACGTCTTCCTGCACTCGACCATGCTGCACGCCAACGTGCGGTTCGATTTCCGCTTCCTGAAGCACGTCATCGCGACGCCGCAATTCCACCACTGGCATCACGGCATCGAGAAGGAAGCGATCGACGTCAATTTCGCCGTGCACTTCCCGCTGCTCGACAAGCTGTTCGGCACGCATCACCTGCCGGGCAAGGCCTGGCCCAGCGGCTACGGCGTCGGCGGCCATCCGGTGCCGGAAGGCTATTGGCGGCAGATGCTCTATCCGCTGAAGGGCGCCTAGACTCGCCGCTCGGCGCTCTCTCGGTCGCTCACCGGTTCTCGGCCAGCACGGTGCCGGCGAGGTAGAGCGAGCCGCAGATCAGCACGCGGCAGGGCGGACCGTCCTCATGCGCGTCGACGACCGAGCGCAGCGCCGCCTCGACGGATGGATAGCCGCTCGAAATCAGGCCGACCGCGGTGCCGGCCTTCACGCAATCCTCGGCGGAGAGGCTGGCATGGTCGCCCGGTATGGCGACGGCGTTGAGGTCGTCGAGCAGCGGCGAGAGCGGCTTCAGGAACGCGATCGGGTCCTTGGTCGAGAGCATGCCGAAGATCGCGTGGGTATGGAGCTCGTTGCCGCGCGCGCGATCCTGGTTGCCCCAGTCGCGGATCATGTCGGCGATGACCTGGCCGGCATCCTCGTTATGCCCGCCGTCGAGCCAGAGCTCCCAGCCCTCGGGCAGCATGTCGATCAGCGGGCCGTCTTTCAGGCGGTGCATGCGCGCGGGCCATTGGACCTCGCGCAGGCCTTGGGCGATGGCACCTTCGGGAATCTTGAAACCCTCCAACCAGTAAGTCGTGGCGACCGCGGCCCCGGCATTGCCGAATTGATGGCGGCCGAGCAGGCCCGGCGCCGGATAGCGCCGCGGGCCGCGGCGGTCGGTGAAACGCAGCGAATCCTTCAGCAGGCCGTCGGCGAACCACTCATATCCGTAGCGGTAGAGCGGCGCGCCGAGCTCCTTCGCCTTCGCCTCGAAGACGGCGAGCGCTTCCTTCGGCTGGCGGCCGATGATGGCGGGCCGGCCGCGCTTGATGATGCCGGCCTTGGCCGCGGCGATCTTCTCGATCGTGTCGCCGAGGAACTGCATGTGATCCATCGAGATCGGCATCAGCACCGAGGCCAGGGGCTGGTCGATCACGTTGGTCGCGTCGAACTCGCCGCCGAGGCCGACTTCCAGCAGCACCACGTCGGCCGGCGTGCGGGTGAAGGCGAGGAAGGCGGCGACGGTCGTGATCTCGAAGAAGGTGATCGGCTGGCCGCCATTGGCCTGCTCGCATTCCTCGAGCAGCTCGATCAGCACCCGTTCCTCGATCAGCTCGCCCGCCAGGCGGATGCGCTCGTTGAACCGCACCAGATGCGGCGAGGTGTAGACATGGACGCGATAGCCGGCGGCCTCCAGGATCGCGCGCAGGTAGGCGACCACCGACCCCTTGCCGTTGGTGCCGGCGACGTGGACGACCGGCGGCAGCTTCTTCTCCGGATGGCCGACGCGGGCCAGCAGGCGCTCGACCCGGGAGAGCTCGAGATCGATGATCTTCGGATGCAGCTTGTTCAGCCGTTCCAGGACTATGTCGCTGGTGGTACCGGGACTCGGCGCGGGTGAAACGCTGTTGGGCACGTGTGTTGCGGTCTTAGGCCGCCTGGCGCTTGGTCAGCAGGCCGATCAGGCGCGCGAGCTGGTCGCGCATCTCCTTGCGCGGAACGACGAGATCGACGATGCCGTGCTCCAGCAGGTACTCGGCGCGCTGGAAGCCCTCGGGGAGCTTCTCGCGGATCGTCTCCTCGATCACGCGCTGGCCGGCGAAGCCGATGACGGCGCCGGGCTCGGCCACATGGATGTCGCCGAGCATCGCGAACGAGGCCGAGACGCCGCCGGTCGTGGGATCGGTCAGCAGCACGATGAAGGGCAGGCCCGCCTCCTTCACGCGATCGACCGCGATCACGGTGCGCGGCATCTGCATCAGCGAGAGGATGCCTTCCTGCATGCGGGCGCCGCCGGAAGCCGGGATCGCGATCAGCGCCGCGCCCTTCTCCACCGCGATGTCGGCCGCCTTGATCAGGCCCTCGCCCACCGCCATGCCCATGGAGCCGCCCATGAAGTCGAAGTTGAAGGCGGCGACCACGGTCTCGATGCCGTGGATCCGGCCGGAGGCGACGATGATCGCGTCCTGCTCGCCGGCCTTCGCCTGGGCTTCCTTGATGCGGTCGGTGTAGCGCTTGCGGTCGCGGAACTTCAGCGGATCGGCCTCGACCTTCGGCAGCTCGGCGCGCTCGTACTGGCCCTCGTCGAACAAGAGCTCCAGGCGCCGCTTCACGCCGAGGCGCAGGTGATGGCCGCAATGCGGGCAGACCCGCTGGTTGGCCTCGAGCTCGCGGTGGAAGATCATCTGGCCGCAGGACGGGCACTTGTCCCAGAGATTCTCCGGCGTGTCCGGCTTCTTGACCAGCGCCCGGATCTTCGGGCGGACGAAATTGGTGAGCCAGCTCATGCCACGGCACTCCGCTGCTTGGCCGCGGATCGCACGCCGCCCGCGAGATCGCGCACCAGCTCGAGCACGCTTTCCTTGGTCCGGGGAGTCGCCTTGCCGGCGGCGTCGAGGGAATCGGCGATGCGCTGGACGATCGCCGAGCCGACCACCGCGGCATCGGCCTCGGCGGCGACGGCGCGCGCCTGGTCGGCGGTCTTGATGCCGAAGCCGACGGCGACCGGAAGGTCGGTGTGGCGCTTCAGGCGCTGCACCGCCTTGGCGATGTCGGTGTTGCTGGCCGACTTGGTGCCGGTGATGCCGAGAATCGAGACGTAATAGACGAAGCCCGACGTGTTGGTGAGGACCTTCGGCAGGCGGTGATCGTCGGTGGTCGGCGTCGCCAGGCGGATGAAGTTGAGCCCGGCCTTGAGAGCGGGCAGGCAGAGCTCGCGGTCTTCCTCCGGCGGCAGGTCGACGATGATCAGTCCGTCGACCCCGGCGGCCAGCGCGTCCTTCAGGAACCCATCGACGCCATAGGAATAGATCGGGTTGTAGTAGCCCATGAGCACGATCGGCGTCGCCGGGTCGCCGGCGCGGAATTCCTTCACCAGGGCCAGGGTCTTCCTCATGTTCTGCCCGGCTTTGAGCGCGCGCAGCGACGAGGCCTGGATCGCGGGACCGTCGGCCATCGGATCGGTGAAGGGCATGCCGAGCTCGATCACGTCGGCTCCGGCCTTGGGCAGCGCCTTCACCAGGTCGAGGGCGGTCGCATAGTCCGGATCGCCGGCGGTGACGAAGACGACGAGGCCGGCGCGGCCTTCCGCCTTCAGGTCGGCGAAGCGGCGCTCGATGCGTGTGCTCATAGTTTGGTGCCGAGCCTTTCGGCGACGGCGAAGATGTCCTTGTCGCCGCGGCCGCTCAAATTGACGATGATCGATTTCGACTTGCCGAGCCTGGGCGCCAGCTTCCTGGTGTAAGCCAGCGCATGCGCGGGCTCGAGCGCGGGAATGATGCCTTCGGTGCGCGACAGGAGCTGGAACGCTTCCAGCGCCTCGGTGTCGGTCGCCGAGACGTAATGCGCGCGGCCGATATCGTTGAGCCAGGCGTGTTCCGGCCCGATGCCGGGATAGTCGAGACCGGCCGAGATCGAATGCGCGTCCTTGATCTGCCCGTCATCGTCCTGCAGCAGATAGGTGCGGTTGCCGTGCAGCACGCCGGGACGGCCGCCGGTGATGGAGGCGGCATGGCGCCCGGTCTCGATGCCGTCGCCCGCCGCCTCGACGCCGTAGATCTCGACCGAGGGATCGTCGAGGAAGGGATGGAACAGGCCCATCGCGTTGGAGCCGCCGCCGATGCAGGCGACCAGCGCGTCGGGCAGGCGGCCTTCGGCCTCCTGGTGCTGCACCTTCGCTTCGTCGCCGATCACCGACTGGAAGTCGCGCACCATCTCCGGATAGGGATGCGGACCCGCGACCGTGCCGATGATGTAGAACGTGTCCTCGACATTGGCGACCCAGTCGCGCAAGGCCTCGTTCATCGCATCCTTCAGGGTGCGGGTGCCGGATTTCACCGGCACGACCTCGGCGCCGAGCAGCTTCATGCGGAAGACGTTGGGCTGCTGCCGGGCGATATCGACCTCGCCCATGTAGACGGTGCAGGGCAGATTGAAGAGCGCCGCCACCGTCGCCGTCGCCACGCCGTGCTGGCCGGCGCCGGTCTCGGCGATGATGCGGGTCTTCTTCATCCGCTTGGCCAGCAGGATCTGGCCGATGCAGTTGTTCACCTTGTGGGAGCCGGTATGGTTCAGCTCCTCGCGCTTCAGGTAGACCTTGGCCCCGCCCAGCTCGGCGGTCAGGCGCTCGGCGAGATAGAGCGGGCTCGGCCGGCCGATATAGTGCTTGCGGTAATACTGCATCTCCTCCGCAAACTTCGGATCGACCTTGGCGTCGTTATAGGCCTGCTCGACGGCGAGGATCAGCGGCATCAGGGTCTCGGCGACGAAGCGGCCGCCGAAAATGCCGAAGCGGCCGAACTCGTCGGGACCGGCGCGATAGGTGTTGGGCTTGTTCACGAGCGTCAGTGTTCTGGCCAGGGGGTCTGGATTGGGGGCCGAATATCAACCATAGACCAAAGCAAAGGTCAAAGGCCAACCCGGGGGTCCGCCCCCTTCAAAGCGAACGGGAAAGCTCCAGGAACTCCTTGATCATATTGACATTCTTCTCGCCGGGCCGGTCCTCGACCCCGGACGAGACATCGACCGCCGCCGCCCCGCTCAGCCTGACCGCTTCGGCGAGGTTGCCGGCGTTGAGCCCGCCCGACAGCATCCAGGGCAGGGGCGAGCGGAAGCCCCGGAGCAGGGTCCAATCGAAGCTGACGGCGTTGCCGCCGGGCATCGCGTCCTTCATCGTCGCCGGCGGCTGGGCGTCGAACAGCAGGCGGTCGGCCACCGCCTCGTAGCCGCGGGCGCGGGCGATGTCGGCGGCATCGCGGACCTTGATCACCTTCATGACCGGGAGGCCGAATTTCGCCTTGATCGCCGCGACGCGTTCCGGCGTCTCCGATCCGTGGAGCTGCAGGAGGTCGAGCGGCACGACGGCGAGGATCGCGGCGATCCGCGCATCGTCGTCATCGACGAACAGGCCGGTCCTGACGACCCGGCCCGGCAGGGCGCGCCCGAGCGCCGCGGCGATCTCCGGCTCGACGTAGCGCGGGGTCTTCTTGAAGAAGTTGAAACCGACGAAATCGGCGCCGTTGTCGATGGCGGCCTTGACGGTCTCGGGCGTCTTCAGCCCGCAGATCTTGGCCGAGACCATGTCAGACCGTTTCGCGCAGGAAATACGGGAAGGCCGTGACCAGCACCGCGAGTTCCACCGCTACCGCGGCGAGATCGACGATCGCCGTGATCAGCAGATAGGTCATCGGGGCGACATGCGCGAGGCCGGTGATCTCGAATACCGTGGCGACGACCTGCTGGCCGAGCAGCGCCCCGACCTCGACCGCGAGCAGGGCGACCACCAGCTTGAAGCCCTGGCCGGCGGTCCGCCTCCAGGCAAGGCTGAGGCGCATCGGCGCATCGATGGCGATCCCGATCCAGCTCGGCGAGAGCCGTGCCAGCAGCGCCGCCCAGACCATGGAGCCCATGGCGGCGACCGCCACCAGGGCGGCCTCGCCCTGCAGCGCCACGACGAAGATCGGATAGAGCACGAGCATCACCGGCACCATCGCCGCCATGGCGATCGCCAGCACGGCGCAGAAGAAGCGCAGATGCCGCATGTTCAGCGCCAGGCCGAGACCGGGCGCCGCCCGGGTGCCGAGCGTGAGCTGGCGCAGCCAGTTGACCGCGAAGACCGCGACGACGAAGCCGTACGCGACCGCCAGCATCAGGCACCGGGCCGCCAGATCGGGATCGCCGATGCCGTTCGGGCTCATCGAGAGGCGCATCGCCTCCAGCGCGCGCCGCAACGGCACCGCGATCGCCACGATCAGCGCCACCGGCACGATGCCGAGCCGCAGCAGATGGTCGCGCTGCGCCCAGCACCGCCTCAGCGCGATCTGCAGCAGCGGGCCGATCAGGATGTTGCGGCGCGGTTCGATCAGCATCGGAGCAGCATCAGGCGGCGGCGACCCCGGCAGCGACCTCTGCGGCGATGCGGCGCGCGGCCGCCGCGGGATCGGCATCGCCGGTGATCGGCCGGCCGATGACGAGGTAGTCGGCGCCGGCGCGGGCCGCTTCCTCCGGGGTCATGACGCGCTTCTGGTCGCCCGTGGCGGCCCAGAGCGGGCGAATGCCCGGCGTCACCAGCAGGAAGTCGGCGCCGAGGCGCCGGCGGAGGGGCTCGATCTCCTGCGGCGAGCAGACCACGCCGTCGAGCCCGCTCTCGCGGGTCAACTCGGCCAGGCGCAGCACCTGGTCGCGCGCGGGCGTCGCCTGGCCGACGCGGCGGAGATCGGCGTCATCGAGGCTGGTCAGCACGGTGACCGCGATCAGCAGGGTGCGGCGCAGGTTCTTCTTGTCGGCGGTTTCCGCCACGGCGTCGCGCGCCGCCTGCATCATCGCCATGCCACCCGCGGCATGGATGTTGAGGATCAGCGGCTCCAGGGGCGCCACCGAGCGCACGGCGCCGGCGACCGTGTTCGGAATGTCGTGGAATTTGAGATCGAGGAAAATGGGCGCCGGACCTTTCGCGCCCATCGCCTGGGCGATGCGGCGATAGCCGGGCGCGCCATGGGCCATGAAGAATTCGAGACCGAGCTTCAACCCGCCGACCGCGGCCCCCAGCCGGCCGGCCTGGGCGGCGGCGCTGTCGAGGTCGGCCGTGTCGATCGCCGCGAGGATCCTGCCCCTGTCCGTCACTTCCCGCCTCCTGCCCGTTTGCGCTGCCCGCTTATATGGCAGTTCCCCCAAGACGTCATCCTGTTGAAACGCCGGACCGGCTATGCGTGGCGGGGTGTTATTCCACCGCTAAGCTGCTAGTTTCCTTGGATGAGTCGCTCGATTCGCCAGGCGCCGAGACGGTCGGGATTGCGTGCAGGCTGGATCGGGTCGGTCCTGCTCCTGGCCTTGGCGGGCTGCGCCCAGGCGCAGGCGCCGCTCAGGCTCCAGGCGCCGAGCCCGCTGCGGACGCCCTGGACCGCAGCGATCGGCGAGCTCGACGTGGGGAATTCCGGACAGCACTGCTCGGCGGTGCTGGTTGCGCCCGACACGATCGTGACCGCGGCGCATTGCCTGTTCCTCGGCAGCGCCCAGGCGCCCGCTTCGCCCTACAACCTGACCTTCACGCCCAACAAGGGCGCGCTGCCGGCGCTGCCGCCCACGCGCGGCACCGCCTTCAAGGGCGTCGGCGGCATCATCCATGGCGGCCGGCTCAAGGATCAGGACGTCGCCAACGACTGGGCGGTGGTCTCCATCAGCCCGCCGGTGGCCGGCGTGCAGCCGCTGCCGGTCGCCGAGCTGCCGGTCTCCGGCATGCTGCAGCTCGTCGCCGCGGGCGACCGGCTGGTGACGGCCGGCTACGGCAACGGGACGTATGAGGAGCTCCGGCTGCACCCGCCCTGCCGCATCATTCCACAGTCGGAAATCGGGATCGATTCGGGGGACAGCGTCGTTGTTACGAATTGCGAGTTCCGGGTCGGCGATGCCGGCGGGCCGCTGCTGCTGATCGACGGCGCCGGACAGCCGGCGCTGATCGGCATCTTCTCGGGCTTCGGCCGCAACCCGCAGACCGAGGGCTTCCTGGGGCTCGCGGTCAATGCCCGCAACTTCACCGACTACATCCACAGGCCCGTGATGACGCTGCAAAATGGCTGAGTCCCGCCCAGGATCGACCGCCGGCCTGCGCGCGCTCTGCGCCGCGCTTGCGTTGTGCGGCGCGGTCCTGCTCGCCGGCTGCGGAACCACCGAAGTGCCGGCGCCGCCGCAGGCGCCCCAAGCCCCGCAGCCGCCCGCCGTGCCCTGGCAGGCCGCCATCGGCGAGCTCGATACCGGCATCCAGGGCGTGCATTGCTCTGCCGTGCTGGTGGCGCGCGACCTCATCGTCACGGCCTCGCATTGCCTGTTCCTCGCAACCGCGCCGCGGCCGACCAAGCCGACGCAGATCGTCTTCAAGCCGAACCAGGGCGCCGCGCTCGCGCTGCCGCAATCCCGCGGCGTGGCGGTCAAGGCCATGGGCGCGCAGATCCGCGGCGGGCGGATCACCCAGGACGACGTGCCGCTGGACTGGGCGCTGATCCAGATCAGCCCGCCGGTCCGCGGCGTGCCGCCGATCCCCGTCATCAGCCTGACCATCGACGGCATGCTCGACCGCATCCGCGCCGGCGCGCGGCTGGTGACGCTCGGCTATGGCAACGGCGCCTATGACACGGCGGTCGAGCACGACGAATGCCGCCTGCTCTCGCACCAGGATCTCGGCTTCCGTCCGGACGACCGGTGGCTGCCTCTCTCCTGCTGGATCCGGACCGGCGACAGCGGCGGCGGCGTCCTGCTGATCGACCGGAACGGCCGGCCGCAGATGGTCGGCATCCTGGCCGGCTTCACGACCAAGCCCATGAAGGTGCCCGGACCCATGGCCTTCGGCACCAATGCGGGGAATTTCGCGCCCTATGTCGGCCTGCCGGTCGCCGGGATCGCCATCTCCCCGGCGCTGATGGCCGAGCTGACCCCGACGACCCCGACGAATTGACTCCGGCCCGCGAGCTGTATACAGCTTCCGGTGGGGAGTACTTCGATGAGCCGGAATCCGCGCTACGACATCCTGTTCGAACCGGTCCGGATCGGGCCGAAGACGGCGAAGAACCGTTTCTACCAGGTGCCCCACTGCACCGGGATGGGCTTCGACCTACCACACAGCGTCGCCCGGCTCCGGGAGATCAAGGCCGAGGGCGGCTGGGGCGTGGTCAACACCGAATACTGCTCCATGCACTGGTCGAGCGATGACGGGCCCTACGCCTTCTGCTCGCTCTGGGACGAGAACGACGTCCGCATCCAGGGGATGACGGTCGAGAAGATCCATGGATATGACGCGCTGGCCGGGGTCGAGCTCTGGCACGGCGGCAACCATGCGCCGAACCGCGCCAGCCGCGAGACGCCGCTCTCGCCCTCGGGCTCCAGCCTGCACGGCATCTTCCCGCAGCAGGCGCGCGCCATGGACCGCGAGGACATCCGCAATCTCCGCCGCTGGCAGGTCGATGCCGCCAGACGCGCCATGCGCGCCGGGTTCGACATCGTCTATTGCTATGCCGGTCACGGCTACCTGCCGTTCCAGTTCATCACCAGGCGCTGGAACCAGCGCAGCGATGAATATGGCGGGCCGATCGAGAACCGCGCACGGCTGCTCCGCGAGATGATCGAGGAGACCAAGGACGCGGTCGGCCACAATTGCGCGGTCGCGGTGCGGCTGGCGCTCGACGAGCTGATGGGACCGGACGGCGTCACCGCCGAGGAAGACGGCCGCGCGGTGATCGAGCTGCTGGCCGAGCTGCCCGATCTCTGGGACGTGAATGTCTCCTATGTCGACAACGATTCGCTCTCGGCCCGGTTCGGCGAAGAGGGGCATCAGGAGAAATATGTCGGCTTCGTGAAGTCGCTGACCTCGAAGCCGGTGGTGGGCGTCGGGCGCTTCACCTCGCCGGACACGATGGCGCGGCTGGTGAAGGGCGGCGTGCTCGACTTCATCGGCGCGGCGCGGCCCTCGATCGCCGATCCCTGGCTGCCGCGCAAGATCGACGAGGGCCGCGAGGCCGAGATCCGCGAATGCATCGGCTGCAACATCTGCCGGGCACAGAACAACATGGGCGTGCCGCTCCGCTGCACCCAGAATCCCACGATCGGCGAGGAATATCGCCGCGGCTGGCATCCGGAGATCATCGCGCCTCGATCGGGCCACGCCGAGGATACGGTGCTGGTGGTGGGCGGCGGCCCGGCCGGGCTCGAATGCGCGATGAGCCTCGGCAAGCGCGGCTACAAGGTGGCGCTGGCCGAGCGCGAGCGCGCATTGGGCGGGCGGCTCAACCGCGAGACCAGGCTGCCCGGCCTCGCCTCCTGGGGGCGGGTGCGGGATTACCGGCTGGGACAGATCGAGCAGCTGCCCAATATCGAGGTGTTCCTGGAAAGCGACCTCGACAAGGAGCAGCTCTTCGAGCTCGGCTACAGCCACGTGATCTGCGCGACCGGCGCGCATTGGCGGCGCGACGGCGTCGGGCACAACGTGCATTTCGCCGTGCCGGGCACCGATGCGCCCAACGTGCTGACGCCGGACGACATCATGTTCGGCCGTCCGGTCGCGGGACCGGTGCTGGTCTATGACGACGACCACTACTACATGGGCGGCGTGATCGCCGAGAAGCTGCGGGCCCAGGGGCTCGACGTGACGCTCGCAACGCCCGGCCTCGACGTGTCGAGCTGGACGCTGATGACCGACGAGCAGTTCAAGGTGCAGTCGGCGCTGATGAAGGCCGGCGTGCAGCTCATCCTGACCCACAAGCTCGCAGGCTGGCACCAGGATCATGCGACGCTCGCCTGTCTCTATACCGGCGCCGAGCGCCCGGTGGCCGCGGCGACCCTGGTGCTGGTGACGTCGCGGGCGGCCAATGACGGGCTCTACCGCGCCTTGAAAGCGGACGAAGCCGGCCGCCAGGCGGCGGGCATCCGGACGCTGCGCGCGATCGGCGATTGCGACGTGCCGGGCGCCGTCGTCCATGCCACCTATGCCGGCCATCGCGCGGCGCGGGAATTCGGCGAGGCGATCGATGCCGACGCCTTCCCCTATCGCCGCGAACTGGTCTTCGTCGCATGAGCGGCGAGCGGATTCCCAGGAACCAGCGGGGCGACGGCAGGCGGCGCGAGCGGCGCGCGCCTTCGAGCGGCATCCGCCAGCTCCCGTTCGCGCGGGTCGAGAATCGCTATCCGCCGATCGCGCTCATCTCCGCCGACGAGATCGAATCGATCCACTTGGCCTCGCTGCGCCTCCTGCGAGAGGTCGGCATGGAGGTGATGCACGACGAAAGCCGCCGGATCCTGAAGGCACACGGGGCCGAAGTCGACGAGACGACCCAGCGCGTGCGCTTCGACCCCGCGCTGATCGAGCAGTCGATCAAGACGGCGCCGGCGGAGTTCACGCTCCATGCCCGCAACCCGGCCTATGACGTGAAGGTCGGCGGGCCGCATGTGATCTTCGCCGCGACCGGCGGTCCGGCCTTCGCCAGCGATCTCGACCGCGGCCGGCGCGCCGGCAACTACCAGGACATGTGCGACTACATCAAGGTCGTGCACCGCCTCAACGTCATCCACCAGGAAGGCGGCTGCCCGATCGAGCCGACCGATCTCCCGGCGGAGACGCGGCATCTCGATTTCTATCGCGCCGCCATCACCCTGACCGACAAGACCTCGCAATGCTGGGCGCTGGGCGGCTACCGGGTCGAGGATGCGGTCGAGATGGCCTGCATCGCCCATGGCAAGACGCGCGCGGAGCTGAAGGCCAAGCCCGTCACCCTCACCATCGTCAACTCCAACTCGCCGCTCCGGCTCGACATCCCGATGGGCGAAGGGCTCTGCGCCATGGCGCGGGCCGGCCAGCCGGTCGCGATGACGCCGTTCACGCTCGCCGGCGCGATGAGCCCGGTCACCATCGCGGGCGCTCTGGCGCAGCAGAATGCCGAGGCCCTGGCCCTCATCGCTCTCTCGCAGATGGTGAGCCCCGGCGCGCCGGTCATGTATGGCGGTTTCACCTCGAACGTGGACATGCGCACCGGCTCGCCGGCCTTCGGCACGCCGGAATACGCCAAGGCGGCGCTGGCCAGCGGGCAATTGGCGCGGCGCTACAAGGTGCCGTTCCGCTCGTCCAACGTCACCGCCTCGAACTGCGTCGATGTGCAGGCGGCCTATGAGAGCGGCATGTCGCTCTGGGGCACGATCATGGGCGGCGTGCATCTGATCGAGCACGCGGCGGGCTGGCTCGAAGGCGGGCTCACCGCTTCCTTCGAGAAGCTGATCCTCGACGCCGAGATGCTGCAGATGATGCGCGAGTTCCTGAACCCGATCCGGATCGACGAGGACAGTCTCGGCCTCGAGGCCATCCGCGAGGTGGGGCCCGGCGGGCATTTCTTCAGCACCGGCCATACCCTGGCCCGGTTCGAGAAGGCCTTCTACGAGCCGATGCTCAGCGACTGGCGCAACTTCGAGAACTGGCAGGACGGCGGCGCCAAGTCCGGCACCGAACGCGCCAACGCGATCTGGAAGGAGCTGCTCCGCACCTACGAGCCGCCGCCGCTCGATCCGGGCATCGCGGAGGCGCTCGACGCCTACGTGGCGCGGCGCAAGGAAGAGATCGGCCGGCAATCGGCCTGATCGGGACATATCGGGACATGTACGGTGGTGTGAGCCGTCTCCCTTCAACCGAGCGACGAGTTCCGCTAGGATTCGCGCCCAAGGGAGGGGTTCATGCGGCACGTCCTGTTTTCCTTGTTGCTGATTCTGGCGGCGATGCTGCCGGCCGCGGCCGAGCCGCGCGTGGCGCTGGTGATCGGCAATTCCAAGTATACCGGCGACCTGCCGAAGCTCGCCAATCCGGACAACGACGCCGAGCTGATGGCGGCGACCCTGAAGAAGCTCGGCTTCCAGGTGGTGAAGGTCCAGGACGCCGACCTCAGCCAGATGAAGCGGGCGATCTCCGACTTCGGCACCAAGCTCGGCAATGCCGGGCCGACGGCGGTGGGCCTGTTCTTCTATGCCGGCCACGGGCTGCAGATTTCCGGCAACAACTACCTGATCCCGATCAACGCCCGCATCGAGAAATCGGCCGATGCCGATCTCGAGGCGGTCGATGCCAACCTGATCCTGAAGCAGATGGAGTTCGCCGGGAACTCGCTCAACATCATCATCCTCGACGCCTGCCGCAACAACCCGCTGTCGCGCGGCATGCGCTCGGCGAGCGGCGGCTTGGCCAAGATGGACGCGCCGCTCGGCACCTTCATCGCCTATTCGACGGCGCCGAACCAGA
The DNA here is from genome assembly GCA_035548715.1 of Dongiaceae bacterium. Lineage (GTDB taxonomy): Bacteria > Pseudomonadota > Alphaproteobacteria > Dongiales > Dongiaceae > Dongia. Next base: position 43,433 of record DASZSL010000046.1, read on the forward strand.
CGGCGGCCGACGGCGACGGCAAGAACAGCCCCTACACCGCGGCGATCACCAAGGCGATGCTGAAGCCCGGCATCGCCATCGAGGAAGCCTTTCGCGATGCCCGCGTCGACGTGCTGAACGCGACCAACCGCGAGCAGATCCCCTGGGAATCCTCGTCGCTGACCGGCGCCTTCTACTTCGCGCCCGGCGGCCAGACCGTGGCTTCCGCGGCGCCCGCGCTGGCGCCGCAGGCCGCGCCGACCGACCAGGGCGCGTCGAAAGCGCTGCCGGCGGGCGGCGCCGAGAGCAAGGAGTGCAACAACTGCCCGAAGCTGGTGGCGCTGCCCGGCGGGACGTTCATGATGGGCGCTGCCCCCGGCGAGGCCGACGCCACCAAAGCCGAGCAGCCGCAGAAGCGGATCACGATCAAGCCGTTCTCGATCGGCAAGTTCGACGTCACCAAGGAGCAATTCGCGGCCTTCTTGAAGGATACCGGCTACAAGCCGAACGACCGCTGCGACGTGGACGGCAGCAACAAGATGACGGCGGACCAGCACTGGGACCGGCCGGCTTTCGGGAGCTATCTGCAATCGGCCCGCGATCCGGTGGTCTGCGTGAGCTGGAACGACGCCGAGGCCTATGTGCAGTGGCTGGCCAAGGTCACCGGCAAGCCTTATCGCCTGCCGAGCGAGGCCGAATGGGAATACGCGGCGCGCGCCGGATCGGCCGGCGCGCATTATTGGGATGACAGCGACCAGAAGGGCATGTGCCGCTACGCCAACGTCGCCGATCTTTCGGTGCTGCAGGTCTTTGCGGGCTGGAAGGTCGCCCAATGCAACGACGGGCACCCCTTCACCGCGCCGGTGGATGCGTTGAAGCCGAACGGCTTCGGCATCCACGGCATGCTCGGCAACGTCAAGCAGTGGGTGGCGGATTGCCCGACCGGCTCGCCGAGCGCGATTCCCGACGACGGCGCGGCGGTCCAGGGAAGCTGCGCCCAGCACATGGTGCGCGGCAGCGCGTGGAACTCACCGCCGAGCCTGGTGCGCTTCGCCTATCGCGAGCACGCGCCGGCGGACTACGCCGCGAACAATTACGGCTTCCGCGTGGCGCTCGACCAATAGCGCAAAGGAAAAGCCCCGCGCTTGCCTGCGCGGGGCTTTTGCAAAATCGGGTCAGCCGGTCAGAGGGCCGACTGGATCCAGTCGGCGAGCTGCTTCTTCGGCAGGCCGCCGAGCTTGGTCGCCGCCACCTGGCCGTCCTTGAACACCATCAGGGTCGGGATGCCGCGGACGCCGTACTTCTTCGGCGTCGCCGGGTTGTGGTCGATGTTGATCTTGACGATCTTCAGCTTGCCCTCGAGCTGCTGGCCGATCTCCTCGAGCGCCGGGGCGATCGCCTTGCAGGGTCCGCACCACTCCGCCCAGAAATCCACCAGCACCGGGCCGGAAGCCTTCAGGACATCGGCCTCGAACGAGGTGTCGCTGACATGGGTCGTGCTCATGCTGTTTCCTTCATCATCCCTGGATTGGTCGCCGCGCCGGGGTTACCGGTCGGTCTCGTTAAGGAATCTATGGACGCCCCCCGCCGGGGTCAAGCCGAGGGTGCAAAGCCCGAGAGCAGCGACTCGGGGATCGGCATCAGGCTCGGCCCCGCCGTCCACAGGATCTTGCAGGCGATTGATTTCCCTGGGTAAACCGCGGCGATCGCCGCCTTGTAGGCGGCGAGCTGCCGCAAATAGGCCGAGGCGACCTGCGAGGCCTGCATGGGCGCCGGGCGGTTGCTCTTGTAGTCGAGGATGATGCAGTCCTGCTCCCGCACGAGCAGGCGGTCGATCTGGCCGGTCAGCACTTCCGTACGACCGTCCGGACCGCGCAGCGTCGCGACCACCGGCACCTCGGCCAGCGAGCCTGGACCGAAGAGCGGCGCCAGCGCCGGATCGGCCAGGATGCGCAGCACCTCGTCGCGGATCTCACCGGCCTCGGCCGCCGCGAGGCCGTGGACCGGGCGGCGGAGATAGCGCTCGGCCGCCGCGGCCCGGTCCGCCGGCGGGACGCCGGGCAACAGCTCCAGCAGACGGTGCACCAGCAGGCCGCGCTTGAACCGATAGCCCTGGTCGGCGGCGATCGGGCTGATGACGGCCGGCTCGGGACCGCTGGGACGCGACGGGATCAGCGGGCGCGGCGGATCCGGCTCGGCGGCGACCCGGGTGCGCGCCCATTCCGGCGGCTTCGTATCCTCGACCGCAAGGCTCGGCCTTTCCTGGGCGCGTTCCGGCTCGGCGGTCTGCGGCTCGGCGTAGTGGAAATGATCGCCGGTCCAGCCCTCGTCGATCACGACGCCGTTCGGCGGCACCCAGTCGGCGAGCTTGGACTGCAGTGCCCCGGGCAGTGTCGCGAAGGCCTGGGCCACCTGCTCGTGCCAGCCCGGCGGCGCCGTCTTCACGCTGAGCCGGCCGCAGACGGCGAGCCGGTCCTCGGCGCGGGTCAGCGCCACATAGAGCAGGCGGTTGGTTTCCTCCTGGCGCTTTCGCCTGGCTTCCTCGCGCGCATCCCTGGTCAGCGGCACGTCCGCCGCCTTGCGCGGGGACCAGAGCGGCAGCTCGGTGCCGGCGCCCTCGATCCAGAACAGGCCGGAGGACCGGTTGTCGAAATTCGGCTTGTCGGCGAGAAAGACGATCGGCGCCTGCAAGCCCTTGGCGCCGTGCACCGTCATGATGCGCACCTGGTCGACATCGGCATTGCCGAGCTCGCGCTTCACGATCGCCGCGGTCGAGCGGATCCAGTGCAGGAAGCCCTGCAGCGACGGCGTGTCGGTCTGCGCGTAGGCGAGCGCCAGGTTCAGGAACTCGTCGATCGCCTCGTCGGCCTCGGCGCCGAGCCGCGCATGGATGCGCTTGCGCCCGCCGCCGGCGGAGAGGAGATCGGCGAAGAGGGCGAAGGGCGCGTTGAAATCCGCCCGCCCCAGATAGCGGCCCAGCAGGTCCGCCGCCTCGCGGAAGAACAGCGTTTCCGGCGCCAGCGCCTTCAGGCGCGACCAGACCGAGGCATTGCCCCGGTCGGCGCACAGACGCAGCACGTCGGCCTCGCTGATGTCGAAGAGCGGGCTCTTCAGCAGCGCCGCGAGGTTGAGGTCGTCCTCGGGCATCAGCAGGAAGTCGGCGAAGGCCATCAGGTCCATGACCGCGATGTCTTCCAGGAGGCGCAGCCGGTCGATGCCGGAGACGGCGATGCCCTTGCCCTTGAGCGCGCGCACCAGGCTGAGCACGAAAGGATCGCGGGAGCGGACGAGCACCAGGATGTCGCCGGCCCGCACCAGCCGGTCCTTCGATTCCAGGCGATCGCGCCCGACCATGTCGGCGATCTTCGCGGCGAGCGCCTGGGCCAGGCGCTCATGGGGCGCCGGCGGACCGGGCGTTACCCGGGGCGGCGCCCAGGGGTCCGGCTCGGCGACGCCCACCGGCTGGCAGCGCGGCCAGAGCTCGACCAGGCCGGCCTGGCCGCGCCGATGGACGCCATGGGTCAGCGACTTGCCCGGGTCCAGGACCCCGTCGCGGGCCGGCCCGTTGATGACGGCATCGACCAGCTTCAGCACCGCGCCGGTCGAGCGGAACGACGTATCGAGCGGCACGTCGACGAAAGGCGGGCGCGAATCGCGCGGCGTATATCCGCTCGGCAGCAGGTCGGCGTAGAAGTCGCGCACCTTCTGCGCGGCCTCGGGCTCGGCGCCCTGGAAGCTGAAGATCGATTGCTTGCGATCGCCGACGGCGAAGACGGTGCGGGGATAGCGCTCCTCGCGATCGTCATGCCGGTCCTCGGCCGCGCCCTGGCCGGCGAAGAACTCCTCGGTCAGCGCCTTGATCAGGTCCCATTGCAGATGGTTGGTATCCTGGGCCTCATCGACCAGGATGTGATCGATGCCGCCGTCGAGCTTGTAGAGCACCCAGGGCGCGATGCCGGACTTCCTCAGCAGGTCGCGCGCCTTGAGGATCAGGTCGTCGTAGTCGAGCGCCGCATGGGCGACCTTCAGCCGGCGATAGCGCTGCTCGATGTCGAGGGCCAGCACCGTCAAGGCGTGGCTGTCGGCCAGGCAATCGGCGGCGCGGATCCGCTCCAGCACGGCGTGGATGCGCCGGGCCTCGGCCTCCAGCACGGCGACGACGTCGGGGAAGGCGCTGACGGCGCCCTTGGTGGCGAGGCGCTCGCGCAACACGCCTTCGGCCGTGAGATAGACCGCCTTGCAGACGTCGAAGTGGACCGCGCGCAGATCGGGGACATGACCCAGCCATTCGAGCAGGACCGCCCCGCGGTCCTGGTCGCTCCGGGTGCCCTGGAGCAGGGCCTGGCCGGCGCGGCGCAGCAGATCGGCATCGAAGGCGTGATCGGCGCAGGCTTCGGCCAGGATCGATTCCGCCGTCGCATCGGCCGGGATTCCGAGCCGGCCGGCCATGGCGCGGCGCAGCGCCTCGGCGGAGCCCATGCGGCGCTCCAGCGTCGCCAGGCGGTCGCGCGCGCCGAGGAACTCGCCGAGCAGCTCGACCAGGCGCCCCTCGGACATGCGGCTGACGACGCGCGCCAGGGCCGCGGCGACCGGCCGGGACCGGCCGCTGCGCGCGGCGACCAGCATGGCTTCCCGCGCCTCGAACTCGAGCAGCGCCTGCTCGCGGTCCTCGATCAGCCGGAAATGCGGCGCGACCTCCGCCTCCAGCGGGAAGCGGCGCAGCAGCGACTGGCAGAAGGCATGGATGGTCTCGATCCGCATGCCGCCGGGCGCATCCAGCACCTTGGCGAACAGGCTGCGCGCGCGGCGGATGGTCTCGCGGTTGGGCGGCGCGCCGGTCAGCGCGGCGAGATTGCGGATCAGGGCCGCGTCGTCGCTGACCGCCCAATCGCGCAGCCGGTTGGCGATGCGGTTGGCCATCTCCGCCGCCGCCGCCCGCGTGAAGGTGAGGCACAGGATGCCGGTCGGCTTGGCCCCGGTGAGCAGCAGGCGCAGCACGCGGTCGCCCAGCACCTGGGTCTTGCCGGAGCCGGCCGAAGCGGCGACCCAGGCGCAGACCGTGGGATCCGACGCGCGCAGCTGCTCGGGCGTCGCGGCGCGCGGGGTCTCGCCGGCGGCGGGCGGCAGGACGGGGTCAGCCATATTCGCCCGCCTCCTCGTCGGTCTGGTTGACGGTCCATTCCGCCGTCCGCGCCAGATGGTCGTAGTCGTTGTAGCGCGGCGCGTATTCCGCGCGCGGCGACGGCGGATAGGCGGCGTCATGCCGGCCGAAGCTCCGCAGCAGCTCGACCAGGCCCTGGCGCGCCTTCGCCGCGAGCTCGTTGGCGTCGATCGGACCGCCGCCGCGCCCGGGCTGGCGCACCTCCTTGATCTCGCCCGGCACGGCGCCGCCCGAGAGGCGCCAGTATTCGAGCCGCGCCACCTTGCCGTAGGCGAGGTCCTTGAAGCCGGCTTCCAGCGCGATCGCCGCCTCCAGCGACAATTGCGGCGAGAGACCGAGCAGCACTTCCTGCGGCCGCGGCGCGGCGCCGGTCTTGTAGTCGATCAGCACCAGCTCGCCGCCGGACAGGCGATCGATGCGGTCGGCGCGGGCCTTCAGGATGAAGGCCGGTTTCACATCCGTGATCCTCAGGGCGCCTTCGAGCTCGGTACGGCTCTCCTCCAGCGACGGACGGAGATCGGCCTCGGTCTCGACGAACCAGCGCGCGATCTTCTCGAAGCGCGGCCACCAGAAGGCCATGACCGCGGGCTTGCTCTCGTAGGGCGCGAACTCCGCGCGGCCGATCTCCAGCAGGCGGTCCAGCGCGTCCTCGGGCAGCGCCTCGGGATAGGCGGCGACGAAACGGTGCAACGCGTGATGGACGATGTTGCCGAGATCGGAGAGGTCGGGATCCTGGTCGATCGGATCGAGCGGCCGCAGCTTCAGGATGTGGCGGGCGTAGATGCCGTAGGGATCGCGCATCCAGGTCTCGATCTGGGTGACCGAGAGCGCGTCCGGCCGGCGCTTGGCGCCCGGGCGCGGCATCGGGCGGGCGAGCGGCTGCACCATCTCGGCGCGGTCGAGATTGCGCTGCCAGCCGCGCAGCACCGCCGCCTTCTCGCCGCGCCCGAGATCGAGGAGCTGCAGGAAGGCTTCGAAGCGCAGCAGCCAGCGCGCCGGCACGGTCGGCTGCCCCGCGGCGCGCAGCGGCCGCGTCAGCGCCACCTCCGGCGCCCCCATCGCCTGCTGGAAATCGTGCGCCGAGAGGCCGATGCGGCGCTCGGGCGCCGGCAGGCCGAACGCCGCGCGCATCGGGCGGCTGAGCCAGGGATCGACCGCCGGCTCGGGCGGCCACACGCCTTCGTTGAGACCGCCCAGCACCACCAGCTCCGCCTGCTGCAGGCGCGCTTCCAGCGGGCCCCAGATGAAGAGCCGCGGATGCAGGCCATAACGCGGCCGGACCGCCACGCCCTCCATCAGCTCGCGCAGCAGCGCCACGTAATCGGTCGGACCGAGCGCCGGTGCGTCGCGGCCGGCATCGCGCAGCTCGGCGATGAAATCGGCCAGCGCCTCGCCCGCCTCGCGGCGCCAGAGCCGGGCGACGCCGTCCTCGGCATCGGCGGACGCCAGAGCCTCCGCCAGGCGCACATGCGCTTCGAGGCGCGTCGCGAGCGCCCGCGGTCCCGTGAGCGCGGTGAATTCCGCGGCGAGCTCGCCCAGCCGATGGACGAAGGCGCCCGCTTCGCGCAGGGCCGCCCGCTCGCCTTCATGACGCGCCTCCTTGCGGGCGTCGTCGATCGTGCGCTTCAAGCCGTCGAGACCGGCGGCCGGGCGCGGGCCGCGCAGGACGGCGCGCTCCAGGTTGCGGACGGCGGCGCGGAAATCCTCGGGCGCGCCGCCGGCCGCGGCCAGCGGGTGCTTCAGCAGCGCCAGCAGCGGCACCGGCGGCCAGTCCTCGGCCGCCGCCTCGGCGATCAGCAGGAAGAAGGCGCCGGGCGGCGTCAGGCGCAGCGGCTCGCCGGCCGAATCGTCGATCGCGATGCCCCAGCGGGCGAGCTCCGCCGTCACCCGGCGCGCAAGGCCGCGATCCGGCGTCACCAGGGCGGCGCGCTGCGGTGCCGGCTTCTCCACCGCCTCGCGCAGCAGCAGCGCGATGACGCCCGCCTCCTCCTGCTCGGTCGCGCAGTCGATGCGGGTCACCCCCGCCCAGGCTGCTCCCGGATCGGACTCGCGCAGCGATGCCGCGAGCTTGCCCCAGCGCTCGGTCTGATCGGCCGGCAGCAATGCATGGGAGACGATGGCCGCGCGGGGCGAAGACTCCGCAACGAAGCCGTCGCACGGCCAGGGCGCAACCCGGTCCGGCGCGAGGTCGAGACGCTTCAAGAGATGCGCGAGGCCGTATTGCGGATGACTCTGGTCGGCGGCGATCGCCTCCCAGGCCTCCGCATCGGCAGCGCGATCGAGGCCGGGCAGCACGACCATGCCCTGCGGCAGGCCGGCGACCAGCGCGATCAGGTCGGCGCTGGCCGGGATCGAGCCGGTGGAACCGGCGGCGATCACCGGACCCGCCGGCGGCCGCGCGCGCCATTGCGCGCATTGCCGCTCCAAGAGCAGGTTGCGGCGCGCGGCCGGATCGAGCGCGCCTTCGTCCTCCAGGATGCGCGGCCAGTGCTGCTGCACGAGGTCGAGGAACTGCACCGTCAATTGCCAGTAGACGGAATCGGCCGGCGCCAGATCGCGCACGCGGGAGAAATCGAGGCGCTCCGTCGCCACCTGGTCGATCAGCCGCGCGAGCTCCGCCGCCAGCCGGATCGCCTGGTCGAAGGGCATGGGGCCGCTGCCGCCCTCGCCCCCCGGTTGGCCGAGCCGCGCCTGCGGCGAGCGGTGGATGAGCCGCGCCAGCAGCATCTGCCGCCGCAGCCCGCCGATCGCCGGCGGGATGTCGGCGGCGTCGCTTTCGCCGAGCCCGAGCTCGGAGATCGTCTGTGCGTCTTCATCCGGCTCGCCGATCGGCTGCAGTTTCGGGAGCAGCAGGCCGCCGCCCGGGATGCCGCCGCCCCGGTCGGCGCGGCGCAGGAAGGCATCCGCCATGGCGCGGATGGCGCGGCGATTGGGCAGCAGCAGGGTCATGCGCGAGAGCGCGAGCGGGTCGCCCGCGGCGCGCGCGATCAGCCCGGCCGCCAGCGCATCGGCGAACGGCACGCCGGAGGGGATCGTGAAGACCCGCGGATCGCTCATCCGCGAAGCATCGCCTAGAACTTGATGCCGTGGAAGGCGAGTTCGCGCTCGACGTCGCCGAGCTGCTGCGGCGTCGAGACGTGATACCACTCGCCGTCATGGCGGATGCCGTAGAGCCTTCCGGCCTCGATGGCGCGGTCCCACAGGACGTTGACCGAATAGGCGCCGTCCGGCGAATCCAGGAACAGGCGCGGATGGGTGATGTTGATGCCGGAATAGAGGAAGGGCGCCACCTCCCATTCGGGGCGGCGCGAAACGCGGCCCTCCTGGTCCAGCAGGAAGTCGCCGGGACCGCCATAGCCGATCGCCGTCACGGTCGGCTGCAGCAGCAGCAGCGAATCCATCCGCGCGTCGTCCCAGGCATCGGCGAGGCGGTGCAGCGCATCCTCGCGCCCGTTCAGCCAGATGATCTTGGCATTGACCGTGAAGAACGGGTCCGGCCCCAGCAGAGGCAGCGCCTTCTTGGTGCCGCCGCCGGTCTCCAGGATCTCGGGCTCCTCGGAATAGAGGATCTCCAGGTCCCTGCGGTCCTTCAGATGGTCGCGGATCATCTCGCCGAGATGATGCAGGTTGATGACCACGCGCTCGACCCCGGCCGCGGCCAGGCGGTCGAGCACCACGTCGATCATCGGCCGCCCCAGCACCCTCACCATCGGCTTGGGCACCGTGTCGGTCAGCGGCCTGAGGCGCTTGCCGTAGCCGGCCGCCATCACCATCGCGGTCCTGGGAAAGCTCACGTCATGCTCCGAACTTGCCCGGCGACAGCACCCTGCGGTCGGCCGGCGGCAGATAGCGCCGATACCATTCGGCCACCGGCGCCAGGGCCGGATGCGCGATATGCCGCGCGATCAGCGCCCAGACCCGCGGCATGAATCTCTGATAGCCGGGTTTGCCGTCGCGGCGCAACAGCCGCGCGAAAGTGCCGACGATGCGCGTGTTCCAATGCGCGGTCTTGACCGCGTAGGCGGTCATGAAGGCGTTCCGGTCGAGCGCCGGGAAGGCGGCGAGATAGCGGCCGATCAGGCCTTCGCGCAGCGCATCCGGGATCGCCCGCCGGTCGTTGTCGAGCAGCGTGGCGAGGTCGAACACGACCGGCGCGCGCACCGCGTCCTGGAAGTCGATGAGCCCGCAGGCGGCGATGCCCGGCCGGTCCAGGCGGAAGAGGTTGTCGGTGTGGTAGTCGAACAGCGCGATCGATTCCGGCACGCGCCGCATCGCCGGCAGCACCGCGCGCCAGGCGGCTTCGAACTCGTGGCGGATGATGTCGGAAGCCGGCGCGCCGCGCACGACCGGCCAGTACCAGTCGAGCATGCGGAAGAGCCCGTCCAGGGCGCGCGCATCGTCAAACGCCGGCAGCGCAGCGAGGTCGCCCGGCTCGGCGCGCCGGTGCAATTCGATCAGCGTGTCGACCGCGAGGGTGTAGAGGCCGGCCTCGTCCGCACCGCCGTCGAGCAGCCGCGTGAAGGTGTCCGCGCCGAAATCCTCGATCAGGGCGAGGCCGGCCGCGGCATCGGCGGCAAGCACTTCCGGCGCGCTGAGGCCGAGGCGCCGCAACAGCGCGTCGACGTCGAGGAAGGGCTGCAGCGGGATCTCCGGCGGGCACTCCATCAGCAGGCAAGGCCGGTCCCGGGAGTCGAGCCGGCTGTAGCGGCGCGCCGAGCCGTCGCCGGCCAGCGGCGTGCGGCGTGCGGCCGCCCGGCCATGGGCGGCGAGGAAGGCGTCGACCCGGCCGCTCATCTCAGGCCTGCGCAAAGCGCCGGACGATGCGGCCGAGCCGCTCGCGCCAGTCGTCGGTGCCTTCGAGCGTCGCGCGGCGCGTGCCGCCGTCGGAGACGATCTCCAGGCGCAGGGCGAGACGCCGCTTCGGCGTCATCGGACCGAGGCGATCGGGCCATTCGACCAACGAGATGCCGTCGGCGAAGGCCTCTTCGATGCCGAGCTCTATCGTCTCCTCGGGCGACTTCAGGCGATAGAGGTCGAAATGCGCGATCTCGACCGGATGCCCGGCCACGGTCGCGGCATAGCTCTGCACCAGGGTGAAGGTGGGACTCGGTACCTCTTCGGGCGCGTCCGAGAGCGCGTTGATGAAGGCCCGCGCAAAATGCGTCTTCCCGGCCCCGAGGTCGCCGGAAAGCAGAATCGCGTCGCCGGGACGCGCTTCCGCGGCAACGATCGCCGCGAGCCTCTCGGTCGCCGCGGGGTTCGGCAAGGTCAGGTCGGTTTTGGTCAAGTCGGGCATGCCGGGGCTGCGACAAGGCTCGGGATAAGCTCAACTCGGGCAAGCTTGTAAAGAGCCGGCCGGGCAATGGCAATCACGCCAGGAGATCGGTGGCTTGATTGGTTCGGCCGCGGCAAGGCAGGATGCCCTGCTTCTTTGAGGAGATTCGGCATGGCGGGCCAAGCCCACAAGACGGATGTGGCGATCATCGGCGCGGGACCCGTGGGTCTGTTCGCGGTCTTCGAATGCGGCATGCTGAAGATGAGGTGCCACGTGATCGACGCGCTGGAAAGCAGCGGCGGCCAATGCGTGGCGCTCTATCCCGAAAAGCCGATCTACGACATCCCGGGCTATCCGGCGATCGAGGCCGCCGGCCTGATCGCCAAGCTCGAGGAGCAGGCGGCGCCGTTCGATCCCACCTTCCATCTCGGCCACCGGGTCGAAAAACTGACCCGCAGCGGCGAGGATTGGCGGATCGAGACCAACCAGGGCACCGCGATCGAGGCCCGCGCGGTCATCATCGCCGCCGGCTGCGGCGCCTTCGGCCCGAACCGGCCGCCGCTCGCGGGGCTCGAGCATTACGAGGGCAAGAGCGTCTTCTATCTGGTCAAGCGGCGCGAGGACTTCCGCGGCAAGAAGGTGGTGATCGCCGGCGGCGGCGATTCCGCCCTGGACTGGACGCTGGGCCTCGCCGACGTCGCCGAGCGCATCTACGTCGTGCACCGGCGCCCGAAGTTCCGCGGCGCGCCGGAATCGGTCGCGCGCATGGAGGCGCTGGCGAAGGAAGGCCGGATCGATCTCGTCGTCCCCTATCAGCTCCACGGCCTGGTCGGCGCGGGCGGCAAGCTCGAAGCGGTCGAGGTCTCGACGCTCGACGGCGACGTGAAGCGCCTGGAGGCCGACATCCTGCTGCCGTTCTTCGGCCTCGCGATGGATCTCGGGCCGATCGCCCATTGGGGCCTCAACCTGGAGCGCAACCACATCGCGGTCGACCCCAGGACCTGCGCCACCAGCGCGCCCGGCATCTTCGCGGTCGGCGACATCGCCAACTACCCCGGCAAGCTGAAGCTGATCCTGTGCGGCTTCTCCGAGGTGGCGATGGCGGCGCATGCCATCTATCCGCTGCTCCATCCAGGCGAAGCGCTGCACTTCGAATATTCGACCACCCAGGGGGTTCCCAAGGCTGGCGCGGCGGGCTGACAGAAGCCGGGACTACTCGCCGGATGCGGCAACGGCGCGTTCCGCCCTGACCTCTGACATCTGGCTTCTGTCATCCGGAATCCGGCAGGTGACCAGCCGGTAGCCGGCACCGCTGCGCGTCTCCAGCGTGCCGCCATGGAGCTCGATCAGGGTCTTCACCAGCGACATGCCGAGGCCGCGCGTGCTGCCCCGGCCGAGCGAGGCGCGCCCCGAGCCGCCGAGGCCGGTATCGGCCGGCTCGCCCAGGACGCCGCCCTGCATGCCGGTCTGCTTCACCGCGATCGCGACATGGCCGCTCTCCTTGGCGGCGGAGATGTCGACGCGGCTGCCGACCGAGCCGGAGCCCACCGCGTTGCTGATCAGGTTGGCGAGCGCCTGCTTCAGGCGCTGCTCGTCGGCGCGCAGGGAAAGCTGCTCGGCGACGCCGTCGATCGAGAGCGTGATCTCGCGGCTGTGCGCGCGCTGCTGATAGAGCCGGAGCACCGAATCCAGCACCGGCTTCAGGCGGATCTCGGCGATGTCCAGCCGGATGTAGCCGGCCTCGATCGCGGCCACGTCGATCACGTCGCCCACCATCAGCAGCAGGCCCTGGGCGGCGTCGAGGATGCTGGCGGCGTATTCCGCCTGGCGCTGGTTGAGCGCCCCGAAATACTGCCGGATCAGCAGCTCGGCATAGCCGATGATGACGTTCAAGGGCGTGCGGAACTCGTAGGAGACGTTGGCGATGAATTCCGACTTCAGGCGGTCGGCGGCGATCAGCGCCTCGTTGCGGTCGCGCAGCGCCCGCTCCATGTTGATGCTGTCGGTGACGTCGGCGTACTTGAACAGCTTGCCGCCGTCGGGCAGCGGGATGCCGGCGATATCGACGATGGTGCCGTCCTTGCGCTCGAGCCGGAGGCTGCGCGGCGTGCGCTCGACCACGTCGCTGACGATGCGGCGGCGCACCTCGCCCCAATCGGTCGGGCCGCCGAAGAAGGGCCGCACCAGGTCGATGATCCTGGCGACGTGGGGCTCGTCCTCGAGATCGGCCTCGTTCAGGCCCCAGAGCTTGGCGTAGGCCGGGTTGTGGATCTTCAGGCGCCCGTCGCTGCCGAACACCGCGATGCCTTCGTAGAGATGGTCGATCGTCTCCTTCTGCACCGCGATCAGCGTGTTGTAGTTCCGCTCCATCGCCAGCTTGTCGGTCACGTCCTCGAAGGTCAGCGTCACGCCGCCGAAGGGATGCGGCGTGGCCACCATGCGGAACGTGGTCTCGCCCGGCGTGTGGATCAGGTCCTCGAACGGCTCGATCAGGGTCATCACGTGGCGGATGAATTCCTGCTTGTAGGAGCGGAAGTCGGCCTGCTCGGCGATCTTGCGGCGCTCGCGCAGGGCTTCCAGCACCTGGTCGATGGTGGGCTCGGAGCGCAGGAAGGCGGCGTCCAGGCCGAACTGCTCGCGGTAGGCGCCGTTGAAGAACTTGACCCGGCGGTCGGGGCCGAAGATGACGATGCCGGTGCCCAGCGACTGCAGCACGTCGTCATGCGCCGCGATGTGGCGCACCAGCTCGGCGTGGCTCTCCTCCAGCGCGGTCTGGTCGAGGGCGAAGCCGATCATGCCGTTCTCGACCGGCACCTCGTGGAAGTCGAACAGGCGCCGCCGCCCCTTCACCACGAGCTGCTGGCTCTCGGATTGCGCGAGGCCGACCTTCTGCGCGCGGCGCGCCAGCGCCTTGGTCGCGGGGCTGACCTCCCGGGCGCGGGCGATCACTTCGGGCGCCGCGAGGTCGAGCAGCTCGGCGAAGGCCTGGTTGCAATAGGCGATGCCGAGCTCGGCGTCGCGGCGCCAGACCGGATAAGGCAGGCGGTCGAGCACGCCCGCCATCTGGCCGACCGCGGCCTGGGCGCGGCGCGACGGCTCCGCCGCCGATTCCAGGATGTCATGCACGTCCTCGATCCAGACCCGCTGCTGGTCGCCGGCGCGAAAGCCGACCAGCTTCAGGGCGCGGCCGTCGGTGGCGCGCCTGGCGACGCGCGCGAAGCCGGTACCCCGGCCGAGCGCCGCGAGCGACTCCTCGAGCGGTGCCCGGTCGCCTTCGGCGATGCAGTCGACCAGCGCGTCGATGGTGTCCGGCGTGCCGGCGAGGAAGCTGCAGGCGGTCGTGTTCAAGGCGAGGCTGCCCGATGCCAGGATCGCGACCTGGCCCACCGGCGCGGAATCCTGCACCGCGCGGGCCGCCGCCAGGGCGGCTTTCGCTTCATCGGCTTCGGCGCGGCTGCGTCGCGCCTTGGAGAAGCCCAGGACGGCCGCCGCCGCGGCGAGGAAGGCGATCATGATCCAGATGCCGGCGGCGTGGCCGGGTCCGGCTTCGTCGCTCTGCGCCCAAGCGTGGCCGCCCATGGCCGATATCAGGCCAGGCGCCCAGATCAGGCCCCTTCGAATCATCCCTCGGCTGCAGATTCCCATCGCGGCCAGTGTAACGCCGATTTCAACCGGGGGCCACAAAACCGGGCTGGCTCAAGAACGAAACGGGGGAGCGGCGCTCGGCCGCTCCCCCGCGGATCGACGCGGATTCGGCTCAAATCCTAGTAGCGGTAGGCCTCCGGCTTGAACGGACCGGCCTGCGCGACGCCGAGATACTTGGCCTGCTTCTCGCTGAGCTTGGTCAGCCTGGCGCCGACCTTGGCGAGATGCAGCGAGGCGACCTTCTCGTCGAGATGCTTCGGCAGGACGTAGACCTCGTTCTTGTACTTGCCGTGGTTGGTCCAGAGCTCGATCTGGGCCAGCACCTGGTTGGTGAAGGAGGCCGACATCACGAAGCTCGGATGGCCGGTGGCGCAGCCGAGGTTCACCAGGCGCCCCTCGGCCAGCAGCAGGATGCGCTTGCCGTCGGCGAACTCGACCTCGTCGACCTGCGGCTTCACGTTGTGCCACTTGAAGTTCCGGAGCGCGGCGACCTGGATCTCGCTGTCGAAGTGGCCGATGTTGCAGACGATGGCGCGGTCCTTCATCTCCCGCATGTGGTCGACGGTGATCACGTCGACGCAGCCGGTCGCGGTCACGAAGATGTCGGCGCGCGGCGCCGCGTCCTCCATGGTCACGACCTCGTAGCCTTCCATCGCCGCCTGCAGCGCGCAGATCGGGTCGGCCTCGGTCACCAGCACGCGGCAGCCGGCGTGGCGCAGGCTCTCCGCCGAGCCCTTGCCCACGTCGCCGAAACCGGCGACCACCGCGACCTTGCCGGCCATCATGACGTCGGTCGCGCGGCGGATCGCATCGACCAGGCTCTCGCGGCAGCCGTACTTGTTGTCGAACTTCGACTTGGTGACGGAATCGTTGACGTTGATCGCCGGAACCTTCAGCGAGCCCTCCTTCGCCATCTCGTAGAGGCGATGCACGCCCGTCGTGGTCTCCTCGGAGACGCCCTTCACCTGCTTCAGCAGCTCCGGGTACTTCTCGTGCATGATCTGGGTGAGGTCGCCGCCGTCATCGAGGATCATGTTCGGCGTCCAGCCGTTCGGGCCCTGGATGGTCTGCTCGACGCACCACCAGTATTCCTCCTCGGTCTCGCCCTTCCAGGCGAAGACCGGGATGCCCTTCGCGGCGATCGCCGCGGCGGCATGGTCCTGGGTCGAGAAGATGTTGCAGGACGACCAGCGCACCTCGGCGCCGAGCGCGATCAGCGTCTCGATCAGCGCCGCGGTCTGGATCGTCATGTGCAGGCAGCCGGCGATCCTGGCGCCCTTGAGCGGCTGCGACTTGCCGTATTCCGCGCGCAGCGCCATCAGGCCCGGCATCTCGGTCTCGGCGATGTTGAGCTCCTTGCGGCCCCAATCGGCGAGGCTCAGATCCTTCACCTTGAAATCGCCGCCACCCGAACCGGTGGACTTGGTATCGCGCGCAACGGACATCCGGGATCTCCTACAGGGGAATGGGGAGGGTGTTCAGGCTGCAGGCCTATACCAGGGGAAGCCCCCGCGCGGCAAGGGCGCCCGGGCGCCCGGATCTGCGCAAATCTCCCTTTGCGATGAACGGCTTATGGTTAAGCGCCGATTACGGTGCCGCGTCCGGCAGATGATCGAGCACCAGAAAGGCGAAGGGCGTCCAGATTCCGCTCGGCAGCCCGGCCGCCTTCAGCCCCTGCCCGATCCAGGCATTGCAGGTCTCGGTGACGCTGAACCGGCCGACGGCGGTATAGAACGCGTCGGTCGCGCCATAGCCCGACGCCGACGGGATCGCCGCATCGCCCGCCGCGGATCCCAGCAGCGACCCGTCGATGTAGTCCGCCAGCGCGCGGTATTGCCGCGCGTCGATGATGAGCCGGCCGCAGCGCTCCAGCGGTCCCGGCGCGGGCCGGTACTGGACATGGAGCGCCGACGGGCCGTCGCCGGACAGCGCGCGCAAGGCCGTCCCGAGCCTGAAGTCGCTCCAGCGCGGCGTCGAACGGTAGAAGTCGAGATTGCCCCAGCCGATGCCGAGATGATCGAAGCCGCCGACCGGGCCGGCGAAGTCCCGCGCCGGGAATCGCCGCGACCAGTCGATGACCGGCGTCGCCACCGGCAGGACGAAATCGGTGTGCACCCCGTTGGAGCAGACGAACATCTCGGTGCCGCCGGGCGTCGGCCGGAAATCGCGATTGACCGGCAGGATGCCGAGGACGAGCGCCGCGACGGCATAGAGGATGACGAGGCCGAAGATCGCCGCCGCGATCCGGCCCAGCCCACGCACGAAGCGCATCACCGTCCCCCGCTCATGTCGCCCCGCTCATGTCGCCCCGCTCACGTCGCCCCGCTCACGTCGCCCCGCTCACATCGATGGAGAGGATGGCGCGCGATTCAGGCAATCCCGGGGCCGCGATGTGGCGACCTCATGTCGCCAGCGCGTTGAAATCGTCGAGCAGTGCCGCGATCCGGCCGCTGTCGGTCTGCTCCATGATGGTGCGGGCGCAGCGCGCGGCGGCGGCGAAGTCGAGGCTGCGGACCCGCTGCTTGACCCGCGGGATGTTGCTGACGACCATCGAGAGCTCCTGGATGCCGAGGCCCACCAGCAGCGGCACGAACTTGGGATCGCCGGCGATCTCGCCGCAGACGCTGATCGGGATGCGCGCCCGCAAGGCCGCCTCGGTCGCGAACTGGATCAGGCGCAAGACCGCGGGGTGCAGCGGGTTGTAGAGATGCGCGACCTGCTCCTCGCCGCGGTCGATCGCCAGCGTGTACATGGTAAGGTCGTTGGAGCCGATGGCGAAGAAGTCGGCGCTCTGCGCCAGCGCGTCGGCGGCAAGGGCGGCACCCGGGATCTCGATCATCGCGCCCAGGGCCGGCAGCGGGTCGGCGATCTTGACGCCGCGCCGCTTCAGGCGCCGCGCGACCTGGTCGAGCGCGGCGCGGGTCTGGCGCACCTCGGCGACGTTGGAGATCATCGGCAGCAGGATGCGCACCGGCCCGTGCACGCCGGCCCGGAGGATGGCCCCGAGCTGCGCATCCAACAGGTCGCGGTCGCGCAGGCTCAGGCGGATGGCGCGCAGGCCGAGCGCCGGATTGGCGGTCTCGACCATATGCCCCTTGAGCGCCGGGGCGAGCTTGTCGTTGCCGATGTCGAGCGTCCGGATCGTCACCGGCCGGCCCGACATCCCTTCCACGATCTCGCGCAGGATCTCGTATTGCTCGTCCTCGCTGGGGAGCGTCTCGCGGTTCATGTAGAGGAACTCGGTGCGCAGCAGGCCGACGCCGGCAGCGCCGCCCTGCAGCGCATTCTCCACCTCGCGCGGCAGCTCGAGATTGGCGTAGAGGCCGATGCGGCGGCCGTCGGTCGTCATCGAGGGCAGGCGCCGCAACCCGGCGAGCTGCTGCGTCTCCTGCTGGAAGCGCGCGACGCGGCGCTGGTACTCGGCGAGACGCTCGCGGGTCGGGCGGATGACGACGCGGCCGGTATAGCCGTCGATGATGATGCCGTCGCCGCTCTTCACCCGGGTCAGCAGCTCGGGGATGCCGAGCACCGCGGGGAGCTCCAGCGAGCGCGCCATGATCGCGGTGTGGCTCTGGGCGCCGCCCAAGGCCGTCGCGAAGCCCGCCACCTTGCGCGGGTCGAGCAAGGCGGTGTCGGCGGGAGTCAGCTCCTCGGCGATGATGACCGCCCCTTCCGGCAGGTGCTTGAAGGCCTCGTAGGGAGTCTTGGTCAGGTTGCGCAGCAGCCGGTTGCCGACCTCGCGCACGTCGGCGGCGCGGGCGGCGAGATAGGGATCGTCGAGCCCCTCGAACTCCTCCGCGACCGCGGAGATCGCCGCCTGGACCGCCGCCTCGGCATTGACGCGGTCGCGGCGGATCCTGGCCTCGACGCCGCGCACGACGCGCGAGCCCGACAGCATCTGCATATGCGCCTCGAGCAGGAAGCCCAGCTCCTCGGCAGCGGCACCGTGCAGCTCGGCGCTCTTGCTCTTCAGCTTCTTGAGCTGGCGCTCGGACTTGGCCAAGGCCTCGTTGAAGCGCGCGAGCTCGGCCTCGATCCCGCCTTCGGGAATGTCGTATTCGGGAATCTGCACGGCGCCGATCTCGACCAGATGCGCCGCGCCGATGGCGATGCCGGCGGAGACGCCGAGGCCGCCCAGGACGACCTCCCGGCGTGCGATCTCCCTACGCGCCGTCTCCTTGCGGCCGCTCTCGCGCGGCGCCTGCTCTTCCGCGACCTTGCGCCGGCGCCTTGTCCTTGGTGCCGGCTTCTCACTCTTCATCGAATTTCCGGTCGATGAGATCGACCAGGGCGGCGAGCACCGGGCCGGCAGCCGGCCCGTCCGCGCGCATCTCGATCTCGCAGCCGATCCCGGCCGCCAGCATCATCAGGCCCATGATCGAGCGGCCCGAGACGTCGGTCTCGCCCTTGACCACGCGGATCTCCGCGTCATAGCCGTTGGCGACCTTCACGAACTTGGCGGCGGCGCGGGCATGCAGGCCCTTCTGGTTCTGGATCCGCGCCTTGACCGTCTTGACCTCCCCCTCGGCCATTTCAGCACTCGCTCGCTTTGAGGAGCTGGGAAGCGACGTTGATGTATTTGCGGCCGGCTTCCTGGGCGGCGGTGACCGCGGCCGGCAGGCTCATCGAGCCGCGCACCGAAGCGAGCTTGATCAGCATCGGCAGGTTGACGCCGGCGATCACCTCGACGTTGGCCTTGTCCAAGACCGAGATCGCGAGATTGCTCGGCGTGCCGCCGAACATGTCGGTCAGGAGCACGACGCCCTTGCCCTGGTCCACCTTGGCGACGGTCGAGAGGATCTCCTTGCGGCGCTGCTCCATGTCGTCGTCCGGCCCGATGCAGACGGCGGCGACGCCGGTCTGCTTGCCCACCACATGCTCCAGCGCGGCCACGAACTCGCTGGCCAGCTGACCATGCGTCACCAGAACTATGCCGATCATCATTCCCTTCCAGCTCCGCCCGCAGTCCCCCCGACGGTACCTGCCATGGGCGCGTTCCCCGCGGCGTCAGCCGCAAGCGCATTCTCAGCGACGCTGCGGCCGAGGTCGCGATGACGCAGAACCGGCCGCCTCCCTTTCTCCTCGAGCCATTGTGCCAGGCGGCGCGCGACGAAGACCGAACGATGGCGTCCCCCGGTGCAGCCGATGGCGATGGTAAGGTAGCTCTTCCCTTCCCGCTCATAGCCCGGCAGCAGCGGCCACAATAGTCCGGTCATCCCGGCGAAGAAACCGGCAAAAGTCGGGTCCTGCTCGACTACTTTCCCAACCCGATCGTCCTCGCCCGTCAGCGGCCGCAACTCGGGATCGTAGTGCGGGTTCTCGAGGAACCGCACGTCGAACACCAGGTCGGCTTCGCGCGGCAGACCGAGGCGGTAGGAGAAGGAGAGAACGGTGACGGCGAGGCCGCTGCGCGCGGTAAGGCCGAGCTGCGCCGCCAGCAGCGCCTTGAACTCGCCGATCGTGCTGTCGCTGGTATCGATCACCAGATCCGCCGCGCGCTGCACCGGCTCCATCAGCCGCTGCTCCTGCGCGATGCCGTCGGCGATCGGCCGGTCGGGCGCCAGCGGATGACGGCGCCGCGTCTCGGTGAAGCGGCGGCGCAACGTCTCCTCGTTGCTGGTGAGAAACAGCAGCCGCACGTCGAGCGCGGGCTCGGCCTTCATCTCCTGCACGCGCGCGACCAGCGTCGCGGCGTTGAAATCGCGCGTGCGGCTGTCGATGCCGATCGCCAGCGCCCGCGGCGACGAGGCGCTCACGCCGCTGACGAGATGGGGGAGCAGATCGAGCGGCAGATTGTCGACCGCCTCGAAGTCGTGGTCTTCGAGGCATTTCAGCGCCGTGCTGCGCCCGGCGCCGGCCAAGCCGGTCACCAGCAGCAGGCGGCGTCGATGCGTGTCGTCGTTCGAAGCGGCGGGCTCCGCCGGGGCCTTAGGATCGTTCATTCGCGGCCCATTATTAGTCCCGGTCCGCAGGCGGCGGCAAGGCGGAGCTTGGCCGCCGCCGAGGCCTCGAACGGATCGAGCCGCAGCAGCGGCACGTCGATGCCGAGAAACCGGCGGCTTTCCGCGGCAGGCAGGCGCTCGACAGGGCCGCCGGGGACCAGTTCCACACACCATTGCAGCGGCACCGGACCTTCGGCGACCGGCACCGGAACGATGCCGACGCCGCGTGCCTCGATCCGGCCCTTGAGCGCGGGCGGCATATCATGGGGTGCACGGCACTCCAGGCGGCCGTCGCGCAGCACGAGCTCGACGCGATCGTCGGCGATCAGCCGCGCGCCGGCATCGATCAGGCGCAAGGCAAGGTCGGACTTGCCGCTGCCCGACCGGCCCGTGAGCAGCAGCGCGCGACCGTCCAGCGCGACGGCGGTGCCTTCGATCGCGACGCGCCCGGCGCCCTCCCGAGAACCGCTCTCCTGGGCGCCGCTCATGGGCCGCTCATGGACGGGGCGTCTGCATCCCCGGCTATGCCGCGGGGAGATCGATGGTGAAGCGCGCGCCGATCACGGTGCCGTTGCCCTCGCGCCGGTTGCTCGCGGTGAGCGTGCCATTATGCGCTTCGACGATCTGCTGCGAGATCGAGAGGCCGAGCCCGGAATGGGTGCCGAACTTCTCGCCCTGGGGACGCTCCGAATAGAAGCGGTCGAAGATCGCCTTCAGCTTGTCCTCGGGAATGCCGGGGCCCTGGTCGTCGACCATCACGACGATGCGATCGCCGCGGCGGCGTGCGCGCAGGGTGACTGCGCCGCCGCGCGGGCTGAAGGAGAGCGCGTTGCTCAGCAGGTTGCGGAACACCTGGCCGAGCCGTCCTTCGGCGCCGAGCACGGCGAGCTCGTCGCCGGCCGGCAGGTCGGCGAGGACGCGCGGCGCGCCGTCTCCGCCGGTGAACGCATAGATGTCGGCAAGGGCGGTGATGACGTCGCGGATCTTCACCCGGCTGACCTCGGCGCGGGACATTTCCGCATCGACCCGGCTGGCATCGGAGATGTCGCTGATCAGCCGGTCGAGGCGCTGCACGTCATCGAGGATGATGCTCATCAGCTTCTTCTGCTGCAGCGGATCCTCGATCCGCGCCACGGTCTCGACCGCGCTGCGGAGCGAGCTCAGCGGGTTCTTGATCTCGTGGGCGACGTCGGCGGCGAAGCGCTCGATCGCGTCCATGCGGCGCCACACCGCCTCAGTCATGTCCCGAAGCGCGCCCGAGAGATCGCCGATCTCGTCGCGGCGGCGCGAGAGATCGGGAATCGCCGTCGCGCGCCCCTTCGAGCGCCGCACCCGGTCCGCGGCATCGGCCAGCCGATGGATCGGCAGCGCGATGGTGCTGGCGAGGTAGAGCGAGGCCAGCACCGTGATGCCGAAGGCGACCAGCGAGATCGCGATGATGGTGAGGCGCGTCTTCCGGAGGGTGATCTCGATGGTCTTGCCGGTCTTGGTCAGGAACAGCGCGCCCAGCACCTGGCGATAGCGCTGCACCGGCACGGCGACCGAGAGCACGATGGAGCCGTCGGCGCCGCTCCGGACCGAGGTGCCGATCTCGCCGTTCAGCGCCTGCTCGACCTCCTTGTAGTCGTCGGCGACCTGGATCGCGGATTCGCCATAGGGCGGATAGAGCTCGCTCGCCGGGAGCTGCCCGAGCAGCCAGTCATAGGCGCCGCCCAATGCCCGCAGCACCGGCCCTTCCGGCGGCTCCGGCGGCGGCAGCGGCTCGATCAGCAGGATGCCGCCCGGGCCCGAGAGCAGGAAGGAGTCGGCGATCAAGGTGCCGTTCGGCAGGAAGAGGCGCGCGCGGGTCTTCGACACGTCGACCAGGCGGCGGATGGTCTGGCGCGACGTGTCGGGCTGCAGCCGCTCCGAGCCGTCGGGATCGGTGACGACGCCGCTTTCGGCGAGCGCGCCGGAGAAGAGCTCGCCCTCGGTGGTGAGCAGCTCCAGTTCCGACTGGATCAGGCTGTCGCGATAGGTCGGCAGGTAGAGCAGGCCGATGACCGGGATCGCCAGCGCCACCACGTTGAGCAGCAGGATGCGCCGGGTGATCGGCGAGGCCCACAGGCTGCGCCGCGCGGTCGGCACGCTGGTGCGCCGCGCCTCCTTGCGGCCGGCGCGCTTCCTGGCCGGTGCCTCGGCATCGCGCTCGACCGTCGGCGCGGCAGGAATCGGCGCCTTCGCGGCCGGCGCCTTGGCGACCGGTGCGGGCCTGGCGGCGGGCCGGCGCTCGAGCGCGGGCTCGGCCGGTGCGTCATCGCCGGGCTTGGGCCGGCGCCTGAAGAACGAGACGATGCGGCCCTGATTGGACCGCGAGGGGCTCGTCGAATCCGGCAGCCGCCATTCGGAATGGGTGGAGCGTGGGCCGTCGAGCGTCGGCTCGACCCTGCCGCCCTGGCGGACGGGATCAGCCATGACGGCCGGATCCCGCATGCTTCGACCGCGGGCGATTCAGCCGGGAAACCCGGCGGCACGCCCCGTTGACGGTCGGCGGGCGCCGGAAGCGGTCAGGTCTCGCGATAGCGATAGCCGACCCCATACAACGTCTCGATCTGGTTGAACTCGGTATCGACGACCTTGAACTTCTTGCGCAGCCGCTTGATGTGGCTGTCGATCGTCCGGTCATCGACGTAGATGTTCTCGCCATAGGCCGCGTCCATCAGCTGGTCGCGGCTCTTCACATGGCCGGGGCGCTGGGCGAGCGCCTTCAGCAGCAGGAACTCGGTGACGGTGAGCTCGACCGGCTTCTCGGCCCAGGTGCAGAGATGGCGGGTGGAATCCAGCATCAGCTCGCCGCGGGTCAGCGGCGCCTCGCCGGTCGCCTGGGCGGCGCCGCGGCTCAATTCGCGGCGCAGCAGGGTGCGGATCCGCTCGATCAGCAGGCGCTGGGAGAACGGCTTCTTGATGTAGTCGTCGGCGCCCATCCGCAGACCCATCAGCTCATCCACCTCGTCGTCCTTCGACGTCAGGAAGATCACCGGCAGGTCGCTGGAACGCCGCAGCTTCTCCAGCAGTTCCATCCCGTCCATGCGCGGCATCTTGATGTCGAGCACGGCGAGATCGACCGGCTGGGAGGTCAGGGCCCGCAGCGCCTCGGCGCCGTCGGTATAGGTGCGCACGTTGAAGCCCTCGGCCTCGAGCGTCATGCTCACCGAAGCCAGGATGTTGCGATCATCATCGACCAGCGCGATGGTCTGCGGCGCATGGGCTTGGGGCACGCGAAAATCTCCTTATCGTGGAAACGTTTATAGAATTGACCCGCCGGTGCCAAGGTTGGCCCGCAATGGTGACCGAAATTGGGCGAAACTGCGTTGTTTCAAGGCCTGGAACGGCGCCAGGGCGGCATGCCGCAGGTCCATCCTAAGAAATTGAAACTACAGAGCTTTTCATAGGTTCCCGCATGAATGACACATTGGCCCCGGAGGCCGAGGCCCGGCAGTTGATGGTAAACGCCACCCGGGCCTATCTCGGTACCCTGGCGGAGCGGCCGGCCGCGGCCGGCGGCGCGGCGGTCTTTCCCTTCGTCTCGCTGGTGCTGCCGGCGCTGGACGGGCAGGGCCGGCCGTTGCTGCTGCTCTCCGATCTCAGCGATCACGCGCGCAACTTGAAGCGCGACCCCCAGGCCTCGCTCCTGTTCGATGGAACCGCCGGCCTGGCCGAGCCCCTGACCGGGCCGCGCCTGACGCTGATCGGCCGCGCGGCGCCGGCCGACGACCCGGACAATCGCCAGCGCTATGTCGCCGCCCAGCCTTCGGCCAAGGGCTATGCCGGATTCGGCGACTTCCATCTCTATCGCTTCGAGATCGCGGAGGGACTGCTGGTGGCGGGATTCGGGCGCATCCATCGCCTGGCCGGCGGCGTCCTGGCCGCGGCGCCCGCCTGACCTGTTAGGTTTTCTCGTCGCTCTTGTGAGCAATGATCGATTTGCGAAAGGCGCGGACGGGCCCACATCTCAGGCACCGCATCCGTACTGGGAGTGACTCCATGCTGCAGCAACGCACCGGGCACCAGGCGCTCGACCTCGACGGCAAGTCGCGGGCCGCAGGCGTCGAGGCCGAGCTGAGCTTCATCGTCCCGGACGGAAGCAAGCCGTTCTCGTATCAATACGACCCGCCGCCGGGCCGGCCGCAGCGCTCCCATCCCTACGAGACGAGCCGCGTCTTCATCCACGACGCGCGGCCGCGTGCCGCCGAAGTCACGCTCGACCGCGAGGGTTTCGCCCTGGTCGGGCATGACACGCGGATCGCCGACCTCTATGACGAGGACGTGCTGCGCGCGCAGTACTACCCGGAAGCCGAAGCGCTGCTGAAGGCCGAGACCGGCGCCGAGAAGATCGTCATCTTCGACCACACGCTCCGCACCGCCAGGCAGGCGCCGCGCGGCGTCGGGCTGCCGCGCGAGCCGGTCCTGCGCGTCCACAACGACTACACGCTGAAATCCGGGCCGCAGCGGGTGCGCGACCTGCTGCCCGCCGACGAAGCGGCCGAGCGGCTGCAGCGCCGCTTCGCCATCGTCAACGTCTGGCGGCCGATCGTCGGCCCGCTGCAGCACATGCCGCTCGCCTTCTGCGATGCCCGGACCTTCCGCGCCGAGGATGCGATCGCGACCGACCTCATCTATCCCGACCGCGTCGGCGAGATCTATTCCATCGCCCACAACCCGGCGCAGCGCTGGTTCTACTTCCCCGAGATGCAGCGCAACGAGGCGGCGCTGATCAAGACCTACGATTCCGACCCCGCCCTCGCCCGCTTCACCGCCCACTCCGCCTTCGCCGATCCCAATTTCCCAGCGCCGGCGAACCTCAGGGAGAGCATCGAGCTCCGGGCGCTCGTCTTCTGGGCGTGACCTCCCGGCCGTGACGGCGAGGGACCCTCGCGGCCCTTGCCATACCGCCGGTTGTCGCTATTGTGCCGATACGTTCGCGGGCGTATCGGGTGTTCAATGGCTTACGCTTCAACCGGCCGGGCTCCGGCCGGTTCTCGCGCCGCCGGCGCGATTCTCGGGAAAATGGCGTTCTTGCTTTCGCTCATCGGCCTTGCCGGATGCGCGACCGCACCCGCCGAGGTCTCGCCGGAAGCAGCGGCGAAGCTGAAGACCGTCGGGGTGATCTCGCTGATCGGCGGCTCGCTGCACTATGAGCAGCTCTCGCTGACCGCCTTCAGCAACGAGCAGTTCGAATATCCGGCAGCCGCGTTCGGGATCGACCCCTTCGCTGCGGATTGCATCGCCAAGGATCTCGCCGGCCGCTATGCCGTCCGCCCCGTCAGGTTCAATCCCGCCGATTTCGCCGACGACAAGATCACCCTCAAGGACGAAAGCGGCGCGCTGGATTCCGGCGAGCCGATCGGCGCCGTCATCCGCGCCAAGGCGCAGCCGAACGACCTCGACGCCTATGTCGTCCTGACCAATGCGCGGGAGCCGATCGGCAACTCCAACCAGATCCAGACCGGGATCGGCATGCGGCGCCAGCACCGGCTGCTCTGGCACGACTACTACACGCACGCGATCTATGACGTGACCGTGGTGGACGGCCATACCGGCAAGCTGATCGCCCAGACCTCGACCCCGGCCTGGGGCGGCGAGGAAGTGGACGAGAGCTACTGGCCGTTCGACGAGGACAACGTCTCGGCCGATCAGGCGAAGAAGGTCGCGGATTCCGACAAGAAGGCCATCCAGGACAGCCTGCCCGCGGCCCTCAAGTCGCTGAATCTCCTGCCGCAATAGGACTGCCTGCCGAAAGCTGTCCGTTTCTATTCCTCCGTGCTAGCCTGAGGCCGGCGCGGAGCGGAAAGCATGACCATCGATCGACGCATCCTGGTCGACCCCCATGGCGCGGTCCTGAGCGCCGGGCGCAAGGTCTCGACGGTCAAGGGGCTGGAGCAGGCCAGCAACGAGACGCAGAGCGTGTTCGAGAGCTGGTGCCGCTGGAAGCCGACCGGCCGCCTGCCGCGGCTCAGCGAGATCTATCCCAACAAGCTGGGTGACGTCGTTCCCTCGGTCCTGGTGGTGGACGTCCTGGAATCCGAGCAGGACTACCGCTACCGCATCATCGGCGCGCTGGAGGCCGAGACCCGCTGCAGCGATCCCACCGGGCTCACCGTGCGGCAGATCTACGGCAGCCGACCGGAGGTCATGGACTTCTGCCTGGAGAGCTACGACCTCGCCACCGCCTCGCCCTGGGGCATCATCGACTTCTCGATCGAGGCCAGCGCCAACCCGCGCTATCTCGAGCTCGAAACCATGTTCCTGCCGCTCTCGGAAGACGGCGCGCGGGTGACGCAGATCCTGGTCTACAGCCACTTCGTGCTGCACTGACCCGCCCCGGAATCGTCATGCCCGGGCCCCGTCCGCGAATGCGGACATTCGCTTGGGGGACCCGGGCATCTGGTTCCACTCGGCTCAGGACTGCCGGATCAAGTCCGGCAATGACGATCTGTTTTTCTTGCGGTCACGCCTTCGCCAGCGCCGAGCCCTGGCGCTTGGCCATGAAGGACTTCGCGGTCTCGACCGCCACGGCCGCGTCGCGGCAATAGGCGTCGGCGCCGATCGAGTTGGCGAAGGCTTCGTTCAGCGGCGCGCCGCCGACCAGCACGACATGGTCGGCGCGGATGCCCTTCTCGACCAGCGCGTCGATCACCACCTTCATATACGGCATGGTCGTGGTCAGCAGCGCCGACATGCCGAGGATGTCCGGCTGGTGCTCGTCGATCGCCGCCAGGTACTTTTCGACCGGGTTGTTGATGCCGAGATCGACCACGTCGAAGCCCGCACCTTCCATCATCATGCCGACCAGGTTCTTGCCGATGTCGTGGATGTCGCCCTTGACGGTGCCGATCACCATCTTGCCGACCTTCGGCGCGCCGGTCTCAGCGAGCAGCGGACGCAGGATGAACATGCCGGCCTTCATGGCGTTGGCGGCCAGCAGCACTTCGGGGACGAACAGGATGCCGTCGCGGAAGTCGATGCCGACGATCCGCATGCCCTCGACCAGCGCCTTGGTCAGCACGTCGTAGGGGGTCCACTTGCGCTCGAGCAGGATGTGGACCGCCGCCTCGATCTCCTCCTTGAGGCCGTCATAGAGGTCGTCGTGCATCTGCTGGACGAGATCGTCGTCGTTCAGGCTGTTGAGATCGAGTTCGTCGGCGTCGTTCGCCATGTGCTGTCACCTGCTCACTGTTCCGGCTCTTCTGCCCCGCCGGAAGGCGGGCTGGAGAGTGCCGGGACCACCCGGAATTGGCAAGACGAGTAGCGGGTTTCCCACCCACGCAGCCGCGCCGCCGCGACATGTTCTAAAACGGGCGCGACAGCCCGAGTCCGGCCTGGGCCGATGCGCTGGGATCATCGGTTAAGCCAATGGAAATCATGGGCTTGCCGTTGCGGTCCCCAAGGCCTGCTTGTATAGACAGGTACACCTAATTTGGACTTCGGTTATTCCTTTTCCGACATTGTTGCGGATGGGACGGAAACCGCTTGGCATGGGAGGCCGCGATGGCTGAGGCGCCGTTCGTTCTGAAGCCCGGGAAGCTCGGCCTGGCCGAGCTCCGCGCCCTGGCCGGGAGCGACCGCAAGCTCGAGATCGACCCGGCGGCACATCCCGCCATCGACCGGTCGGCCGCCACGGTGCAGGCGATCCTCGACCGCCACCAGGTCGCCTATGGCATCAACACCGGCTTCGGCAGCCTCGCCCATACCCGCATCCCGGACGACCAGGTGGCCGAGCTGCAGCGCCGCCTCGTCCTCTCCCATGCGGCGGGGACCGGGCCGCTGCTCGGCGACGAGATCGTGCGGCTCATCCTGATCCTGAAGATCAACGCGCTCGCCCGCGGCTTTTCCGGCATCCGCCGCAGCGTGATCGAGGCGCTGGTGAAGCTGCTCAACGCCGGCGTCTATCCGCTCATCCCGTCCAAGGGCTCGGTCGGCGCCTCGGGCGACTTGGCGCCGCTGGCGCATCTCTCGGCGGTGCTGATGGGGGTCGGCAGCGTGCGCCATGACGGCCGCGTGCTGACCGCCCTCGAGGGCCTCGGCCTCGCCGGCCTGCAGCCGGTCGCCCTGGCCGCGAAGGAGGGCCTGGCGCTGCTCAACGGCACCCAGGTCTCGACCGCGCTGGCGGCCGCCGGCCTGTTCGCGGCGGAGGACGTGTTCCTGGCCGCGCTGGTCGCCGGCGCCATGACCACCGATGCCTGCCTGGGCAGCGATGCCCCGTTCGACCCGCGCATCCACGCCGTGCGCGGCCAGCCGGGCCAGATCGACGCGGCCAAGGCGCTGAAGGACCTGATGGCCGACAGTCCCTTGCGGGCCAGCCACCTCGAATGCGGGCGGGTGCAGGATCCCTACAGCCTGCGCTGCCAGCCGCAGGTGATGGGTGCCTGCCTCGACACCTTGCGCCACGCGGCGTCGGTGATCGGCCGCGAGGTCAACGCGGTCTCGGACAACCCGCTGGTCTTCGCCGCGGAAGGCGACGTCGTCTCCGGCGGCAACTTCCATGCCGAGCCGGTGGCGATCGCCGCCGACACCATGGCCATCGCGATCGCCGAGATCGGCGCGCTCTCCGAGCGCCGCATCGCGCTCCTGACCGATGCGCGGATGAGCAGCCTGCCCGCCTTCCTGGTGCCGGAGCCGGGGCTCAATTCCGGCTTCATGATCGCGCAGGTGACCGCGGCGGCGCTGGCCAGCGAGAACAAGCAGATGGCGCATCCGGGCAGCGTCGATTCCCTGCCGACCTCCGCCAACCAGGAGGACCACGTCAGCATGGCGACCCATGCCGCGCGCCGCACCCTGGACATGGCGGACAACACCGCGGGCATCGTCGCGATCGAGCTGCTGGCGGCCGCGCAGGGCATCGATCTCAGGAAGCCGATCGCCACCAGCCCGAAGCTCACCGATGCGATGACCGCGTTGCGCACCCGCGTCGCCTTCTGGGACCAGGACCGCGAGATGGCGCCCGACATCGCCGCCGCCAAGGCGCTGATCGGCACGCCGCTGTTCCACGGCCTTGTGCCGCTCAGGGTCGCGGAGTAGCCGGCTCTCAATCGGCCGCCGCCACGGCGGTGAGCTTGGGCCCGCCGCCCAAGGCCTGGCACAGCGTGACGTAGTTCAGGATGCGGTTGTACTGGTTCTCGGCCAGGGCTTCCTGGGCCTGGCGGCGGGTCTCCTGCGCGTCCAGCCAGGATTTCAGCGCCACGGCGCCGGCGCGATACTGCGCCTCGTAGAGACTCTCGGCCTTCTGCGCCGCCGCCAGCGACGCCGCGAGCAGGGTGCCCTGGGCGGCATATTGGGTCCGCGCCGAGAGCGCGTTCTCGACATCCTTGAACGCGGTGTAGAGCGTCTGCCGGTAGTTCACCACCGCCGTCTGGTATTCGATCTTCGAGACCTTGACGTTCAGCAGCGCCGCATTGATGTTCAGGAACGGCAGCGCCAGGTCGGCGCCCAGCGCGCCGATCGGATTCTTGATGAGGTCGGTCAGCGCGATGCTGGAGCTGCCGAGCGAGCCGGTCAGCGAGATGGTGGGGAAGTAGCTCGCCTTGGTGGCGTCGCCCTCCGACAGCGTCTCGCGCAGGCGGAACTCCGCCGCCTGCAGATCGGGGCGGCGCGCCAGCAGGTCGGCCGGCAGGCCCGAGGCGACCTCCGGCAGCGCGCCGGCCGGCATGGCGGCAGGCTCCGCATGCTCGGTGCCCGGCGGCCCGTCGAACAGGATCGCCAGCGCGTTGCGCGTCTCGGCCTGCTCCTCCACCAGCTGGGTGCGGCTGGCCTGCTGGCTGGCCAGGCTCTGCTCCGCCTCGGCCTGTTCGAGTCCGGAGGCGGCGCCGGCGCCGTGCTGCACCTGTACCAGCTCCAGCGTCTTCTGCGCATAGGCGATGCTCTCGTCGGCGAGCGCGATGCGCTCGTTGAGATAGCCGAGCTGGTAGTAGAGATCGACCACGGTGCCGGCCAGCGACAGAGCGGTCTCCTGGCGGTCCTGCTCGGTCGCCTTCGCCTCCCAGTCCTTGGCATCGGTCTCGCGCGCGACCTTGCCCCAGAGGTCGAGCTCCCAGCTCACGCCGCCGCTGACCGAATAGGTCGTCGTGGTGTTCGAGGTCGAGCCGGCGGTGCTCTTGGTGCCGCTGCTGCTCAGATTGGTCTGCCGCGTCACGCCGCCGGTGCCGCTGAAGGTCGGCAGGAAGTCGTTCTCGGCGAGGCCGACCTCGAGCTGCGCCTCCTTGACCTTGAGCGTCGCGGCGGCAAGGTCGTTGTTCTTGGCCAGGGCCTCCTGGACCAGCGCGTCGAGCGCCGGATCGGCGAAATCCTGCCACCAGTCGTCGATGGCGGCGGCCGTCGCCGCGGCGGGTGTCGCGGCGGTCGCATGCCAGGCCGCCGGCACGGTGACCTGCGGCGCCTGGTAGTCGCTCTTCAGCAGGAAGCCGCAGCCGGAAAGCAGTGCCAGCAGGGAGACCGCGGCCAGTTTCGACAGGCGGCGCGACAGGCGGCGGGAGACCAGGGGTGTCGTCATGATGTCACTCACTCTCGGGCGAGGGCTTCGATCGGGTCGAGCCGCGCCGCGTTGCGGGCCGGCAGGAAACCGAAGGTGATGCCGATCAGCGCGGCACTGGCACAGGCGAGCGCGATGGTCGTGCCGGAGAAGACCATGCTGTAGCCGGTGCTGAACTTGGCGACGGCGAGGCCGAGCCCCAGCGCCGCGCCGACGCCGACCAGGCCGCCGATCAGGCAGATCAGGGTCGCCTCGATCAGGAATTGCTGCAGGATGTCGCCGCGGCGCGCGCCGACCGCCATCCGCACGCCGATCTCGCGGGTGCGCTCGGTCACCGAGACCAGCATGATGTTCATCACGCCGATCCCCCCGACCACCAGCGAGATGACGGCGATGGCGGAGATCAGCAGCTTCATCGTGCCGGTCGTGCTCTCGATCGTCTCCTTGATGCTGGAGGCGTTGAAGGTGAAGAAGTCCTTGCGGCCGTGGCGCTGGGTCAGGAGCTGGGTGATGCCAGCCTCGGCCGCTTCGTCTGACACGCTGTCGCTGACCCGCACGGTGATGCTCTTCACGTAGGACTGGCCGAGCATGCGGCGCATCGCCGAGGTATAGGGGATGTAGACGTTGAGGCTGTCGCTGTTGCCGAAGCCGGTGGTCTTCTTGGCGGTGACGCCGATCACCCGGACCGGCACCGAGCCGAGGAAGATCACCTTGCCGATCGGATCGGCCGAGGCGTCGAACAGCTTGGCGCGGGTATTGGCGTCGATCACCACGTCCTGGCTCATGGCGCGGACGTCGGCCGCGTCGAACGCCTTGCCGTCCTCGAGGGTCAGGCCCTGGACGTCGAAATACTGGTCGCCGACGCCGTTGATGCTGCCGCTGACCGAGACATTGCCGTAGCGCAGGCTGGCGCTGGTGCTGACGACCGGCGTCGCGCTCTCGACATAGGGCTGCTGGGCCAGGACGTCGGCGTCGCTGGCCTTCAGGGTCTGCACCTTGGCCGAGCGCTCGTCGCCGAAATCGGAGCCCGGGAAGATCTCGATCGTGTTGGTGCCGATGGCGCTGATCTGGGCCAGGATCTTCTGCTGCGAGCCGGTGCCCAGCGCCACCACCGAGATCACCGCGGCGATGCCGATGACGATGCCGAGCATGGTGAGGAAGCTGCGCAGGCGGTGCGCGTTCATGGCGATCAGCGCCATGCGGAAGGCCGAGGCGAAGCGGCCGCCCAGGTTGCCGAGCACGCTCTCGGCGGGGCGCGAGGGCTTCTCGCCGCGGCCGCGCGCGGCCTTGGCGCCGTCGCGGCGGCGGTCGGCGATGATCACGCCGTCGCTGATCTCGATGATCCGGTCGGCGTGCTGCGCCACCGCCATGTCGTGGGTGACGATGATGACCGTGTGGCCTTCGGCGTTGAGCTCGCCGAGGATGCGCATCACCTCCTCGCCGCTCTGGCGGTCGAGCGCGCCGGTCGGCTCGTCGGCCAGGATCACCTCGCCGCCGTTCATCAGCGCCCGGGCGATCGAGACGCGCTGCTGCTGGCCGCCGGAAAGCTGGCCCGGACGGTGGCCGAGCCGGTCGGTCAGGCCCAGGCGGCCGAGCAGTTGCCGCGCGCGGCTGTGGCGCTCGCCGGGACCGCGTCCGGCATAGATCGCCGGCACCTCGACATTGCCCAGCGCATCCAGCTCCGAGAGCAGGTGGTAGCGCTGGAAGATGAAGCCGAAATGCTCGCGGCGCAAAGCGGCGAGCTCGTCCGGATCGAGGTCGCCGGTCTCCTTGCCGGCGACCCGGTAGGAGCCCGCGCTCGGCCGGTCGAGGCAGCCCAGGATGTTCATCAGCGTCGACTTGCCGGAGCCCGATGCGCCGACGATCGCCACCATCTCCCCCGCCTCGATGGCGAGGTCGATGTCCTTCAGCACGACGAGCGTCTGGTCGCCGGCCGGGAACTCCCGGCGCAGCTTGCTGAGTTCGAGAAGGGGTTGACCCATGGTCGTTGCCTGCTCAGAGGCCCATCGGCGGGCCGCGCCGCGTCGCCGTGTCGGTCGTGGCGGCCTCGCGCAGGATGACGCGGTCGCCCTCGGCGAGCCCGCTCTTCACCTCGATCGCCGCGTCGTCGCTGATGCCGGTCTCGATGGCGCGGGTCGCGACCGAGCCGTCGGCGGCCAGCACCTGCACCGTGGCCTTGCCGTCCTTGCCGCTCTCGACCGCGCTCAGCGGCACGCTCAGCGCGTCCTTCGCCTCGGCGAGCCTGATGCTGACCTCGGCGGTCATCGAGATGCGCAGCCGTCCGTCCGTGTTCGCGACGTCGAACAGGCCGTTGTAATAGATCGCCGAGCTCGACGAGCTCGAGCTGGAAGACGAGCTCGACGAGCTGCTCGTGTCGTCGTCGGCGATCGATTCCGGCGCCGGCTTGATCTGGCGCAGGGTCGCCGTATAGGGATGGTCCGGATCGCCGAGGATGGTGAAGGTCACCGGCATGCCCGGCTGCACCTTCACCACGTCGGCCTCGGAGATCTCGGCCTCCACGGTCATGGTGTCGAGCGTGGCCAGCTTGATGATGGTCGGCGTGGTCTGGTTGGCGTTGACGGTCTGGCCCTCCTTCACCGCGACATAGACCACGGTGCCGTCCATCGGCGCGGTGATGGCGGTGTAGCCAAGATTGACCTTGGCGGTGTCGGCGCTGACCGTCGCTTCCTGGATCTGCGCGTCGAGCGCGGCGATGTCGGCCTGGGTCGCCGCCAGGGTCGCCTCGGCGCTCTCGAGATCCGCCTTGGAGCTGGCATCCTGCTTCTGCAGGGTCTGCTGGCGCTGGTAGGCGAGCTGGGCCTGCTTCAGGGTCGCGAGCTTGGCCGCGCGCTGCGCGGTCACGTCCTTGAGCTGCGCCTCGGCCTGCTTGAGGTTGTTCTGCTGGGTCAGCGAATCGATCTCGGCGATCACCTGGCCCTTGGTGACGCGGTCGCCCAGCGCCACGTTCAGCGACTTGATCTGGCCCGAGACCTGGGCCCCGACGCTGACCTGCTTCAGCGCCTCCAGCGTGCCGGTCGCCAGCACGCTCTGGGTGATGTCCTTCCGCGCCACCGTCGCCGTCAGGTAGGACGGCTGGTCTGCGGCCTTGCTGCGATAGGCGTCGAAGCCGGCGATGCCCGTGCCGGCCAGGATGACCAGCGTGCCGGCGAAGGCGAGGCGGCGGAAGGTTTTCGGGGACATGGGCTTCGGGCTCTTGCGGTTCGGTGCGGTCTCGTGGAGTTGCACGACTGATATCGGCCCGCCCTCCGGCCCGGAGAAGGCGGCGGCGTGTAAGGGCACCGTCGGGGAAGTGTAAATCTTGTGTAAAGACGCGAATCCCGGCCTGATGGGCGGGGAAACCGGCCCTATATCCAGGGTCGAAAGGATGGGCCGCCGCCTTGAAGATCCTGCTGGTCGATGACGATGCCGAGCTGACCGCGATGCTGGGGGAATACCTGGCCGCGGAGGGGTTCGAGACCGCCGCCGTCTTCAACGGCGAGGCGGGCGTCGAGGCCGCGCTGAGCGGCGACTATGGCGCGGTGGTGCTCGACATCATGCTGCCGCGGCTCTCCGGGATCGAGGCCTTGCGCCGGATCCGCGAGAAGAGCCGGGTCCCCATCATCATGCTCACGGCCAAGGGCGACAATATCGACCGCGTGGTCGGGCTCGAGATGGGCGCCGACGACTACGTCCCCAAGCCCTGCTATCCGCGCGAGCTGGTGGCGCGGCTGCGCGCGGTCCTGCGCCGCACCGGCGAGGCCGCGCCGGACGAGACCCAGGGGGGCGAAATGCTTGCAGCGGGCCCGCTGCGCCTCTCCCCGGGCCTGCGCCAGGTCACCTGCAACGGCAAGGCGGTCGAGCTCACGGCATCGGAATTCAATCTGCTCGAGGCGCTGATCCGCGCCGGCGACCGCGTGGTCACCAAGGACGAGCTTTCATCCCGCGCCCTCGGCAAGGCGCGCGAGGCCTACGACCGCAGCGTCGACGTCCATGTCAGCAATCTGCGGCAGAAGCTGGCCAAGGTCGCGGGCGACGCGATCGAGATCCTGACCACCCGCGGCGTCGGCTATCGCCTGCAGGCGCGGGCATGAAGCCGCGTCTGTTCTGGAAGATCCTGTTCGGCTTCTGGCTGACCTTCCTCGGCATCATGGAGGCATTGTGGCTGGCCTTCACCCTGTACGGCAGCGCGCCGCGGCCGCTGCAGGAGGCGGAGATCGGGGCGCGGATGGATCTGACGGCGCTCGCCGCGGTGATGCACGGCGCGGGTCCGGGCGCCACGCAGGACCTGCTGCAGACCTGGCCGAGCGACCGCCGCGTCCTGTTCGCCCTTGCGCCGCTCGGTGACACGGCCGCGCCCGGCGATATCCCGTCCGGCGATATCCCATCCGGCGATATCCCATCCGGCGACGTCGTCGAGGCCGATGGCAAGCTTCAGGTCGATGCCCGCGACCCCGCCGGCGCCGCCTGGCGCTTGAGCTACGATCTCGGGCCGATCCGGGCACGCTTCGCGCCGCGCAGCCCGTTCGACTGGCCGCCGGAACTGCTGGCGGCGGGCGTCGCGGGCGGTCTGCTGTTCAGCGCGGCGCTGGCCTGGTACCTCACGCGCCCGATCCGGCGCCTGCGCCGCGGCTTCCGGCAACTGGCCGAGGGCGCGCTGGAGACGCGCCTGCAGCCGGCGATGGGCCGGCGCCGCGACGAGATCGCCGACCTCGCGGCGGATTTCGACCACATGGCGGCGCAGTTGCAGCAGCTCGTCGCCGGCCGCGACCAGTTGCTCCACGACGTCTCCCACGAGCTCCGCTCGCCGCTGGCGCGCCTTCAGGTGGCGATCGATCTCGCCCGGCAGAATCCGCAGCGCATGATGGCGGCGCTCGATCGGGTCGACGCCGAATCCCGCCGCCTCGACGGCCTGGTCGGCGAGTTGCTGACCCTCGCCCGCGCCGAGGCCCGCGCCTCGGCGCCGGAATTCGACGACTATTTCGACCTCGCCGACCTGCTGCGCAAGGTCGCGGACGATGCCCGCTTCGAGGCCGAGGCGTCGGGGGTCGTGATCAATATCGACCTCGGCGACCGGCCGGACGCGGAAGACGAGCCGGCGCTGCGCGGCAATGCCGAGCTGATGCGGCGCGCGATCGAGAACGTCGTCCGCAACGCGCTCCGGCATTCCAAGGCCGGCCAGCAGGTCGATATCGCGCTCCGGCGCGATTCCGCGGCAGGCTGCTACACGCTCCGCATCGCCGATCAGGGCCCCGGCGTTCCGGATCAGGCGCTCGACACGATCTTCGAGCCCTTCGTCCGCCTGGCCGGCGGCAACGGGGAAAAGCCGGCACCCGGCGGCTTCGGCCTGGGCCTGGCCATCGCCCGCCGCGCCGTCGATGCCCATCGCGGCAGGATCTCGGCGGAAAACCTGAAGCCGGGCGGCCTCGCCGTCACCATTCGGTTGCCTTTCGCGGCACCCGCCATGCCCGGATAGGATCCGGGCCGAAGCCGCAGCCGTCAGCGCAGGTTGAGCCGCATCAGCTTCGCGCTCGAAGGACAGAGCGTGCTGAACTGCGCCGTGCCGGCGACCGCCGCGGGCGCCTCCTCGCGCGGACAGGGCGAGAAGCCCAGGGCGGTGAAGAACGGCGCCGCGCTCTCGGTCAGCAGATAGGCGTCGTCGAAGCGGCGCATCCGGAGCTCGGCGATCAGCCGCTGCACCAGGGTCCAGCCATAGCCGCGCCCGCGGCGCGCGCCCTTCACCACGATCGAGCGCAGCAAGGCATGCGGCCCGAGCGCCTCGAAGCCGCCATAGCCGAGGCATTCGCCGTTCTCGACCAGACGGAAGTAGTGCTTGCCGCGGCCGGCGAGATCGTCGATCGGGAGGCCGGCCTCGGTCAGGCAGCCGCGCAGCTCGGCATCGCCGGCGAAGACCGGCTCGAGCCTGGCGGTCTCATGGGCGGCGTGCACGGCGGGCTCGGCGGCCTTGCGCGGCGAAGGCGCGACGGTCGCCGCGTCGGAGGTGACCTCGGCGCCGAAGGGGAAGTCCTCGATGCCGAGGGAACGCTCGACCGTGACCCCGTCCTCGGCGGCGATGGGGAACATGCCGGATTCGTAGTCGCGCTCCAGGCCGGACTGGGTCACGAAGCGGCAGATGCCGAAGGTCGGCTTCTTCTCGGCGATGAACTGGATGTGGTGGGTGAGCCAGTCGGTGTCCTCGCCGGAGAAGTCGAGCTCGTCGAGATAGCGGCCGGTGAAGTCGCCGCCGGCGAATTGCGCCAGCCAGGTCCCCACCAGCACGTAGCGCACCCGGAACGGATTGCGCTCGTAGCGCGAGACGAGGAGGTGCGGCAGCAGCGGCTTGATCTCGGCGGGGTCGATGTCCCGCCAGAGCGGCATCAGCCGCCGGCCGCGCTTGGCCTCCCAATAACGCGCCAGAGCTGCGATCTTGGAGGAAGTCAGTTCCGTGACAGATGAAACGCGGCGCACACGCAATCCTGATCGGGAAGTCCGGGCCGAGTCTACCCAGGCCGCCGGAAAAGGCCAAGTTGACCGGCGCCCGGGCCCGAAAACGCCGGCCGGTGATAAAGCTTCTTCCAATCATACGGTCAAACGTCACACAATATCCGTAGCGGAAGTGGCGTGGGTGGCAGCGAGTCGACTCGAAGAGGCGCGCTGAACACCATGATTTCACAGGGATTACGCCGCATGCCGCTGGCGCTACGGCCCGCGCCCGATCCGACCACGCGACTCTCTTCCGCGCTCAGCCGCCGCCGGCTGCTCGGGCTGAGTGCCGGCTTGGCACTCCAGCCTCTGCTCGCCGCCCCCGCCTTGGCCGGCGGCCGGTTGCAGCCGGGCGCACCCGCCGCCCTCAAGAACGATCCCTTCCGGCTCGGTGTCGCCGCGGGCGAGCCGCGGCCCGGCGGTTTCGTGCTCTGGACCCGCCTCGCGCCCGCCCCGCTGGCCCCCGAATCCGGCCTCGGCGGCGACATCCTGATCCGGTGCGAGATCGCTGAAGACCCGGATATGCGGCGTATCGTGCGCAACGAGCTCGCCATTGCGGAAGCCGGCTTCGCCCATTCCGTGCATCTGGAGCTCGGCGGCCTCGAGCCGGACCGGCCCTATTGGTACCGCTTCATGACCGACGATGCGGTGAGCCCGGTCGGCTGCGCGCGGACGGCACCGGCGGCGGGCGCGCCGCTCCAGCGGCTGCGGTTCGGCTTCGTCTCCTGCTCGAACTACGAGCAGGGCTACTTCGCCGCCTACCGGCATCTCGCGGAGGAGGCGCCCGATCTCGTGATCTTCCTCGGCGACTACATCTACGAATCGGTCGATCGCTCGCCCTACGCCGTGCGGCATCACATCGACGGCACCGTCGCAACGACCCTGGCCGGCTATCGCAGCCGCTACGCGCAATACCGCCTCGACCCCGATCTCCGCGCGCTGCATGCCGCGGCGCCCTGCCTGATGACCTGGGACGATCACGAGGTGCAGAACGACTATTCCGGCGAATGGTCGCAGGATTTCGAGACGCCGGAAGCCTTCCTCGCCCGCCGCGCGGCGGCCTATCGCGCCTTCTACGAGCACATGCCGCTGAGCCCGACGCGCTCGCATCCCGACGGCGCCGCCCAAGGGTCGACCATGCGGGTCTACGACCAGTTCGGCTTCGGCGACCTCGCCAGCATCATGATGCTCGACGGTCGGCAGTACCGCTCGCGCGAGGCCTGCTACGGCCCGCCCAATGGCGGCGGCCACGTGGTGACGGCCGAGAGCTGCCCCGAGCTGGTCGATCCCGCGCGCTCGATGCTGGGCGCGGAGCAGGAGAGCTGGCTCTACGACCGGCTCGCGCGCTCGACCGCGCGCTGGAACCTGATCGGGCAGAACGTGGTGATGGCGGCCTTCCTCGACGGCCGCGCGCCGGCGGAATCCCACCGCTGGACCGATGCCTGGGACGGTTATCCGGCCAACCGCAGCCGCCTCATCGATCACATCGCGACCAGCGGCGCCGCCAACCCGGTGGTGATGACGGGCGACAACCACGCCTTCTGGACCAACGACCTCAAGCGCGACTTCAACGACCCGCGCTCGCCCACGGTCGCGACCGAATTCGTCGGCACCTCGATCACCTCCTTCGGTCCGCCTTACGAGCTCTTCATGAGCAAGATGCCAATGAACCCGCACGTCCGGTTCTTCGAGAGCCGCAAGCGCGGCTATGTCTCGGTCGATCTCTCGCCGCAACAGATGACGACGCGTTTCCAGGCGCTCTCCGACGCCGCCGATCCCGAGGCGACGGTCGACACGCTCAAGACCTTCGTGGTCGAGGCCGGCCGCAAGGGCGCGGTCAGCGCCTGAAGGCGCCGGCCAGATGCACCGGGGCTATCACAGGTTGCGAGCAATTTCGCGATCGTCGTCAGAGACTTCGTGCGCTTCGGCGCACTTACACCCGGCTCGGGACGGTTAAGTTGACAGTCAGGCCGCCTGCTGGGCGATCAGCCGCGCATAGCGGCCGGGCGTCACGCCCATGCACGCCTTGAAGTGCCGGTTGAGATGGCTCTGATCGGCGAAGCCGCAGGCATCGGCGGTCTCCGCCAGCGGAACGCCATCGCCGATCATCCGCCGCGCCGCGGCGACACGGCGGGCAACGAGATAACGATGCGGCGCTGTGCCGAAGGCGGCGCGGAACGCCCGCGCCAGGGTGAAACGGTCGAGGCCGGCGACACGCTCGAGATCGTCGGAAGCGATCGGTTTCGCGAACGCGTCATCGAGCAGCGCGCGGACCTCGTGGATGGCGCGGTGCGGCTGGGCGTGCTTCCGGCGCCGCAGGCCGCCGCGCTTCGCGAGCGCATCGGCCAGGCCGGCGATCAATCCATCCGCCGCCAGCGGGTCGAACGGGTCGGGAAAGCCGGCGAACGCCTCCGCGAGCACCGCGGCGATCGCATGGTCCTGCGAGACGACGTCGGAGACGAAGGGAAGACTGCCGGCCATCTCGAAGGCCGGATCGAGCGCCGCCCGGACCAGCGCCGGATCCGCATAGATCATGCGATAGCTGAAGCCGTCCGGCGACGCGGCATGCCCGTCATGCGATTCGTCGGGATGCAGCACCATGATCTGGCCGGTGGCGCTCACGCGATCGGCGCCGCGATAGCGGAACTCCTGCGCCCCCGAGATCGTCTCGCCGATCGCATAGGTCTCGTGGCGATGCGGGTCGTAGGCATGGCCGTTGAAACGCGCGACCAGGCGCTCGATGCCGGGCGCCGGCGCGTCGGTCAGCAGAAAATCGCGATCCCGCTCCATGCACAAGCGTCCCATGCACAAACGTCCCACGCACAAACGTCCAAGACCGGAAAGGTCGCCATTCCGATATTACGAGACATGCTCTACCCGACCAAGACCGCTCTCATCATCCGCGGCGACCTCGCCGCCTGGCAGAAGGCGAATGTCGCCGCCTTCCTGACCGGCGGCCTCGTCGCTCGTTTCCCGGAGATGATCGGCGAGCCCTATCGCGACGCCGACCAGCACCTTTACACCCCGCTGGTGCGCGAGCCGATCTTCATCTACGGCGCCGATGCCGCGGAGATCCGGCGCAGCTACGAGCGCGCGCGCAACCGCGCGCTCGATTTCGCGATCTACACCGAGCCCTTGTTCAAGACCACCAACGACGCCGACAACCGCGCCTCGGTCGCCGCCTGCACCCGCGAACAGCTCGACCTGGCCGGTCTGGGTCTCCACGCCGACCGCAAGATCATCGACAAGGTGACCAACGGGCTGAAGTTCCTGGCGTAAGCGCGTGCTGGATCGCGCAGAGTGCACTGAGCCAGCGCCGTGACTTTGTCCACTTGCCATTTCGGGCAAAAGCCGGTACTTCACATCCGCCCATTGGGGAGTAGCCGCCTGCGTCCTGAGCAGGGGCCCGGTCAACAGACTTGGCGGGAGACCGCCATGGCCGGGACGGTCGGAAGACCTGGCGAGACCTTTGGCGCGGCAGCCGGGTCCGGGTCGGGCAGCGGTTCGCCACGCCGAAGCTCGCGAATGCCCGACCCGCCGACCTGGATCTGCCCCCGATGCCCTTCCTCAATCCGTTCCTGATCTCGACCGGTATCGTCGCGCTGGCGGAGATCGGCGACAAGACGCAGCTTCTGGCGCTGCTGCTGGCGCTCAAGTTCCGCAGGCCCTGGCCGATCCTGGCCGGCATGCTGGCCGCGACTTTGGCCAACCACGCGGCGGCCGGCGCCGTCGGCCACTATCTGGAAGCGCTGATCGTGCAATGGGCGGGGCCTGAGCTGCTGCGCTGGGGACTGGCGCTCGGCTTCGCCTTCATGGCGGTCTGGACCCTGATCCCCGACAAGATCGACGACGGCGAGGCGGCGCTCGGCCGCCGCCAGATGGGCGCCTTCGTCACGACGCTGGTCTGCTTCTTCCTGGTGGAGATGGGGGACAAGACGCAGATCGCGACCGTGGCGCTGGCGGCGCGCTATTCCGACCTCGCGGCGGTGGTCGCCGGCACGACGCTGGGCATGACGATCGCCAACGCGCCGGTCATCTTCTTCTGCAGCAAGTTCGCCGAGAAGGTGCCGCTGAAATACGTGCGCTGGACGGCGGCGACCTGCTTCGGCGCGCTGGCCGTGGGTGCGGTGGTCTTCTAGCTAACGCGTCTCGGCGAGATGATGGCGGAGCAGGGCGATGCGATCGTTGCCCCAGTACATCTGGGTGCCGATCACGAAGCTCGGCACGCCGAAGACGCCGGCGGCCAGCGCCGCCTCGATCGTCGCATGGTGGCGCGCCGCCGTCTCCTCGGCATCGATGTCGCGGATCAGCCGGGCGGCATCGAGCCCGGCTGAATCGGCCGCCGCCCGCAGCGCCGCGTCGTCGATCGCCCGGGCGCCACGCTCGAAAGCCAGCGCGAACAGGGCGCGGGAATAGGCCTGCGGGTCGGCCTGATCGGCCGCGGCGACGACCGCCATGTTGACCCGGGCGAAGTCGATCCGGGCCCAGTCCGGCTCGCGATAGGGAATGCCGTAGAACCTCGCCCAGCGCTCCGCGTCGATGCTGCGATAGCCCGGGTCGTATTGCGTGGAAGGCGGCGGGCCGGCGAAGGGCGTCCGGCCGACCGCCTTCATGAGCGCCGCGCTGTCGAGCGGCCGCCAGCGCACCGCAACGCCGAAATCGCGCTCCAGGCCCGCCATCCGGCTGTGCGCCAGGTAGGAGTAGCGGCTGCCGATGCTGTAGTAGAAATCGATGGATTTCATGCGATTCCCGGAAGGCGGGCTGCGATCGGGGGAAACGATGGCGGCGATCGGGATTTTGCCCCTTTCCGGACGGCCCGGCGATCCCATATTCAGTTGAGAATGATTCTCAACTGGTATAGACCGTCAGGCATGATCGCGGGTCTGGTGAAATCGGGGACGCTGGCGCTGCTCCACATGGGGGCGGGCTTCGGCGTCGCCTATGCGCTGACCGGCTCGGCCGCGACCGCGGCCGGCATCGCGCTCCTTCTCTCCTGCGTCATGAGCTTCGTCTTCGTGCTGCACGAGCGGGCCTGGAACGCGGTGCTGCGGCGGATGAAGGCCGTTTAGCCGGGGATCAGTGGAAGTCGCGGCTGCGGATGTCGAGGATGGGCTCGGCATTCCACGGATCGGGTGAAGGGTCCCGGGAATCCGGACGCGGCGGGTGGTGCTTCACCGCGTCGGCATGAGAATGGGGAATCTCGAAGCACGCCTCTTCCGGCGGCACGTTCTCCTCGCGCAGAGAGGAGAGCATCGGCGTCAGGTCGGTCAGCTTCTCGGCGACCACATGAATCACCTGATGCGGCGGCTTGCCCTCGATCTGCAGCTTGCCGCGGCAGGCGACCAGCTTCGCCGTCATGATGACGCGTCGATGAAGCTGGAACATGCGGCTCCAGACCACGAGATTGGCGATGCCGGTCTCGTCCTCCAGGGTCATGAAGATCACGCCGCTGGCGGTGCCCGGACGCTGGCGCACCAGGACCAGGCCGGCGATGGTGACCCTCTCGCCGTTCCGGCGGGCCGGGAGATCGCGGTTGACGGCGACGCCGCGCTTTGCGAGCCGCGCGCGCAGGAAGGCGAGCGGATGGCGCTTCAAGGTCATCTGCAGCGCGCGGTAATCCTCGATCACATGCTGGGAGAGCGGCATGACCGGCAAGGCGGCGCCGTCCGCGGCATCTTCCGTCTTGGCCTGCTCTGGTGCGGCAAAGAGCGGCAGCGGCGCCTCGCCGAGGCCGCGCACCGCCCAGAGCGCCTGGCGCCGGTCGAGCCCCATGGAGCGGAAGGCATCCGCCTCGGCAAGTCGGGTCAGCGCCGGAAGATCGAGCCCGCCCCGCCCCCAGAGACGCTCGGCGGTCGGATAGCCCTCGCCGCGCCTGGCGATCATGCGGCGAATGTCTTCCTCCTTCAGCCCCTTCGCCTGGCGGAAGCCGAGGCGCAGGGCGAGTGGTGGACGTTTGGCTTCCTTTGTTCCGGTTAATTCGGTCGTCATCCGAGTGGGAGGTATGAATTGAGCATCCACCGGCTCCAGCGTGCAGTCCCAGTCGCTGCAGTTCACATCGACCGGGCGCACCTCGACGCCGTGCTCGATGGCGTCGCGCACGATCTGCGCCGGGGCATAGAAGCCCATGGGCTGGCTGTTCAGCAGGGCGGCGGCGAAGACCGCGGGGTGATGGCATTTCAGCCAGGCGGAGATATAGGCGAGCAAGGCGAAGCTCGCGGCATGGGATTCCGGGAAGCCGTAATTGCCGAAGCCCTCGATCTGCTTGAAGCAGCGCTCGGCGAAGCCGAGGTCGTAGCCGTTCCTCTCCATGCCGGCCATGAAGGTCGCGCGGTATTTGTCGACGTCGCCGTTATGCCGGAAGGTCGCCATGGAGCGCCGCAGCCCGTCGGCCTGGTCGGGCGTGAAGCCGGCGCAGTCGATGGCGATCCGCATCGCCTGCTCCTGGAACAGGGGCACGCCCATGGTCTTGCCCAGGATCTTCTTCAATTCGGGCCGGCCCTGAAAATCCGGCGGCTCCTTGTTTTCGCGGCGGCGGAGATAGGGATGCACCATGTCGCCCTGGATCGGGCCAGGCCGCACGATCGCGACCTCGATGGTGAGGTCGTAGAGCTTCCTGGGTTTCAGCCGCGGCAGCATGCTCATCTGCGCGCGGCTCTCCACCTGGAAGACGCCGATCGTGTCGGCGCGGCAGAGCATGTCGTAGGTTTCCGCGTCGTCGGTCGGAATCGAGGCCAGGGTCAGCTTTTCGCCGCTCTGCGCCTCGATGAAGGCGAAGGCCTTGCGGATGCAGGTCAGCATGCCGAGCGCCAGCACATCGACCTTCATCAGCCCCAGGGATTCGAGGTCGTCCTTGTCCCATTGGATGACGGTGCGATCCGCCATCGCCGCGTTCTCGATCGGCACCAGCGAGGACAGGGGGCCGCGCGAGATCACCATGCCGCCGACATGCTGGGAGAGATGGCGCGGGAAGCCCATGAGCCGATAGGCCAGCGCCAGGGTCATGGCGAGCCTGGGGTCGCTCGGATCGAGCCCGGCTTCGCGGACCTGGCTCTCCAGCAGCGTCTCGTTCGACCAGCCCCAGATGGTCTTCGACAAGGCCTGGGTCGCATCGACCGAGAGGCCCATCGCCTTGCCGACGTCGCGGATCGCGGCGCGGGAACGGTAGCGGATCACCGTCGCCGCGAGGCCGGCGCGGCCGCGCCCGTATTTCCGGTAGACGTATTGCAGCACTTCCTCGCGGCGCTCGTGCTCGAAATCGACGTCGATGTCGGGCTTCTCGTTGCGGGCGGCGCTGATGAAGCGCTCGAACAGCGAATTGCCGTCCGCAGGATCGATCGC
This sequence comes from Dongiaceae bacterium, assembly GCA_035548715.1. Taxonomy (GTDB): domain Bacteria; phylum Pseudomonadota; class Alphaproteobacteria; order Dongiales; family Dongiaceae; genus Dongia. Next base: position 87,757 of record DASZSL010000046.1, read on the forward strand.
GGTGATGCCGAGGCAATAGCAGACCGCCGAGTTCGCCGCCGAGCCGCGGCCCTGGCAGAGGATCCCCTCGCCCTTGGCGAAACGCACGATGTCATGGACGGTGAGGAAATAGGGCGCGTATTGCAGCTCGCCGATCAAGGCGAGCTCGTGGTCGATCTGCTTGCGGACGTCGTGAGGGATGCCCTGGGGGTAGCGCCAGCCGGCGCCTTCCAGGGTCAAGCGCGCGAGGGTCTGCTGCGCCGTCTCGTTGGGGCCGATCACCTCTTCCGGATATTCGTATCGGAGCTCGTCCATGGAATAGGTGCAGCGGGCGGCGATCTCGACGCTGCGATCGACCGCCGCCTCGAAGCCCTTGAACAGGCGCCGCATCTCCGCCTCGGCCTTGAGGTGCCGCTCGGCGTTCTTCTGCAGCCGGTAGCCCGCCGCGTCGATGGCGCAGCCATGGCGGATGCAGGCGATCACGTCGGCGAGCATCCGCCGCTCCGCCACGTGATAGCGCACGTCGTTGATGGCGACGGTGGGGATGCCGACGCGGTCGGCCAGCGCCTGCATCTCCGTGAGCCGCCGACGGTCGTCGCCGTGGTAGCGATGGCAGAGCGCGAGATAGGCGCGGCGGGGGAAGTCGGTCTTCAGAGATGTCATCTGACAGCTGTCATCTGCCAGCGCCACCACGATCATGCCCTCGCCGTGTGCCGCGAGGTCCGCGTAGTCGAGATGGCATTCGCCCTTCGGCGCGCGGCGGCGGCCGAGGGTCAGGAGCTCGCAGAGGCGGCCATAGGCGAAGCGGTCGGTGGGATAGGCCAGCACCTCGCCCCCGTCGCGGAATTGCAGGCGGCAGCCGACCACCAGCTTGAAGCCGTGCTCCTTGCAGGCGGCGTGGGCGCGGGCGATGCCGGCCAGGGAATTGCGGTCGGCGATGGCGATGGCGCGATGGCCGAGCGCCTGCGCGGTCGCCACCAGCTCCTCGGCATGCGAGCCGCCTTCGAGGAAGCTGAAATTGGTCAGCGCCGAGAGCTCGGCATAGCCGCTCACGCAAAGACCCCGTGCAGGTACCAGCGCGGCGTCTTGCCCGATTCATAGAGGCCGGCGCGATAGACCCAGTAGCGGCCGCCGGCCTCGTCCTGGACGCGGTAATAGTCGCGGGTCTCGCGGCTCTCATTGGCGTCGCTGCCGGTGGGGCGCCACCATTCCGGCGCGATGCGCTCCGGCCCCTCGGACCAGGTCACGCGGTGGACGACGCGGCGCCAGCGGAACATGACCGGCGGCTCGTCGGGCACCAAGGCCGTCACCTCGATCGGCTCCGGGTTGGGCAGCAGGCGGGTCGGGCGCGGCGGCAGGCTCGGCCATTTCGGCTTCTTCTTCGCCTCCGGATTCCTTGCGCCATCGAGCGGCGGCATCAGCCTGATCGCGCGTTCCGGCATGTGACTCTCCTCGGGGACGGGGCGCGCCAGGCGGTCGGCGCCGAGACGGTTGGCGAGCCGGTCCATCAACGGCGCGAGATCGGCGGCGGAAACCGCGGTTTCATCCGTGTCGATCATCCCGGATTGCAGCGGCGAGACGACCTCGCTGCGCTCGGCGGCGAGACTCATGAACTCGATGCCGGGGCCGGGATCGATCTGCTCCAGCTTCTCGGCCAGCAGATGGAAGAGATGCCGCGCCTCGGCGCTGGCCCGCGCCGTGCCGATGGCGACGACGGAGGCCGCGCCGTCGAGACGATAGGCGGAGAGCTTCAGGGCGCGGGCGCCGCGCTGATGCTCGGCGAGCTCGCGGGCCAGGCGCTCGACCAGGATCTCGGCGGCGCGGCGGATCGATTCCGGCGCCGAGATCGGCTCGGCGAAGCCCAGGCTGACGCGGTGATCGGGCGGCGGCGCCAGGGGCGAGAGCGTCTCGCCGGCGCAGCCCAGGACCTGGTCGAGCCGCGTGATCAATCCCGTGCCGAAGCGCTGGGCGAGACCGGCGCGCTTCAGCGGATAGAGATCGCCGATCCGGCGCAGGCCCAATCGGTGGAGGCCGTCCACCGTCGCCGCATCGAGGCGCAAGGCCTGGACCGGCAATCCGGCCAAGGCGCCCGAGACCGCGCCCTGCGGAATGATGGGCGCGATGCCGAACCGCGCCGCGGCCCAGGCGGCGCCGATCGTGCCGGCGATGGCGCCGCAGGCGTCGAAGCCATGGCCGCGCAGCCGGCGCAGCGCGTCGGCCAGCAGCTTCCCCTCGCCATCCCGCGGGCCGCCCCAGAGATGGGCGCAGCCGGTGATGTCGAGCATCAGGCCGTCGGCGGGATCGGGCGCCACCAGCGGCGAGAAGCGGGTCGCCCATTCGGCGAGGCGATGCAAGGCCGCGAGATCGCCGGCCGGATCGGCCGGCTGCACGTCGAGGTCGGGCACCATCGCCTGGGCGTCGCTCAAGCCGATGCCGGGCGCGATGCCGAGCGCTTGCGCGCGCGGATCGGCCGCCGCCACCTGACGGCGCGACCCGACGCTCTCGACCAGGACCAGCGGGCGATCAGCCCGCGGCGCGCCGGCCGGGGCGGTCGTTGCGCGCGTCCGCCGCCGGCGATCCGTGGCCCAGAACTTCAGCCAGATCGCCAGATAGCGGCGCGGCATGGAACCGATCCGATCCATCCGCTGTCTCCATAATCCCGGATTCCAATATCCAGGCGTTCGGCCGCCCGCCGCGGCAGCGCGCGAGCTCGACCTTCCAGCGCGTCTCGCCCGCGCCGGGCAGGCTGGCACCGGGCAGGCTGGCACCGGGCAGGGCGGCGATGCGCCAGCGGGTCAGCGCCGCGATCGGCTGCGCCGCCTCGCGCGCCGCCTGCTGCATCAGGCGCCAGCGCCGGAGCACGAAAGCGGTGACGCCGCCCGCCTCCGCCGCAAGCTGCAGGCGGCGGCTCGCGGTCAAATCGAGCCTGCCGATCTCGCCGAGGACGGCGCCGAGGCTCCTGGCCTTCAGCCCCTCCTCCATCGCCCAGAGCGCCTCATCGTCCTTCTTCGCCGCGACCAGGATCAGGCGGTCGGGATCGAGGCGGAGCTGCTTGAGGCCATGGGCGTGGAGATCGATCGCGGCCCTGGTCGCCGCGCGGGCGATCCAGAGCACCGGCCCTGCCGCCTGCAGCCGCGCCAGCCACAAGGCGGCGAAGCCCGCCGCGGCCGCGGCCTGCTCCCGGTCGGCGCCCTCGCCCGCCAGCTCATGGAGCCCGCCCCGGGCGAGACCGCCCCCGGGCAGATGCCCGTCGAGACCGGGCAGGCCCAGCCGGACCAGGCGATCCTGCAGCCCCCGGGCGCCCGGCCGGGAAGCCAGGGTTCCGGCCCGCTCCAGGGCCGCGATCCTGTCTTTCAACTCATTGAAACGTCTATATTTTACGCCAAGGCCGGATTCCAACGGCGCGTTCTGGTTGGCGGCATCCGGGGCGAATACGACATCCATAGGACAGATTCAGGCACTGCATTCAGGGATGTGTTCATCTTCTGTTCGTACCAGCCCCGGAGTCAAGGATTGGGAACAGAACAGGAATATAGAATTTGCGGTAAGTCGCGGCCCGGCTGTGCCGAGCCGGGCCTCTATTGGCCCCAAGAGTCATCGCCGGGGCCGAAACAACAGACGGGTGTCGAACTGGCGTCGAACGGGCGACCGGCGCTAAACGCTGCCGACGCGATATCGGTCAACGCGCCGCCGCCCGGAATTCACCCGATCATGCCAGCGCCATGCCGTCCGGACGATGTCATCGAGCTCGGTGATGGCCGGCGTCCATCCGAGGATCGTCCGTGCATCATGTGCGTCGCTGATCAAGATCGCCGGATCGCCTTCCCGCCGCGCGCCGACCTCGTAAGGCACCGGACGTCCGGTCACGCGCTCGACCGACGCGATGATGTCCAGCACCGAGAAGCCTCTTCCCGTACCGAGATTGAAGGCGCGTGACTCCATGCCGTTGTCGAGTGCGTGCAGGGCCTTGATATGGGCATCGGCGAGATCGCTGACATGGACGTAGTCGCGGATGCAGCTGCCGTCCGGCGTATCATAGTCCGTCCCAAACACGATCAGCTTGTCCCGCCGCCCCGAGGCGACATCGAGCGCCAAGGCGATGATATGCGTTTCCGGGCTGTGGATCTCGCCGATCTCGCCGTCGGGATCACATCCAGCCGCATTGAAATAGCGCAGCGCCACCCAGTTGAGGCCGTGCGCGGCATGGAAATCGACGAGCATGCGCTCGACGATCAGCTTCGATACGCCATAGGGATTGATCGGATTCTTGGGCATGTCCTCGGTGATCGGGAGCCTTTCGGGATTCCCGTAGACGGCACAACTGCTCGAGAAGACGATCTTGCCCACATCATAGTCGCGCATGGCCTGGAGGAGGTTCTCGGTTCCCGCCACGTTGGTTCGATAGTACTTGCTGGGATCGCCGACCGACTCGCCGACATAGGCGAACGCGGCAAAGTGGAGCACCGCCTCCGGCGTGTGCTTTGCCATCACCTCGTCCAGACGGGCGCGGTCCAGAATGTCGCCATATTCGAGATCGCCGTAGCGGACGGCCCAATGATGGCCGTGGACGAAGTTGTCATAAACGATCGGCGCGTATCCGGCTTTTGCCAGCGCCTTGCAGGCATGAGAGCCGACATAGCCGGCGCCGCCGGTCACCAGGACTTTCTTGTCGGTCGTCACAACAGAGCCGCCTTCTCGCCGATATCGATGCCTATCATGCAGTTAAGCCTGCCGTGAAGGGCCGGGCCTTGATATGGATCAACGGCCAAAAAATGCCGAAGCCGCCGATTAAACATTCTTTTACGCGGCGCAGATGATGTAAGGGGGAACAGAGCGGATCCCTGCTTTCTGCAGCGATCCCCTACAGCCCTCAAAGGATGTCATCGGCGATGCGAAAGACGATACTACTCCTGGCGATATTGACGACTGCGGCGTGCTCCGGCGTCACGCCCCAGACAAATCGGCAGACAAAGAACATGACCCCCGTGTCGAACGGGACGGTCGTTGCAGGCAGATCCAGCGGTGAGCTCGCAAACCCGGATCTTGCACAACGCGATCGGCTGATCTTCTCTTCGCAAAGAGAGCCGGTCTCGTATCAGCCGGCATTGCCGAAAGACGGGGTCGTGCTGGGCATCTACGACCCGCACCACACCTTCGCCGATGACGGCGACGTCGGCTTGCAACACATCTACGTCTATTGGCAGGCGCTCGATCAGCCCAAATTCAAGGAAGACCTGGCGACGGTCCGGAGCCAGCTGCGCGACGCCCAGGACCACCACCGCGGCATGATGGTGACCGTCGAGCCCTATACCAGGGCGGCGAACTGGCGCGATGGGGGCCGTCATCTCTTTTCCGACATCCTGGACGGCGGGTTCGATCACGAGATCAAGACCATCTGCACCGAGGTCGGCGCCTTCAAGGGCCCGATTCTCGTGCGCTGGGGCCATGAAATGGAACACTCCTCGTCCCGCTATCCGTGGGCCGGGCGCGATCCCGAAGACTTCAAGAATGCCTTCCGCTATTTCGTGGAGACTTGCCGTGCCTACGCGCCGAACGCGGCCTACGTCTGGTCGCCGGACGGCCAGGAGAATCTCGCCGACTACTATCCGGGCGGCGCCTATGTCGACGTCGTCGGCTTGTCGCTATACGGATTCGAGGGATTGGAGGAGTCCAAGCTCGGTCATGCCCGCGATTTTGCCGAAGCCTTCGGCGAACGCTATGGCCGCGTCGCTTCCTTCGGCAAGCCGGTGATGATCGCCGAACTGGGTGTGACCGGCGGCCAGGACTATCGGAACGGCTGGTTCAAGGACCTGTTCCGCGCCGTGGCGGCGGGAACGATGTATCCCCTGTTGCACGCGGTGGTCTATTTCAACGACATGGAACCCTGCCATTGCTACGGGTTCTACGGCGATCCCGATTGGCGAATTCCGGCGGGCTGGTTCACCGCCGCCAAGCAGGATATGGCCGATCACCGGCAGGAAGCCGCCGCCGGGAGCAGCAGCCAGCCCGTCGGGATCCAGTGATCCTTTGCTGACCTGAAAGCTTCGCCGCCCGCCGCGCGAGACGCCGCGGAATGGGCGGGGAGGACGGCAGGTGCGTCGCCGGAGCGAGCCCCCTCGCTCCGGCGACGCCCGATTCTAGCGACTCTCGACCAGCTCCTTGCGCCGGGCGTGGTGGCCCCCCGCGCGCGCCGGCTCGCTCTGGCCGGTGACGCCGGGCTCGCGGGCCGTCTGCGCCGCGAAATCGGGATGAAGGAAGCCGGGCTCGTAGAGGTTGAACGGATGCGGTTCCAGGCCGGACCGTCCGACGGTTTCCACGGTGAACCCCTGCTTGGCCGCCTCCTCCACCGGATAGATGCGGCGCAGATCGATCAGGGCCGGCGTGCGCATGATGGATGCCAGCCGTGCCAGATCAAGATGCTTGAGCACATCCCAGTCGGTCATGAAGACGACGGCGTCGGCCAGGGTGGCGCACTCATAGGGATCGGTATGGAAGACGACGTCGCTCAGCACGCCCTTGGCCTGCCCGATCCCCTGTGGGTCGTAGGCGTGAATCAGGGCGCCCGATCGCTGCAGGAGCTCGATCAGCGGGATCGACGGCGAGTCGCGCATGTCGTCCGTGTCCGCCTTGAAGGTCAGCCCCAAGATCGCGATCTTCTTGTCCGCGACCGAGCCGTGAAGCACGTGGCGGACCTTCATGGCCATCCGGCGCTTGCGCGCGCTGTTCGCCTGGACCGTCTCCTCGACGATGCGCAGGCTGACGCCGTGCTCCTGGGCGGTGCGGACGAGCGCCAGCGTGTCCTTGGGAAAGCATGAGCCGCCATAGCCGGGACCGGCCTGCAGGAAATGCGGGCCGATGCGGCTGTCGAGGCCGATGCCGAGTGCGATGTCGGCGACGTCGGCGTCGACCGCCTCGCACAAGTCGGCAATCTCGTTGATGAAGGTGATCTTGGTCGCGAGCAGCGCATTGGCCGCGTATTTGATCAGTTCGGCGCTGCGGCGGCGCGTCAGCACGACGGGACGCCCGATCTCGGCGATGGGCGCGTAGATCGCGGTCAAGACGGACCTGGCGCGCTCGTTCTCCGTCCCGATCACGACCCGGTCGGGCCGGGTGAAGTCGAGAAGAGCCGTGCCTTCGCGCAGGAACTCCGGATTGGAGACCACCTGAATATCCGCCTCCGGCCGCGCCTTGCGGGCGATGCGCTCGACCATGTCGCCGGTGCCGACCGGCACGGTCGACTTGTTCACGATCACGCCGAGCGGATTGATGGCCTTCGCGATCTGCTCCGCGCAGTCGTAGACGAAGGTGAGGTCGGCCTCGCCATCGGTCTTGCGCGGCGGCGTACCCACGGCGATGAAGGCGGCATCGCAATCGGCGACGGCATCGGCGATCGTCGTGGTGAAAGAGAGCCGCCCCGCGCGCACGGCGCGCGTCACCACGTCGTCCAGGCCGGGCTCGTAGATGGGTATCTTGCCCTGCGTCAGGCGTTCGATGCGATGCGTGTCGTTGTCCACGCAGATGACCGCGTGGCCCCAATCGGCAAAGCAGGCGCCCGCGACCAGGCCGACATAGCCGGTGCCGACGACCGCAATTCGTTTCGGATTTTCCATGTGCGCGATCCTTATTCCTGGTTCGGCGCCGGTTCGCCGTGCGAGAAGCCGTACCACTTGGGTCGCAACCGGACGACCGGCTCGCTCGGCTCGACCTGGCCGGGCTCGGACGGCGGATAGACGGTTTCGGTCAACGTGAAGACGGTGAAGCCCTGGGTCAGCATTGCCAGTCCCCGGGGCCCGTTCTGGTACGCGGCGCCGCCGATGGCGAGAGCGATCGCCGCGACGGCAAGCGTGCGCGCCACGCCCGACACGGTCAGCCCCACGAGCGGCGCGCCGTTTTCTCGCGCGTGGCGGTAGAGGATCAGCATGATGAGGAAGAGATAGACGGTCGCGGTTATCAGATTGAAGACATAGAAGCCGGCCGCCGAGCCCGGGTGCTTCACCAGCAAGGACACCAGCGCCGCCGCGGCCGCGATCAGCATGTATGGCGCGATCACGTGCGTCGGAAGCGGCGCGCCGCGCTTGGCTCCCTTGGGCGTGATGCGGAAGCCGGCGACCTTGCCGCGCAGCCGGTCCGAGACCGCCACCACCGAGCCTATGAGCGCCCACGGCCAGCGCAGGAGCACAAAGGCGATGCATTCCCAGCTCAGGACCTTGGCATCCGCCGGACGCAACAGGCCGGTCCGCCGCCACCAATAGGCCAGGGCGAGCAGCGCCGTGGCGGGGGGTATCGAATGAAGCAGGAAGTCGATGTAGGTGACGTTGACGAACGGACGGCCGGTCGCGAGCGCGACCATCGGCAGCAGGAACGCCATCGCCATCATCGTCGGAAAGGTCGGGTACCAGAGCTGGCAGAAGAGGAACTGAAAGCGAAGGCGGCCGGGCAGCTTCGGCACGTAGGTCGGCGAATATTCGAGCAGGATCGTGACCAGGCTCCGCGACCACTGGAATTCCTGCGTGATCAGGTCCGCGAAGGTCTCCGGCCCCTCCCCATGGGCGATCGCATCGACGGCGTGCACGCCCCGCCAGCCGCCGGCGTTCATGAGCAGCGTGGTGGAATGGTCCTCCGCAAGCTCCGGGCCGAGCCCGCCGACCGCGCGCAGGGCGGAGGTCCGCACGCTGTAATGCGACCCGATGCACAGCGGCGCCCATCCCCCGCTATACCCGCATTGCAGCGCGCCATGCATGCTGGCCTCGAAGTAGAGCCGCCCGCGCGCCGACCAGCTCTCCGCGGCATTCGAATCGCAGATGCTGGGCGCCGAGACGTAGCCGACCGCCGGATCGGCGAAAGGCGCGATGGCGTGTTCCAGGTAGTGGGGCGACGGCACGTGGTCCGCGTCGAACTGCGACACGAAGTCGTAGTGCTCGTAGCCGTAGCGGTCGTAGAAGTAGGCGAGATTCCCCTCCTTGCATCGCGTCCGCCGGGGCCAGTCCGTGCGATGGTACTCGGCGACGCCTTTGCGGCAGGACACCTGGACGCCGTGCTCGAGGCACCATTGCAGCGTCTCCGGGGCCGGGTCCTCGTCGGCCAGCCAGGTATCATGATTGAAACCGTGCTGCTTCAGCGCCCCATGGAGGGTTTCCTTGACGAGGGAGAACGGTTCCGACGGCGCCTTGGTCACGACGATCGCGACGCGCGAATCGTGGGGCGGCCGGGCGCGGTGGGACGGCACCTTGGCGTTGGCGAAGATGAAGATGAAATAGGCGGGAAGCAGCGATGCCCAGACCAGCGGAATGGAGGCGATCACGTAGCGGCTGACCGACACCATGTGGGCGGGCTCGAACCACCAGGACAGGAAATAGACGAGGGTGACGAGCCAGACGCCGATGGCCAGGATATTGACGAGCCGCCGGGTGCCCGTGAAAAACGGCCTGAGCAGCGGCTCATCGGTATGTGCGTGATACGCCCAATAGCCTCCTGGAAGATCCTTGTTCATGGTTGTGGACAGAGCTTTCTCAGGACGCCGTCAGCGGCCGGCACCCGTGCCGCCGCTTCGCCTTTACCGCGGAGCCGAGGACAAGGAGGCCTCGGCCATCGCGCTTCCGTGGAGCAAGTCCGCATTCACCGCCCGCTCATGCGCCAGCTCGGCCTCGAAGAAGGCTATCGTCGCCTTGAGGCCCTCTTCTAGGGAGACGCGGGGCTGCCAGTTCAGCGTCGCCTTGGCACGGGAGATGTCCGGGCAGCGCGCGCGGGGGTCGTCGACGACGATCGGCCGATGGACGATCTTCGATTTCGAGCCGGTCATTGCGATGACACGCTGCGCGAGGCTCAACATCGTTATTTCATGCGGGTTGCCGAGATTCACCGGAGCCGCGTGATCGCCCTCGGCCTCCATGAGACGAAGCAGCCCGTCGATCAGGTCGTCCACGAAGCACATCGACCGCGTGAAGGAACCATCGCCGTAAATCGTGACGTCCTGGTTCTGCAGCGCCTGCACGATGAAATTGGACACGGCGCGGCCGTCGTCCTGGCGCATGCCGGGACCGTAGGTATTGAAGATACGGGCGACGCGCACGTCGACGCCGTGCAGCCGGTGAAAGTCGTAGGCCAGCGTCTCGGCGCAACGCTTGCCTTCATCGTAGCAGGAGCGCGGCCCCATGGAATTGACGTTGCCCCAATAAGCCTCGGTCTGGGGATGGACCAGCGGGTCGCCGTAGATCTCCGAGGTCGACGTGTGGAGGATGCGCGCATTCTTCGAGCGCGCCAGTTCGAGCATGTTCCGCACGCCGAGCACGCTCGTCAGGGTCGTCTTGATCGGATCGCTCTGATAGGCCGGCGGCGATGCCGGACAGGCGAGATTGAAGATGCGGTCAACCCGCATGTCGATCGGCTCGGTCACGTCGTGGCGGATGAACTCGAAATGGGGATGCCCGGCCAGGGCGTCGACATGGGCGCGCACGCCGGTCGTCATGTCGTCGAGACAGACAACCCGGTCGCCCTTGTCCAGCAATCGCGCGCAAAGATTGAAGCCGAGGAATCCCGCGCCCCCGGTAACCAGGGTAATCGTCTGACCGCCGCCCAGCATCTGCTTCCTCCGCAATTGGCCGCGCCACCGCGAACGCCCCCGGCCCGGCCGAAGGACGCTGTCATTCCTTGTAGTAACTATAGACGCGGGCGGCGCCGGATGCGTTGATCCACCTCAACGTCACGGCTGCCGTCGGCTATCCCGCCCCACCTCCGACGACAATCCGTCCCGCCGGCCGAGACGCGGTTCCGAATCACCGGCCGGCGCCGGGCAGACCGGCTCGCCTGAGCGCCGGCTCGCCGGTCCCCGCGTCGATCTTCTGCTGCCCGGCCGCTTTGGGCCGGCACTGCTCGGCGTAACGCCACACGATGTCGCGCGCTCCGGCGCCGATATCGCTGCGGCTGATGGCTACGGCGACATTGGCCTCGAAGTATCCCAGCTTGTCGCCGCAATCGAAGCGCGTGCCTTCGAAGCGGAAGCCGTGAAACGGGCCTTTCCCGATCATTTGCGCCAGCGCATCCGTGAGCTGGATCTCGCCGCCGGCGCCCGGCCGCACGTGTTCCAGATGCTCGATCACGTCGGGCTGCAGGATGTATCGGCCGATGATGGAGAGCGTCGAGGGCGCCTTCTCCGGCGACGGCTTCTCGACCAGCCCGCGGACCTCGACCAGCCGGCCGTCGGTTCGTCCGACGTCGAGAATGCCGTAGCGGCTGGTATGGGCGCGCGGAACGTCCATCACGGCGACCACGTTGCCGCCGACCCCCGCGTGGGCCTCGACCATCTGCCTCAGGCAGGGAACCTCCCCCACCACCAGGTCGTCGGCCAGCACAACGGCAAAGGGTTCGTCGCCGATCAGGTCTCGCGCGCACCACACGGCATGGCCGAGCCCGAGCGGCTCCTGCTGGCGCGTGTAGAAGATCTCGCCGGGTCGGGGCAGCCAGCGGCGCAATGCGTCAAGCTCATTGCGCTTGCCGCGCGCTGCAAGCGTCTCCTCGAGCTCATAGCAGTGATCGAAGTGGTCCTCGATGGTCGACTTGCCATGGGCCGTAACCAGGACGAAGCGCGAAATGCCGGCGAGCCGCGCCTCTTCGAGGGCGTACTGGATGAGCGGCTTGTCCACGACCGGCAGCAGCTCCTTCGGCGTCGCCTTGGTGGCCGGCAGGAACCTCGTGCCGAGTCCGGCGACCGGGAAGACGGCCGTATGTATGCGCTTCGTCATGGACCACCTGCGGCTAGACTTGGGGCGCAGCCCGCCTGCCACCAGTTCGGGCGTGCCGATACAACCTATACTGGAGTCCCCCGGCATCATTGATCGAGGTCAATGTCGATGCGACTTTTTCACCTGCCGCATGCCGCTCGGGCGCGAGCATGGCGCGGCGCATCCGTCTCGCTCTCCGGCCCAGCCTCAGGCCTGGGCCGCCGCGCCGTGCCGGGCCAGCCGCTGCGCTTCCGCCGCCACCCGCTCCGACGCGACGCGCAATGACGCGGCAACCGGGGCGCTCAGCGGCGCGCCGGCCTCGAAGCCCAGCCCTTCGACGGCGTAGATGACGAGATCCCTGGGCAGGAGGCCGAGCTGCCGCGCCAGGGCCACCGCCTCCGCAAGGCCGTAGGCGTGGCTGGACGCAAAGGCAAGATCGGGCGCCAGCGCATCCCGGGCGGCGTCGAGGCGATGGATCCGCCCGGGCTCCCCTGCCGGCGCGGCGGCGTCGATGCAGATGACCGCGTCGTAGCCGTGCCAATCGTCGATCAGGGACAGCATGTCGCCGGCGCGCTCCCGGAGCGCGGCGCCCGCGGGCAGGCGCCCGGCCAGGGACCGGGCGATCATCGCGCCGACCGCGTCATCGCCGCGATCGGGATTGCCGAGGCCGACCACCAGCAGCCGGCGCGTCACGCGCGATGCACCCTGAGCTTCAGGAAATGCGTCGAGCAGGAAATGCAGGGGTCGTAATTGCGGATGGCCTGCTCGCAGCGGCCTCGGATCACGTCGTCGGGCGCATCGACCAGCGCCTGCGCGACGCCCTTGAGGTCGGCCTCGATGCTCGGCTGGTTCTGCGAGGTCGGCGGCACGATGCGGGCCGCGCGGATGACCCCGTCCGCCTCGAAATCGTAGCGGTGCCAGCAGATGCCGCGCGGTGCCTCGGTGCAGCCGTAGCCGGTGCCGGCGCGGGGCTCGACCGCGACCGACCCGCCCGACGGCGGATCATAGTCGGCGATGATGCGCAGCGCCTCTTCGCAGGCATAGACCAGCTCGATACCGCGCACCGTGATGCTGCGGAACGGGTCGGCGCAGACCGGGCCGAGGCCGGCCTCGCGCGCGAGCGCCTGGATCGAGGCGGGCAGGCGGTCGAAGTTCAGGGCATAGCGGGCCAGCGGCCCCACCAGATAGGCGCCGCGCTTCTTCAGCACGGAATGGAGCGCGGTCGAATGGGCGACGTGACGCTCCTCGAACTCGTTCTCGTACTCGGCGATGTCGATGTCGAGGCCGCGGCTGGAGACCAGGCGGCCCTCGTTGAACGGATATTCGTCGGGATGGCGCAGCGCCACGAACTCGTAATCCTGGGTGAAGTCCGGGAACGGGAAGCCGGCCGTCCAGCGCACGACATCGACCGCGATGTCGCGGGAACGCTTCAGCATCTCGGCCAGCGGCGCGAGGTCGGCTCTGGTCGGCGCATGATAGAAGCCGCCGGCCCTGACGTTGACCGGGTGGATCTCGCGGCCGCCGAGGATGCGCAGGATCTCGTTGCCGGTCTTCTTGAGGAACAGGCCGTTCTTCACCACCTCGCCGTGCTCGGCCGCCATCCGGATCGCATCCGGATAGCCGAGGAAATCCGGCGCGTGCAGCATCACGACGTGGAGCGCGTGGCTCTCGATCCACTCGCCGCAATAGATCAGGCGCCGCAGCGCCCGAAGCTGGCCTCCGACCGTGACGCCGAAGGCGTTCTCCACGGCATGGACGGCGCCCATCTGGTAGGCGATCGGACAGATGCCGCAGATGCGCGCGACGATGTCGGGCAGCTCGGTGTAGCTGCGCCCGGGCAGGAAGCCCTCGAAGAAGCGCGGCGGCTCGAAGATGTTGAGCCGCGCCTCGGTCACCTTGCCGTCGGCGATGTGGAGATCGAGGGCGCCCTCGCCCTCGACCCGGGCCAGGTAGTCGACCCTTATGGTCTTCCTAGTTGCCATCCGCGGCCCTCCCGTGCACGGTGCCTTCGCGGAACGGCCCCTGGGCATCGCCTTCCTTCTGGAAGGCTTCGGCCACGGCGTTGAAGCTGCGGAAGGCGCGCTGCACGTCGCGTGGGGCCGCGCCGAGCGCCTTCCATTCCCGCGCCAGGGCGGCGGTGTTCGGGGTCTCCATCGGCCCGTAGCAGCCGTAACAGCCGCGCCGATAGGAGGGGCAGAGCGCGCCGCAGCCGGCATGGGTGACCGGGCCGAGGCACGGGATCCCCTGCATCATCACGCAGACCGTGCCGCGGCGCTTGCATTCGATGCAGACGCTGTGATTGGCGACCTGAGGCACGCGGCCGGCGAGATGGGCCGAGACCACCTCGATGAGCTGCAGCTTGTTGATGGGGCAGCCGCGCAGCTCGAAATCGACCTTCACATGGGCCGCGATCGGCGTCGAGGTTGCCAGGGTGTTGATATATTCCGGCGAGGCGTAGACCGTGGCGATGAAGTCCTTCACGTCGCCGAAGTTGCGCAGGGCCTGGACGCCGCCCGCCGTGGCGCAGGCGCCGATGGTGACCAGGAACTTCGACTGCGCGCGCACCATGCGGATCCGCTCGGCGTCATGGGCGGTGGTGATCGAGCCCTCGACCAGCGAGAGGTCGTAGGGCCCTTCGGAGATCGCGCTGGAGGCTTCGGGGAAGTTCGCGATCTCCACCGCGCCGACGAAATCCAGGAGCTCGTCCTCGCAATCCAGCAAGGAGAGCTGGCATCCGTCGCACGAGGCGAATTTCCAGACCGCGAGGCGGGGACGGCGGCGCTCGCTCATGGTCATATCTCCCGCATGGCGAAGATGCCGGCGATCCGGTCGTAGCGCATCACCGGCCCGTCCTTGCAGACGAAGGTCGGGCCGAACTGGCAATGGCCGCAGAGCCCGATGCCGCATTTCATGTTGCGCTCCATCGAGACGTAGATCCTGTCGTCCGACAGGCCGGCCGAGCGCAGGGCGTTGGCGGTGAAGCGCATCATGACCTCCGGCCCGCAGACCATCGCGACGGTCTCGCGCGGATCGAGATCGACGCGCGGCACCAGCATCGGCACCACGCCGACATTGCCGTGCCAACCGGCATCGGCATGATCGACGGTCACGTGGATGTCGACGTCGAGGCTCTCGCGCCATTGCTCGATCTCGTGGCGGAACAGCAGCTGGTGCGGATCGCGGGCGCCGAACAGGATGGTGACCCGGCCGTAGCGGCCGCGATTCTCCATCAGGTGATAGATCGCCGGCCGCAGCGGCGCGAGGCCGAGGCCGCCCGCGACCAGGATGACGTCGGAGCCCGCCGCCGCCTCGACCGGCCAGCCGACGCCGAAAGGCCCGCGCAGGCCCACGACCTCGCCGACCCCGAGGCCGGCCACGGCGCGGCTGACGGCGCCGACCTCGCGGATGGTATGGATCAGCTTGCTCTGGTCGGTGCGGTTTCCGCTGACGCTGATCGCGATCTCGCCGATGCCGAAGGCATAGAGCATGTTGAACTGGCCGGGCGCGAAAGTGGCGCAAGGGCCGGCGAGCGGCGTCAATTCCAGCGTTACCGTGTCGGCAAGCTCCCGGTAGGAGCGCGCGACGCGGTAGAGCTGGCTGGCGAACGGGTCGGTGCCCCGGTTCGCGGGCGTCATCGCCGTCATGCCGACCGCGGTCGTGTCGGTGCCGGACATGTCAGCGCTTGCCGTAGACGTCCAGGACCTGCAGGCGCGTCGCCTGGAGGCGCTGCGCCAGGACCGGCAGGAAGCGCTTCATCATGTCGTAGCCGAAGGCGTGATCGGAATCGCATTTGCCGCGCAGGCAGGCGGCGTCGATCCCGACCGCGCGCACCAGGTCCAGCGCCCGGGCGTCGAACATCCAGCGGTAGGGCGGGATGATCCAGGAAGCGCCGACCACGTCGCCCGGCCCCAGCGTGGTGAAGACGATCGGCGCCTGGCCCGGCGCGGAGATCTCCAGCGCCACCCTTCCGTGCCGGATCAGGAAGAACTCGTCGGCGGCGTCGCCTTCATGGAACAGATAGCCGCCGGCGTCGAAGCGATGATTGCGCGCGCAGCCGCTCAGCAGCTTGCGGTGCTCGGCGGCCAGGCCGGCCAGGAACGGCTGCTCGGCCAGGATGGTCTCAAGGCCTTCCATGGGGCACTCCTTGCACGGCACCCGGCGTCGCCCGGATCGCCGCCGCCTCTTCGGTGATGTCGATGCCGACCGGGCACCAGGTGATGCAGCGGCCGCAGCCGACGCAGCCCGAGGTGCCGAACTGGTCGATCCAGCTCGCGAGCTTGTGGGTCATCCACTGCCGGTAGCGCGACCGGGCGCTCTGCCGGACGCTGCCGCCGTGGATGTAGCTGTGCTGCAGGGTGAAGCAGGAGTCCCATTTCTTCACCCGCGCGGCGCTCGCACCGGCAAGATCGCCCTGTTCCTCGATCGTGGTGCAGAAGCAGGTCGGGCAGACCATGGTGCAGTTGCCGCAGGTCAGGCAGCGCTCGGCGACCTGGTCCCAGCGCGGATGCTCGAGATTGGCCTGCAGCAGCTCCTTCAGCCCCTCGGTCTCCATCCGGCGGCCCATCTGGCCCGCCGCGCGCGCGGTCGCCGCCGCCGCCGCGTCGAGGTCCTCGGCCGAGGCCGGCCGCTGCGGGATCCGCGCGAGGACCGCGGCGCCCGCTTCGCTCCCGGTCTCGACCAGGAAGTCGTGGCGGCCCTTGGCGATCAGCTCGGTGAGGGCGAGGTCGAAGCCGGACTTGGCCTTCGGGCCGGTCTCCATCGAGACGCAGAAGCAGGTGCCGCCCGCCTCGCCGCAATTGACGGCCACGATGAAGGCATTGGCGCGCCGCGTGGCATAGCCGAGATCGGCATAGGTGCCGCCGACGAAGACCCGGTCGTGGACCGCGATCGCCGCCAGCTCGCAGGCGCGCACGCCGATGAAGGCGAACTTCTCCCGCGGCTCCGGCGCCGGGTCGAGGGCGACGCCGCCCTGCTCGCTGCGGCGCATGGTCCACATCGTCTCCTGCGAGGGATGCAGGAAGCGCTTCCAGGATTGCGGGCCGACGACGAAGCCGAACAGCGCGCGATCGTCGCGCCGCTCCAGCCGATAGCGGCCGGCATCCTGGCGATCGGTCCAGCCTTCCGGCAGATCGCCGACGCGGGCCAAGTGATCGTAGACGATGGCACCTTCATGGACCCGGGGACCGAGCACCCGGTACCCGTCGCCCGCCAGGGCGTCGATCAGCGCCTGCAGCGAATCGCGGGAGATCACGACGGCGGATGGCGTCTGCATTCCGTCCCCTTCGTTGCCTTCGCACCCGCCGCCTCAACGGGCACGACCCGGAGAGTGGCGCGCCCCGCCGCTCCCACTTGAGCGAAATTATGCCGCGCGATCAAGCCCTCATGGCCGACCATGCAGCCGTTGTCTTGAAGAAATAACAGTGCGCCGGCACGGCGCGCGTTGATGCATGTCAATCGGCGCGGGCGGCGCCTGCCGCAGCGGGAAGGCGCCCTCGGTCCGGTCCGACCCCGGCGGCGCTTCGCAATGGTTAACGCCCGCCGGCACCCGAAGCCGCGCGGCGCAGCGTTTCAGAAGGTCGCCAGCATGCCGCCATCGACCGTCAGGATCTGGCCGGTGACATAGCGGCTGTCATCCGAGCACAGGAAGAAGGCCGGGCCGGCGATGTCGGCCGGCGTGCCGCCACGGCGCAGCGGGATGCGGCCGTACTTGATGTAGATGTCCTGGAACCATTCGGTCTTGTGCTCGTGGCTGCCGTCGGGCAGCAGCGACATGCGGGTGTCGATGAAGCCCGGCGCGATGGCGTTGACGGTGATGTTGTCGGCGCCGAGATCGGTGGCGAGGCAGCGCGTCAGGTTGACGATGCCGCCCTTGGCGACCGAATAGGGGATGTTGTCGCGGCTGCCGCGGAGCCCGTTGACCGAGGCGAGGTTGACGATGCGGGCGCCGTCCTTCGCCTTGCGCAGCAGCGGCACCATCGCCAGGCTGACGCGGACCGCGCCGTTGAGATTGACCTCGATGACCTTGGCGTGATGCGCCGGCGTCAGCTCCTCCAGCGGGATGATGTCGAGGATCGCGGCGTTGTTCACCAGGATGTCGAGGTGGCCGTGCCTGGCCGCGATCGCCGCGGCGAGCGATGCGACCGACTCGTCGCTGGTGATGTCGACCCTGGAATGGGTGGCGCCTTCCAGGCTGGTCGCGACGGATTTCGCCGCCGGCTCGTCGATGTCGGCGATCCAGACCAGCGCGCCCTCCGCCGCGAGACGGCGCGCGATGCCCTCGCCGATGCCCCGGCCGCCGCCGGTGACCAAGGCGACCTTGCCCTTCAAGCGCTGCTCCATGGTGCGACCCCCCTGCAAGACGCGATAATGCGGTTACTATAACGATAAAGTTGCCGGCGCCGATTGTGCGGGCGCGCCGGCGGCCGGTCAAGCGGGATTCCGCTCGCGGCGTTGCGCGCGGGCCTCGCCTGGGCCGTTGACAGCCGCCGGACGCTCGAATACTTTAGCGTTACACTAAACGGCAAACCGGGCAAATCGACAACGACCCGGAACACGCGTTGGCAGGGACTGGCGAGATGAGCGTCGTACTCGGCATCGATACCGGCGGCACCTTCACCGATTTCGTGCTGGTCGACCACGGCAACGGCTCGATCGCGACCGCCAAGGTGCCCTCGACGCCGGGCGATCCCGCGGCGGCGCTGGCGGCCGGCCTGGCCCAGCTCGACGGCGTCGACCGCGTGGACCGGATCATCATCGGCACCACGGTCGCGACCAATGCGGTGATCGAGCGGCGCGGCCCCAAGGTGCTGTTCGTCACCAACCGCGCGTTCGAGGACGTGCCCTTCATCGGCCGCCTGGACAAGGAGCGGATCTACGACCTCAACTGGCGCAAGCCGAAGCCCCTGGCCAACCGGCGCGACAGCATCGGGATCGGCGGGCGCTTCGATTGCCACGGCACGGAGCTGGCGCCGCTCGATGCCGGCGAGCTCGAGGCGTTGCGTGCCACGCTGGCGCAGCATTCCGGCGAGGAGGTGGCGGTCGCGATCTGCTGCCTCTTCGCCTATCTCAACGGCGCGCACGAGCGGCGCGCCGCCGACGTCGCGCGCGCGACCCTGCCCGAGGCCGCGGTCTCGGTGTCCCACGAGGTCTCCCCGCTGTGGCGCGAATACGAGCGCGCCAGCACGACCATCGCCGACGCCTTCGTGAAGCCCGTCGTCAGCCGCTATGTGAGCCGGGTCGGCAGCGTGGTCGGCGGCAACGGCACGGGGAAGCGGCGCTGGAACCTGCTGGCGTCGAACGGCGGCTATCTGCGCGCCGACCGGGCGCTGGAGCGGCCGGCGCAGCTGCTGATCTCGGGCCTGGCCGGCGGCGTGATCGGCGGTCGGCACTTCGCCGAGCGCGCCGGCCATGACGCGGCCTTCATCCTGGACATGGGCGGCACCAGCGCGGATATCGGCCTGGTGGTCGCCGGATCGCAGCAATACACGACCGAGTTCCGCATCGCCTTCGGGATTCCGGTCACCATTCCCTGCGTCGCGGTGGAGACGATCGGCGCCGGCGGCGGCTCGATCGGCTGGGTCGATAAGGGCGGCTTCCTCCATGTCGGCCCGCGCAGCGCCGGCGCCGAGCCCGGCCCCGCCGCCTACGGCCGCGGCGGAGCCGAGCCCACCATCACCGACGCCAATCTCGTGCTGGGCCGGCTCGATCCCGCCTACTTCCTCGGCGGCGCGATGAAGCTCGACCTCGCCGCCGCGAAGGCCGCCGTCGCGCGTCTCGGCGACGCCCTGGGCCTTACCGCCGAGCAGGCGGCCCTGGCGATGGTGCAGACCGCCGACGAGAACATGGCCAATGCGATCCGCCTGATCGCCGTCGAGCGCGGCCTCGACACGCGGGAGCTCGCGCTGATCGCCTTCGGCGGCGCCGGACCGCTGCACGGCCGCGCCGTCGCCGAGCGGCTCGGCATGAAGACGGTGATCATCCCGCCGCATCCCGGCCTCTGCTCGGCCTTCGGCGCGGCGATCGCCGAGGCGCGGGTCGACCGGTTCCAGACCTTCTTCATCCATTCCGACGGCATCGATTTCGACGCGCTGGGCGGCGCGCTGCGGCGCCTGCGCGAAGCGACCGCGACCGAGCTGAAGGCGAGCGTGCCGGAAGCGGAGCCGGAAATCCGCAGCGCCGCCGACATGCGCTATTCCGGCCAGAACTACGAGGTCGAGGTGCCCCTGCCCCCGGGCGAGCTCGACCGCGAGACCTGGCCGCTGGTGGTCGAGCGCTTCACCGAGGTGCACAGCAAGCTCTACGGCTTCGCCCTGCCCGGCGAGCCGGTCGAGCTGATCAATCTCCGGGTCACCGCTATCAGCCCGGAGCCGCCCTCCTCCTTCACCATCGCGCCCAAGCCCGGCCGCGGCAGCGCCGAGCGCCGGGTCCGGTTCGACGGAAAGGAGGCCGTGCAATGCCCGGTCTTCTCCCGCGCCGCGCTGGCGGAGAAAGGCCCGGTCGCCGGGCCCGCGGTGATCGAGGAGGTGGATTCGACGACGCTGGTCTTCCCCGGCGACGAGATCCGGGTCGAGCCGAGCGGCGTGATGATCCTGAGCCTGGGGAAACGCCCATGAGCACGCATCGCCTGGAACTGGACGCGGTCGGGCTTCACGTCCTGCACAACGCGCTGGCCAACATCGCCGCCGAGATGGCGATCGTGATGATGAAGACGTCCTATTCGACGATCTTCAACGAGGGCCTGGACTTCTCGACCATGCTGCTCGACCGCCAGGGCAACCTGATCGCCGAGAAGAACTTCGCGCCGTCGATGATGGGCGCCGTCAACTACGCGCTGCGCTGGACGCTGGAGGAGCTGGGCGAGGAGTTCTTCCGGCCCGGCGACGTCGTGGTGCACAACGATCCCTATCGCGGCAACTGCCATCTGCCGGAGCACATGCTGATGAAGCCGATCTTCGTCGATGGCGAGCTGATCGCCTTCGCCGGCACGATCGGGCATCTGGCGGAAGTCGGCGGCAAGGCGCCGGGCAGCTTCGCCTCCGACGCGACCGACGTCTACCAGGAAGGGCTGCGCCTCCCGCCGGTCAAGCTGATCGAGGGCGGGCGCTACAACGAGCAGCTCTGGCGCGTGATCATGGCCAACCACCGCACGCCGCGGAACAGCTGGGGCGACTTCCACGCCATGATCGGCGCGCTCAACATCGGCGACCGCCGCCTGACCGAGCTGGTCGGCCGCTACGGCCTGAAGACGGTGATCGAGGGCTCGCACCAGCTCATCGACTATTCGGAGCGGCGGCTGCGGGCCGAGCTCGCCGAGCTGCCGGAGGGGGCCTACGAGGCCTCCATGACGGTCGAGGATGACGGCGTGGGCAACGACCCGTTCGACGTCAAGGTCAGGCTGGTCATCAAGGACAGCCGCATCATCGCCGACTTCACCGGATCGAGCCCGCAGGTGCGCGGGCCGATGAACTGCACCTTCGTGGTGGTGGCGGCGGCGCTCTACAACGCGGTCTTCAGCGTCACCGATCCGACCGACCAGATCCCGCGCAATGCCGGCTGCTACCGCCCGGTCCAGGTGATCGCCCCGCCGGGCTCGGTGGTGAACGTCAAGCATCCAGGCCCCTCGGTCGGCGGCAACACCGATCTCCAGCCCAAGCTGATCGACCTGCTGCTCGCGGCCTTCGCCAAGGCGGTGCCGGATCGCGTGGCGGCAGCGACCGGCGGCTCCAGCAGCAACCTGCTGTTCGGCGGGGTGCATCCGGATACCGGCCGCTACTACAGCAACTACAATTTCGACGGCCACGGCACCGGCGCGACCGCGACCAAGGACGGCAATGACGGCGAGATCACCCGCCACTCGAACTGCCGCAATACGCCGATCGAGGTGTTCGAGCACCGCTATCCGCTGCTCACCACCCGCTACGGGCTCGCCAAGGACTCGGGCGGCGCCGGCGAGCATCGCGGCGGCCTCGCCACCGAGCGGATCATCCGCGTCACCGCGCCGGAGATCACCTTCAGCGCGCTGTTCGACCGCTGCAAGCTCGGCGCGCCCGGCCTGTTCGGCGGGCACGAGGGCGGGCGCTCGGCCCTGATGGTGAAGCTCAAGGGCGAGAGCACGTTCCGCAGCTTCCCCGAGGTCTTCGGCGTCAAGTCGCCGACCAAGTTCACCAATGTCGTCCTGCACGAGGGCGACGAGCTCTACTACCGCACGCCGGGCGGCGCCGGCTTCGGCCCGCCGGAGAAGCGCGATCCCGCCCTGATCCGCGAGGATCTCCTGGAAGGCTACATCTCGCCCGAGGCGGCGGCGCGCGATTACGGCTTCAAGATCAAGGACGAGGCAGCGCAATGAGCCGGCAAGGACATTGGGTCGAGCCGACCCGCACCTGGAACGACACCAGCGTCGTCTATTGCGCGGTCTGCGGGCGGCTGATCCCGCGCCGCTCCTGGGTGTTCGAGGGCGGCGCCGGGCCGCTGGTCGCCTGCTCGCCCGATTGCGAGGACCTCTACGAGAGCTACCTGAAACCCACCTACGGAGTCATGGGCAGTCATGCGCATCACAAAGGTTGAAGCAATCCTGCTGCGGCCGCCGGGACCGATCAAGACCGACATCGCCGACGGCAGCCAGGATGCGCTGATCGTCCGGGTCCACACCGATGCCGGCATCGTCGGCCTGGGCGAGGTCGATTCCTCGCCGCACGTCGCCAAGGCGATCATCGAGGCGCCGGCCTCGCACAAGATCGCCTCGGGCCTGGGCGCGGTGCTGATCGGCGAGGATCCGCTGCAGGTGGGGCGCCTGTGGCGCAAGATGTACGACCGCTCGGTCTATTACGGCCGCCGCGGCGCCGCGCTTCATGCGATCAGCGGCGTCGAGATCGCGCTCTGGGACGTCGTCGGCAAGGCACTGAACAAGCCGATCCACACGCTGATCGGCGGCGCGCGGCGCGACAAGGTGAAGGCCTATGCCAGCACCCTGATGCCGGACACGCCGGCCGAGGCCGCGCGCGCCGTCGAGACCCAGCTCAAGGCGGGATTCAAGGCGGTGAAGCTCGGCTGGGGCCCGCTCGGCCAGTCGGGCGAGCTCGACGTGGCGCTGGTGGCCGCGGCGCGCAAGGCCGGCGGTCCCGATTTCGACCTGATGATCGACGTCGGCTTCGGCTGGAAGAGCGCGCGCCAGGCGATCAACGTCGTGCGGCGCATGGAGGAGCACAATCCGTTCTGGATCGAGGAGCCGTTCGAGCCGGACGAATACGGGAAATACGCCGCCCTCGCCGCCGCGGTGAAGACGCCGATCGCCGCCGGCGAGGAAGAGACCACGCTCGCCGATTTCGAGCGCCTGGTGACGACCGGCGGCGTCGAGGTGGTGCAGCCCGACGTGACGCGCGCCGGCGGCATCCTCGAATGCCTGAAGATCGCCGACTACGCGCGGCGCATGGGCCGGCGCTGCGTGCTCCACGCCTGGAGCACCGGCATCATCAAGGCGGCGACCCTGCACGTGCTCGCCGCGATGGACGAGGCGGAATACATGGAATACTGCGTGCAGACCACCGACCTCAACCAGCGCCTGGTGCCGGAGAAGTTCCCGGTGGTCGACGGCTTCGTCGCGATCCCGAACGGGCCAGGCCTCGGGATCGAGCTCGACGAGAAGGTGCTCAAGGAATTTACCGTTGCGTGACCATGGGCGGCGACGGCAATCTTCCGTCACGGCGGGTGGGCGGTAATCGACGGATCGGGGTGTCTCCGGCATGGCGATGATCGAGTTCGACCGGGTCTCGAAGAGGTTCGCCGGCGGCTTCACGGCGGTCGATGATCTGAGCCTGCGCATCGAGGACGGCGAGTTCATGATCTTCGTCGGGCCGTCGGGCTGCGGCAAGACGACGGCGCTGCGCATGATCGCCGGGCTCGAGGAGGTCTCGTCCGGCGACATCCGCATCGGCGGCCGGTCGGTGGCGCGGCTCGATCCGCAGGACCGCGACGTCGCGATGGTGTTCCAGAACTACGCGCTCTATCCGCACAAGTCGATCCGCGAGAATGTCGGCTTTCCCCTGCGGATGCGCGGCATGGCGCGCGGCGAGATCGACCGGCGCGTGAACGAGGTCGCCAAGATGCTGGGCATCGAGGCGCTGCTCGACCGCAAGCCGAAGGAGCTCTCCGGCGGCCAGCGCCAGCGCGTCGCCATGGGCCGCGCCATCGTGCGCCACCCCCAGGCCTTCCTGATGGACGAGCCGCTCTCCAACCTGGACGCCAAGCTCAGGATCCAGATGCGCGTCGAGCTGGTGCGGCTGCATCGCCGGCTCGGCGTCACCACGATCTACGTCACCCACGACCAGACCGAGGCGATGACCCTCGGGCAGCGGGTCGTGGTGCTGAACAAGGGCAAGGTGCAGCAGGTCGCCCCGCCGCATCAGCTCTACATGTATCCGGCCAACGCCTTCGTCGCGGGCTTCATCGGCAGCCCGCCGATGAATTTCCTGCGCGGCATGCTGACCGAGACCGGCGTCCATACCGGACCGATCGAGATCGCGCTGCCGGCGGAGATCCGGGCCCGCGTCACGCCCGGCCCGCGGGAAGTCCTGATCGGCATCCGTCCGGAAGCATTGACGCTGGTCCCGTCGCGCCAGGACGCGCTGGTCGGCGAGGTCGAGGTCGCCGAGGAGCTCGGCGCCGAGCGCTATCTCTATCTGCGGGTCGCCGATCTCGACGTGGTCGAGCAGAGCGATCGGCCGGCCGAGCTGGCGGGCTCGATCTGCGCCCGGCTGACCGACCCGACCATGATCGTGTCCGGAGAGACGGTGGCGCTGCGGCCGCGTCCCGAAGCGGTCTGCCTGTTCGACGAGGCGACCGGCGACAGCCGGATCCGAAGGGAGTGACTCCTCAGGTCGAGCCGCCGCGCTGCAGCTCGACCGGATAGACGATCTCGCGGCGCTCGAACCGTCCGCCGGTCAGCCGCGCCAGGATCTCCTCGCCGCCCCGCGCGCCCATCTCATAGGCCGGCGAGCGCACGGTGGTCAGCATCGGGTCGGTGAACTGCCAGAACTCGAAGGCGTTGAAGCCGGTGATCGCGACGTCGCCCGGCACCTTGCGGCCATGCGCCATCACCAGCTTCATGGCGGCGATTCCCATCTGGTCGTTGCCGGCCAGGATCGCATCGGGATAGCCTTGGGCGTCGATGTCGCGCTCCAGTGCCTTCTGGGTCTCGCGGAAATCCGCCGCGCCGCAGGCGATGATGTCGAAGGCCGGCGCGGGCCGGGCTGCGGCGAGCGCCTCGCGCGCGCCGGCCATGCGCTCGACGATCGCCGGCCAGGTGGTTTCCGGCACCAGCATTACGACGCGGCGGGCGCGGCGGCGCAGCACCTCGCGCGCCACCATGCCGCCGCCCTCACGATCGGCCTGGCGGATGACGCAGACATCGGCCTGGCGGAACTTGAACGTCTCCTGGAAGACGACGATCGGCTGGCCGAGCCGCAGCAGCGTGGCGATCACGTCGCGGCGGGTGGCCTCGGAGCCGGAGAGCAGGACGCAGATGCCGTCGGAGCGGATGTTGCGCACCAGCGGCGAGTTCCGGAAGTCCTCCGCGGCGATGCATTGAAGCTGCAGGCCGTAGCCCTTGCGGTTGAGGCTGTTGCTCAATCCCGCCACCACCTGCGTGGTGAAGGGATCGGCGAGATAGAGCGGCGCGTCGTCCACGATCACCATGTCGACGGAGAGCCGGCGCGAAAGGCGGAGGTTCCTTGCCACCGTATGCGGCCGATAGCCCAGCCGCTCGATCTCCGCCTGGATGCGCTCGCGGGTCTCCGGCCCCATGGCGCCATGACGCGCGTTGATGAAGTTGGAGACGCTCATCGGCGACACGCCGGCGGCGAGCGCGACGTCGCGGAGCGTCACATGGCCGCGATTGCCGTCCTGGCCGGCCTTGCCCTGCGCGGCGCGCGCCTTTTCCGTCGCCTTCGTCGCGCCGCGCTTCTTCGCCCGGGCCTTGCCGGCGGGCGCCGATGGCGCGCGGCGATCCTGCTTGGATTTCATCAGCTCATGCCCGTCAGCGGCGGCCGCAAGGTCGGTTCACGGTTGGACCTGATGCAAGGAATCGTAAGTGCACGCAAGGGGAAAATCGCCTCGCCTGCATTCCCGGGCGCGGCCGGTCGCGGAACGCGGCGCGCAGGCATCCCGGCCCGCGCCGAGGCCGTGGCGGCGGTCGGCGGAGTGCTGGATGATTGACAGGTCCGGGTCTTCGGCACTATTCTAGTTTAACGTTATAGTTCACAAGAAAACCAGAAATCGGCGGGTTCGGCAAGGGGTCGAGGTTCATGCAGTCCAAGTCCGGCTTTTCGGGTGTCTACCCGATGGTATTCGCCCTGTTCGACGACAAGGGCGGCCTCGCGCGCGAGCCGATGCGGCGGCAGATCAAGGCGCTGCTCGCGGCCAAGGTCCACGGCATCGCGATCCTCGGCATGGCGACCGAGGTCAACAAGCTATCGACCGCCGAGCGCCGGACCTTGATGGAATGGGTGGCGGAGGATATCGGCGGCGCGGTGCCGCTCGCGGTGACTGTCGCGGAGTCGAGCATCCAGGGGCAGATCGATTTCGTGCGGGGTGCCGCGGCGGTCGGCGCCAAATGGGCGATCCTGCAGCCGCCGCCGGTCAAGGCCGTGCCGGAATCCGCCCTCATCCGCTTCTTCGGCGCGGTCGCCGACAAGGTGCCGATCCCGGTCGGCATCCAGAACGCACCGGAATATCTCGGCATCGGGCTCTCGCATGGCGGCATCTCCGAGCTGCATCGCGCGCACCCCAACGTCGCCATCGTGAAGCTGGAGGCGACCGCCCTCGCGATCTCCCGGCTGATCGAGCAGGTCGACGGCACGCTCGACGTCTTCAACGGCCGCGACGGCATCGAGATGCTCGATTCGATCCGCGCCGGCGCGGTCGGGATCATCCCCGGGGCCGAGGTCGCCGACATCCTGGCGCGCGTCTTCGATCTCCATGACGGCGGCAAGGCGGATGAAGCCGAACGCCTCTATGAGAGCATCCTGCCCCTGCTGATCGTGCTGATGGAGACGATGGACACGTTCCTGGTCTACGGCAAGCACGTCCTCGCCCATCGCTTCGGCATTCATGCGACCGAAACGCGCATTCCCTTCACGCCGCCGACCGCCTTCGGCCTGGAGATGATGCGCCGCTATTCGGCGGCCGCGGGGCCGGTCTGAGGCCGGAGGCGGCGTGACGACGCTACGACGAGATCGACACCTGCGAGAGACGCCTACGCGATAGACGCCCGGCCGGGAGCCGGGTCCGCTGTGGAGACGGGCCGGTATGAGGATCAACCGCTGGCTTCCCTGGGTCTATGCCGCACCGATGATGCTGTTCGTCGGCGTGATCTTCGCGTACCCGATCGTCTCGCTCCTCCACTACAGCCTGTCGGTGCCGGGTGCGGCCGACCAGCCCGCCGCGGCCGGCCTCGGCAACTACGGCTACGTGCTGAGCGACCCGCTGTTCCACACGGCGCTCCTCAACAATCTCGAGCTCTTCCTCTGCGTGCCGGTGATGCTGGCGCTCAGCGTGATCCTCTCGGCGATCCTGTTCGACCGCCCGCGCGGCTGGCGCGTCTACCGCACCATGCTGTTCATCCCGTACATCCTCTCGATCCCGACCGTCGGCTTCGTGTTCGGCTACATCTTCCAGTACCAGGGCGCGCTGAACGCGATCCTGCGCATGTCGGGGATGGGATTCCTCGCCGCCGACTGGCTCGGCAGCCCAGCCTGGGCGATGCGCACGATCATGTTCGTGATCATCTGGAAGGAGCTCGGCTTCGGCGTGATCCTCTGCCTCGCGCGGCTGGTCAGCGTCAGCGAGGAATATTTCGAATCGGCGCGGGTCGACGGCGCGGGCTGGTGGCAGATCCTCTGGCACGTGACGATCCCGCAGCTCGCGCCCGCCCTCGCCTTCTACGGAATCGTCGAGCTCATCAACATGCTGTCCTGGGTGTTCGCCTATGTCTACGTGATGACGCTCGGCGGGCCGATGAACAGCACGGTGGTGACCGAGTACTACATCTACCAGCAGGTCTTCACCAACGACATCGTCGGCGTCGGATCGGCGGCGGGCGTGGTCCTGCTCTCGATCGTCTCGGTGCTGATCGCGATGCGCATCTGGATGCAGAGGAGGCTCGCCGCCGGTGGTTTCGAGTGACGTTGCCCTGATGGACGAGGTGATGGAGAGCCGCCGCACGCGGCGCCGCGCGGTGGGCCGCGTCAGCCGCCATGCGGTGATGATCGCCTTCTCGGCGCTGGCGCTGCTGCCGATCTATTTCATGACCGTGAACGCCTTCAAGGCGCGCAGCGAATATACGAGCAACAAGCTGGGCCTGCCGCTGCACC
Organism: Dongiaceae bacterium; assembly: GCA_035548715.1. Classification (GTDB taxonomy): domain Bacteria; phylum Pseudomonadota; class Alphaproteobacteria; order Dongiales; family Dongiaceae; genus Dongia. The sequence goes on from DASZSL010000046.1 coordinate 115,817, forward strand.
CGACGCTGAAGACCATGACCTCGGCGCTGGCCGACGGCGGACTCTATCACTGGATGCTGAACTCGCTGCTGGTGACCGTCGCGTCGGTCGCGATCTCGACCGCGCTGGCGGCGCTCGCCGCCTACCCGATCAGCCTGATGCGCTGGCGGATGGGGCCGCTGGTGCTCGGCGGCCTGATCGCGCTCCTGGTCGTCCCGCCGATCGTGCTGATCATCCCGATCTTCGAGATGGTGGTCAGCATCGACCAGCTCAACACCTTCCACACCGTGATCATCATCTACAGCGGCATCATGCTGCCCTTCTCGACCTTCCTGCTGACCAGCTTCTTCTCGACCATCTCGCCCACCCTGATCGAGGCGGCGCGGATCGACGGCGCCAGCGTCTGGCGGGTCTTCATCGAGGTCGTGCTGCCGCTCTCGGCCTCGGCGCTGATGACGGTCGCCATCGTGCAGTCGCTCTGGGTCTGGAACGAGGTGCTGATCGCCGTCGTGTTCCTGCAGGACCAGGGCCTGCGCACCCTGATGGTCGGGCTCACCATCTTCAACTCCCGCTACCGGGTCGACGTGCCGGTGGTCATGGCCGGCATGCTCTGGGCGACGGTGCCGATGGTGACGCTCTACCTGGTCGGACAGCGGTTCTTCATCCGCGGCCTCACCGCCGGTGCGGTCAAGGGCTAGCGCGCGGCGGACGCGAGGGGAGCAACAAGAAAACGGGCTTTTCGAAGGCAGGCAGATCAACCAAGCAAAACAGGGAGACGGAAATGAAGCGATCTTTTCGGAAACTGGCACTGGCGTCGTTCACGGCGGCCTGCGCCGCCGGGCTGGCGGGGAGCGCCTTGGCCGAAGGCCTCGGCAGCGACTACGACGTGAGCAAGGCGGGCGAGCAGGAGCTGACGCTCTGGTGGCTCGGCAACCAGGAGGTCCCGGGCATCGAGCCCTGGATGGAGGAATCGGTTGCCGCCTACGAGAAGCTGCATCCCAACGTGAAGATCAAGACCGTGGTGCAGGCGGTCGACACCTACAACACCGCGCAGAAGACCGCCTGCAAGGGCGGCAGCGGCCCGGACATCTGGTACAACTGGGGCGGCACCTGGTCGCTGGAGCTCGCCTGGCAGAACTGCCTGGTCCCCAACGAGGACGTGCTCAGCGCCGACGACCTCAAGGGCGTGCCGAGCATCGAGGGCACGCGCTGGGGCGGCAAGACCTGGATCCATCCCTTCGAGCTCCGGATCTTCCCGATCGTCTACAACAAGGACCTGTTCGCGAAGGCCGGCCTCGATCCGGAGAACCCGCCCAAGACCTGGGACGAGTTCATCGACGCCTGCAAGAAGCTGAAGGCCGCCGGAATCACGCCGATCGTCGTCGGCTTGAAGGACGGCTTCGGCGGAGAGATCACCGGCGTCGGCCTGCAGTCCCAGGTCTTCACCGTGCCCGAGTTCATCAAGATGGTGATCGACGGCGACTTCAAGGGCGCGGAATGGAAGTCCTGGCTGGAGAAGCTGGCGGAGCTGAAACCCTACTACAACAACGACACCAACTCGATCCTGCTGGCGGACGGGCTGGCCGCGATGCAGGACGGCCAGGCCGGCATGGTGTTCGCCTCGCCGGGCTATCTGCAGACCATCGCGGCGATGTACGACGCCGGCATGCATCCCGGCGTCATGAAGGTGCCGTCGTTCAACAGCCATGGGCGCGGCGATCACTTGACCGTGGACACGCCGGGCTTCCAGGTGACCAAGTTCGCCAAGAACAAGGAACTGGCCGGGAGCTTCCTCGCCTTCCTGCACACGCCGGAGCGGCTGGAGGCGCTCTATGAGGGCAGCGGCACGCTGCCGATCGACATCCGCTGGGACTCGTCCAAGGCCAAGCGCGACACCGACAAGCAGCTCGGCGCCTGGGCGAAGGACGGCCTCACCTACTACTCGGCCAACTACTACCCGATCGACCTCGACGTGAACGGGAACTTCGTCGTCTTCCAGGGCATGCTCGGCGGTGACATGACCGTGGACCAGGCGGCGGAGACCTATGAGACCGTCATCACCAAATGGCGCAGCGTCCACGCCGAGGACATCGAGAACTACAAGGCGTGGCTCAAGGACTACCAGTAACCGACGCAGCACCTTTCCTCGGAAGACTCCGGCAGCCCGTCCGCGGGCTGCCGGCCCTTTCCCGGGACGCTTTCGAATAACCGCTCCCGTCCTGCAACAACCGCCGACAGTGCGAGCCATGAAATCCGACCGCTACGCGCGCTATCGCCTTTCCGGCCGGGCCGGACAACCGGCCGGGCTGGAGCGCGACGCCGTCGAGGACCGGCTCGGCGGCCAGTGGTATCGCGCCCGGATCGACAAGGCGCGGCTGAAGGAGCTCTGCCGCCGCAGCGACCGCGCCGGCTTCGCGAATTTCGGCCCCTGGGTGGCATTGCTCGCGGCCAGCGGCGTCCTCGCCGGCCTGAGCTGGGGCACGTGGTGGGCGGTTCCCGCCTTCTTCCTCTATGGCACGCTCTACACGTCGAGCGACGCGCATTGGCATGAATGCGCGCACGGCACGGCCTTCCGCACGCGCTGGATCAACGAGGCGTTCTATCACGCCACCTCGTTCATGTGCCTGCGCGAGGCCTATCTCTGGCGCTGGAGCCATGCGCGCCACCACACGCATACGATCATGGCCGGCCTCGATCCCGAGATCCAGGTGCCCCGGCCGGCGCGGCTCTGGCCGGTGGTCATCGACCTCTTCTACCTCTACAGCGGCTTGGTCGAGGCGCGGAAGATCGCGCTCCATGCCTGCGGCGTCATTACGGCCGACGCGAGGACATTCGTGCCGGCCGGCGAGATTCCGAAGATGGTCTGGACCAGCCGCGCCTATGTCGCGGTGACGGCGGGCTTCGCCGCCTGGTCGGTCGCGGTCGGCAGCTTCCTGCCCATGATGTTCGTCGTGCTGCCGCGGTTCTACGCCGCTTGGCTGCACCAGATCTGCGCGATGACCCAGCATGCGGGCCTCGCCGAATCGGTGCGCGATCACCGGCTGAACACGCGCACGGTCTACATGAACCCGGTCGTGCAGTTCCTCTATGCCAACATGAACTTCCACATGGAGCACCACATGTTTCCGATGGTGCCGTTCCATGCCCTGCCCGCGCTGCACGAGGAGATCAAGGCGCAGATGCCCAAGGCCTATCCCGGCCTGCTCGGCGCCTATCGCGAGATCATCCCGACCCTGATCCGCCAGGTGCACGATCCCGAATACTTCGTGCGCCGGGAGCTGCCGCAGGCGCAGCCCTGATCAGACCGCGATCAGCCGGCGCACGGCATCGGCGTCGATCCCGGCGGCTTCGTCGTTGATGACGATCTCGCCGCGGTCCATGACGGCGATGCGGTTGGCGAGCTCGTGGGCGAAATCGAAATACTGCTCGACCAGCAGGATCGCCATCTCGCCGCGGGAGGCGAGCAAGGCGATGACGCGGCCGATATCCTTGATGATCGACGGCTGGATGCCCTCGGTCGGCTCGTCGAGTACCAGCAGCTTCGGCTGGGCCACGAGCGCGCGGGCGATCGCCAGTTGCTGCTGCTGGCCGCCGGAGAGGTCGCCGCCGCGACGGCGCATCATCGATCCCAGGATCGGGAAAAGCTCGAAGATCTCCGCCGGCAGCTTGCGCGCGCGGCCCTTCACGGCGGCAAAGCCGGTCTCCAGGTTCTCGCGCACCGTCAGCAACGGGAAGATCTCGCGGCCTTGCGGCACATAGGCGATGCCGCGCCGCGCCCGCTCATAGGGAGCAAGGCGCGTGATGTCGTCGCCCTGCCAGCGGATGCTGCCCGCGAAGATCGGGTGATGGCCGACCACGGCGCGGAGCAGGCTGGTCTTGCCGACCCCGTTGCGCCCGAGCAGGCAGGTGACGCGGCCCGCCTCCGCGGTGACCGAGACGCTTTTCAGCGCGATAGCGGCGCCGTAACGGAGCGAGACATCGGCGACTTCGAGCATCCTTCAGCGCCCCAGATAGACTTCTACGACGCGCGGATCGGCGCTGACATGGTCGAGCGAGCCTTCCGCCAGCACCGAGCCCTCGTGCAGCACCGTCACCTTCACGTCGAGGGCGCGCACGAACGTCATGTCGTGCTCGACCACGACGACGCTGCGGGTCTCGTTGATCCGGCGCAGCAGGTCGGCGGTCTCCGCGGTCTCGGCGTCGGTCATGCCGGCCACCGGCTCGTCCACCAGCAGGAGATCGGGCTCCTGGGCCAGCAGCATGCCGATCTCCAGCCATTGCTTCTGGCCGTGGGAGAGCTCGCCGCCGAGCCGGTCCTTGACGGCGGTCAGGCGCACGGTCTCCAGGATCTCGTCGATCCGCGCGCGCTCCGGGGCCGCGGTGCGCTTGAACAGGACCTGGGACGGGCGGCGGTCGCCCTTGATCGCCAGCAGCAGATTGTCGGCGACGCTGTGCATCTCGAACACCGTCGGCTTCTGGAACTTGCGGCCGATGCCGAGAGTGGCAATCTCCGCCTCGTCGAGCCTGGTGAGATCGACGCCGCCGCGGAACAGGGCGGTTCCGGTGTCGGGCCGGGTCTTGCCGGTGATGACGTCCATCATGGTGGTCTTGCCGGCGCCGTTCGGGCCGATGATCGCCCGCATCTCGCCCGGCGCCATCACCAGCGACAGCGCGTTGAGCGCCTTGAACCCGTCGAAGCTGACGGTGATGCCGTCGAGATAGAGCAGCGAGCCCGGCGCCAGATCGGGCGTGGCGACCGCGGCGTTCATTCGCCCGCCTCCGGCTGCGGCGCTGCGGCGGGCGAGGCCGGGCTTGACGCCGGCCGCTTCAGATCGAACGCGCGCAGGGCCTTGGAGCTCCAGAGGCCGGCGATGCCCTTCGGCAGGAACAAGGTGACGAGGATGAAGAGACCGCCGAGCGCGAACAGCCAGAGCTCCGGCAGGGCGCCGGTGAAGATGGTCTTGCCGAAGTTGACCAGGATCGCCCCGATCACGGCGCCGATCAGCGTGCCGCGGCCGCCGACCGCGACCCAGATCACTGCCTCGATCGAATTGGCGGGTGCGAACTCGCCGGGATTGATGATGCCGACCTGGGGCACGTAGAGCGCGCCGGCCAGCCCCGCCATCACCGCGGAGAAGGTGAACACGGCCACCTTGTAGCGTTCTACCCGGTAGCCGAGGAAGCGCGTGCGGCTCTCGGCGTCGCGGATCGCCACCAGCACCTTGCCGAAGCGCGCCCCGACGATCACCCGGCAGACGAAATAGAAGCCGGCGAGCAGGATGCCGCTCGCCACCAGCAGCGCGGCATGGGTGGTATCCGACTGCAGGTTGAAGCCGAGCAGGTCCTTGAAGTCGGTGAGGCCGTTATTGCCGCCGAAGCCCATGTCGTTGCGGAAGAAGGCCAGCATCAGGGCGTAGGTCAGCGCCTGGGTGATGATCGAGAGGTAGACGCCGGTGACGCGGCTGCGGAAGGCGAGCCAGCCGAAGACCGCGGCCAGGATCGCCGGGACCAGGATGACCATCAGCAGCGCGAACAGGAAGTGGCCGAATCCGTACCAGTACCAGGGCAGCTCCTGCCAGTTCAGGAACACCATGAAGTCGGGCAGCTCGGCATTGCCGTAGACGCCGCGGCTGCCGATCTGGCGCATCAGGTACATGCCCATGGCGTATCCGCCGAGCGCGAAGAAGGCGCCATGGCCCAGGCTCAGGATGCCGACATAGCCCCAGACCAGATCGACGCTCAAGGCGAGCAGCGCGTAGCAGAGATACTTCCCGAGCAGCGTCACCGCATAGCCCGGCACATGGAGGGCCGAATCCTCGGGCAGCAGGCTGAGTGCCGCCACCAGCGCGGCGCCGGCGACGATGGCGAGCGCCACCGTGAGGCTGCGGATCGCGTCGGAGCGGAACGCCATCATGCCTCGACCGCCCGGCCCTTGACCGGAAAGAGGCCGCGCGGCCGGCGCTGGATGAAGAGGACCAGCAGGACCAGGATCACGATCTTGCCGAGCACGGCCCCCGCGACCGGCTCCAGCAGCTTGTTGGCGACGCCGAGCGACATGGCGCCGACCAGGGTGCCCCAGAGATTGCCGACCCCGCCGAACACCACGACCATGAAGCTGTCGATGATGTAGGACTGGCCGAGATTGGGGCTGACATTGTCGATCTGGCTCAGGGCGACGCCGGCGATTCCGGCGACGCCGGAGCCCAGACCGAAGGTCAGGCTGTCGATCCAGCCGGTGCGGATGCCCATGGAGGCGGCCATCCGCCGGTTCTGCGTCACCGCGCGCATGCGCAAGCCGAAGCTGGTCTTGCGCAGCACCAGGGTCAGCAGCGCGAAGATCGCGATCGAGAACAGGATGATCCAGAACCGGTTGTAGGTGATGGCCAGGCCGCCGAGATCCATCGAGCCCGACATCCAGGTGGGATTGGAGACCTCGCGGTTGGTGGGGCCGAAAAGGCTGCGCATGGCCTGCTGCAGCACCAGCGACAGGCCGAAGGTGGCGAGCAGCGTCTCCAGCGGCCGGCCGTAGAGGAAGCGGATGATCGACCGCTCGATGGCGATGCCGGCCACTCCGCCGACGATGAAGGCCGCGGGGATGGCGAAGACCAGCGCATAGTCGGCGAGCGCGGGCGCGGCACTCTGGACCGCCTGCTGCACGACATAGGTCGTGTAGGCGCCGAGCATCACCATCTCGCCATGGGCCATGTTGATGACGCCCATGACGCCGAAGGTGATGGCGAGGCCGATGGCGGCCAGCAGCAGCACCGAGCCGAGGCTCAGGCCGTAGTAGACGTTCTGCGCGACGCCCCACATGGCCAGCTCGCGCCGGATCTTGCCAAGCGCCGCCTTCGCGGCCTCGGCGACCGGCGGCGAGCCGCTGGCGGCCGCGGCGTCGAGCAGCGACTTTGCGTCCTCGTCGCCACGCGCTTCCAGCACGGCGACGGCGGCGATCTTGTCGGGATCGGCGGCATCGGGCTTGGCGAGGACGATCGCGGCGCGCGCCTCCTCGAAGGCGCGCTTCACCGCGGGGTCGCTCTCCTTGGCGATCGCCGCCTCGACGGCGGGAAGCTGGGCCGGGTCCGGCGCGTGAAAGAGCGAAGCCGCTGCGTTAAGGCGCTTCGCTGGATCCGGGGACAGGAGGGTCATCTGCCCCATCGCCGCCTCGATCGCGCGCCGGACCCGGTTGTTGACCTTCACGGGCTTCAGGCCGAGGGGCGTATCGCCGGTCACCGCGGCGCCGCTGCGCGCGTCCGTCAGCGAGCCGTCCTCGGCCTTGATGTAGAGCTTCTTGTCGGACGAGATCTCGAGCAGCCCGTCATTGAGCGCATCGAGGATAGCGGGCGCCGCGGCGTCGCCGCTGGCCGCGAGAGCGCCGATCGTCTTCTCGATATCGGCATAGCTGGTGCTGGCAAAGCCGGCGAGGATGTCGTCGACCGGATCGGCGCGGCCGGGAGTCGCCGCGCAGACCAATGCCAGCAGAAGAATGAGACGGAGAAAGCGATTCATGAGCGATCGATCCGGCAGGCGCTGGAATCGCCCGCCGGATCGCCCCCGTTGCTTACTGCGCCGCCACGGACTCGCCGCCGCACTTGCCGGTCTTCACGTTGAAGTTCCCGCAGGAGAGCGGCTTGCGCCAGTCGGAGATCAGGTCCTTCGAGCCTTCGAGGTAGTCGGACCACTCGTCGCCCGGGACCAGGCCCGAGGTCTGCCAGACCGTGTCGAACTGGCCGTCCGCCTGGATCTCGCCGATATAGACCGGCTTGGTGATGTGGTGGTTCGGCATCATCGCCGAATAGCCGCCGGTCAGGTTCGGCACGGTGACGCCGATCATCGCGTCGATCACGGCATCAGGATCGGTGGTGCCGGCCTTCTCGACCGCCTTCACCCACATGTTGAAGCCGATGTAATGGGCCTCCATCGGATCATTGGTGGTGCGCTTGTCGTTCTTGATGAACTTGTGCCATTCGTCGATGAAGGCCTTGTTCTCCGGCGTGTCGATGCTTTCGAAGTAGTTCCAGGCTGCGAGGTGCCCGACCAGCGGCTTGGTGTCGAGGCCGGCCAACTCTTCCTCGCCGACCGAGAAGGCCACGACCGGGATGTCGGTCGCCTTGATGCCCTGGTTGCCGAGCTCCTTGTAGAACGGCACGTTGGCGTCGCCATTGATGGTCGAGACCACCGCCGTCTTCTTGCCGGCCGAGCCGAACTTCTTGATGTTCGAGACCTCGGTCTGCCAGTCGGAGAAGCCGAACGGCGTGTAGTTGATCATGATGTCCTCGGCCGGCACGCCCTTCATCTTCAGGTAGGCCTCGAGGATCTTGTTGGTGGTGCGGGGATAGACGTAGTCGGTGCCTTCCAGCACCCAGCGCTTCACGCCTTCCTCGTTCATCAGGTAGTCGACCGCCGGGATCGCCTGCTGGTTCGGCGCGGCGCCGGTGTAGAACACGTTGCGCGAGCTCTCCTCGCCCTCGTATTGCACCGGATAGAACAGGATGCCGTTGTCATGCTCGAACACCGGCAGCACCGACTTGCGGCTGACCGAGGTCCAGCAGCCGAACACCGCCGCGACCTTGTCCACCTCGAGGAGCTGCTTCGCCTTCTCGGCGAAGAGCGGCCAGTTGGAAGCGGGGTCGACCACGACCGCTTCCAGCTTCTTGCCGAGCAGGCCGCCTTTCTTGTTCTGCTCGTCGATCAGCATCAGCATGACGTCCTTCAGCGTGGTTTCGCTGATCGCCATGGTGCCGGAAAGCGAATGGAGGATGCCGACCTTGATCGTGTCCTCCGCCGAGGCCGGCGCCGCGCCGGCCGTCCAGGCCATGCCGCAGGCCAGGGCCCCCGCCAGTGCCAGCTTTCCTGTTCCTTTTCTCATCTCCATCTCTCCTTTCGTTCAGCCATCCCATGTTGCGTCGCATTATCCCGGGTTGCGGAACACGGTCGGCCGCCGGGGCGGCAGCCGTGCTCCGGTTCTGAAATCCCGGTCTTTTCTGAATCTTAGGATTATCTAAGGCGCCGCTTCCGGCCCTGCCCATGGGGCATTTGACGTATATTGCACCGCAGCAGGCGGGTGTCCCATACTGGCGGGGCGAAGTCGGTTGAAAACGAGGGTCGGGCGAGCGGGACGATGACGGGGCGGCAACGCATTGCCCGGGTCCGCCGGCAATACAACCAGTGGGTCGGCAACCAGACGCTCGAGGACTACGCCCTGCGCTTCACCGCGCACGGCGCACGGCGCTGGTCGCTGTTCCGGGTCTCCAACACCGCCCTGGGCGCCATCTCCTTCCTCGCCTGCGAGGCGATCGGCGGCGCGCTCACCCTCGCCTACGGCTTCGACAATACGGTCAGTGCGATCGTCGCAGTCGGGATCCTCATTTTCCTCACCGGGTTGCCGATCGGCTACTACGCCAGCCGCTACGGCGTCGATGTCGACCTCCTCACCCGCGGCGCCGGCTTCGGCTATATCGGCTCGACCATCACCTCGCTGATCTACGCCTCCTTCACCTTCCTCCTCTTCTCGGTGGAGGCGGTGATCATGGCGCTGGCGCTGGAGATGTGGTTCGGCATGCCGCTCTGGACCGCCTATATCGTCTGCGCCCTGGTCGTCATCCCGATCGTGACCTACGGGATCCGCCTGATCAGCGGCCTGCAGGTCTGGACCCAGCCGATCTGGCTGGTGCTGCAGGTGGCGCCTCTGGTCTACATCGCCTTCGGCGACAGTGCGGCGCTCGACGACTGGGTCGGCTTCACCGGCAGCGAAAGCGGCATCCCGGGTTTCAACCTGATGCTGTTCGGATTGGCGGCCTCCACGCTGCTTTCCTTCGCGCCACAGATCGGCGAGCAGGCCGACTATCTGCGCTTCCTGCCGCGGCCGAAGGGAACCGGCCTCCGGCCGCGGCTCGCCTGGTGGCTGGCCTTCCTGCCGGCAGGCCCCGGCTGGATCTTCATCGGCGCGGTGAAGCTGCTGGCGGGCTCGTTCCTCGCGGTGCTGGCGCTCCGGCACGGCGTCCCTTTCGAGCACGCGGCCGAGCCGACGCAGATCTTCCGGGTCGCCTTCGAGCAGATGTCGCTTTCGCCTCGCGCCGCGGTGATCGTCACCGGCATCTTCGTCATCACCTGCCAGCTGAAGATCAACGTCACCAACGTCTACGCCGGCTCGATCGCCTGGTCGAACTTCTTCTCGCGCCTGACCCACAGCCATCCGGGCCGCGTGGTCTGGGTCGTCTTCAACGTGCTGCTGGCGCTGCTGCTGATGGAGCTCGGCATCTTCTCGGCGATCGAGAAGATCCTCGGCCTCTATTCCAATTTCGCGGTCGCCTGGATCGGCGCGCTGGTCGGCGACCTCGTCATCAACAAGCCGCTGGGCCTCAGCCCCAAGGGCATCGAGTTCCGCCGCGCCCATCTCTACGACGTGAACCCGGTCGGCACCGGGGCGATGCTGCTCTCGATCCTGCTTTCGACCAGCGCCTATTTCGGACTCTGGGGCCAGAGCCTGCAGGCGCTGGCACCCTTTGTCGGCCTCTTCGTCGCGATCGGCGCGGCGCCGCTGATCGCCCTGTGGACACGCGGCCGCTATTACATCGCCCGCCAGCCGGAGACCGACTGGGCGGGCCAGACGCTGGTCCGCTGCTGCATCTGCGAGCACGAATTCGAGCGCGAGGACATGTCGCACTGTCCGGCCTATGCCGGCCCGATCTGCTCGCTCTGCTGCACCCTCGATGCGCGCTGCCACGATCTCTGCAAGGTCGACAGCCGCTTCACCGACCAGGTGCAGCTGGTGATCCATCGCCTGCTGCCGGCCCGGCTCGCGATCGGCGTCAATTCCAGGCTCGGCCGGTTCGCCGGGCTGTTCCTCACCTTCAACCTGGTGATCGGCGGCGCGCTGCTGCTGATCGCGCTGTTCCAGGGCACCGCCGGGCCGGGCGGCGATCCCGGCACGGTGCGCACCACCCTGGTCTCGGCCTATTTCGCCCTGTTCTGCATTTCCGGCATCGTGTCCTGGCTGATGGTGCTGGCCCATGAGAGCCGCCAGGTCGCCGAGCAGGAGAGCGAACGCCAGACCCAGATGCTGACCAACGAGATCGAGGCGCACGAGCGCACCTACGACCAGCTGCAGAAGGCCAAGAGCGCCGCCGAATCCGCCAACGTCGCCAAGAGCCGCTACATCGTCGGCGTCAGCCACGAGATCCGGGCGCCGCTGAACGCGGTCTTCGGCTACGCCCAGCTCCTGGAGCGCGACCCCGCGCTCTCGACGCGCCAGCAGGACGCGGTGCGGGTGATCCGCCGCAGCTCCGAGCATCTTTCCATGCTGGTGGACGGCCTGCTCGACATCGCCAAGATCGAGGCGGGCAGGCTGCAGCTCAACCGCGACCGCATCGCCTTTCCGGAGATGCTGGAGCAGCTCGTCGATATGTTCAGCTTCCAGGCCCGGGCCAAGGCCATCGTCTTCCACCACGAGACCCATGGCCAGCCGCCGCGCTACATCTTTGCCGACGAGAAGCGGCTGCGGCAGATCCTGATCAACCTGCTCTCGAACGCGATCAAGTACACGCCGCGCGGCCATGTCGCCTTCCGCGTGCATTGCCGCGGGCAGATCACCGAGCTCGAGGTCGCGGACAGCGGGATCGGCATCGAGCCCGACGATCTTGCGCGCATCTTCGATCCGTTCGAGCGGGGCAGCAACGCGAACGCCTTGGGCGCGCCGGGCACCGGCCTCGGCCTCACCATCACCAAGCTGCTCACGCAGATCATGGGCGGGGAGATCGCGGTCGAGAGCACGCCGGGCAAGGGCAGCGTGTTCCGGGTGCGGCTGATGCTGCCCGAGGCGCCGGCGCTCGACGCGACGCTTCCCGAACGGCGCCGGATCAAGGGCTATCCGGGGCGCCGGGTTCGCATCCTCGCCGCTGACGACGACGAGCGGCATCTCGAGCTGCTGCAGGAATTGCTGGAGCCGCTCGGCTTCCTGCTCGAAGGCACGCGGGACGGCGAAAGCTGCCTTGCCGCGGCCGAGCAGGCGGCGCCGGACCTCGCCTTGCTCGATCTCAGCATGCCGGGCATGGACGGCTGGGAGCTGACTCGCCGGCTGCAGGCGCGGCATCCGACCCTGCCGGTCATCATCGTCTCGGCCAATGCCGACGAGCAGGCGAAGGCCCGCGTGCTCGACCGCGTCGGCTTCGTCACCAAGCCGATCGAGATCAACCACCTCCTCGCGGCGATCCAGAGCGCCCTCGGCCTGGACTGGATCTACGAGGCAAGCGAGCCGATGGAGCGCGTCCCGGTGCCGGCCGCCGCGGATCGTGCTGCGCCGCCGACCGCAGCGGGGATTCCGCTGGTCCATCTGAACGATCTGCACCGGCTGGGCAAGATCGGTTATGTGCGCGGCATCGAGATCAAGCTCGACGAGCTGGTCGCCACCGGCACGGAGCACGAATCCGTGCTCGCCGACCTCCGCGCCTTGGTCAGGAGTTTCGAGCTGAAGCAGTACATGGCGCGCGTGGAGGCCCTGATTGGCGCGGCCGACCGCTAGCGCCGATCCCAAGGGGCCCGAAGCGCCGCGCGACATCGTCCTGGTGGTGGACGACTCGCCGGACACTTTGGGCTTCCTGACCCAGGCGATCGAGACCACCGGCGCCACGGTGCTGGTGGCGCTCGACGGCGAGAGCGCGCTCAGCCTGACCGAGCAGATCACGCCGGACCTGATCCTGATGGATGCGATGATGCCGGGGATCGGCGGCTTCGAGGCCTGCCGCCGCCTGAAGGCGACCGAGCATCTGGCGCAGGTGCCGGTGATCTTCATGACGGGCCTGAGCGAGACCGAGCATATCGTCCGCGGCCTCGAGGCGGGCGGCGTCGACTATCTCACCAAGCCGATCGTGGTCGACGAATTGCTGGCGCGCATGCGCGTCCACTTGCGCAACGCGCGGCGCTCGGAACTCGCGCATTCGGCGCTCGACGCGACCGGCCGCTACATGCTCTCGGTGGGACCCGACGGCGACATCCACTGGGCGACGCCCCAGGCTGTGCGCCTGCTGCGCTCGCTCGGCCTCGCCTCGGAGGACGGCAAGGGACGGCTGCCCGCCGGGATCGTCGAATGGCTGGGCGGCGCCGACAACCATCCGCTGGTCCAGGAGATCGGCGGCAAGCGCCTGGAGCTCGCGCATCTCGGCCAGGTACGCGCCGGCGAGCGGCTGCTGCGCCTCAACCTAGTCGAGCCCGACGACCAGATCGATCGGCTGCGACGGCATTTCGCGCTGACCGGCCGCGAGGCCGAGGTGCTGCTCTGGGTCGCCCGTGGCAAGTCCAACAAGGACATCAGCGGCGTGCTCCAGATCAGCCCACGCACCGTCAACAAGCACCTGGAGCAGGTCTTCGAGAAGCTCGGCGTCGAGAACCGCGCCTCGGCCGCCGCCGTCACGATCGAGGCGCTGCACCGCCTCGAAGAGGGCTGAGCCCGCTCACGCGCGCTCCCGTGCCCTCCCGAGGAACGGACGGCCCGGTTACTGGACCCACGCGTTGGCAAACAGGAAATAGTATTGCAGGCTGAAGCTGAAGCCTCCGACCCGCTGCGAGACGAAGTCGAGGTGCTTCGGCGTGAACAGCACCGCCACCGGCGACTTGTCGACCACCATCCGGTCGATCTCCGCCCATTTGGCGTTGGCGGCCGCGAGATCGGTGATCTGCAGGTCCATGGCCTTCTTCATCTCGGCGTCGATCGAGTGATCGCAGAAGCCGGAGATGTTGACCGAGGCATCCGATGCCGGGTGGAACGAGTCACAGCTCAGCAGGGTGTAGAGGAAATCCGAGCCCGACGGATAGTCCTGGTACCATTGCGAGATGCTCATCTGCACCTTGTTGTTGGTGTTCTGAATGTAGGTGAACTGGATATCGGGCGAGATCGCCTTGACGCTGGCGACGTAACCGAGGCTGTTCAGCAGGCTCTGCAGATAGGCACCGATGCTGCGCGAGATCGTGGTGTCCTCGGCGATGATGGTGACCTGCTGCCCCTTGGTCCCCGATTGCTCGACGAGCTGCTTGGCCTTTTCCATGTCCGGCGCCGACCACGCCTTGCCGGGATTCACCGTGTACGGGCAGTAGTCCTCGTGGCCGGGAAAGTTGGGCGGCAGGAGCTGGCAGGTCGGCGTCGCGAGGTTGGCGCCGCCGAACAGCTTCACCAGGGCACCCCGGTCGATGGCGTAGTTGACCGCCTTTCGCGCCAGCTCGTTGTCGAACGGCGGCAGGTTCGTGTTCATGGGGACGTACCACATCGCCGTGAGCGGGGTGACATGGACGCGGTCGGCAAAGCGCGTGCCCAGTTCGTTCAACCGGCCGGGCGGCGGCTGGTCGAACATCCAGTCGGCCTGGTTGTTCTGCACGGCGTTCACCTGCGCCTGTTCCGTCAGCCCGAAGTCGTAGACGATCTCGTCCGCATGGCCGTCCGGCTGGGCATCCTTGCTCCACTCCTTGAAGTGGGGATTGCGCTCCAGCTTCATCTGCTTGTTCGGATCGTAGGCGACGATGTGATAGGGGCCGGTGCCGGGGATGGGAGTCGTGCCGACGTCGGCGCCGGGCGTGTCGGCCGGAAGAATCGCCGCGTGCGGGATGGCGAGCTTGTTGAAGAACTCCGCATCGGGACGGGTCAGGTGGAAGGTGACGGTGCGCGCCGCCTCGTCGCCCACCACGCCGCCTTCGAGCGTGCAATCCGCCGGCGTCTTGAGGCACGCGTCGGCGCCCACCAGCACGGAATAGAAGGTGCCGGCGGTCGGCCCCGACACCTTGAAGATGCGCCGATAGGAGGCGACGACGTCCTTCACGCCGACTTCCTGCCCGTTGGAGAACTTGATGCCCTGACGGATCTTGAAAACGTAGGTCTTGCCGTCGTCCTGCGCCTGCGGAATGGCTTCGGCGATGTCGGGTACGATGGTGAAGCTGTCGGGGCCGGCGACCTTCTTGAAAGCGAGCAGGCCGTCATACAGAGGTTGAAACAGCTGCCAATACTGCAGCGTATAGTTGACGTGGGGGTCCAGCGTGCCCGCCGCCGAGCGGGCCACGAGGCGCAGGGTCCCGCCCTTGTGCTCCATTGTGTCGGCCCGGACTTCGCCGGCGGCCGTCAAGGCGGCTGCCAGCCCGGCGATCACGCAGGCTGCTGCAAGGTACAATGCCTTCCGTCTGCTTGTTTTCATTGCCAGTTCCCCGATGGCTGGTTTGCGACCGGCTGCGCATCTTCCAAATCGGAGGCAGCGGTATCGCGACCCGCTCCCGCCTCCCTGAGAGGCGCTGCGTCGTTCATTGAAAGTATCGTCGGCCTCGGCCGCGGGCCTAGCTAGCAAAAGTCCTAGGCTGGCGGCCGTCGCCGGCCGCGGATCGCGGCGAAGGCGCGGCACCCGGCGGAATGCCGCCGGGCGATATCCCAATCGGTTGACTGCCGGAGACGATGGGCTAGAGTTTCCCGATGGAAGACTGGTTCCTCGCGCTTGAAGAGGGATTGAACGGGGCGGCCGACGTCAATGCCGGGCTGGACGCCATGATCGGCGCCCTCTCCAGTTTCGGCCTCAACAGCGTCAACTACGACTATTCGCCGGCGCCGCTGACGAATGACCAGGAAGTCGTCACCCCGGCGCTTCTGGTGACGCGCAACGCGCCGGACAGCATGATCGATCTGTGGCGCAACTTCGGCTACTACCAGATCGACCCGGTGATGCGCGTCGCGAATACGCGGACGGTGCCGTTCGCCTGGTCCTATTTCGAGAACACGCTTTCGTCCCTCACGCCGGTTCTGGACGACCGGGCCCGTCCGGTGGTGAGCTACCTGCACGACACCCGGTTGACGATCGGCGTCACCGTGCCCATCAGATGCGGCAACGGCGCGCTGGCGACCTTCACCGGGATCCGCGTCGATCCGGAGCGGCACTTCCATCGAGATCTGGAGCGGCACCTGGGCGAGATCGGCCTGGCAGCCTACATGTTCCACGACTTCGCCATGCCGAGGCTGCATCCGACCGCGGACAGCCCGCCGCCGGTTCGGCTGACGCCCCGCGAGGTCGAATGCCTCAAGCTGAGCGCGCAGGGTCATTCCGCCAAGCAGATCGCGGCGCGCCTCGAGCGCTCGGTCGGCACCGTGACCCTCCATCTCCAGAACGCCACCCGCAAGCTCGGCGCGCGAAACCGCACGCACGCGGCGTCCCTCGCCGTCCAGAGTCGGTTGATCGGCGACATCTGAGATCCGCTCGTTTGCCGGTGCCTCCCGGCTGCCGCAATCGGGCAGGATCAACCTGAATGTTTTACTAGCTGTCGCGCTCTGCCGGGGTCGACCTAAGGTCCGGTCATGACACGGGACAGCGCGTCATCGACGGTCGGCGCACCGCAGGCGGGCGCGCCCGATGAGTTATGCCGCCTCGCCGCGACCGAGCTGGTCGCGGCCTATGCGGCACGGCGGCTTTCGCCGGTCGATGTCACGACGGCTGTCCTCGAACGGGTCCGCCGCCTCAATCCCGGGCTTGCGGCCTTCTACCTGGTCGAGGACGACGGCGCCATGGCGGCCGCTCGCGCTTCGGAGGCCCGCTGGATGCGCGGCGCGCCCATGGGCCCGCTCGACGGCGTGCCGGTATCGATCAAGGACAGCATCGCCGTGGCCGGGCGGCCGATGTATCGCGGCAGCAAGGCCTATGCGCCGGCAGCGCCCTCGCCCGTCGATGCGCCGCCCGCCGCGCGGTTGCGGGAAGCCGGGGGGATCTTCCTCGGCAAGACCACGATGCCCGATCTCGGCTGCCTGGCGTCGGGCATCAGCAGCCAGCACGGCACGGCGCGCAATCCCTGGAACCTCGCGCGCACGCCGGGCGGCTCGACATCCGGCGGCGCGGCGGCGGTTGCCGCCGGCCTCGGCCCGTTGACCGTCGGCACCGACCTCGGCGGATCGGTTCGCATTCCCGCCGCTTTCTGCGGCCTCGTCGGGCTCAAGCCGACCCAGGGCCGGATCCCGCACATACCTGCCAGCAGCATGCGATCGGCCGGTCCGCTGGCCCGCTCCGTCGCCGACGTCATCCTGATGACCGCGGTGCTGTCGCGGCCCGATCGGCGCGACTGCCTGTCGCTGCCCTTCCCGCCGCCGCCTGCGCCGGCAGCGGAAGCGCCGGAGCAGGTCGTCCGTGGCGCGCGCATCGGCCTGCTGCTGGACGCAGGCGCCGGCATGCCGGCCGGTCCGGAGACCCGTGCCGCGGTCGAGCAGGCGGGCCGGCTGCTCGAGACCCATGGGGCGACGGTGGAGCCCATGCCCGCCCTGCTGCCGGAGGATGCCGAATGGGCGGTCGAGACATATTTCAGGGCGCGCGCGCTGTCGGAACTGCAGCACCTGCCCTCCGATCGCCGGCCGGAGGCCCATGCGGAGGTGCAGCGCTGGTGCGCCGGGGCAGAAGGCCTTTCCGCCGCCGATCTGCTCGAGGCGATGAACGGCCTCGACCGGTTGCGGGTGAAGGTCAATGACGCCTTTGCCGGTTTCGATTTCGTGCTGTCCCCGGTCATGCCGATGACGGCCTACGACGCCGACATCGCCTTCCCGGATCGCGACCGCGCCTGGTCCCATCTCCTCTTCACCGCCGCCTACAACCAGACGCAGCAGCCGGCGTTGTCGGTTCCCTGCGGCTTCGACCGGGACGGGCTGCCGATCGGCCTGCAGATCATCGGGCAGCGCTTTGCCGACCAAGCCTTGCTGCGGCTGGCCGCGGCCTTCGAATCGCTCCGCGGGCAGCCGGCACGCCTGCCGGCTCTCTGACCAAGGCCGCCATGACCGCAGAAGGTACCGACTCAGCTTCGCCGGGCGCGCGCGCCTCGGCGGCGGCCCGGCGGATGGGCTGCTGGGCCGGCGCCGCGCTCGGCCTGCATCCCGCCGCCGCGACGGTGGCCGTGCCGATGTTCTGCGCCGTGGAGCACGATTGCTGGCGGGTGGAAGCGGGGGAAACGCGGGCCTTTCTGAAAGTGCCGAGCCCCGACATGAAGCCGTTCCTCGATCCCGCCGCCGCCTATGGAGCCATCGAGGCCGCCGCGTCCATAGGCGTTACGCCGGCTGCCCTCGGCTACGACGCGGCCAGCGGTGCCATCGCCTTGGCCTGGCTCGGGGAGGGCTGGCGCAGCGCCTACATGGACGACCTGACGCCCGGCCCCCGCCGCGAGTCCCTGATCCGGCTGAAGCGCCGCCTGCACGAAAGCAGCGCATTTCCCCGTCACCGCACGATCTTCGGCCATCTTCGGGAGTTGACCGGGCTCGGCGATCGTCTCGGCACGACCTGGCCCGACGATCATCGCACGCTGGCGGACTATGCCGACCGAATCGCGGCCGCTTTTGCCGCATCGGGATACGAGCTGCGCCCGTGCCACGGGGACGGCCATGCCTCCAACGTCCTGCTGGGGCCGGACGATGCCATCCTCCTCGTCGATTTCGACTTCGCGGCCAACAACGACCCGCTCTACGACCTTGCCGCGACGCTGCTCGACATCGAGCCGTGGGACGGCGGGATCGAGGAGGGGATCGAGATCTATCGCGGGAGCTTCGACCGGAAGGTGGCGAACCGGGTCAAGCTGCACATGATCCTCGACGACATGCTGTGGGCCCGGCTGGCACTGATCGCCGCGCAGTCTTCGCCGCGCCGTCATGTCGAGTTCCTGAAATACGGCGAGTTCCGCCTGCTGCGTTGCCGGTACCACCTGCGCACCTGGCCGGTGGACGAGATGCTGCGGGGACTCTGAAATGCCCGAAACACGGCTCGGCGAGGCATCCACCGCGGACGAAGCCGCTGTCGAGAACGCATTGCGCCGGATTCCCGAGCTGCGGGGACAGGAAGTCGCCTATGAGCGCATCGCCGCCGGTATCACCAACGCGAACTGGCGCATTCGTCTTCAGCCCGGCGACCGGTTCCTGTTCCTGAAGGTGCCCGGCACCGGGACGGAGCTGTTCATCGACCGGAAGGCCGCGCACGACGCCAACGTCAAGGCGGCGCTGGTCGGCGTCGGGCCGCAGGTCCTCCACTACCATGAGGATACCGGCGTCGAGGTCTTCGAGTACCTGACCGGATACCGGAGCTGCAACAGCATCGATTTCCGCGATCGCGACATCCGCATGAATGCCCTGGCTGCGCTGAAGCAGCTCCATCAGGGGCCGGCGCTGTCCCTGACCAAGACCTATTTCGACATGATCGAGGAGCACCGCCGGCAGGTCGACGATCTGTCCGCGGCCCTCCCCGGGGACTGGGAAGCGCTGCAATGGCACCATGACCGGATCCGCCGCGCGCTCATGGCGGCGGGCCTCGACATCGTGCCCTGCATCAATGACACCTATGTCACGGATTTCATGGTCAACGACCGCAAGGAGATCAAGCTGGTCGATTTCGAGTATGCCTCCAACAACGACCGCTGCGCGGACCTGGCGATCTGGTTCTTCGAGCTGTTCTTTCCCGAGAAGATCGAGGACGAGTTGATCGAAGCGTATTTCGGCGCCTGCCGGCCGGAGCTGAAGGCGCGCATCGCCGTCTACAAGGTCCTGATCTGCATCAAGTGGACCCTGTGGACCGCGGTCCAGCGGCGCCTTTCGACGCTTCGCTTCGACTACGCGAAATATGGTGCGTGGCTCAACCTGCGCGGCCGGTTCCACCTGCGGGATTGGCGCTGGGAGGAATACCTGCGGGCGTTGTAGGCGCCCGGCGCGCTCGCGTCAGGCGAAGCGCCGCGCGGCGTCGATCGCGAGACCGAGACCGACGCTGCCGAACATGTCGCCCGACACCGGCTGCGCCTTGGGCAGATGCGCCAGGATGCGGTTGCGCACCGCGGGAATCCCGGTCGAGCCGCCCGTCAGGAACACCGAATCGATCTGCTCAGGCCTGACCGCGGCGATCCGGCAGCACGCGTCGATCGTCGCGATGAGGCGCGTCGTGTCGTCGTGCACGGCGCGATCGACGTCGGCGCGGACCAGCTCGATCGCCACGGGCGATTCGACCGGCAGGGTGAATGCGGTCGATGCCGCGTCGGACAGCGCGATCTTGGCCGCCTCGACCTCGCCGGCGATGCGATGGCCGTTGCGATGGGCGATGACGTCGATCAGGCGGCGCAGCCGCTCGGGATCGTCGGCAGTCAGCACCACGCTCCGCAGATAGTGCAGGTTCTGCGACGTGTAGAGGAACGGGATCTTGTGCCAGGTCGCGAGATCGTGGAACAGGTGCTGCGGCATCGGCAGCCGCTTCGGGCCCAAGTGCACGTCGTAGCCGAGATGCGGCATCACCTTGTCGATGCTGAGGCGCCGGTCGAAATCGGTGCCGCCGATATGGACGCCGCTGCGCCCGAGGATGTCGGCGCTGCGATCGGCGCTTTTCGCGCGCTCCGGCGAGAGGCGCGCGACGACGAAATCCGAGGTGCCGCCGCCGAGATCGACGATCAGCGACAGCTCCTCGCGGCCGAGCGTCTCCTCATAGGCGAGCGCCGCCGCGATCGGCTCGAGCTGGGTCTCGACATGCTTGAACCCTTCCGCCCTGGCGGCGGCGATCAGCTCCGCCTCGGCGCGGGCATCGGCCGCGTCGTCGTCATCGACGAAGCGCACCGGGCGACCCAACACCACGTTCTCCAGCGCGCCCGGCATCTCGATGCTCTCCAGGTGCCGCTCGGCGGTGCGCTTCAGGTGCCGGATGAACATGCCGATGATCGCGCGCATCGCGACGCGCTTGCGCTGGATGAGGGTCGTCTCCTCGATGAGCGCGCTGCCGAGCACGCTCTTCAGGGCGCGCAGCAGCCGGCCTTCGGCGCCCTCGATATAGGTGCGGACGGCGTCCCGGCCGAAGCGGATCGAGTGGTCCTCGAAGTCGTAGAATACCGCGCTCGGCAGCGTGACCGACCCGCCCTCCAGCGGGCAGAGGAAGGCGCGGCCGTTGGCGTGGAGCGCCAGGGTCGAGTTGGACGTGCCGAAATCCAGTCCGCAGAAGCGTGCAGCCATCGCGTATCCGTTGCCGAGCTAGGAGAAGGCGCTGACCGCGACCTTCGCGAGCCCCGCCGCCAGGAGAATCGGCAGCGGGTTGAGCTTCGGCCGCAGGATGAAGACGGCGGCGCTGGCGGCGACGATCAGCCAGGTCGAGACGGCTCCCGAGGACGACAGCAGCACCGTGAAGGCGCCGGACAATATGAGGCCGGTCGCCAGCGGCGCAAGGCCTCTTTCCAGCACGCCTTGCCAGGCCTGGCCGCGATAGCGGTTCCACACGCGCGACACCGCGAATGCGATCAGCGAGGACGGCACGAAATAGGCGAGTGAGGCGACCAGCGCACCCGCCAGCCCGTCGATCCGCCAGCCGACGAGCGTCGAGAGCAGCGAACCCGGGCCGGGCGCCGCCCGGGAGATCGCGAAGAGATCGACGAAATCCGCCTGGCTGACCCAGCCATGAACGTCGACCACCTGCTTGCCGATATCGGCGATGACGCTCTGCCCGCCGCCCAGCGACAACAGCGAGAGCGGCGTGAACACGAGGACGAGCTGCCAGAGGACGTCGTCGTCGCGCATCGCGTCACACCTTCTTGCGGGCGATCAGCACCGCGACCGGCGCCAGGCAGATCACGACCGGAATCAATGGCCAGCGCAGCACGCCGATCGCGAGGAACACCGCCGCCAGCACGGCCGGCGCCCAGCGGTTGGATTCCGTCGCATGTCGCGCCGCCCGATAGCCGACCGAGAAGGTCAGGCCGATCGCCGCCGCCGCGATGCCCTCCAGCAGATCGTGCAGCCAGGCGAGCTGGCCGTAGCTGCGGAACACCACCAGCAGCAGGACGGCGACCACCATCGGCGGCAACAGCAGGGCCAGCACCGCCGTTACGCTGCCGGCGGTGCCGCGCAGCCGCTGTCCTATATATATGCAGATATTGACGACGTTCGGCCCGGGCAGGATCTGCGACAGGGTCAATCCGGCGAGGAACTCGTCCTCGCTCAGCCAGCGGCGCCGATCGACCACCTCGCGATAGATCCAGGCGGAAAGCCCGCCGCCGAAGCTCGTCAGCCCGATCCGCGCGAAGAGCGCGAACATATCCGGCAGGGTGACGGCGGGCTTGGGCTCGGAGCCGCTCATCCCGGGCTGCCCTCGGCCGGACTCCCGAGGGCTTGCGCGCTCCCATGGGAGCGCGCATCGCTCATACCTCCGCCGCTTGTTGCTCGCCTGCCTGCTCCGCCACTTGCTGCTCGGCCGCGTGCAGCAGGGTGCGGGGCCGGCGCTTGGCCCAGATCGAGCCGCCGATCGAGACCGCCGCGCAGAAGATCAGGAAGGCCGCGATCGGATGCGTGAAGAAGACCGTCACGTCGCCGCTGGAGATGGTCAGCGCCTGGCGGAACGACTGCTCCAGAGTGTGCCCCAGGATCAGGCCGAACAGCAGGGGCGCCTTCGGGATCTCCAGCTTGCGGAAGGCGTAGCCGAGCATCCCGAAACCCAGCGCCATGAACAGGTCGAACGTGTTGTAGTTGAACGAGTACACGCCGGCCGAGGCAATTCCGAGAATGATGCACAGCAGGATTCCGGGCGGAACGTACAGGATGCGGGCCAGGACGCCGACCAGCGGCAGGTTCAGCACCAGCAACATCGCGTTGCCGAGGTACATGCTCGCGATCAGACCCCAGACCAGATCGGGGTGAGTGGTGAATAGCATCGGTCCCGGCTGGATGCCATACATGATGAAGGCGCCCATGATGACGGCCGTCGCGCCCGACCCCGGAACGCCCAGCGCCAGCAGATGCACGAAGGCGCCGCAGGTATCGGCATTGGTGGCGGCTTCCGGCGCCGCCACCCCTTCGATGGCGCCCTTGCCGAAGCGTTCCGGCGTCCGCGAGACCTTCTTCTCCAGGATATAGGAGAGCATGGCCGCCACCGTGCCGCCGAGGCCCGGCGCGGCGCCGCAGAAGAAGCCGACGCCGGCGCCGCGGAAGATTGCGGGATAGGCCCGTTTCCATTCGTCCAGGCTGAACCAGAGCTTGCCCTTCACGCGGACGATGTGCAGGGAGCCTTCCTTGGTGCCCTCGACCATGCGGCTGACCTCGGCGATCGCGAACAGGCCGACCACCACGACCAGGAAGTTGACCCGGTCCTGCAACTCGACGATGCCAAAGGTGAATCTTGGAACGCCGCTCTGCAGATCGATGCCGACGGTGGCCAGGGCCAGACCGATGAAGGTCGACATCAGCCCCTTCGCGAGAGAGTCGCCGGTCAAGGCGCTGACCGTCGAGAGCGCGAAGAAGATCAGGCCGAAATACTCCGCCGGCCCGAAATGCAACGCCAGCGAGGCGAGCGGGACCGCGACGAAAGCCAGCGCCGTGACGCCCATCGTGCCGGCGATGAAGGAGCTGATCGCGGCTATGGCCAGCGTCGATGCGGCCTTTCCGGCGCGCGCCAGGGGGTAGCCGTCGAGCACCGTCATGACCGCCGCGGCATCGCCCGGGGTGTTGAGCAGGATCGCGGTCACCGCACCGCCATACATGCAGCCGTAGTAGATGCCGGCCAGCATCATCAGCGCGGTCGAGGGGTCCATGCCGAAGGTGACCGGGATCAGCAGAGCGATGCCCGCCGACGGTCCGATGCCGGGCAGGTGGCTGATCATCGTGCCGATGAAGGTGCCGATCAGCGTGTAAAGTAGATGTTCCGGCGTGGCGGCGACCGCCAGGCCATGAAGGATTCCGGCAAGACTGTCCATGGCGCTGCCTCCTAGAGATCCAAGGGACCGGTGGGCAGCGGCACGCCCAGCAGGATCGAGAACAGAAGATAGACCGTCGCCGTGAAGCAGACGGCGACCAGCACGTTGACCAGGTGGCGGCCCTTGTTGAAGTAGCTGAGCAGGCCGAACAGGAAGACCGGCGTGGCAATCAGGTAGCCGGCGCTTTCGAAGACATAGTAGTAGAGGGCGGTCCAGGCGATCATCCCGGCCAGCACCAGGACGACATGCTTCTGGTCCCTGGTGCGCGGCTGGATCCGCGTGTCCGCCAAGGCGCGGCGCTTGCCCCAGGTCTCGAACAGCAGCAGCAGGGCGGAGAGAATGAGGCCGCCGCCGACCAGGGCCGGAAAGGCCTTCGGCCCGAGCGGGTCGCCGATGCTCGCGGACCGCAATCCGGCATCGGCGTGGAGATAGATCGCCGCCACGACGATGATCGTGATTGCGAGGTAGAGATCGGCCCTGAGCGCGCGCATGTCCCTCACCAGAGAATGGGGCGGCGGGCGGCGTTCATCGCCGTCTTGTTGGAGCGCCGCGCCCGGATTGCAGTTGCTACTCGGTCTTGTAGCGGCCTTCCTTGACCACTTCGCAGAGCGTCCCGTCGGGCGAGCGGAACTTCAGTGCGCCCTTGCCGAGATGCGGGAAGACCTCGCCGCCGTATTGCCGGATCTTCTCCGCCGCGACGTCCTGGTCATCGACCGAGATGCCCCAGTGATGGATGCGCGGACCGTCGCCCGCCAGCATGGCTTCCTCGGATTGCGGGTCGTCATAGACCATCAGGGCGATGTCGACATTCCCGTCGGTCAGGTGCCGCGAGATATGGCCGCGGCTGCGACCGGTCTTCGTCTCCTTGAAGCCGAAGACCTCGGTATAGAACTTGGTCGCCTGGTCGAGATCGGTGACCTTCAAAGCGATGTGGACAACGCGTGGCATGACTTCCTCCAGTTCGTCGTAAAGATGAGCGCTGCTTCCCGCCTATTGCTTGGCGAGGCCCAGGTCCTTCAGCAGCGCGGCAAGCCGGGTGTTCTCGGAGTCCAGGAAGGCCTTCAGATCCTTGCTGTTCTTGTAGTCGACGGTCCAGAGATTGCGCTCCGCCGCCGTCTTCCATTCGTTGGACGCCATCACCTTGCCGAGCGCACTATCCCACCAGGCGAGCTCGTCGGGGGTCATGCCCTTCGGGCCGACCAGGACGCGCCAGGTCGAGAAGACGGCATCGACTCCCTGCTCCTTCCAGGTCGGCACGTCGGCCAGCGCGCCCGGCAGGCGGTGCTCGGCGGGCACGGCGACCATCCGCAGCTTGCCGGCCTGCACCGGTCCCAGCACGTTCGGCACCGGCGTCGCCGAAGCCTGGATGTGGCCGCCCATCAGCGCAGTCACCGCCTCGCCGCCGGAGTCGAAGAACACGATCTTCAGCTTGGCCGGATCGAGCCCGAGCGCCTGGAGCACCATTGCGGCGGCGATGTGGCTTTGGCCGCCCGGCGAGCTCGAGACGCCGACGGTGACGCTCTGCGGATCCTTCTTCCACGCTTCGGCCAGGTCCTTGCCGGTCTTGTACGGCGAGTCGGCGGCCACCGAGAAGACGACCTGCTCGGTCAGCAGCTGGGCGATCGGCGTCACGTCGTCGAGACCGATCGTGCTTTCGCCGGTCAGGCGGTTGGTGATCAGCGGCAGCGCCTGCACGGCGGCGTACTGGCCGTCGCCCTGATGAGTATCGATATAGGCGATCGACACCGTGCCGCCGCCGCCCGGCTTGTTGGTGACGATGATCGGCTTCGGCGACACCTTCAGTTCCTCCATCACGCCTTGGAGCGTGCGGGCGGCGAGGTCCTGGCCGCCGCCGGGCGCGCTCGGCACGACGACTTCCACCGGACGCCTCGGAGCCCAGGTGTCGGCCGTCGCCGGACCGGTCTGCAGGCCCGCAGCTATCAGCGCTGCGGTCAATCCCAACTTCCAGCTCATTTTCATCCTCCCAAGGTTGGCGTTGTTAAAAGTTGAAGCGGTCGAAGGTCGAAGGCGCGAACAGGTCCTCGAGCGCCACCGGGCCCGGAATCAGCCCATCGGCTTCGGCGTAGCGCATCAGGGTCTGGAGCTCGTTGCGATTCTCGTCGATGCCGTAGGGCCAGTAGTCCTCGCCCATCACCGCCTTGATCCGCACCACCTCGTCGGCGATCCAGGGATGCGCCACGGCCGGCGTGTCGACCCGGTTCAGGTCCTGCATGGCGAGCGTCCGCGCCTGGCGGAATGCCGCATAGACATTGACCGGCAACCAGGGCTGCTGCTCGACCAGCGTGCGGCGGATGCCGATCACATGCATCAGCGGAAAGAGCTTGGTCTTCTTGAAATACGCTTCCTCAGCGGCGCGGTTGTCCGGGAACATCCGCACGATGCCGTTGCTGCCGTAGCCCTTGGGCGTCCGCGGTGCGATCACCGCGTCGATCTCGCCGTCCTCCAGCATCTGCGACAATGTCTGCCTGGGGCCGATCGGCTCGACCCGGATCTTGCCCTTGAGGTCCAGCGGGATGCGGTCCTCGCGCCCGGCCTGGTCGAGGCCGCCGGTGCGCCACAGCACGTCGCTGCGCTGCAGCCCGTATTCGTCCGCCAGGATGCCGCGCGCCCAGACGCCGGCGGTCTGCTGCACGTCGGGCACGCCGATCGCCCGGCCGCGCAGGTCCTCGGGCCGCTTGATGCCGCCGTCCTTGCGCACGTAGATCGAGGAATGCCGGAAGGCGCGTGAGACGAAGGCCGGTACCGCCACGTAAGGCGCGTTGCCGCGCGCCGTGGTGATGAGATGCGTCGCCAGCGAGAGCTCGGAGACGTCGAATTCCCGGTGCCGGAAAGCGCGCTGGAAGATCTCCTCCGGCCGCGCGGTGATCACGTTCAGCCGGCAGCCCTCGATCGTCACGCGCCCGTCGATGATGGCGCGGGTGCGGTCGATATCCTGGCAGGCGAGCGACAATTCCAACACGATGCCCTGACTCCAGCGTGCGCTTTCGATCGGCCAAGCGATCCCGTTGGCCGTTCGCGGTCTCGAACGGCGGGAACACGATCAACCGATCGCCACTTGATGTTCCGGCGCCTCGACAACGCGCGGCGCCCACTCTTCAACCGTCCTTATGCCGGACGTTGGAAACCGTCTATTCGATGCGCCCGACCTCGGGGTCGCGCCGATGCCGCGCCGGCGACGTCTCGGCGAGATCGTCCAGCGCGCTCAGCATGCGCGCCTTGCCGTTGCCGACGTGGCGTGCGCTGACGAGATAAGCGAGCGACGCATCCTTGGCCTTCAAGGCGGCGACGATGTCGCGATGCTCGCGGTTCGATTCGAGCAGCGACGGCCGCTGCACGAGGCCATGGGTGCGAAACAGGTGGAACTCCTTGACCAGCCCGCGATAGAGCTTGATCAGCCGCCCGTTGCCGGTGGCGCGAACGATGTAGTCGTGGAATTCGAGATTGGTCGAATAGAAGCTCTGGAAGTCGGCGTTCTCCGCCGCCTGCTCCATCTCGCCGACGAAGCCCTCCAGGCGCTCGAGATGGGCGGCCGTCATCATCGGCGCCAGGAGCTGCGAGGCGAGCCCGGTCAGGCCGGCGCGCAGATCGTAGACCTCGATCGCATCGGCCTTGGTGAGCTTCTTGATGAAGACGCCGCGGTTGGGAATGAGCTGCACGAAGCCGAGCTCGGCGAGCGCGCGGCAGGCCTCGCGCACCGGCCCGCGGCTGACCTTCAGCGTGTCGGCGACGGCCTTCTCGTTGAGCCGCTCGCCCGGCGCCAGCTCGCCGGCCAGGATCATCCGTTCGATCTCGTGCTGCACCACGGCGGTCAGCGAATGCTCGCGGAGCGCGGCGATGGTCGGCAAAGCCGGTGACGTTTCGGTGTCAGCCATGGCCGGACTCATGGCCTGTCTTATGCCAACTGTCAACAATTTCATTAACGCCACCGCGGTGTCGCCGAAGGTCTTGATACAAAATTCATGACAACTACCTGTTTCTAATATGCTAAATAAAATTGTTGACACTTTTCACTCTGCAGAACACACTTTGCGTCATGACCGCCGAAGCCCTGGAAATCCTGAAATCGCAGTCGCTGACCAGCGTGCTGCAGCATGAGATCGAGAAGCTCGTGCTTTCCGGCTCGTTCCGCAGCGGCCAGCGGCTGAATGAGAAGCAGCTCGCCGAGCGCTTCAACGTGAGCCGCGGGCCGGTGCGCGAGGCCTGCCGGGCGCTGGCCAAGATGGGTCTCCTGGAGCTGGTGCCGAATCGCGGCGTGCTGGTGCGCCAGGTCTCGCGGCGCGAAGCGGAAGAGCTCTACGACGTGCGCGCGACCTTGTTCGGGCTGGCGGCGCGCACCCTGGCCGCCCGCATCACGCCGCGGCAGGTCGCGGTGCTGGACGATCTCCTGGACCAGATGGATGAAGCGGCGGCGACGCGCTCGCTCGACGCCTACTACCCGCTCAATCTCAAGTTCCACGAGTCGATCCTCGAGTTCTGCGAGAACCAGCGGCTGATCGACGACTACTTCCGGCTCATCAAGGAGCTGCATCTGTTCCGCGCTCAGGGCCTGCTGCATGGCGGCGGCCTCGAGGTTTCCAATTCCGAGCATCGCGAGATCGTGGCTGCCCTGAAGTCCGGCGATCCGCTCGCCGCCTTCGAGGTCGCATTCCGCCACGTTCAGAACGGCAAGGCTCGGATGCTGACCGTGCCCCAGCCCGCGCTCGAGACGCGCGGCTGATCGCGGCCATCTCGTTCTCGACCACGAAGCTCGAAGCGCCGGAAGAGCGCACGGGCCACATCTGGGAATCCTGAAGGAGGAAACATGAGGAGGCTACCCGGCGTTGCCATCGCCGCATCCATGGCGCTTTTCGGCTTTGCGGCCGTGCACGACAACAGTGCGACGGCCGACGACGCTTATCCCGTCTCGACGGTGAAGCTCATCACCCATTCCAGCCCCGGCGGCGGCACGGACGTCTATTTGCGCGAGCTCCTGCCCTACCTGCAGCCCTATATGGGCGCGACGCTGGTGGTCGATAACGTGACCGGCGGCAGCGGCGCGAAGGCGATGTCCTTCGTCGCCTCGGCCAAGCCCGACGGGGGCACCTTCTACGGCACCACGCCGACCTACGTGTACACATCGCTGCTCAGCAAGCCCCAGGCGACCTACAAGGATCTCGAGCCGCTGGTGAACCTGTTCAACGACCCGGAGATCATCTACACGGCCGCGGATTCGCAGTTCCAGACCCTGCAGGACGTGATCGCCGCGGCGAAGTCCGGACGCGGCAAATGGGGTGCTGCCAATCCCGCCTCGCTCGAGCGCCAGATCCTGGAGCAGATCAAGGCCAAGACCGGCGCCAACGCCACCATCGTCACCTTCGAGGGCGGCGGCGACATGCAGATCAACGTGCTCAACCACACGCTCGATATCGGCGTCGGCGAGATCGGCGAGATCCGCGCCCAGCTCGACGCCAAGAAGGTGCGCATGCTGGCCGTGGTCGGCGACAGCCGCCTCGACCAGTTCCCGGACCTGAAGACCGCCAAGGAACAGGGTGTCGACGTCGCCGCCACCAAGTTCCGCGGCCTCGCCGGGCCGAAGGGCCTGCCGCCCGAGGTGATCGCCGCCTGGGAAGCCGCGATCCCGAAGCTGCTCGCCGATCCCAGGTACAAGAAGATCTACCAGGAGAACGCGCTGCAGCCGAACTTCATGAAGCATGACGACTACGTCAAGTTCATCGCCCAGTTCGGCGGCGACACCGAGGCTTTCCTCAAGCAATCGGGCGTGATCCAGTAACGAGTCCCCTGCGACCCTTGGGGCCGGCGAGAAATCGCCGGCCCTGCATTCTTCGGCTCTCTTTCGTCGGACAGGCGCCATGTCTCGAGACTTCATCGCCGGTTGCGTCCTTCTGGTCTTCTCGGCGATCTACTATCTCGCCGCGGCCGCCATTCCGGCGAGCCAGCTCAGCGACACCGTCGGACCGGGCGGCATGCCCAAGAGCTACGGCATCGCGCTGGGCGTCCTCTCGATCCTGTTGATCGGCCAGTCCCTGCTGGCAAGGCGCCGCGCCATGACCGCGCGTGCGACGGCCGCCTCGACCGAGGAGTCGCGCCAGGATCGCTATCGCGCCCTGCGCGCATTCGGCATGCTGGCGATCGGCGTCGCCTATCTCGTCCTGCTGCCGTTGATCGGCTACGTGATCTCGCTGGCCCTGCTGATCTTGGCCGCCGCCTGGTACCAGGAGGGCGCCCGCCGGCGCTGGCTGGTCCCGACGGCGATCGTCGGCGCCGGTGTGTTCTGGCTGGTCTTCGTGCAGATCCTGCAGATCGACCAGCCGGCCGGCTTCTGGCCGTCCCTGTTCTGAGGCGGAACGCGCCATGGCCGACG
Organism: Dongiaceae bacterium; assembly: GCA_035548715.1. Lineage (GTDB taxonomy): Bacteria > Pseudomonadota > Alphaproteobacteria > Dongiales > Dongiaceae > Dongia. The sequence continues at coordinate 145,860 of DASZSL010000046.1, forward strand.
CGATCGCCTACGTCTCGCCGCTTTTCGACACCTGGATCTTCGCCTTCGTCTTCATCGGCGTGTGCTGGGGCATCGTCGGCGGCGCGCTCCCGGGGATCTCGCCCTCGATCACCATGGCGCTGCTGCTGCCTTTCACCTACGGCATGAATCCGTCCTACGCCGTGGTGATGCTGGCCTCCACCTATTTCGGCGCGGAGTACGGCGGCTCGATCCCGGCGATCCTGATCCGGACGCCCGGCACCAACGCCGCGGCCGCGACGGTCATCGACGGCTACGCGATGAAGCAGCAGGGCAAGGCCGGCGAGGCGCTCGGCATCTCGCTCTATTCCGGCATCATCGGCGGCGTCTTCGGCTTCCTCATGCTGGTGCTGCTGACGGAGCCGCTGTCGCGCATCGCCCTCTCCTTCCGGCCGACCTCCTATTTTGCGCTCGGCATCCTTGGCCTGAGCGTGATCGGCTCCCTGGCCGGCGACAACCTGGTCAAGGGCCTGATCGCCGCCGTGCTCGGCCTGATGATCGCGGCGATCGGCACGGACCCCGTCACCGGGCTCAACCGCTTCACCTTCGGCAGCCCGGACCTGCTTTCCGGCATACCGCCGATCCTGGTTCTGGTCGGCCTCTATGCCATGAGCGAACTGCTGCAGAGCGCCAGCGAGCCCGCCTGGGAGAAGGCCAATGCCGGCGAGGCGCGGATCAGGTTCCCGGGCCGCTCCGTCTGGAAGCGCATCTGGCCCGCGCAATCGATCGGCGCCGTCGTCGGCACGATCGAGGGCGTGACGCCGGGCGCCGGCGGCACCGTCGCGGCCTTCCTCGCCTACAACGAGGCGCGGCGCTGGTCGCGGCACAAGGAGGCCTTCGGCAACGGCGCGCCGGAAGGCATCGCTGCGCCGGAGACGGCGAACTGCGCGGTGTCGAAGACGGCGCTCATTCCGATGCTGAGCCTCGGCATCCCGGGCTCGAACTCGACCGCGGTGCTGCTCGGCGGCTTCCTGATCCAGAATCTCATTCCCGGGCCGATGTTGTTCGTGCAGCACGCCGACATCGTGCGCGACCTCTACCTGGGCCTCGCGGCGAGCGTCGTGGCGCTCTGGATCGCCGCCTATATCTTCATGCCGCCTTCGATCTGGCTGGTGAACCGGCCGAAGTCCTATCTGATGGCCTTCATCTTCGCGTTGCTGGTCTCCGGCATCTTCGCGGTCGAGGGCAGCCTGTTCCACATCGGCATCGCGCTCGCCTTCGGCGTGCTCGGCTATGCGATGCGCTACTTCAAGTTCCCCTTCCTGCCGATGGTGCTCGGCGTCGTGCTCGGGTTCATGGTGGAGTCGAATTTCCGCCGGGCGCTGGTCATCTCCGGCGACGATTACATGACCTTCCTCCAGGACCCGATCTCGGCCGGGCTGCTCGGCGTCGCCGTGGTCTTCATCCTGGGATCCTGGATCCACCACCTCACCGCGGCCCGCAAGAGCCGCAAGCTCGCCAAGGCCGCATCATGAACAAGCCCGAACGATCCGCGTCGATCGCCGAACAGCTCGCCGCCACCATCCACGGCCTGAGGCCCGACGGCCTGCCGCCGGCGACGGTGGAGATGGCGCGGCGCCTGCTGCTCGACGTGGTCGGCCTCGCCGTCGCCGCGCGCAATGAGACCTATGTCGTGGCGACGCTGGAAGCCGCGGATCCCGGCATGCCCTCTTCCGGCACGCCCTCTTCCGCCACGGGAGCCACCGCCTTCGGACATGCCGGCGGCTTCGATGCCTTCGGCGCCGCCCTGATCAACGGCACCGGCGCCCATGGCGAGGATTACGACGACACGTTCGAGGGCGGCCCGGTCCATTCCGGCGCGGTCATCGTGCCCGCGATCCTCGCCGCCTGCGAGCGCGAGAAGCTCGGCGGCGAGCGCGTGCTGCTCGGCATCGCGGTCGGCACCGAGCTGATGTGCCGCCTGGCCCTGGTCGCGCCCAAGGCGATCCACGCCGCGGGCTTCCACCCGACCGCGGTGCTCGGCGCGGTGGCCGCGGCCGGCGGCGTCGCCGCGAGCCTCGGTCTCTCGCCAGAACAGACGGTCTCGGCCATGGGCATCGCCGGCAGCATGGCTTCCGGGATCATCGAATACCTGGCGGAAGGCACCTGGACCAAGCGCATGCATGCCGGCAACGCCGCCCAGGCCGGCATCCGCGCGGCGCTGATGGCGCGCGGCGGCTTCCTCGGCCCGCGCACCGTGTTCGAGGGCACGCACGGCTTCTTCAAGGCCTTCGCGCCGTCGCGCAAGCCGGATTTCGCGCCGCTGCTCGACGGCTTCGGCAAGAGCTGGGTGATCGAGCAGATCGCCTTCAAGCCCCATGCCTGCGGGACCATGACCCAGCCGTTCGTCGATTGCGCGGTCCGCCTCGCCGCGAGCGGCGTGAAAGCCGAGGAGATCGCCGACATCCTCTGCTTCGTCGGCGAGGGCACGGTGCACCGGCTCTGGGAGCCCCTGGCCGTGAAGCATGCGCCGCAGACGCCCTATGCCGCGAAGTTCTCGACGCCCTACTGCATGGCTCTGGGCTTCTTCGACGGACGCGCCGGGTTGAGCCAGTTCACCGAGGCTCGGATCGCCGATCCCAAGGTGGCGGCGCTCGCCCGCAAGATCCGCTACGAGATCGACCCGAACGACGAGTATCCGAAGAACTTCACCGGCCACCTGAAGGCGACCCTGGCGGATGGCTCGGTGAAGGAACTGCGCCAGCCGCATATGCGCGGCGGCGCCCACGACCCGCTGCCGATCGCCGAGCTCGAAGGCAAGTTCCTGGACAATGTCCGCTTCGGCGGCTGGGACGAGAACCAGGCGAGGAAGTTCCTCGACCTGACCCGCACGCTGTTCAAGGCGCCCGACCTCGAGGCGCTGGCGGAGTTCCGCCGGTGAGCGAGCTCAACGGCAAGGTCGCCGTCGTCACCGGCAGCGCGCGCAACATCGGCCGCGCCATCGCCCTTGCTCTCGCGCGGGCGGGCGCCGCGGTGGTGATCAACGCGCAGAAATCCGGCGAGGAGGCGAAGGCGACCGCCGACGCGATCACGGCCGAAGGCGGCCGCGCGATCGTCCAGCTCGCCGACGTGACGCAGGAGGAGGACTCCGCGGCTCTGGTCGATGCGGCGCTCAAGGCGTTCGGCCGGCTGGATTGCCTGGTGAACAACGCGGCGGTGCGGCGCGAGACGCCGTTCGCCGAGATGACGCTGGCCGACTGGCGCGCGGTCAACAGCATCATCCTCGACGGCGCCTTCCTGATGGCGAAGGCCGCCTTGCCCGCGCTGCAGCGGTCGGGTGAAGGCAGCATCGTCAATATCGGCGGCATGTCGGCCCATACCGGGGCGATGAACCGGGCCCATGTCGTGACGGCGAAGGCCGGTCTCGTCGGCTTCACCCGCGCGCTCGCGCACGATCTCGCCGCGGATCGCATCACGGTCAATTGCGTGGTGCCCGGCATGATCGAGACCCAGCGCGGCAAGAGCTCGGCGGCGGCGCCCGCGCATCACGCCGGGCACATGCCGCTCATCGGCCGGCGCGGCACGCCGGAGGAGATCGCCGCGCTCGTGCGCTTCCTGGCCGGGCCGCAGGCCCGCTACATCACCGGCCAGACCATCCACGCCAATGGCGGCGTATTCATGCCTTAAGACCAGAGTCAGTACAGAGGAAATTTCATGACCGAAGTGACGCGCATTCTCGCCCGCTATCTCGTGGGCTCCCGGCCGGATCATGTCCCCGCCGACGTGAGGCGCGAGGCGACGCGTTCGTTCCTCAACTGGCTGGGCTGCGCGGTCGGCGGCTCGGCGCATCCGACCCTCGACATCGCGCTTGCGGCGCTGAGGCCCTTCGCCGGCGCGCCGCAGGCGACCGTGCTCGGCCGCGCCGATCGGCTCGACATCTTCCATGCCGCCCTGCTCAACGGCATCTCCAGCCACGTCTTCGATTTCGACGACACGCATTTGAAGACCATCATCCATCCCGCCGGCCCGGTGGCATCGGCGATCCTGGCGCTGGCCGAGCACCGCCCGGTGAGCGGCCGCGATTTCCTGCACGCGTTCATCCTGGGCGTCGAGGCCGAGTGCCGCATCGGCAACGCGGTCTATCCGGCGCATTACGACATCGGCTGGCACATCACCGGCACCGCGGGCGTCTTCGGCGCCGCCGCGGCGGCCGGCATCCTGCTCGGTCTCGACGAGCAGAAGATGACCTGGGCGCTCGGCATCGCCGGCACGCAGTCCTCGGGATTCCGCGAGATGTTCGGCACGATGTGCAAGAGCTTCCATCCCGGGCGCGCCGCGCAGAACGGCCTGACCGCGGCACATCTCGCGAACGAGGGCTTCACCAGCTCGAACCGCGTGCTGGAGGCGCCGCGCGGGTTCGCCCACGTCATGTCGACCGCGCGCGACTTCAAGGAGATCACCGACAATCTCGGCAAGAGCTACGAGATCGCGCTCAACACCTACAAGCCCTTCGCCTGCGGCATCGTCATCCACCCCTCGATCGACGGCTGCGTCCAGGTCCGCAACGAGAGCGGCGTCAAGGCGGAGGACGTCGCATCGATCGCGCTCAAGGTGCACCCGCTGGTGCTGGAGCTGACCGGCAAGAAGACGCCGCAGACCGGCCTCGAGAGCAAGTTCAGCGTCTATCACTCCGCCGCGGTGGCGATCGTCTACGGACGCGCCGGCGAGGAGGAATATTCCGACGGCGTCGTGCGCGACGCGCGCGTGATCGCCTTGCGCGACAAGGTGACCGCCGAGGCCGACCCGGCGATCCGCGAGGACGCAGCCGTTCTCCGCGTGACGCTCAACGACGGCAAGGTGATCGAGAAGCACGTGACGCACGCCATCGGCAGCCTGGAGCGGCCCATGAGCGATGCCGACCTCGAGGCGAAGTTCCACCACCTCGCCGATCCGGTCGCCGGCAAGGTGCAGGCCGCGAGGCTGATCAAGCTCGCCCGGGAGATCGAGACGCTCGCCGATGTCGGCGAGATCGCCCGCGCCGCGGCGAAGCAGCGCGAAGCCGCGACCGCCTGACCATGCTCAAGATCGGCATCCTGAACGGCGACGATATCGGCCACGAGATCGTCCCCGCCACCATCCGCGTCATGCAGGCCGCGGCGCGGACGGCCGGCCTCGACATCGCCTGGACCGAGCTGCCGATCGGCCGCAAGGCGTTCGACGGTCTCGGCACCACCATGCCCGACGACACGCTCGAGCGGCTGTCGGCGCTGGACGGCTGGGTGCTGGGGCCGATCGGCCACCAGGCCTATCCGAAGCACCCGAAGGCGATCAACCCGCACCCGATCCTCCGGAAGCATTTCGATCTCTTCGCCAACATCCGGCCCTCGCGCTCCTACGCGACGGTGCCCAGCGTGCATCAGGACGTCGACCTCGTCATCGTCCGCGAGAACAACGAGGGCTTCCAGCCCGATCGCAACGTCGTCGCCGGCTCCGGCGAGTTCCGGCCGAGCGAGGACATGACCATCTCGATCCGGGTCATCACCCGCAACGGCTCGTCCAAGGTGGCGCGCGCGGCCTTCGAGCTGGCGCGCGAGCGGCGCAGGAAGCTCACCGCCGTGCACAAGAACACGGTGTTCAAGCTGGGCTGCGGCATGTTCGCCGAGGAGTGCCGCAGGCTCGCCGAGGAATTTCCCGACGTCGCCTACGACGAGATGATGGTCGACACCTTCGCCATGCGCCTGGCGATGACGCCGCAGCGCTTCGACGTCGTCGTCACCACCAACATGTTCGGCGACATCCTGTCCGACGAGGCGGCAGGCCTGGTCGGCGGCCTGGGGCTTGCGCCCGGCCTCTGCGCCGGCACGAGATGGGCGATGGCGCAGGCGACCCACGGCTCGGCCCCGGACATCGCCGGGCGCGGCGTCGCCAATCCCTACGCGATGATCGTTTCCGGGCAGATGCTGCTCGCCTGGCTGGGGCGGAAGAAGAATGAGCCGCGGGCCGCGGCCGCGGCGGACAGGATCGGAACCGCCGTGGATGCGGTGATGAAGGACCCGGCGCGGCTGACGCCGGATCTCGGCGGGTCGGGAACGACCGACAGCGTCGCAGATCTCATCGCCAAGGCGGCGGCATAGAAAGGACCCTGTCGGGGCCTTCCTGCCGGTGACAATCGTCACTTTCCCGCCGCCTGCCTTGAACACGGGTCTTCGTCGCGGCGACCTATCGTCGCCCGGCCGAGTCGACGGCGCGGCTGGGGTGAAATGCCGGCAGGCGGCCAGGGCCTGCATGCCGCCGCGACGAGGAGATATCCCGTGACCGACAAGAAAAGATCGAGGAAGCCCGGCAGGCAGAAGCCGGCCGAGGCCGAGCTCTCGGAAACCGCGCTCGACCAGGCGGCGGGCGGCAGTTTCAGCTGGGGCATGCAGAACGCCGGCATGGGCGACGGCAGTGTCCGCACCGGCATGCCCAAGCCCGGCGAGCTTCTCCCGGCGGTGCAGAAGACCACCAACTGATCTTCCGCGGCCGATCCGCGTCAGGGCGCCCGGTCACGGCCGGGCGTTCCGTCGGCCTTTCCTCGCGGCGCAGGCTTCCAGGATCCGGCCGCGGTTGTGGAGGATGTCCGTGTCCGGACGGAGGAGAGCGGCGCGCTCGATATCCGCCCGCGCGGCATCGAGCATACCCGTCCGGAAATGGACCGTGGCTCGGTTCGCCCAGGCGTCGGCGAGCTGCGGATCGGCGGCGATGGCAGCCGATAGATATCGGCCGGCGGCGTCGAAGTCGCGCTGCCGGATCGCCAGCAGTCCGCGCAGGCAGAGCGCCGGCGCATTCCCCTCGTCCAGACTGAGGGCCTCGGCCGCGTCCCGCCCGGCCGCCTCCGGATGGTCCAGCTCGAAATGCAGCCGGCCGCGATTGACGCGGGTCTCCAGATGCTCCGGATGGAGGACGAGGACGCGATCGTACGCCGCGACGGCCTCCTCGGCCCGGCCGAGCGCCGTCAGGACCTGCGCCCGGTTGAAATGCGGCTGCCAGTAAGGCGGGCTGCAGCGGATGGCGCGTTCGTAGTCCTCGAGCGCGGCGTCATGGCGCCCGGCGCGCTGCTGGATCAAGCCACGGTCGAAGTAAGCCTCGCTGTTCGAAGGCTCGACTTCCAGCAGTCGCGTGAGGTCGCCGATCGCGGCGGCGGTGCGCCCGGCGGCGACGTGCAGGCGCGCGCGGTTGTGCAGCAGGATCCCGCATTCCAGCGGATACTTGGCGGGCGCCTCCCTCGCCATATAGGCCAGCGCCGCATCCATCAGTTCGAGCGCCGCCAGGTCGCGGCCCTTGCGCATCTCGACCAGCGCCCTGGTGTTCATCAGGAAGGCATGGTTGACGGCGCGGGTCTCGGAAGGCGGCAGGCGGTCGGTGAAGGCCAGCGACTGCTCGATCCAGGCCATCGCCGCGTCGTAATCGCGCCGCGCGGCGTCGTAGAGCCGCACGTTGAGGATCGCCATCGCATAGGTGGCATGGGCCAGGAGCGCCGGATCGGCGGGCTGCGCCTGCGCCGCACGCGAGATCGCTTCCGCCTCGCCGTGGCGGCCGAGCAGCAGCAGCGCGAACAGCATGTTGCGCGTGAGCTTGCCGTATTCCTCGGGCGCGGCGGCGGGATCGACCATCGACCGTCCATGGGCCGCCCATTCCAGCGCGGCGTCGTAATAGGCCATGCGCATGCATTGGTCCGAGGCGGCCAGCAGCGATGCCGCTTCGCCCTCCGGTGCGCTCAGGCCGTAGGACGCGATGAAGGCACGCGCCGCCGCCGCGGCGTTCTCGACGGTGGCGCTGTCGGCACCGGGGCAGACGCGGATGGACAGCGCCCCGGGATCGGCGCGCCGCCGCAGCACGGCGATGAATTCCCGGTCCGTCGGATCGGCATGATCGAGATTGAAGAACAGGACCGTCGATGGGGCGCGGCGGCACTGCACGAGCAGGAAATCGGCGACGCCATGAGCGATGCGCAAGGTCCAGTCGCGCAGGTTCCCTTCGCGCGAAAAGGCGAAGGAGGCGCCGATCTCGGCCGGCACGGGCAAGTCTCGCGCAAGTTCGGGGGCGACGGAGAGCAGCGAGAGCAGGTGCGGCGCGACGGCGTCCGCGGCCGATCGCGCCACGACCGCACGCACCAGCGCCGCCGCCGCGGTGTAGGGACCGCGGTGGCTGCGATGGGCGTCGATCCTGTGCTCGGCGGTGGAGCGAACCCTCAGTTCGTCTGGCTGACGCAGGACGCGGCGCCCACGCTGGCGCCGCCGACGCTGCTCAAGCCGCCGGAAACCGAACGCAGGTCGTCGTCGCCGATCTCGCCGGACGGCTTCGCGCTCTTCTTGCTCTTGTCGGGCTTGGAATTCGGCGACGGCTTGGATTTCTGGATCGGCATGAAAACCTCCTCGCAGTCTCTCTGGATGACGCAGGGCATTCACGGCGGCTGACGGGGCGTGGGCGCGGCTGCGCCGGCACACGCCTCGGTGTTCATACCATTATATGCCCGGCCGGATTCCGGGCAAGCGGCGGACGGCGTTAACCGACCGGCTTCACCGCCGGCAGGAGCAGATTGGGATCGCTCGCCTTGTCGAGCTTCAGGCTCGAGTCCAGCTTGACGCTGCCGAGCGCGGGCGCATTCATGTAGATGGCGCCGCCGGAAGCCTCGCCCAAATCGGCTTCCGAGAGCTCGACCGAAGCCTCGGGCGAGCTCTTGGTGAGGGAATCGGCGGCGGCGGATGTGGTCTTGGACTTGTTCGAGCCAGTCATAGCACGTCTCCTGGGGCTGTTTCGTCCCACGCAACCGGCATGATGCCGGCACCCGGAGGTCCGTCGCCGCCGCGGCCCGATCCGTTCATGGCCGATTTGCCCCCATGACGCACGAAGCGGCCAAGGCGTCGGGAGTTTCGCGTTGGCGAAGCCCGATCGAGGCGATACTCTTTTCCGGGTCGATCGGGCGCTCATCCGGCCCTCGATACAGGGCGAAATGTCGAGCCCGCCAAATGGTTTGAACGCGGGCAGCGTTCCAGGCGACCGATATGGGTCCAGCCATCTGGAGGGGAAGTGGCGACCTCGACGGAAAGAATATTTCGCAAGGTTGCGCTGGAGCGGCTTTCCTCTCCGGAACAGCTCGACCAGCTCGTGCCTTTGACTTCGCCGATCGGCTGGGCCGCGGTCGCCGCGATCGCCGCGATCCTCGCCGCCGCCATCGGCTGGAGCATCTTCGGCACCTTGCCGACCGCCGTGCAGGGCGCGGGCATCCTGGTCAGCCGCGGCGGCCACGTGTTCGATGCCATGTCGCCGGTCTCCGGCACGCTGATCACGGTCGCCGATCTCGGCACTGCGGTGAAGAAGGGCGACCGCCTCGCAACCCTCGACGACACCGAGATGCGCCAGGACCTCGACCACGCGCTGCAGGTCGTGCACGAGAAGGAGACCGACCTCGCCAGCCTCGCCGGGAACTACGCCGACCAGATCGCTCTCAAGCACAAGAACGCGGCGGCGCAGCGCGACAACCTCACGCGCATTATCGCCGCCGCGCAGAAGCGCCGCGACTTCTACGCCGGCCTCCTGCAGAAGCAGGACAAGATCGTGGCGCAGGGTTTCCTGACCCAGCGCTTCCAGGAGGAAACGCGGCGCTCGATGGACGAGGCCGACCAGGAGGCGCGCTCCTCGCAGAGCGACATCCTGCGCCTCGACGCCGAGGAGGCCGATCTCGCCGGGAAGCGCGACCTCGCCTTGCTGGCGGCCCAGCAGGACGTGAACGATGCGCGGCGCCATGCCGACGAGCTGAAGATGCAGCTCGACCAGGCGACGCAGATCTTCAGCCCGACGGACGGCGTCATCACCGAGATCAAGGCGACGCCCGGCACCGTGGTTTCTCCGGGCAAGCCGGTGCTCAGCATCGAGACCGCCGGCGCGGGCCTCGAGCTCCTGCTTTACGTGCCGCCGGAATTCGGCAAGAAGGTGACGCCCGGCATGGAGGTGCGCGTCGAGCCCGCCACGGTGAAGAAGGAGGAGTTCGGCACGCTGCTCGGCACCGTGGTCGCGGTCTCGGATTTCCCGATGACGGCGGAAGGCATGGCCTCGGTGCTGCAGAATCCCGAGCTGGTGACGCGCTTCATGGAGCAGGGCCCGCCTTATGCGGTGCGCGTGGCACTGACGGCGGATCCCTCCTCCACCTCCGGCTATCGCTGGTCGGGCGGACCCGGCCCGCCGGTCAAGCTCAGCAGCGGCACGACGGTCACGGCCGCCGTCACCATCGAGCGCCGCGCCCCGATCAGCCTGCTGCTGCCGCTGCTGAAGCGGCAGGCCGGCCTCTCTTCGTAACGACGATGCGGAAGCTCGGCTCGCGCGCCCGCACCCCGACCGTCCTGCAGATGGAGGCGGTCGAATGCGGCGCCGCCTCGCTCGGAATCATCCTCGCCTATCACGGGCGGTGGGTGCCGCTCGAGGAGCTGCGGCTGCGCTGCGGCGTCTCGCGCGACGGCACCAAGGCCAGCAACATCCTCCGCGCCGCGCGGCAATACGGCCTGGCGGCCAAGGGGTTCCGCAAGGAGCCGGACGAGCTGACCTCGCTGCCCGTGCCGTCGATCATCCACTGGAACTTCAACCACTTCGTCGTCTTCGAGGGTTTCGCCGGCGGCAGCGCGCATATCAACGACCCCGCCTTCGGCCCGCGCCGCGTGCCGATCGCCGAGCTATCCGAATCCTTCACCGGCGTGGTGCTGGCGATGGAGCCGACCGAGGAGTTCAAGCGCGCCGGCGCCCGGCCGGCCTTGTTCGGCGCGCTCTGGAAGCGCCTGGAAGGCTCGCGCGCCGGTCTCGCCCTGGTACTGCTGATGAGCCTCCTGCTGATCGTGCCCGGCGTGGTGACGCCGGTCTTCGCCAAGGTCTTCGTCGATGAGATCCTGGTCGGCGGACTGCACGGCTGGCTCGGGCCGCTCCTGATCGGCATGGCGGCGACGGCTCTGGTGCGCGCGGCGATCCTCTGGGTGCAGAGCCACTATCTGCTGCAGCTCGAGACCAAGCTGGCCCTCGCCATGAGCAGCCGCTTCGTCTGGCATCTCCTGCGGCTGCCGGTCGTGTTCTTCACCCAGCGCCATGCCGGCGACATCGCCAACCGATTCACCGCCAATGACGACGTGGCGCGCCTGCTCTCCGGCGGCCTCGCGACCACGGCGCTGAGTCTCGCCACCTCGGTGCTGTTCCTGCTGGTGATGGTCGCGATCAATCTCAGCCTCGCCGCCGTCGTCGTGCCGATCGCCCTGCTCAACGTGGTCGCCATGCGCTTCGTCGCCCGCTACCGCGCGACCGCGGCGCAACGGCTGATGAAGGACCGCAGCCAGCTGATGGGCGCAACCGTCGGCATCGTGCGCTCGATCGAGAACATCAAGGCCGGGGGCCTGGAGCAGGACGCGTTCGGCCGCTGGGCCGGCTTCCATGCGAAGACCATGGCGACCAGCCGCGATCTCGACCGCGCGGCGGCCGTGATCGGCGTCGTGCCGGCGCTGCTCTCGGGGTTGGGCTATGCGGCCCTGCTCGGCGTCGGCGGCATGCAGGTGATGGCCGGCAGGATCTCGGTCGGCGATCTCGTCGCCTTTCTCGCCCTCGCCGCGGCCTTCTCCGAGCCGATCGGCCAGATCCTCGGCATGGGCGCTTCGCTGCAGGAGATCCGCGGCGGCCTCGCCAGCATCGGCGACGTGCTGGCCTATGCGCCGGATCCCAGGTTCGCCGCGCGGCCGGAAGAGCGCGCCTGGCCGGCGCGGCTGCAGGGCACGGTCGAGCTCAAGGGCATCACCTTCGGCTACAACCAGCAGGAGCCGCCGCTGATCGAGGGCTTCGACCTCATCGTCCGGCCCGGGCGGCGCATCGCCCTGGTCGGCGCCTCGGGCAGCGGCAAGTCGACCCTGGGGCGGCTGGTGAGCGGGCTCTATGCGCCCTGGTCGGGCGAGGTCGCGATCGACGGCGCGCCGATCACGGAAATCCCGCGCGAAGTCCTCGCCAACTCGGTCGCCTACGTGGACCAGGATGTCTTCCTGTTCCAGGGCTCGGTGCGGCAGAACGTGACGCTCTGGGACGGCAGCATCGACGACATGGCGCTGTCCGGCGCGCTCAAGGACGCGGCGGTGTTCGACGAGGTCGTGGTGCGCCCCGGGCGCCAGGATGCCGAGGTCTCGGAGGCCGGCGTCAATTTCAGCGGCGGGCAGCGGCAGCGCCTGGAGATCGCCCGCGCCCTGGTCGGCGACCCGGCGGTGCTGATCCTCGACGAGGCGACCGCGGCGCTGGATCCGGTGGTGGAGAAGGAGATCGACGAATGCGTGCGCCGGCGCGGCTGCACCTGCATCATCATCGCCCACCGGCTGAGCACGATCCGCGACTGCGACGAGATCGTGGTGCTGCAGGCCGGCCGCGTCGCCGGCCGCGGCACCCATGCCGAGCTCATCGTGAGCTGCGATGAATACAGGCGGCTGATCCATGCCCAATGACGTGGAGCCCATGGCCGGCATTGCCGCGACCGGCGAGCGGCAGCGCCTCGAATCCGATTCCCCGCTCCGGCTCGACGCGTATGACGGCGCCTTCCTGGTGCGCGCGGGCTATGTCGATCTCTTCGCCGTATGGACCGAGGACGGCGAGCCGGCCGGCGCCCGACGGCATGTCCTGCGCGTCGGCAGCGGCGGCATCGTCTGCGGCTTTCCTTCCGCGGGGAGCACCGCCGTCATCGCCGTCGGCGGATTGGAGACCGAGATCCAGCATCTCGCCGCGCTCGAGGCACTGACCATGCCGACCGGCACGGAGGAGGCGCCGCTCGACCGCTGGATCGCGGCCCTCGCGGAGGCCGCCTTCGGCGCGGCGCCGGCCTGGCCGGATCTCGTCGCGCAGCCCGGCCAGGCGATCGACTGTCCGGAAGGCGGACGGCTCCACGCGGGACGCGGCGTGCTCTGGGCCTGCAATGCCTCCGGCGCCTTCGGCATCCTGGACGGCGATGATCCGGCGCATGAGACGCTGCCGCTGGCCGCCGGCTTCTTCCTGCGCGCGCGGATGGCGACCACCTGCACCATGGAGGCGACCGGTCGGATGCCGATGGAGGCGCTGGCGCGCGGCCTCGACGCGTTCCATCGCCTCAGTGCCGCCGCGATCGGGCGGAAGCTGGAAGCGCACGAGCAGAAGGCGCAGGAACGCCTTGCCACGCGCCAATCCCGGGACAGCCGCACCATGTCGCGGGCGCTCGTCCATCTGGCGCGGGTCGGGCACCGCATCGAAAGCGATCTCGATCTCGTAGAATCGACCCCGCTGGTCGCCGCCTTCGCCGCGGTCTCGCGCCGCCTCGGCGTGCCCGCCTCGACCTGGCCGCGCGCCGAGCTGCACCGCATGTCGCTGGCCGAGCTGGCGCGGCTGGCCGGCTTCGGCCTGCGCCGGGTCCTGCTGCGCGACGGCTGGTGGGAGACCGACAGCGGCCCCCTGATCGCCCATCTCGCCGAAGGCCATCTGCCGGTCGCGCTGCTGCCCCATGGCCGCGGCGGCTATCGGCTGCTCGACGGCGACCGCGAGATCGCGGTGACGGCGGAGACCGCCGCCGCGCTGGAGCCCGAAGCCGCGACGCTCTACCGGCCGGTGCCGAAGGAGATCGAGACTCTCCCGGGCCTCGCCAGGCTGATCGTCGCCGGCGGAAAACGCGATCTCCTGACGGTCGTCGCCATGGGCCTGCTGGCCAGCCTGCTCGCCGCCATCCTGCCGGTCGGCACCGGATTCCTGTTCGAATGGGTGGTGCCGCATGCCGAGCTGCAGCAGATGGCGGCGGTGATCGGCGGCCTGGTCATCGCCGCGATCGCCGGGGCCTGCTTCGAGCTGGTGAAGGCGATCGCCCTGGTCCGCCTGGAGGCGCGGATGGAGGCGACCCTGCAGCCGCTGGTGATGCAGCGCCTGCTTTCGCTGCCGGTCGCCTTCTTCCGCAACTTCGGCACCGGCGACCTGACCGACCGCGTGCTGGCGATCCAGCGCATCCGCCACCTGATCGCCGGCACGACGATCGTCTCGCTGCTGGCCGGCGCCTTTGCCTCGGTCAGCTTCGCGGTGATCCTGGTCTACAGCCCGGCGCTCGCCCTGCTCTCGGTCGGCCTGGTCGCGGTCGCCGCGGCGATCACCGTGACCCTCAGCCTCGTGCAGCTCAGGAGCGAGCGCGAGGCGGTCAGGCTCGGCGGCCGGGAGGACGGGCTGGTGCTGCAATTCATCCAGGGCATCGGCAAGCTTCGCGTCGCCGCCGGCGAGCCGCGGATGTTCGGCCTCTGGGCCGGCGTCTTCACCCAGCGGCGCAGCGCGCTTGTCCGCAGCCAGCGCTTCGCCAACCTGCGGGCGACGTTCCTCGGCGCCTATCCGATCCTCGCCTCCCTGCTGCTGTTCAAGGTCGCGGCGGACGCGTTGGAGGGCGGACGCACGGCGCTCTCGCTCGGCGCCTTCCTCGCGGTCAACGCCGCTTTCGGCCAGCTCCTGGCGGCGATGACCGCGGGCAGCACCGCGCTTGCCGGCACCCTGGGCGCCGTGCCGCTGTTCGAGCGCCTGAAACCCGTCGTCACGACCAAGCCGGAGGGCCGCACCGACAAGGCCGACCCCGGCCCGCTGAACGGCGCGATCGAGATCAACCGCGTCACCTTCCGCTATGCGCCGGAGGCGGCGCCGGTGGTGGAGGACGTCTCGCTCCGGGTCGAGCCGGGGCAGTTCGTGGCGATCGTCGGCCCGTCGGGCAGCGGCAAGTCGACGCTGCAGCGCCTCATCCTGGGATTCGAGGCGGCGGAGAGCGGCGACATCCTGTTCCAGGGCCAGTCGATCGCCAATATCGACACGTCGGCGCTCCGACGCCGGATCGGCGTGGTGCTGCAAAGCGCCAAGATCATGAGCGGCAGCATCTTCGAGAACATCACGGCCGGCCTCCCCTACTCGCTCGACGAGGCCTGGGAGGCGGCACGCCTGGCCGGCATCGCCGAGGACATCGAGGCGATGCCCATGGGCATGCATTCGGTGCTGATGGAAGGCGCTTCGACCCTTTCCGGCGGCCAGGTGCAGCGCCTGATGATCGCCCGGGCGCTCATCGGCAAGCCGCAGGTCCTGATCCTCGACGAGGCGACCAGCGCCCTCGACAACGTCTCGCAGGCGGTGGTGACGGAATCGCTGAACCGCCTGCACGCGACGCGGATCGTGATCGCCCACCGCCTCAGCACCATCCGCGAAGCCGACCGGATCTTCGTGATGGAGCGCGGGCGGCTGGTCGAATCCGGCACCTTCGACAGCCTGATGGCGGGCGGCGGGACCTTTGCGGCGCTGGCGCGCCGCCAACTGCTCTAACGACGCGGAGAGAAAGATGCGCAAGGCGCTCTATATCCTCGGCCAGCTCAACGACGCGGACATCCAGTGGCTGGCGCATAACGGGCGGACCCGGCAGCTCCGCGACGGCGAGATCGTCATCCATGAGGGCCGGCCGATCGACGCGATCTTCGTCAACCTGGAAGGCGCCTTGTCGGTGACGCTCGGCGACGGCGTCGAGGTGGCACGGCTCGGCGCCGGCGAGTTCGTCGGCGAGATCTCCTTCGTGGATTCGGCGCCGCCTTCCGCCACGGTGAAGGGCGCCGGGCGCGCCTCGGTGCTGGAGATCAAGCGCGCGGCGATCCAGCGCAAGCTCGCCGAAGATGTCGGGTTCTCCGCCCGCTTCCACCGCGCGCTGGCCGTCTTCCTGGCCGACCGCCTGCGCGCCTCGAACCGGCGCCTGGGCTACGGCAAGCAGGGCGATCTCGACAGCGACGTCATGCTGGAGGGCGAGCTCGACAGCACCGTGCTCGACACCGTCGCCCAGGCCGGCGAGCGCTTTCGCCGCCTGCTCGGCATGCTGGCCGCCGCCGGGTAGAGTCAGCCGAGCTTCCGCAGGAACTCGATCCAGGGCCGCACGCCCTCCGGCGTCTCCTTGCCGTCGCGCAGCGCGACCAGGATCGTGCCGTCGAAACGAAGCGCGGTTCCCCAGGGCAGCACGCGGAACGTGGTTTCGGTATTGGCGTCGAGCTCGTCCAGCAACGCGCGGTTCACGCGATCGACCGGCGCCGCACGCCCGGCGGGCCAGATGGCGCCGGCGCAGCAGAGCGACAGCGCGTTGGCGAGCACGTCCTGCTCGGACGTCTCCGCGCCCACGCAGTCCCGCAGCCGCGCCGGGCCGTCGGCGAGCCGCGCGACGATCTGGCGGGCGACCGGATTGTCGAAGCCGAGCTCGCCGGCCTCGGTCGCCATCTTGAACGCGACCAGGCCGGGCGGGCGCATGAGGGCGAAGGACGTTTCGATCAGCCGGTTGCGTCGGTCTTCGTCGTCGAGCCGCGCAACGTCGCGTCCATAGACGTCGCGCCGGAAGCGCTGGAACATGAAGTGGTCGCGGATGAGCTCGCGCTGGTCCGGATCCTCGATCTCCGCCAGCGCCTCGCGCGCCGCCTTCCGCAGCACGAAGTTGTCGAAATTGTCGCGCAAGGTCGCGGAGCCCACGGGCGCGAGGCCGATCTCCGCCATCTCGCGGCGCACGTCGATGACATAGCGCGGGCGCCAGGCCGGGGCGAGGTATTCATGAGCGAAGTATGATTCCGGCTTCTTGGCCTTCTGCTCTTCGAGGCTCGAGGCGATCGGGCTCATGGCGAGCGCCACGGCACCCGCCTTCAGCATGCGTTCGACGATCGCGGCGGCGGCGGCGAAGCGCGCGACGCTGTCGCCGGCCTGTCCCTCGGCGAGATTGTAGACCAGGTGCTGGAACGGCATGTCCGCCGCCCAGCCGGGCATCGCGTTGTAGCTGACATAGAGCAGGCCGCCCGGCGCCAGATGGCGATCGACGAAGCGGCGCAGCGAGGCGGCCGCGGCCTCGTCGATCCAGGCATAGACGCCGTGGGCGACGATGTACTGGAACCCGGGCAGGTCGAGATCGGTGGCGGCGGCGAAATCGAGCGCATGGAAGGCCAGATTGTCGAGTCCGGCGCTCTCGGCGATCTTCCGCCCCCGCGCGATGTGGTCCGGCATGGCGTCGACCGCGTGGAACGTGCCTTCGGGATGCGTGGCGGCGAAGACGATCGGCGCCATGCCCGGCCCGCAGCCGAGCTCGCACCAGGCGAAGGCCTCGCCCTTGGCGCGGCGCGGCGGCACGAAGCCGCTGACCTCCGCCACGAGGTCCAGCCAGTCCGGGGAGATCTCGGCGGTGAAGCCGGCGATGTAGGGAACGTCGGTGACGTAGCGGATGGGGCTGTCCATAACGTCTTCGTCTCGCGGCAGCCCCATCCGGTTTTGATCGGCAGACTCGACTAGCTCTTGATATAGGCGTCCATCTGCTGCTGCGCCTTGTCGGCGGTCTTCGCCTTGTTGACGGTGACGCCGCCGGCCACCTTGTCCAGCGTGCTCTCGGCGAGCGCGATGCCGGCGGTCTCGGTCAGGCTCTCCGGCGATCCCGTCGAGGATCGCGCGGTGCGGATCTTTGGATCGGACACTGCAGGCTCCTTTCTATGGGCGCGACGTGCGCAGGGCTCAGCCCGAGATCAACACGTCGGTCAGCTTGATCTTCAGAAATTCCTGCTGGTCCCCGCCGGCTTTCCGGCCGCCGGAGACCTTCTCCAGGTCGGTTTCGGACAGCTCGACCGGGGCGGTCGGCGAAGACTTCACGAGATCTTCCGGCGAGGCTGCCTTGGACTTGTCCTTGGACATGTTGCCCTCCTATGGCTTCGACTTACCGATAGACGCGCGACACATGCGTTGAGTTCAGCACGATCAGGCTATTGCCATGCGTAAGGATGCACAAGTTTTGTTGCTAACCGACACAGGAGGCCGCCAGGGGGCGGATCGCCGGGGGAATGCACACGGCGTTGTAGGTTCGCCCGACAATGGCGAATGTGACCCGGGTCACAGGACCCTCAATTGCGGGGGCTCGTGCTCCTGCTCGAAGCTCCCGGAGGGACCAACCGGCCGACGGCCAAGGTGCAGGAGGACGGGTGCCCGCCCGGCGGCACCCAGATCGCGCCGCGGCACGCGGCCCGAGCTTGGCCCGCGCGGTGATCCGCGGCTTCAAGAATTGACCCGCAGAACACACCGGCAGGTCGCTGGAGCGGCCGTCGCGCAACTGCGACCAAAGCGTCACACGATTCGGCTTGCCGCTCCTGGCAGCCGGTGGGAGATTCGCGGCAAATCGGGAAGGGAGGGTTTCCTCATGGCCTTGCAATTCCTCTCCGAGGTCGGCGTCTACATCCCCCGCCGCGACGCCATCAAGTTCACCGCGCTCACGCCATCCTCGCATATCGACTGCTACACGACGCGCTCGGCGCTGACGGCGATCGGTTGCTCCGTCTCGGATTCGCCGCGCGAGCTGATCGAACGCTTCCAGGAGAACCGCCTCAGCATCGAGATCGCGGCGCTCATCAAGTATCGGCGCTCCACCTCCAAGCCGCGATCGCTGGAAATCGCCGGCGAGGATCTCGACGGTCTCTGATCAGGCCAGCCGCGCCATCTGCGCGTATTCGGCGCGAAGCCTGTCGCCCAGCGCGCGGGCCGCGAGTTCGCGGCCGTCGAGCCGGCCGACCGAGCGCACCTCGAACAGCGAGTTGGTGAGCAGCACTTCCTGCGCCCGCGCGAGATCGTCGAGACGCAGCGACGTCTCTTCCGGCAATAGGCGCCAGGCCTCGGCGATCTCCAGCACGACGCGGCGCGCGATCCCGGGCAGCACGCCGTCCCGGAGCGGCGGCGTGATCAGCCGTCCGTCCATCAGGACGAAGATGTTGGCGCGGGCCCCGCAGGCCACGAATCCGACGCTGTTGGCCAGAATCGCCTCCTCGGCGCCGCGCCGGGCCGCCGCCTGGGTGGCCAGGATGTTGTCCAGCGCGCCAAGGGTCTTCATCCGCGATTGCGGTGATCCTTCGTTGCGCCGGATGTCCACGGTCACCGCCGCGCAAGCCGCCGGCGGCGGGGCGTAGGGCGCGGTCGCGATCATCAAGGTCGGCCGGGGATCCGCGGGCGGCGCGAAGCCCCGCGGCCCGATGCCGCGGCTCAGCGTGATGCGGATCGAAGCGTCGCCCTGCTGGTGCCCGTTGGCGCTCAGCAGCTCGGTCACCGCCTCGGCGACGGCCGGCATATCGACCGGCAGGGGAATCTCCAGCGCGGCCGCCGCCGTGCTCATGCGCTCCAGATGGTCGGCCAGGCGGAACGGCCGGCCGTCATAGGCGCGCAACGTCTCGAACAGGCCGTCGCCCAGGCTGAAGCCGCGGTCGAAGGGATCGATCCGCGCCTGCTCCGGGGGCAGGATCGTGCCGTTGAGATAGATCACCGGGCGAGTCACGGGGCGAGCCACGGGGCGAGTCACTGGGCGAATCACCGGGCGAGGCCGGCGCGCTGCGGCGGCGCGGCCTGCGCCTCGGCATTCGCCAGCGTCTCCAGCAAGGCGCGCGCCTTCACCAGGGTCTCCTGATATTCCGCCTCCGGATCGCTGTCGGCGACGATGCCGCCGCCGACCTGGAAGGAGATGCGGTCGCCGTCGATCAGCATCGTGCGGATCGCGATATTCGTGTCCATGGCGCCCGTCGCGGAGAGATAGCCGATCGCGCCGCAATAGGGCCCGCGCGCGGTCGGCTCCAGTTCGGCGATGATCTCCATGGCGCGGATCTTCGGCGCGCCGGTGACCGAGCCGCCCGGGAAGGCCGCGCGCAACAGATCGACCGCGTTGCGCCCGGCATCGAGCTCCGCCGTCACCACGGAGACGAGGTGATGCACGGTGGCATAGCTCTCCAGCCCGAACAGCACCGGCACTTTCACCGAGCCGAGCTTTGCGACGCGCCCGAGATCGTTGCGCAGCAGGTCGACGATCATCAGGTTCTCGGCGCGATCCTTCTCGCTGGCCAGGAGCTGGCGCGCCAGGGTGGCGTCCTCGGCGGGACCGACGCCGCGGGGCCGCGTGCCTTTGATCGGCCGGGTCTCGATCCGGCTTCCGGCGACCTTCAGGAAGCGCTCCGGCGAGGATGACAGGATCGCCCCCGCGCCGAGGTCCACGAAGGCCGCGAAGGTCGCCGGGTTGCGCCGGCGCAAGGCGTCGTAGAGCGCCAGACGCCCCGGCCCTCGCGCGCCGAATCCGTCGGGCAGCGTTGCCTGGAACCGCTGGGTGATGTTGGCCTGGTAGATGTCGCCGGCCTCGATGTAGTCGACCGTGCGCCGCACCATGCCGCGGAGCGTATCCGCCGCGAGATCCGGCCTGGCCTCGATCGACCAGGAGAAAGCCGGCAGCGCGGTCCGTCGCCCCAGACGCCCGAGCGCCCAGTCGGTGCGCCCCTGGGCCCGGCCGCGGCGCGCGGCCTCCTCGCGCTCCGGCGCGCCGCTCGCGATCACGAAGGCGCGGCGCGCCTGGTGGTCGACGGCGATCACCAGGTCGTAATAGCCGAGTGCGAGATCCGGGAAGCTGTGGTCGTGGCGGGCATGGGACGGCACCTCCTCGACGCGGTGGCGCAGCCCGTAGCCGAGAAATCCGGCGAGGCCGGTCTGGAACGGCGGCAGGTCCGGGCGTTCGGCCAGGGGATACCGCGCCAGCAGACGGTCCATCGCATCGAACGGCGAGCCGGCGAAGGCCTGGCCGTCGATCTCCGTCCGCTCGCCCGCCGCGACGATCCGATGGACCGGATCGGCGGCGATGAAGGAATAGCGCCCGAGCGTGTCATGGGAGAGCGCGCTGTCGAGAAAGACCAGCCCCGGGCAATCGGCAAAAGCGGCGACCCATTCCATGGGATCGGCCGGAATCCGGGAGCGCGGGATTTCCGTGACCAGGGGCTCGAAGGCTGAGGCGACCGACATGCGCGGAAGCTAGCACTGTCACGCACGGTCCAAAACCATGCTGAACGACCGGGAATGGCGATCCCGCGCCGCCCCGCCGAGGGCGTGCACCGCGAGGGCGCGTCGCAACGGCGCAGCGGGCCGTGGCTAAGAAATGGTTAGGAAAAGAGGTCGGAGGCGACGATCAGCCAGCCCAGCCCGAGCACCACCGCCAGGTCGAAGACGGCGATCAGCTTGATCCGGAACGCCGGGGCGATGCGCTGGGGCGCGGCAATGCTCAAGAAAGCCATGATCAGGTATGGCTCGCCATGGCCAGCAGCCAGACGGCGAAGCCCGCCAGCGCCGCCCGGGCGAAGAAAGTGCTCACGCCCGCCGGGACTTGCAGCGACAGGCTCTGGACACGGTGGCGAAGCGCGGACATCTCGAACCCCTAAACCCCGGTTGCGAACACCTCGATGCGGTGTCGCAAATTCAGTGTGATCAAGGTGCCATTCGGTTCGTCCGGTGGCTATGACCGGCGTCACGAAAGACGGCCCGTACGCACCTCGTTTCTAACACCCACGTGTTTATTCGAGGTTTACGGCAGCGCTTCGCTCGAATTGCGGCAAATACGGGATTTCACGGTGGCGCGGGCCGGATCACGGACCGAGCACGTGATTAAGAATGAGGTCGATCTCGCCGACGATCTTCAGAGCCTGTTTCAGCCGCTCGCGGGAAAGGCCGAGCAGCCGCCTCACTTCCACCGTCGTGCCCGGCGCCCGCCCGGCGGCGAGGTCGGAGATCTGCTGGGCGAGGATGAGCTCCAGGATCATTTCATGGGCATCGTCGATCCGCGCGAAATCCTCGCGCCGGACCAGGCCGGCTTCCATGGCGGCGCGCCAGCGGTCGGGCGTGGCCGTCGCCTTCGACCCCATGTTGAGGGCCAGGACGCGGCCGCCCGAGACGATCGGCAGCAAGCCGCCGCGTTTCAGGTCCACGCGCCCATCCTCTTCCCGGAATCGGCCGAAGATGTTGAGCGCGCTGCCCCGCCGGGCCGAACTCCCGGCGAGCGCCTTCAGGAAGCCGGGATCCCGCCCCAGTGCCGCCGCCGCGTCGCGCAGACGGACCGCCAGCGCGAAATCGCCGGCGACCGGCTGGAAATCGTAGAAGATGTCGGCATTGAGCAGCGCCTCGGGCGCGGGATTCCGGATCCAGAGCGCCACTTCCTCGCGCCAGCCTTCGAGGTTGTGCCGGAGGTCGCGGTTCATCGCCATGACCTGGCCGCGGCAGAACGGGATCCCCGCCTGGTCCAGGATGGTTGACGCGCGTTTGCCAAGCTCCGCGAACCAGGGATGGTCGTCCTCGGCCCCGTCGTGGATGAGGGCGTTGTCCTGGTCGGCGGCCAGCAGGCTCTCGCCCCGGCCGCCCGATCCGAGCACCAGATAGCACCAGGCCGCCGGCACTCGGCGTCCCTCCGCCTCCAGGGACTCCGCAGCGAGCTCTGCGGCGCGGCGCGAGAGATCGCGCAGCACCGCGCTGATGACGGCGGCGATCCGGCGGGCCGGCACGCCCTCCTTCAGCAGACCGCCGGCGATCTCCGGCATGCGGTGCTGGATCGCCGCCAGCGCCGCCGCGTCGCGCGCGGCGCCCACGTCCTCCGCCAGGACCAAGGCATGCTGTGCCCGCAGCTTCAGCAGCGCCCCGGCCGTCACGATGCCGAGCAGCCGGCCGTCGATGGGATCGGTCACCGCGAGATGCCGGAAACCGCCCTGCGCCATCCGCGCCAGGGCTGAGAACACGAAGGCATCCGGCGGCAGGGCGGGAACCGGCGCCGACATCAGCGCCGCCACCGTCGCCTCGAGCGCCGGCGCACCCTGCTGGGCGATCGCGTTCAGGATGTCGCGCTCGGTCACGATGCCGCACGGCCGGCCGGCGGCATCGGCCACGACCAGCGAGCTGATCTTCGCCTGCCGCATCGCCGCGGCGGCGGCCTGGGCGGAGGTTCCGCCGGCGACGGTGCGGACCGGCGTCGTCATCACCTCGGCCAGCCGGTGCTGGTAGGGGTAGGGATCGATCCGGCTGAGCGCGGCCTCGGCGGTCACGGCGCCTCCGCGCCTTCGATGCGATGCGCCTGCGCGGCCTTTCGCCCCGTCATCTGGAAGGCCATGGCCTGGGCGAGGGTGGCGATGCCGCGCGCCTCCAGCATCGGCAGCAGCTTCAGATAGATCTCCGCCGTGGTCAGCGCGTCGCCGAGCGCCGTATGCCGCCCCTGGATGCCGACGCCGAGCGCCTCGGCGACCGCGTCCAGATCGAAATGCAGGGCGTCGGGCATGAGCGCCGAGTAGAGCAGCGCGGTGTCGAGCCAGGGCGGGTCTTTCCAGTCGATCTTCGCCGCCTGGGCGGCGCGCTTCAGGATCGCGAGGTCGAACAGCGTGTGGTGGCCGATCACCGCGACGCCGTCGATCGCCGCCATGATGGCTGGCGCCACTTCGTGAAAGGCCGGCGCCGGCAGGACCATGAGGTCGGAGATGCCGTGGACCGCCGTCGCCCGCGCCGGAATCTGCCGCCCCGGATTGACCAGCAGGTCGAGCACGTCGTGACGCAGGCAGCGGGCGCCCGCCAGGCGCACCGCGCCCAGCGAGATCAGCCGGTCGCGCAGCGGATCGAGCCCGGTCGTCTCGGTGTCCAGCACCAGGGCCGGCAGCGCGCCGAGCGGCGTCTCCGCCGTGACCCGCACGGCCGGCCGGTCGTGCAAGGCGAGATCGTGCTCGATCGGACCCTGTGCGGGCTGGTCGGCGGCGAGGCGGATCACCGCGCCGCCGGCATCGGCAAAGGCGCTGACCGTCGCCTGCAGCGACTGGCCGGCGGCGGTTTCCAGCCGGCAATCGACCGGCATCCCGCGCAGCCGCGATTCCGTCATCGCCTTGGCAAGGGCGCTCGCGGTCAGCACGTCGTAGATGCTGGTGCCGACGATCGAGCCGCCGCCGGCGAAGAGGCCGCGCCCCGCGGCATTGGCGAGACTGACCAGGCCTTCCTCGGTGACGGCCAGGACGGCATCGGGCAAGGCGCTCAGGATCTGCTCCAGCCGGCGGTCGAGCTCGCCCTGCGCCGCGCGCCGCCGGCCGATGAGATCGGCAACGGCGAGATAGAGCCGGTCGATCGAATCCGCCGCCTCGGCCCGGACGGGCGGCAAGGGCGTGTGGCTCGCGGCGAGCGCGATATGCCCGCGCAGCCGCTCCAGCCGCGCATGCTCCTTCCGGGTCGCGTTGCCCAGGATGGCGATGGCGGCAAGACCCGCCGCGATGGCCAGCAGCAGCAGATAGTGCCGCGGCCCGATCGCGTGCCAATCGAGGCCCGCGCCCGCCAGCCAGGCGAGGCCGGCCAGCGAGGCGACCAGCCCCATCGGAATCGCACTGCGCCTGAACCCGCCGAGCAGGATCGGATCTCCCTCTCCAATCCGTGGAATTAGACCTTCTGCCGGAGCCCCCGACAAGCGGCGACGTCGCCCACCGCGACGGTTGCCAGGGCCGCGCGCACCGATCAAGATGCCGCCCTCCGCAGGTCGAACACGGGATGAATGCCTTGAGTGAGAGTCTGGTCGAGGGCTGCCGGGTGCTGGTCGCCGACGACTCGCCCTTCGCCTTGGAGCTGATCAAGGCGATCCTGGAAAAAGCCGGTTGCGTGAACCTGTCCGGCGCCGGCGGCGGGCGCGAGGCCCTGGCCCTGGCGGAGACCGCGGAATTCGACGTGGTGCTGCTCGACGTCACCATGCCGGACATGAACGGCTATGAAGTGACCCGCCAGCTCCGCGCCCGGCCGCAAGATCCGGGGCCCGTGATCGTCATGCTGACCGGCCGCGACATCGTCGAGGTCGATGCCGAGGCCCGCGCCGCCGGCGCCGACGGCGTCATGGCCAAGCCGGTCGACCGCCGCCGCCTGCTGGCGCTGCTGGAAACCCTGCTCCAGGAACGCCGCGCCGCGTAGCTACGCCTTCATCCGCGCGCCGGCCGGGTCGTGCATCGGCCGCAGGCTGGCGCGCGCCGCATGGCGCGTCCCGGCGATGGCGATCTCGAACTTGCCCGACTTGATGAAATCGGCATCGACGCCGCTCTCGTTCGAGACGTAGCCCATGCCGATGGCCGCGCCGAGCGTGTGCCCGTAATTCGCCGACGTCACCAGGCCCACGCGCTTGCCGTCGCGATAGATCGGCTCGTTGTGATAGAGCAGCAGCGCCGGGTCCTCCATGGCGAACTGCACCATGCGCCGCTTCAGCAGGTTGGCCGCGCGCTGCTTCTCGACCGCTTCCTTGCCGATGAAGTCCTTGGCGAAGTCGCAGGTGAAGCCGAGGCCTGCTTCCAGGATCGAGTCATGGGTGCCGATATCGTGGCCCCAGTGGCGGAACGCCTTCTCGATGCGCATCGAATCCATGGCGTGCATGCCGGTCGGCCTCAGGCCGAACTCCTTCCCGGCTTCCAGGACCAGCTTCAGCACGCCACGGGCGAATTCCGCCGGGATGTAGAGTTCCCATCCCAGCTCGCCGACATAGGAGATGCGCTGCGCCAGCACCTTGGCCGGCCCGACCACGATCTCCTGCGCCGCGCCGAACGGGAAACCGGCATTGGAAAGATCGGCATCGGTCAGCTTGGCCAGCACGTCGCGGCTCTTCGGCCCCATCAGGCCGAGCGTGCCGAAGGTGGTGGTGATATCGACCAGATCGACCTTGGCGCCCGGGCGCATCGTCGATTCCAGGTAGTGCCGGTCGCGGGTCGCGGTCGCCGCGGCGGTCACCACCATGAACCGGTTCTCGGCCAGCTTGGTGACCGTCAGATCCGCCTCGATGCCGCCTTTCGCGTTCAGCCACTGGGTGTAATGCGCGCGCCCCACAGCGGAGACGTTGGCGGTGCAGATGCGCTGCAGCTCGGCCTCGGCATCGGGGCCGACCACCAGGAACTTGGCGAAGGTCGAAAGGTCGAGCAGGCCGACATTGCCGCGGGTGTTGCGGCATTCCTCGCCGCAATAGTCGAACCAGTTCTGGCGCTTGTAGCTGTATTCGTATTGCGGCGCGACGCCCTTGGGCGCGTACCAGTTCGGCCGCTCCCAGCCGGCGACCTCGCCGAAGCAGGCGTTGAGGCCCTTCCAGTCCTCGTAGAACGGCGTCAGGCGCACGTTGCGCGAGGATTCGAACTGCCGGTACGGCCAGTGCATCGCGTAGAGCAATCCCAGCGCCTCGGAGACACGCGGCACCAGGAAGCTCTTGCGGCTCATATGCGGCATCAGCCGCCGGATATCGACGTCCCACAGATCGAACGGCGGCTCGCCATGGGCGATCCAATGCGCGAGAGCCATGCCGGCGCCGCCGCCCGACTGGATGCCGATCGAGTTGAAGCCCGCCGCCACGAAGAAGTTCTCGAGCTCAGGCGCCGGGCCCAGGATGTAGCGCTGGTCGGCGGTGAAGCTCTCCGGCCCGTTGAAGAACCTGCGGATGCCGACCTTCTCCAGCGACGGGACGCGGTGGATCGCGCCCTCCAGGATCGGCTGGAAATGGTCGAAATCCTCGGGCAGCTCGTCGAAGGCGAAGTCCTCGCGGATGCCGTCCATGCCCCAGGGCTTGGCCTTGGGCTCGAACGCGCCCAGCAGCAGCTTGCCCGCGTCCTCCTTGTAATAGGCGCAGGCGTCCATGTCGCGCATCACCGGGAGCGTCGGCACCATGCCGTCCATCGGCTCGGTCACGATGTAGAAATGCTCGCAGGCATGGAGCGGGATGTTGACGCCGAGCCTGGCGCCGATCTCCCGCGACCACATGCCGGCGGCGCAGACCACGTAGTCGGCCTTGATCGTGCCCTGCGCCGTCCGGACGCCGACCGCGCGCCCGTTCTCGACCAGCACCTCCTCGACCTTCACGTCCTCGAAGATCTTGGCGCCGTTCATGCGCGCGCCGCGCGCCAGCGCCATGGTGGTGTCGGCCGGGTTGCACTTCCCGTCCTTGGGATAGAACACGCCGCCGAGCACGTCGGACGTGTTCATCAGGGGCCATTTCTCCTGCACCTGCGCCGGGGTCAGCCGCTCGGCCAGCACGTCGAAGGCATGCAGCATGTCCATGCCGCGCAGCAGCTCCTCGAACCGCGCGTCATTGGTCGCGATCGAGAGCGAGCCCGGCTGCACGAAGCCGGTCGCCTGCCCGGTCTCCTGCTCGAGGCCGGTATAGAGATCGACCGTGTATTTCGCGAGCTTGGTCAGGTTCTCGGTGTAGAGCGAGGCCCGGATCAGCCCCGCCGCATGCCAGGTCGTGCCGCTGGTCAGCTTCTTGCGCTCCAGCAGCACGGCGTCGCCCCAGCCGAGCTTGCCGAGGTGATAGGCGATGGAGCAGCCGACGATGCCGCCGCCGATGATGACGACGCGGGCTTTGGTGGGAAGGGTCATGCTCACGCCCGCAGCCTCTCGTTCTTCGGATCGTAGATCGGCTCCTGCGCGACGGTCGCCGGATAGCGCTGGCCGAGGATCTCGATCTCCAGCTTCGAGCCCGGCGCGGCCAGGTCCTTGCGCACATAGGCGAGCGCGATGCTCTTGCCGATGCGATGGCCGTAGCCGCCGGAGCCGACGATGCCGACCTGGGTCGCGCCGTCGAACACGATCGAGCAGGTCAGGGCATCCGCCGTCGGCGTCTCGACGATCAGCGGCACGAAGCGCTCGACCTCGCCCTTGGCATGGCGTTCCAGCAGCGCCTGCCTGCCGATGAAGTCGCCCTTCTCCAGCTTCACGAAGCGCTCGAGCCCGGCATCGAACGGCGTGTATTCATGGGTGATGTCCTGCTTCCAGGAGCGATAGCCCTTCTCCAGCCGCAGGCTCTCCATCGCATACATGCCGAAATCGGCGATGCCCAGCGGCACGCCCGCCTGCCAGACCGCGTCGTAGACATGCACGAGATCGGCCATCGGCACATGCAGCTCCCAGCCAAGCTCGCCGACGTAATTCACGCGCAGCGCCAGCACCTTCCGGCCGGCGACCGTGATCTCCTGCGCGCTCGGCCAGGGGAAGGCGGCGTTGGAAAGATCGGCATCGGTCAGCTTCGAGAGCAGTTCCCGGCTCTTCGGCCCGGCGATCACCAGCGACGAACCGGCGCCGCTCACCTCTTCCAGCGTGACCGAGCCGTCGGCCGGCAGATGCGCCTGCAGCCAGTCGGTGTCGTGCCAGAGCGCCGAGCCCGCCGAGAGCAGGTAGAAGCGGTCCGGCGCCACCCGGGTGATGGTGAACTCCGAGAGGATCGTGCCGCGCTCGGTCAGGGTGTAGGCCAGCGACACGCGGCCCTGTTTCGGCAGGTTGCCGCAAATGAGATGATCGAGATACTTCTCCGCGCCAGGGCCGCTCACCCAGTATTTGGTGAAGCCGCCGAGATCCATGACGCCGACGCGCGCGTTCACCGCCTTGCATTCCTCGGCGACCGGCGCAAACCAGCTCATCTCGGCGCGATGGAAGGAGAGCTTTTCCCCCCGATCCCCTGGCGCCTCTTTTTGACTGCGCGGGAAATAGGCGGCGCGCTCCCAGCCGCCGCGGGCGCCGAACACCGCGCCCTTGGCCTTCAGCGTGTCATAGAGCGCCGTCGTCTTGCGCGGCCGGCCGGCGGCGCGCTCCTCGACCGGGAAGCCGATCGCGTATTCGTGCTGATAGAGCTCGATCGCCTTGTCGATGACATAGCTCTTGTCGGCGTAATCGGTGTAGCGCCGATGGTCGAAGCCCCAGAGGTCCCATTCCGGCTGGCCATGGACGATCCATTCCGCCATGGTCTTGCCGGCGCCGCCCGCCTGGCTGATGCCGAAGCTGAAAGTGTTGCAGTTGTAGAAATTCCTGAGGCCGTGCTGCGGGCCGATATAGGGATTGCCGTCGGGCGAATAGGGGATCGGCCCGTTGATCACCTTCTGGATGCCGACCTGGCCCAGGATCGGCACCCGGCCGATCGCCGCCTCGATGTACTTCTCCAGCCGGTCGAGATCGTCGTTGTAGAGCTGGAACGAGAACTCCTCCGGGATCCCGTCGATCCAGTCCGCCTTGCAATCCCATTCATAGGGGCCGAGCAGCAGGCCCTGGCGCTCCTGGCGCAGGTAATAGGAGACGTCGGGATCGCGCAGCAGCGGCAGCTTCTGCTTCAGCTCGGCCAGTTCCGGAATCTGCTCGGTCACCAGGTACTGGTGCTGCATCGAGATGGTCGGCAGGTACTGCCCGACCATGGCCGCGACCTCGCCCGCGCGATAGCCGGCGGCGTTGACCACGATCTCCGCGGTGACGATGCCGTTCTTGGTCTCGAGCTCCCACTCGCCGTTCGGTTTCTGCCGGATCGCCTTCACCGGGTTGAAGCGCTGGACGCGCGCGCCCTTGTCCTTGGCGCCTTTCGCGAAGGCCTGCGTCAGCTGCGAAGGATCGATGTCGCCGTCGAATGGATCCCAGAGCCCGCCCTGGATGTCGTCCAATTCGATGAACGGATACTTGTCCTTGATCTCGTTCGGGCCGATCACCTCGAACTCGATGCCCTGCGCGCGGGCCATCGACTTCACATGGCCGTATTCCTCCATGCGCTCCTTCCGGTGCGCAAGGCGGATCGAGCCGGTGACGTGGTAGTTGATCGGGTAATCGACCTCCTGGCCCAGCCTGGCGTAGAGCTTCGAGGTATAGCGCTGGTATTTGATGACGTTCCACGAGGTCGAGTAGTTCGGCACGTTGCCGGCGGCATGCCAGGTCGAGCCCGAAGCGAGCTCGTCGCGGTCGATCAGCAGGCAGTCGGTCCAGCCGAGCCTGGCCAGGTGATAGAGCACGCTGGTCCCGACGGCCCCGCCGCCGATGATCACAACCCGCGCATGATCGGACATGCCGATTCCCCACTCTTCCGTTTCGTCATGGTCCGCGAAGGCGGACCATCCACGAGTTTCTTTCTAGCCGCCCCCAACCTCGTGGATCCTCCGCCTTCGCGGAGGATGACGAGGGAGAGGAGCGGCACTGACTGTTAAGCCGGCCGCATCGCCTCGCGGGCCAGCCGGACCGGCAGCTTGGCGCGGATCGCGTCATCGACCGCGTCGGAGACGTGCCGCGGATAGTGCCTGGCCAGGATGCTCTTGGTGTTCTTGATCGCCCGGTCGAGGATGGTCGGCCGCCCCTGCTCCACCCAGTCCTTCGGGTTCGAGCGGTCGCCGATCGACGGATAGACGTATTCCGACTGCATCCGCGCCAGGGTCTGGTCCGAGCCCAGGAAATGCCCCGGCCCCTTCAGGCAGGTCTCGCGGATGGTCTCCAGCGAGAGCGAGTCCTCGGTGACCTCGATGCCTTTGATGGTGCGCTGCGCCGCGCCGATGATGTCGTTGTCGATCAGCAGGCTTTCGAGGCTGAAGCCCAGCAGGCTCGCCTGCATGCCGGCCGATTCATAGATCAGGTTGGCGCCGGCATTGCCGACCAGCGCGTGGTTGTAGGCCTTCTCATAGCCCGACTGCGCGTCGGGCATCTTCGCGTCGGTCATGCCCGAGGCCGTGCCGCCGGTCAGGTTGTAGAACTGTGCCAACTGCGCCGAGGCGGCCGAGAGCAGCGCCTGCTCCGGCGAGCCGCCCGACATGGCGCCGGTGCGCAAATCCGAGACGAAGCACCAGGTGCCGAAGATCGCCGGATGGCCCGGCTTGATCGCGTTCACATAGACCAGGCCCGCCAGGCACTCCGCCACTTCCTGCGCGATCGCCCCGGCCAAAGCCGCCGGCGCGGTGGCGCCCGCCTGCCCGGCCGAGAGCAGCAGCACCGGCATGCCGCCATGCACCGCGAGCTCCAGACAGCCGCAGGCGTCCTGGGCGAATTTCAGCGGCGGCACGACGAAGCAGTTCGACTGGCTGACGAAGGGGCGCGCGCGCCACTTGTCCTCGCCGCCGGCGATCATGTGCAGCATCTCGAAGGACTTCTTGAGATGGTCCTGGTGCACCCAGCTCGAGCCGACATGCTTGGTCGTGCCCATCACGCTGGCGTAGCAGGTGTTGAAGTCCATCTCCAAGGGGTCGGGCAGCTCGCGGCACACGACCGAGCGCTGGAAGAAATGGATGTGGTCGAGCGTGTCCACCATCCGCGCGATGTCGTAGAGATCCTTGGTCGTCGATTCCCGGTACTCGCCGGTGACCGGATCGACCATATGCACCGCCGCGCCCGCGGTGCCGTAATAGACGCGCTTGCCCCAGGGCTCCATGTCGTGGCGCGGGTCCTGGCCGAACAAAGTGAAATTGCGCGCGCAGATCGCCAGCGTGTCCTCGACCAGCGACCGCGGGAAGATCAGCCGGCCCTTGTCGGTCAGCTTCGCGCCCGCCTTGGTCATGTATTCGATGCCGGTCGGGATCGCGTCGGCGAGGCCGATCTGCTCCAGGATGTCGAGCGCCGTATGGTGGATCTTCAGGATGTCGCCGTCGGAAAGCGGCTTGTAGCGCCCGCCCTCCATCCCGGCCCGGACCGGCCGCTCGTTCTCGGCCAGCGGCGCCGCGCGCAGGGCGCGCCGCGCCTCGCGGCCGCCACGCCGCGCCCCGCCTTCGGGCCGTGGCGCTTCGGCCCGGGGCGCGTCAGCTTGAACGTCACTCATGGCTCGCTTCCTCGCAGCATGCTGATTTTGGGCGATAATCCTGGCCGGACAGCCGCCGGACAAGAGAGGCTTTTTCATCGACTGATGAAATGGATTCATGTTAGAGGAAGCCATGCCGAAGCGCGCCCTTCCCTCCCTGACCGCCCTCCGCAGCTTCGAGGCCGCCGCCCGGCATCACAGCTTCCGCCGCGCCGCCGAGGAGCTCGGCATCACCCAGTCCGCGGTCAGCCACCAGGTCGCGGCGCTGGAGGATGCCCTCAAGGTCGCCCTGTTCCGCCGGGTCTCCCGCGGCATCGAGCTGACCGAGGCCGGGGCCCAGTTCTATCCCTATCTCCGCGACGGCTTCGACCGCATCGCCCAGGGCGCGTCCCTGGTCAGCCGCGCGGAGCTCGGCGGCGATCTCACCGTGCAGGTCTACGTGACCGTGGCGGTGCGCTGGCTGGTGCCGCGCATCCATCTCTTCCAGGCGCGGCATCCCGGCATCCTGGTGCGCTTCCACACCCGGGACTTCCACTGGGAGTTCGACCCGGCCTTCGCCGATATCGGCATGATCTCGACCGTCAAGCCGGACAATCCCGACCTCGCCTATACCCATCTCTTCGACGCGAAGCTGATCCCGGTCTGCACGCCCGGCATCGCCCAGGCCGGCATGGGCCTCCGCCAGCCGGCGGATCTCGTCAACCACGCCCTGCTGCAGGTCTATACCGCGGTCGAGGACTGGCATGTCTGGCTTGACGCCGCCGGCGTGCCGCAATTGAAGGGCCGCTCCGCCGCGAAATACGATTCCTACCTGCTCGCCATCGAGGCCGCGATCGACGGCCAGGGCATCGCCCTGGTGCCGCATTTCCTCGCCGCCCCCGACATCAAGAGCGGCCGCCTGGTCCAGCCCTTCGCCGTCGATGTCTTGCAGCCGGCGCGCTGGTATCTCGCCTGCCTGAAGGAACGCGCCGAGGAGCCCCGCATCCGCCGGTTCCGCGAATGGCTGATCGACCTGATCGCCGCGGATCCCGTGCTGTCGCCGCCCGCCAACCCGTCATTGCCGGGCTTGACCCGGCAATCCTCCGCCGCGTAGGCAACAGCGGCGCGGATCAAGTCCGCGCATGACGGGAAAGGAAGCACATGACCATCGGCGTCGGCGGCAAGACCAAGGAAGAGGCGCTGGCCTCCCTCTCCGACATGACCGCGGGCGCGCAGCCGATCGGCCTCGACGAATACCGCGCGCGGATCGCCAAGGCGCAGGCCCACATGCGGGCCAACGGGATCGACGCCGTCTATCTCAACGCCGGCAGCAGCCTGCTCTATTTCACCGGCGTGCACTGGCATCCGAGCGAGCGCATGGTCGGGGCTATTCTCCCTGCCACCGGCGAGATCGAATACATCGCGCCCAAGTTCGAGGAAGGCACGCTCAACGACTTCATGGCGGTCGAAGGCGCCGTCAATTGCTGGGAGGAGCATGAGAGCCCGACCCGGCTCTTCGTCAAGCTGCTCGACCGCATTTGCCCCGGCGGCACCGCCAAGGTCGGGATCGACGAGAGCACGCCCTTCTTCCTGTTCGACAAGATGCGCCGCCTCGGCAACCGCTACGACTTCGTCGACGCCAAGGAGGTGACCGCCCATTGCCGCATGCGCAAGTCGGCGAGCGAGATCGCGCTGATGCAATGCGCCAAGAACATGACGCTGGAGGTGCACAAGGCCGCCGCCTCGATCCTGCACGAAGGCGTCACCACCACCGAGGTCGCCGCCTTCATCGAGCAGGCGCATCGCAAGGTCGGCGCGCCGGGCTCGATCTTCTGCATCGTGCTGTTCGGCCCCGCGACCGCCTTCCCGCATGGCGTGAAGGACCCGCAGACCCTGAAGGCCAACGACGTCGTGCTGATCGATACCGGCTGCAAGCTGCACGACTATCTCTCCGACATCACCCGCACCTATGTCTTCGGCGAGCCCAGCGAGCGGCAGCGCAAGTTCTGGGACATCGAGAAGGAGGCCCAGGCGGCGGCCTTCGCCGCGGCGCAGCTCGGCGTCCCCTGCGGCGAGCCGGACCGCGCCGCGCGCCGCGTGCTCACCGGCCACGGGCTTGGCCCGGATTACGCGCTGCCCGGCCTGCCGCACCGCACCGGCCACGGCATCGGCCTCGACGTGCATGAATGGCCTTACCTCGTCGGCAGCGACGAGACCCCGCTCGATATCGGCATGTGCTTCTCGAACGAGCCGATGATCTGCATCCCCGGCGAGTTCGGCATCCGCCACGAGGACCACTTCCACATGACGGCGCAGGGTCCGAAGTGGTTCACCCGGCCGGCGCATTCGATCGACGATCCGTTCGGGCTGCGGGCATGAGCGCCGGCATCGTCTTCACCGAGACGATCCCGATCCTCAGGATCTTCGACGAGGCGAAGGCGAAGGAGTTCTACGTCGGCTTCCTCGGCTTCGCGCTGGATTGGGAGCACCGCTTCGGCGAAAGCTTCCCGCTCTACGCCCAGGTCTCGCGCGCGGGGCTCACCTTCCATCTGAGCGGCCATCACGGCGACGGCACGCCGGGTTCCACGGTCTTCGTCCGCCTGTCCGGCATCGACGCCTATCACGCCGAGCTCGCGGCGCGCGGCTACGCCCATATGAAACCCGGCATCGAGGATCTGCCCTGGGGCCGCGTCATGGCCGTGATCGATCCCTTCGGCAACACGATCCGCTTCTGCGAATCGCGCGCAGGCTAGACCTCCGGATCGAGCGCCCGCGCCAGCCGCCGGTTGGCGGCGATCGCGATCTCCAGCGTCAGCACCCGGCGGCGATTGCCGTTGAGCCGGCCCTGCGGCGCCGGCCGGACGATCTCGCCGCCATGCGCGTCGGCGACGATCAGCCCGCAATCGGCCGGCAGGATGTCGCGCGGGAAATCCGGCGCGACGGCGAAGAAGAAGCGGTCGCAGAACTGGAGATATTCCGGCCATTTCCGGTCGGACTGGAAATCGGCGCGTCCCGATTTCACCTCGACGATGACGATCTCGCCCGCGGCGTCGAGCGCGATCACGTCGGCGCGCCGGCGCGCCTTCAGCGGAAACTCCGGCAGCGCGGCAAAGCCCAGGCCGTCGAGCAGGCGCATCACGCCGCGCGAGATGCGGATGGCGGCGGCGGGCGCCTCGTAAGGCGCTTCCGGCGTCGCGAGGCCTTGCAGGGACGGGAGCATGGCCACGAGCTTCCGCGCTCCGGCCAACCTTGTCCAGCGCCTTGCCCGGCCCGGCTTGTCCGGCTTGCTTTGTCCGGCCCGGCTTGCCCGGCCTGCTTTGTCCGGCCTGCCTTGTCCGATGGGGACAATCCCAGTATGACGCTTGCCATGCTCGCGGGGGAAAAGCCGATCGAAACCGCGCCGCCGCGACGCTCCGGTCCGCTGCGCCGGCTGGTGCGGCTCGCCTTCCGGCTCGTCGGCCTGTTCCTGGTGATCTCCGTGGTCTGGGCCGCGCTCTACGCGGTGATTCCGGTGCCGGCGACGCCGTTGATGGCGATCCGGCTGGTCGAGGGCTACGGCTTCTCCAAGGACTGGGTCTCGTACGAGAAGATCTCGCCCAATCTCGCCCGCGCCGCGATCGCCTCGGAGGATTCCGGCTTCTGCGCGCATTACGGCTTCGACTGGGATGCGATCCGCAATGCCTGGTATCACAACCAGCGTTCGAGCCGCATCCGCGGCGGCAGCACGATCAGCAACCAGACCGCCAAGAACGCCTTCCTCTGGTCGGACCGCAGCTATCTGCGCAAGGCGCTGGAATACTACTTCACCGGCCTGATCGAGCTGATGTGGGGCAAGAAGCGGATCCTCGAGGTCTATTTGAACGTGGTCGAGTTCGGCCCCGGCATCTACGGCGCCGAGGCCGCGGCACGGACCTACTTCCACAAGCCGGCGAGCGCGCTCAGCCGGCGCGAGGCGGCGTTGCTGGTCGCCGTGCTGCCGCTGCCGCTCAAATACTCGGTGACCAAGCCGGGGCCCTACGTGCAGTCGCGCACCGCGACGATCATGGCGCGGATGATGGACATCACCGATCCGACCGGCGATCCCTGCAAGGGCTCGCCTGCGCCCTGAGCGCGGCCGGCCGGTCCGGCCGTCGCGATTTAACCAAGACAGCGCGACACGCCCGGCGCACAATCCGGCCATGGCCACGATCGGCAGCATCGTCGATGGCGGCCGCGCTTTGGTCGTCGGCGTCATCCCGGGCCGCGGCGGCACGCCCGAGCGGCTGGTGACGCGCCCGGTCGCGCGGCAAGCCGACGATCCGCAGGCATCGAAGGCGCCGGACGCCGCGACGGGACCGGGCCGGCTCTCCCCCGCCGAGAAGCGCGCGGTCGCCGAGCTGCAGGAGCGCGACCGCGAGGTCCGCAACGAGGAGGAGCGGCACAAGGCCGCCGCCGGCAAGTTCGCGGGCCAGCC
The DNA here is from genome assembly GCA_035548715.1 of Dongiaceae bacterium. Taxonomy (GTDB): domain Bacteria; phylum Pseudomonadota; class Alphaproteobacteria; order Dongiales; family Dongiaceae; genus Dongia. The sequence goes on from DASZSL010000046.1 coordinate 181,613, forward strand.
GCAATACGTCTATCGCCGCGGCCCCGACGGCAAGCTCTATGCCGTCGAGGGCAAGGTGCCGGTCAACGTCAATGTCACCGGCACGGCGGAGGATCGGACGGCGGCGCTCCGGCGCGTCGAGGCCGCCGCCGTCTCGGTGCAGAGCCCTTCCTCGGGCGACTTCAAGGCGGTCGCCACCGCCGCGACGGCGATCACCGCCCAGCAGGATCCGGCCCGGCCCTCGGACGCGCAGCGCCGGGCCGAGGCGGAAGAGGCCTATCGCGCCCGCCAGGCGGCCGCGGCCGACGGCAGCGACGATCTGGCGCGCCGGATACTCGGCCTCCTCGCCTGACGCAGGGCGGGTTCCGATATCGCGTGATTTCAAGGTTTTAGGCAGGCCGCGCAGGACTATTAGCCTAGACCATTAACTTGCTGTATTTTCTAGGTTTTTAATAGAATTCCCGCCGCCCGAATCGGCGGCAAATAAACCAAATCTTCAAATGTTCACGGCAGCTTGAAGCCGAGTTTCGTAGTCCAGGCTGGCTTAGGATGGCGTTGAGCGAACGGACCGCAGGGGAATCGCCCAAGGGGAATATCACCGATCGGGCCGGCCGCGCCGCGTCAGCGGAGAGCACCGGCACGACCGCCCTCGGCCTGATCGTCTGCGGCGTCGTCCTGGCGACCATCGCGGTCTGCGCCACCCTGGCGATCTGGCTGGGCTATGACCGCGCGCTCTACGAGGCATCGCGGCATCTGGCGCTGGTCGCCACCGCCGAACGCGAGACCGTCGGCGACGCCATCGTCGCCGACGAGATGCAGCATTGGCGCCTGCAGTCGATCGGCTACGTCGTGGTCGCGGTCCTGGTCGCCGCGATCATCCTCGGCGTGGTCGGCATCCTGCTGCGCCGGATCGCGGGCCATGCCCATGCCCTGCGCACGCAGCGCGACTTCCTCGACCGGATCCTCGATACCGCCGGCGCGCCCGTCCTGGTCAGCGAGGCGGGCGGACGGGTCATGCGCGCCAATGCGGCGCTCGACGCGATGCTGGGCCGCGACGGCGGTGCGGCCGGCGAAGAGTTCCTCGCCGGGATCGCCGACCGCGAATGGATCGACACGCTGCTGAAGGCCGGCCGGCCCGCCGACTATCCGCGGCGCGACGAAGTGACCCTGTCGAACAGGTTCGGCCAGCGCCGGCGCGTGCGCTGGGTCACCTCGGTGCTCGAGCAGGCCGGCGACGAGGTGGTCTCGACGGTCAGCATCGGCACCGACGTCACCGGCGAGCGGCGCTCGGAGAACGAGCTCCGGCGCCAGACCACGATGCTGCGCCAGGCGCATCGCATCGCCAAGCTCTGTTACTGGCAGTGGCAGCCGCGAAGCGACCGCCGCCTCGAGGAGTCGGACGGCGTCTACACCTATACCGACGATACCGAGGAGCTGTTCGGCCACAGCGCCGACGCGCTGGCGGCGGCCGGCGCCGACTACTGGTCGATGGTGGTGCATCCCGACGACCGCGAGATGGCGCGCGCGCGCTTCACCCAGTTCCTGCGCGACAGCGCCGCGGTCCACGTGCAGGAATACCGTATCCTCCATCCCAAGCTCGGCGAGCGCTACATCCGCGAATGCGGCGAGAAGTCGTTCGACGCCGAGGGCCGGATGATCGACTTCGCCGGCACGCTGCAGGACGTGACCGACGCCCGGCGCGCGCAGCAGGCGCTGCGCGAGAACGAGGCGAAGCTCCGCCGCGGCTTCCGCATGGCCAAGCTCGGCCATTGGAGCTTCGAGCCCAACCGGCCGCGCGCGGACGGCGGCTTCGGCGTCTACACCTATTCGGACCAGGTGGTCGAGATGTACGGCCTGCGCGGCGAGCAGCTCGACGCCGCCGGCGACCGCTTCTACGAGACCTACATCCATCCCGACGATCGCGACGAGCTCCGGCAGCTCAACGAGCGCTTCCTGGTCGACGACCGGGCGAGCTACACCCACGAATACCGCTTTATGCGCCCCGACGGGCGCCTCGCCTATATCCGCGAGAGCGCCGAGAAGATCCGCAACGAGGCGGGCCGCGTGATCCAGGTGATCGGCACCGTCCAGGACGTGACCGACCAGCGGCTGGCCGACATCGCGCTGCGCGAGAGCGAGGCCAAGCTGAAGCAGGGCTTCCGGATCGCCAAGATGGGCCACTGGGCCTATGACCCCAGCCACTCGACCGGCGACGCCGCCGCCATTCAATACGCCTGGTCGGAGGAGGCGGCGGAGATCTTCGGCGTCCCGGTCCGCACCCTCGACCAGTCCGGAGCGGCCTTCTACGACCGCTACGTCCACCGCGACGACCGCGACGACCTGAAGAAGCTCGACCGCGAGTTCCTGGCCGGCGACCTGCCGGGCTACACCCAGGAATACCGCATCGTCCGCCCCGACGGCTCGGTGCGCCACATCCTGGAGAGCGCCGAGAAGCGCCTGGACCGCGGCGGCCGCGTGGTGCAGGTCAACGGCATCGTCCAGGACGTGACCGGCCTCAGGCGCTCGGCGCTCTCGATGCGCCGGGTCGAGCGGCAGCTCCGCCGCGCCTATCGCCTGGCGCGGCTCGGCTACTGGTACTGGGAGGCCGAGACCGGCGAAGGCGAGCTGGACGAGGCGAGCCGGATCTCCGACGAGGTCTGCGAGATTTTCGGCGTCACCCGCGAGGAGCTCCACTGGGACGACATCCAGGCGTTCTGCGCCCGCTACGTCTATCCCGAGGACCGCGAGATGGTGGCGCGCGTCTTCACCGACTTCGACGCCGGGAAGATGGACCACTACACCATCACCTACCGCTTCCTGCACCCCGGCGGCGAGGTGCACAGCGTGCGCTCGGTCTCCGAGCGCATCCGCGACGAGCATGGCCGGCCGCTCTACGGCATCGGCATCATCCAGGACTTCACCCAGATCAAGGCGGCGGAGGAGACGCTGCTGCGCTCCGAATACCAGCTCCGCCGCGCCCAGCGCGTCGCCAAGCTCTATTGCTGGCACACCGAAGAGGGTCCGCAGGGCCAGACCCGGATGGTGTTCGACCACGAATTCTACGCCGACGTGCTGCGGCACGAGCCGCAGGAAGCGGTCCTGAGCCCGTCGAACTACGTCGAGCGCTTCGTGCACCCGGACGACCGGGCGCGGCTGCTGCCGATCACCGGCGCCTTCGAGCGCGAGGAGATCGACACCTATTCGATCGAGTACCGCCTGCTGCGCGAGGACGGAAGCATCGTCTACATCCGCTCGGCGGCCGAGCGCATGCGCGACGCCGACGGCCGCGCGGCGCAGATGTTCGGCGCGATCCAGGACGTCACCGACCTGCACCAGCGCGAGCGCGAGCTGACCGAGGCCAAGAACGAGGCCGAGTTCGCCAACCGCTCGAAGAGCGACTTCCTGGCCAACATGAGCCACGAGCTCCGGACGCCCTTGAACGCCATCATCGGCTTCTCCCAGGTGATCCGCGACCAGCTGTTCGGCACCGATCAGACGCGCTACGTGGATTACGCCCGGGACATCCACGAGAGCGGCCGCCTGCTGCTCGAGCTCATCAACGACATCCTCGACATGTCCAAGCTCGAGGCCGGCAAGCAGGTGCTCTACGAGGAGACGCTGTCGCTGGACCAGGTGGTCGAGGACTGCCGCAAGATCATCGCCGCCCGCGCCTCGGAAGTGGCGGTGAAGCTCGCCGCCGCGGATCTCTCCGGCCTGCCGAAGGTCTGGGGCGAGGAGCGCGCGCTGAAGCAGATCCTGCTGAACCTGCTCTCCAACGCGGTGAAGTTCACGCCGCGCGGCGGCTCGGTGCGCGTCGAGGGCATGATGACCCAGGAAGGCGAGCTCTGCCTGGTGGTGCGCGACACGGGCATCGGCATCGCCCCCGACATGCTGCCGCACCTCTTCCTGCCGTTCCATCAGGGCGACAACTCGACCAGCCGGCGCTACGGCGGCACCGGGCTCGGCCTCGCCATCACGCGGCGCCTGGTCGAGCTCCATGGCGGCCGCATCGCGATCGAGAGCGAGGTCGGCCAGGGCACCGTCGTCCGGGTGTTCATGCCGCCGGAGCGGCTGATCCTCGATTCGAAGCCGGCGGACGACCCGGCGCGGATCGCGGTCTGATCTCAGTCCGGCTCACCCAGGGCGACGCGCGGCTCGACACCCGCGTGTGCGCTGCGCGGGAATTTGATGCGGCGGTTAACCCTAACGCCTTGACAAGGAGGGGGGTGCGCGCCGCAATAACCCGCATCTCCCCCGCGCGCAGCTTATGAGGATCTGGCTATGTCGCCGCACCGAGATTCGAGCTTCGGACGCCGCTTCTTCGTCAAGGTTTCCACGGCGCTGGGCGCCGTGGCCGTCCTGGCGCCCGCCACGACGTTCGGCCTGACGACGCTCGGGCGGCGCGCCCTCGCCGCGGACGCGGCGGTCGGCGAGGTCACCAAGCTGCGCGGCCAGGCGCGGGCCTCGCGCAACGGCGGCAATGTGATGCTCGACGTCGGCACCAAGATCCAATCCGGCGACACCATCGTGACCGGCCCCGATGCGCGGCTGAAGCTGCAATTCCTCGACGGCTCGACCATGACCCTGGGCGAGACCTCGAAGCTCAACATCGACAAGGCGGCTTTCGACGGCGGCAAGCGCGACATCGCCGCGACCCTGCTCGACGGCATCGTGCGCTGCGCGGTCGCCAAGGCCGCCGAGGGCTCGAATTTCGAGGTCAGCTCCTCGCTGGTCACCAGCGCCGCCCGCGGCACCGAATGGATCGTCTCGATCAAGGACCACACCACCTCGCTGCTGGTGCTGGAGGGCGTGGTCAACGCCAAGGGCCTCGGCGAGACCAAGGAGGATCTGCCCGACCTGCCGATCTCCAAGGACGGCGTCGACCTCACCGTCAAGCAGGGCCTGGCGGTCGGCGAGCCGGCGCGCTCGATCGGCCTCGACGCCAAGGACATGGGCAAGCCCATGAACTGGAAGGCCGAGCGGATCGACAAGCTGGTCGCCGCCACCGATTTCTGAGCGCGCTTTTCGGCGATTCCTTAACGACTGCGAGGGCCTTCCGGACCTACACTTCGTGGGAGAATCGGGCTCGACCCCCTGTATCTTGACTGTTCACACTTCTTTAAGCCTAAATTCCCTATTAGAATCAAAACTGTAGCAACGAATCTTCGCGTATCGGTTTGACATTAACCAGATAGCGGCGCTACGTTATTGGGAATGTGAGGTGCCGGGCGCCGCTTCGGGTGGGCACGCCGGGCGAAGATGGGGTGGGGATGGCGTTGCAGCCCCTCAATGCACAGCAACTGATAGCGCTGGCGCGACAGAAGTCGGACCAGACCCGCGAACAGCTGTTCGAGGCGATGGGCGACGTGTTCCTGCAGAAGAGCGCCGTGCTCACGGTGCAGGAGCGCGCCCTCATCACCGACATCCTGGAGAAGCTGATCCGCGAGGTCTCGCTGGACATCCGCCGCCGCCTCGCGGTGCGCCTGGCCGAGGCGCCCGGAACGCCGCGCGAGCTCGCCGTCCTGCTGGCCAATGACGAGATCGACATCGCGAGCCCGGTGCTGCTGAAGAGCGGCGCGCTCGAGGATGTCGACCTGATCGAGATCGTGCGCAACCGCTCGACCCAGCACCTGTTGGCCATAGCGATGCGCCGCGATCTTTCCACCGCCGTCGCCGACGCGCTGGTCGAGGTCGGCGAGAAGGACGTGATCCGGACCCTGCTGGAGAACCAGGAGGCGCAGATCTCCCGCGCCACCATGGCCTATCTGGTCGAGCAGTCGCGCACGGTGGACGAGTTCCAGGAGCCGCTGGTCAAGCGCCGCGACCTGCCGTCGGATCTCGCGCGCCGCATGTGCCTCTGGGTCTCGGCCGCGATCCGCCAGACCATCATCGAGCGCTTCGAGATCGACCCCGACACGCTGGACAACGCGCTGGAGCCGATCGCCCGCGAGGAGGCCCAGCGCCGCGAGAGCGAGGACACGCCGAACGCCACCGCGGAGCTGGCGCAGAGCCTGATGGACTCGCGGCAGCTGACGCCCTCGCTGCTGCTGCAGACCCTGCGCCGCGGCGAGATCCCGCTGTTCGAGGCGATGCTCGCCGCCCTGGCGCAGCTCCGCCCGATCCTGGTGCGCCGCTTCTGCTACGAAAGCGGCGGCCAGGCGCTCGCCGTCGTGGCGCGCGGCATCGGCCTCAGCCGCGAGGAATTCGCCACCGTCTATCTCCTCACCCGCAAGGCGCGGCCCGGCGCCGGCGCCACCGACCCGGCCGATCTCGGCCGGGCGCTCGAGTTCTACGACCGCGTCGACCATGCGACCGCCCAGCTCGTGCTGGGCCGCTGGCGGCGCGACCCCGGATACCTGCACGCCATCAGAAGCGTCGAAGAGCCCAAAGGACGGCAGAGCGCATGAAACCCAATCCGTTTCTGGTCAGCACGACAGCGAAGGGCGGCTCCGGTCCCGCCCCGCGGCCCGAGCTGCTGCAGCAGGCCTTCGGCAAGGAGCTGCTGGAATTCGGCCCGGCCTGCTTCATGGCCGACACGCGCGGCGAGATCCGCTGGTCCAACGCCGCCTACCGCAAGATCGCCGAGACCAAGATCGGCTCCAAGCTCGGCGGCGGCACGGTCGGCAGCATCCTGCCGCTGAAGGACATCGCCGAGGAGATCGACCTCAAGCGCCAGCCGCTGTTCCGCGAGGACCCGCTCTCCAACGGCGCGGTGCTGCGCTCGCGCCACGTGCCGCTGTTCGACGGGCGCAACCAGATCGTCGGCTTCGGCGGCCTGCTCAACCTCTCCACCGAGACCGCCGAGCGCAGCGAGGAAAATCCGCTGGCGCTCGAGCGCCACATGGATTTCATCCGCCTCTCCTCGGACTGGATGTGGGAGACCGACGCCGACTTCAACCTGCAGATGGTGACCCACCGGGTCAGCAACGTGCTCGGCTATTCGCCGCACGAGCTGATCGGCCGCAACCTCCTGGACATGGTGAGCTCGGAGCCGCTGCGCCAGGCGCTGAAGCGCCGGATCGAGCGCCTCTCGCCGTTCCGCGAGCAGCCGTTCGACGCCGAGGACAGCGGCGGCCGGCGCAAGCTCTTCCTGATGAGCGCCGCCCCGGTCTTCGACAAGACCGACGGCAGCCTCAGGGGCTATCGCGGTGCGGCGACCGACATCACCGAATTGACCCGCCGCGAGGAGAGCCTGCGCACCGCCAAGGAGGCGGCGGAGATCGCCAGCCGCGCCAAGAGCCACTTCCTCGCCAATATGAGCCACGAGCTCCGCACGCCCTTGAACGCCATCATCGGCTTCACCGACGTGATGCGCATGGGCCTGCTCGGCCCGGTCGAGAACCCGGAATACCGCACCTATGTCAGCGACATCCACGGCAGCGCGCAGAAGCTGCTGGAGGTGATCAACGACATCCTCGACATGTCGCGCCTGGAGACCGGCGAGGTCGAGCTCTCGGAATCGGCCTGCAACGTCGAGGAGCTGTTCGAATCCGCCAAGCGCATCATCCACGGCCGCATGGAATCCCGCGGCATCAAGTTCGCCTGCGAGGTCGCGCCGCGCCTGCCGCGCGTCCACGCCGACAAGCGCAAGATGAAGCAGATCCTGGTCAACCTGCTGAGCAACGCGGCGAAGTTCACCGCGCCCGGCGGCCGGGTGAAGCTCGCGGCCTTCGTCGGCGAGGATGGCGGCGTGGTGCTCACGGTCGAGGATAACGGCATCGGCATCGCCCCCGAGCAGATCGAGCGGGTGATGGAGCCCTTCGCCCAGGTCGAGGCCGACCTCGACCGGCGCTTCGAGGGGATCGGCATGGGCCTGCCGCTGTCGCGCGGCCTCGCCCGGCTGCATGGCGGCGACCTGATGCTGGAGAGCACGCCCGGCAAGGGCACCAAGGCGATCGTCCTGCTCCCGCCCGAGCGCTCGATCGAGAGCGGCCATCTCACCGCGGTCAAGTAGGGCCGCGCCGCGGCGCGCATAGCCCGCCGATGAACGGCACCTTCGACCTCGCCGCGCTGCTCGATGCGGCGCGCGACCGCTCGCCGCAAGGCCGCGCCCGCCTGTTTGCCCTGCTGGGACGGCTCTTCCTCGCCCGCGGCGCCGGGCTCGGCGAGGGCGACCGGCGCGGCTTCACCGAGCTGCTGACCCTGCTGCGGCCGATGGCCGATCTCGACACGCGCCTGGAGCTCGCCCATGCCACCGCGCAGGCCGCGGGCGCGCCCTCCGAATTGGCGCGGCTTCTGGCCGAGGACGAGATCGACGTCGCGGCCCTGGTCCTGTTCGGCGCCGAGGCGCTCGGCACCACGGAGCTGATCGCGCTGGCCGAGGACGAGGAGCGCGCCCGGATCATCGCCGGCCGCCGGCACCTGCCGATGATGGTCGCGGATGCGCTGATGCGGCGGGGCGATCTCGACATCACCCGCGCCTTGCTGAGGAACGAGGGCAGCAGGCTCTCGATCCCCGCCCTCGACGCCGCCATCGAGCAGGCCCGCACCGAGACCGGTCTGCAGCAGCAGATCGCCTTGCGTCCCGAGCTCCTGGAGGAGATGGCCAAGGACATGCTCGACTGGGTCGAGCCCGCGGTGCGGGAGCGCCTGGTCGAGCGCTTCGAGCTCGGCGCACCGGCCGCCGATGTCGAGGCTCGGCTCCGCGATCTGCTCGGCCTCGCCGTGGAGAGCGGCCCGCCCGGGGAGCGGGACCCGGGCCACGCTGACGCGCCCGCAGCGCCGGAGCCGGTCGGCCCACCGGTCGGCCCACCGGTCGGGCCACTGGTCGGCCCACTGGTCGGCCCGGTGGTCGGCCCACCGGTCGGCCCACCGGTCGGGCCATTGGTCGGCCCACCGGTCGGCCCCGCGCCCGATCCGCGCTTCCGGCTCTCGCCGCGGGTCATGTCGGACACGCTCCGCCGCGGCGACCTGGCGCATGCCGAGGCGATGTTCGCCCAGATGGCCGGCATCCCGTCCATCCTGATCCGCCGCTTCGCCCGGGAAGCGGATGGCGAGAGCGTGGCCGTCGCCGCCCGCGGCATCGGCATGTCCCGGGAGGAGTTCGCGACGCTCTATCTGCTCTGGCGCAAGGCGCGCTCGGCCAACGGCCTGGTCTCGGCCGGCGAGCTCGGCGCGGCGCTCGACCGCTTCGACACCGCCGCCGCGGCCGAGGTCGATTCCCGGATGGCCGGCTGGCGCAACGCCGGCCGGCCGGATAGCCTCTCCGCCTAGAGATTCCGGAGGGCAACCCGGGCTGGGCCCCGGTTGTTTCTACCGCGGGCAGGAGAGGGAGCGGCCGATGCTTTGGCGTGGCGGCAGGCGCAGCGACAATATCGAGGACCGGCGAGGCTATGGCGGCGGTTTCGGCGGCGGCGGCATGCGGATGGGCGGCGGGATCGGCGGCATCGGCCTCCTGATCGTGATCGTCATCGGGCTCTTCTTCGGCGTCGATCCCGCGACGCTGCTCAGCCAGCTGGACGGCGGCTCGCCGGATATCGGCTATCAGCAGCAGGACCAGCAGAGCGCCTCGACCGGCAATGCCGGCAGCGACGAGGAGAAGGACTTCGTCTCCGCCGTCCTGGCCGACACCGAGGACACCTGGTCGGCGGTCTTCCGCGACATGGGCCGGACCTATGTCGACCCGCATCTCGTGCTGTTCGCCGGCCAGGTCCAGTCGGCCTGCGGCTTCGCCGAGACCGCCATGGGTCCGTTCTACTGTCCGGGCGATTCCAAGGTCTATATCGACCTCGGCTTCTACGACGAGCTGAAGCAGCGCCTCGGCGCGCCCGGCGACTTCGCCCAGGCCTATGTGATCGCCCACGAGGTCGGGCATCACGTGCAGCACCTGCTCGGGATCACCGACAAGGTGGACCGGCTGCAAGGCAGCCTGAGCGAGAGCCAGGCCAACGCGCTCTCGGTCCGCGTCGAGCTGCAGGCCGACTGCTTCGCCGGCGTCTGGGCCTATCACGCCAAGGAGCAGAACATCGTCGAGCCCGGCGACATCGACGAGGCGCTGAACGCCGCCGCTGCGGTCGGCGACGACCGCCTGCAGAGGCAGGGCCAGGGCTATGTCGTGCCCGACAGCTTCACCCACGGCTCATCGGCCCAGCGCGTCCGCTGGTTCAAGGCCGGCTTCGCCCGCGGCGAGCTCGGCGACTGCGACACGTTCGGCGCCAAGACGCTGTAGCTGACGCAAAGCGAGGGTCGCTCTCCCATCAACCCCCGCTGCACCACTCCCGGCCCGCTCACCGGCAGAACCGGAACGGCCCCATGTCCAGGTGGAAATGGTTGGCGTGCAGCCGGTTGTATTTCGGCCCCAGCACGATGTTGAACAGCCCGCAGGCCGCCTCGTGCGCGTCGTCCAGGAAATCGCCCTCCGGCGTCGGCTTGCCGTAATCCTTCAGCACGGAAACGGTGCGGCCGTCGGCCAGGTGGAACGCCGCGATGTCGATGGCGTTCGCCGTCGCGTGCTGGCTCAGCCGGCCGGAGGTGGCGCTGTTGATGTTGCGGCAGGCATAGGTGCCGAGCTGGTCGATCCGCGTGATCGACGTGCCCAGGTCCTGCCGCGCCAGCGCGTCCAGCCGCTGCTGGTACCAGGTCAGCGCCGCCGTCATGCTGCAGGTCGCGGTCACGCGGCTGTTGAACGCGATCGGGCCGGCCTCGGCGCGCACCACGTCGGTGAAGCCGCAGCCCTTGCCCGCGTCGCGGTCGGGCAGCGGCGTGAACTTCAGATGGGCGCGCCCGAGCACCGCGCGGCAGGCCGCGCCGTCGGTCGACAATCCGTTGAGCTGCAGATGCGCCAGCGCGCCGGGCGGCCGGCTGAGATCGGGCGGCAGCCAGCGCGCCGGGATGCGCAGCAGGCTCTCATGCACCGCCAGGCCGGCCGCCAGCGCGCCGACCAGCAGCACGACGCCGATCGCCCGCAGCGAACGCATGCGCGTCAGCCGAGGTCGATCAGCGCGATCCCCAGCTCCGGCCGCTTGCGCCGGACCAGGTGTCCCGGCGTCTCGGTGATGGTGACTTCGAGGGTCGGCCGCACATGGCCTTCCAGCAGATGCCCGCCGCGGGTGCTGCCGTCCGGAAGGCCGAGCACGGCATGGGCGTGGAGATCCGGCTCGTCCTTCTCGTCGCGCACCATGTCGCCGGCCAGGGTCACGACCTCGACCTGCTCCTCGACCGGGATCGGCTTGTACTTCTTCTGCACGAAATCGAAATAGGCGATCACCGCCCGCTTGAAGGCGCCCAGCGCCACGAAGGACGCCGCCTGCACCTTCTCCCGGCGCGCGAAGTCGATCAGGGTCGACCTCACCTCCTCGCCGGAATCGAGAACGGCGACCCAGAGTCGGGGCCGGCTCCCATCCTTTCCAAGCCCATCCTTTCCAAGCCCGCCCTTTCCAACATTGCCGCCATCGACCTGCTTTACCTGCATCATCGGGTCCTCGTCGCATCCGGAAGACCCGGACACTGACCTCAACCCGTGGCGGAATTATGGAGTTCCGAGGCGCTAGCGTGCGCCCCGGTCCCGGTATTCCTTGGGCGACGCGCCGAAGGCCTCGCGGAAGGCGCGGCTGAAATGCGCGGCGTCGCTGAACCCCCAGCGGAACGCGATCTGCGAGATCGGCGTCTTCTCCTTGAGATCGAGCGCCTGGCGGCAGCGCAGCAGGCGCTGACGCCAGATCCAGCGCTCCACCGTCCAGCCGCTGGCGCCGAACACGCGGTGGAGCTGGCGCGGCGAGATGCCGGCCGCCGCGGCGACGCTCTCCGGCGTCAGCGCGGGATCGGCCAGGTTCTTCAGGATATGCCCGCTGATCCGCGCCATCAGCCGGCGCCGGTGGTCGGCGCCGGCCGAGGCGACGATCGCATCCAGCGCCGTCGCCATCAGCTCGACCGTCGCATGCAGCACCGCGTCGTGCTGGGCGGCCGGCAGCTCGCCGCCCTGGCGCACCAGCGAGCGCAGATGCGCCGCGAACAGCGCGCCCGAGCCGCTGCGCGCGCTGACCGGCATCCCGGCCAGGTCCCGCGCATGGGGCAGCACCGCGTCGAGCATCCGCTGCGGCAGCATCAGCGTGATCTTCTGCAGCCCGTCCGGCACCAGGAAGTCGATCGCGCGCTGGCTGTCCCAGAGCGCGAAGCTGCCGGCGCGCAAGGTCGCCTCCCGGCCGTCCTGGATCACCCGCTCGCGCCCGCCGACGATATAGAGCAGGCCGTAGGCGGCCTCGGCGGTGCGCGCGATCTCCGGCCGGCCGCGCCGGCCATGGCAGGGATCGCAGACGCAATGGATGAGGTCGGCCTCGCCCAGGCGCTGGTGCCGGATCCGCGCGCGGAACCGGCTCTCGCTGCGGCGCGGCAGGTCCCAGGCGAGATGCGTCGCGCTCACGGCGTCGCGGAAGCCGTCATATTGCCGCGACGGCCCGAGGCTCTCGGTGGTCAGCAAGGCAGCGCCGCTCATCTCTCTCCCGCGGTGGCGCGCTCGATCAAGCATCCGGTCACGCTGAGGCAAGACCGGGGCGCGCCTTCCGCGGATGATCCTGGGACAAACGGCGCCACACGTCAAATCGCGCGCCGGACCCCGCCGGAGGAAGCCTGCCATGAATGCCGAGAACAATCCCGCCGACCTGCTCTGCCGCGACAGCGAACGCCGCTGGATCAACTTCGCGCCGGGCATCGACTATGCGGTGCTGCGGACCAGCGCCGAGACCGGCGTCTGGACGGTGATCTTCCGCTGCGCCAAGGGCGCCGCCTTCCCGCCGCATTTCCACCACGGCGCCGGCGAGTACCTGATGACCAAGGGCGTGATGGACTACCGCGCCGGCACCGCCAAGGCCGGCGATTACGGCTACGAGCCGCTCGGCGTCTATCACGAGCGCACGGTGTTCCTGGAGGATTCGGAGCTGCTCTTCACCAATCACGGCCCGGTCGCCTTCGTGAACCCGGACGGCTCGATCCTGATGCTGCTCGACTGGAAGTATTTCGCCGACAAGGCCGCCGAGCTCGACCGCGCCGCCGCTTAGGGGAAGACGGCGTTCGAGCGCGCCTGCTTCATTTCCCTCTCCCCTTGAAGGAGCGGGCTACCGAGGCTTGGCGAGCCAAGCGAGCCTGGCCGCAGTTGGGTGCGGGGTCGAAGACTCTATCCGGGAAAGCCACCACACGATGAAACCGACCGCCGACCAGCTCCGCTGGATGTACCGCACCATGCTGACCAGCCGCCGCTTCGAGGAGGCGGTCGCCGCCGCCTATTTCGAGGGCAAGCAGCCGGCCTTCAACATGGCGAACGGACCGATCCCCGGCGAGATGCATCTCTCCAACGGCCAGGAGCCCTGCGCGGTCGGCGTCTGCGCCCATCTCGACGCCGGCGACTTCGTCACCGCCACGCACCGGCCGCACCACGTCGCCATCGCCAAGGGCGTCAACCTGAAGGCCATGGCCGCCGAGATCTTCGGCAAGAAGACCGGCCTCTCCGGCGGGCGCGGCGGCCACATGCATCTGTTCGACGCCAAGGTGAACTTCTCCTGCGCCGGCATCATCGGCGAGGGCATGGGGCCCGCGGTCGGCGCCGCCGCCGCCTTCAGGCAGCGCGGCGAGCGACGCGTCGCCGTCTCCTTCATCGGCGAGGGCGCGGCGAATCAAGGCGCCTTCCACGAGGCGCTCAATCTCGCCGCGGTCTGGCAGGCGCCGGTCCTCTTCGTCATCGAGGACAATGCCTGGGGCATCTCGGTCGCCAAGAAGGATTCGACCGCGATCGCCGACAACGCGTTGCGCGCCGCCGCCTATGGCATGCCCGGGCACCGCCTCCCCGGCAACGACCCGGTCGCGGTCTTCGACATTGCCGGCGAGGCCGTCGCCCGCGCCCGCAACGGCGGCGGCCCGACCCTGATCGAGATCGAGACCTACCGTCTCGAAGGCCATTTCATGGGCGATGCCGAGGGCTACCGCCCCGAGGGCGAGGTCGCCGGCCTCAAGGCCAAGGACCCGATCGCGGCGCTGCAGGCGCGTCTCCTGAAGGACGGCGTCCTCGGCAAGGAAGAGGACGCAAGCATCCAGTCCGCCGCCAGGGACGCGGTCGCCGTCGCCATCGCCGCCGCGAGATCGGCCCCGTACCCGGAAGCGCGCGAAGCTTACGAGCAGGTGTTCGCATGACGACGCGGTCGGAAAGGGCCCGGCGCGCTTTTTCCCTCGCCCCTTGAGAGAGAGGGTTACGCAGGCTTGGCGAGCGGAGCGAGCCTAGCCGGAGTTGGGCGAGGGGTCGACGGGTGTCGGCCAAGGATGCACCGGACATCAGGATGAAGCCATGAACGCGCCGCTGAACCGCACCAAGCGCAACCTCACCGTCGCCAAGGCCATGGCCGAGGCGCTGGCCCAGGAGATGCGCCGCGATCCTTCCGTCCTGGTCATGGGCGAGGATATCGGCCGCCTCGGCGGCGTGTTCGGCAACACGCGCGGCCTCTTCGAGGAATTCGGCGCCGCCCGGGTCCGCGACACGCCGATCTCCGAGACCGCCTTCATCGGCGCCGCGGTCGGCATGGCCTGCGTCGGCATGAAGCCGGTCGTGGAGCTGATGTTCGTCGACTTCTTCGGCGTCTGCATGGATGCGATCTACAATCTCGCCGCCAAGAACTGCTACTTCTCCGGCGGGCAATCGCCGGTGCCGATGGTGCTGATGACCTCGACCGGCGGCGGCTACGGCGATGCCGGCCAGCATTCGCAATGCCTCTACGGCACCTTCGCGCATCTGCCGGGCATGAAGGTCGTGGTGCCGTCCAACGCCTATGACGCCAAGGGCCTGATGCTCAGCGCCATCCGCGATCCCAACCCGGTCGTCTACATGTTCCACAAGGCGCTGCAGGGCATGGGCTGGCTCGGCACGGTGAAGGGCGCCATCAACGACGTGCCGGAGGACGATTACGTCGTCCCGATCGGCAAGGCCGCCATTGCCCGCCCCGGCAGGGACGTGACGCTGGTCGGACTCGGCGCGACCGTGCATCACGCGCTCGACGCCGCCGAGGAACTGGCGAAAGAAGGCATCGATGCCGAGGTGATCGACTTGAGGAGCCTGGTGCCGCTCGACCGCGAGACCGTGCTCGCCTCGGTCCGGAAGACCGGCCGCCTGGTCGTTGCCGATGACGACTACCGGAGCTTCGGCGTCTCCGGCGAGATCATCGCGCTCGCCGGCGAATCCGCCTTCGCCGCGCTGAAGGCGGCGCCGGCGCGGGTCGCCTTCCCCGACATCCCGATCCCGTTCAGCCCGGCGCTGGAGCGTCCGCTGCTGCCCGACGGCGCGAAGATCGCCGCCGCCGCACGCGCGGCCTGCGGCAAGGCCTGATGTCGACGCCCGTCCCGGTGCCGCGCGATCTCTGGGAGGAAGACCTTCCCGGCATCGTCTCGGCCTGGCTGTTCGAGGACGGCGACACCGTCAGCGAGGGCGACCTGATCGCCGAGCTCATGGTGGAGAAGACATCCTACGACCTGACGGCGCCGAAGGCCGGCCGCCTCAGGATCCTGGTCCAGCCCGAGATTCCCTTCCAGCGCGGGGATGTGATAGCCAGTATCGAATGAACTGGTCTCTTCGGCGCCAATCCCCCGGCGCCAGCGCGGAAGCCGATATCGACGCCGAGATGGCGCTGCTCGACGCGGCGCTCGCCGATCCGGCGCGGCCGATCCTGCGCCTGTGGCGCGTCAGCCGCTGCCTGGTGGTGACGCCGTTGCTCGCGCATAGGCCGCGCTTCCGGCCTGCGGCGGATGCCTCGGCGGCGCGCGGCTGGCCTGTGGTCGTGCGCCGCACCGGCGGCGGTCCCGTGCCGCAGGGGCCGGAGACGCTCAGCATCTCGCTGGCGGCGGCGCATGCGCGGGAAGCGGCCCCGGGAATCGACGCGGCCTTCCGGCATTTCGCCGATTGGATATGCGATGCCTTGCGCGCCTGCGGGCTTGCGCCGGAGATCGGCGAGATCGCGGGAAGCTGCTGCCCCGGCCGCTACGACATCGCGATCGGCGGCCGCAAGATCGTCGGCATCGCCCAGCGGCGGCGCCAGGGCCGCCACCAGGGCGGGCATGGCGCGACGCTGATGACGGCGACCCTGGTCCACGCCATGCTCTGGCTGGAAGGCGATCTCGCCGCGGGCATCGACGCGCTGGAGCGCTTCCTCGGCGAGGCGGGCGCGCCCGAGCGCTTCGCCCGCGCCCGCATGGGCACGCTGGAGGAGATCACCGCGGGCCGCGTGACGGGCGCCCGGTTCGAGGCGGCCCTCTTGGCCGCCGCTGCGTCGGCAACGCTCTGAGATCAGGCCGCCGCCGGCGATCCCGCTTCGGAGGGCCGCCGCCGCCGGGCCGCGACGAAGCCGAGGCCGCCCAGCGCACTGATGAAAAGCGGCAGCGTCGCCGGCACCGGGGTCGTCGAAACCGGCGTGACCGGATCGAGCGTGGTTGAAACCAGGGTGACCTTCGGCGCGGTGGAGCTCACCCATAACGGAGGAGCGCCGTAGAAGTCGTAGCTCACCGAGCCCAGCGCGCTTCTACCGCCGCATTCGAAGCCGACATAGATGCCGATGCAGACCTCGTACCCGTTGCTCAAGGCTTGGATGACGGCGAGCGATCCGTCGTCGCCGGGGTGGTAGGAAAACGCGATCGGCGCGCTGGTATTGCCATAGGAGAGCGATGTGCCGTCAAAGGCAAAGGTGACGTGAAAGTCGGTGAGAGTGGACGGGTCGATGGCTCCGGCCGAGTTGAGCGTCCCGCTGAACGTGCCGCTCAGAGTGGCGGGGGACGGCCCCAAGCCGTAGACCGGATTGGAGTCATAGCCGGTCTGCACGAAGCTGTAATTGTAGACCGTCGCCGCGTCGGCGCCGCCGCCGAGCACGGCGCCCCCTGCAAGCACCAGCGCCGCCAGGACGCTGCGGGCCAGAAGACCGCCGGTTACCATTCCATTCTCCCGGGTGAGGATCACTGCTGCGGGCGAAGATAGCGGCGCGATCCATGCCTTTGGGGCATCGTTTGCCGTGCCGATCCGAGTCAGGCCGCCGCGGGCATGTCCGCGGCCGGAGACCCCGGCCGCGAAGCGCTGCGCCGCCGGCGCGCGATCAGGCCGAGCCCGGCCAGCCCGCTGACGAACAGCGGCAGCGCCGCCGGAATCGGGGTCGCCGACACCGGCGGATCGAATGTCGTTGAAAGCAGGGTGATCACCGGGCCCGTGTAGCTCAGCTCGAAAGGAATCGCCCCCGGGCCGACGCTCAGCGAGCCCAGCGCGGCTCCGCCGCCGCACAGCCCCACCGCCAGGCCGACGCAAACCTGGAACCCGTTGAGGAAGTTCTGGACGAGGGTGAACGATCCGGTGTAGCCGGCGCGATGGGGGACGAGATAGGAGAACACGGTCGGCATGCCGTCACTGAGATAGCTGACCGTGGTATCGCCGTATGTGAAGGTGAAGTGAACGTTCGTGAGGGTGGAGGGGTCCAGGTAGCCCGTCGGGTCGAGCGAGGCGCTGAACGTGCCGGTCAGGGTCCCTGGGCTCGACTGGTAGGCATAGACCGGGTTGATGTCATAGCCGGTCTGCACGAAGCTGTAATTGTAGACCGTCGCCGCATCGGCGCCGCCGCCGCCGAACGCGGCACCTCCCGCAAGCACCAGCGCCGCCAGAGCGCTGCGGGCCAGAAGACCGCCGGTTGCCATTCTACTCTCCCCGGTGAGGATCACTGCTGCGGGCGAAGATAGCGGCGCGATCCATGCCTTTGGGGCATGGTTTGCATCACCGGTCCTATCGCCGGTCCTATCTTGGCGGCGGCCGGAGCGCGGCCTGTCTCAGACCGGGCGCTTCAATGCCCGCAGGGCATCGTCCAACCCGTCCAGGGTCAGCGGATACATGCGGTCGCCCATGATCTGGCGGATCATCGACAGTGACCGGGTATAGCCCCACTCCCCCTCCTCGCGCGGGTTGATCCAGACGGCGCGGGGATAATGCCTCAGGAACCGTCCCATCCAGACCGAGCCCGATTCCTCGTTCCAATGCTCGACCGAGCCGCCGGTCTCGGTGATCTCGTAGGGACTCATGGTGGCGTCGCCGACGAAGATCAGCGACCAGTCGGCGCCATAGGTGTTCAGCACCTGTGTCGTCGGCGTCCATTCGTCGTAGCGCCGCCGGTTGGAGCGCCACAGCCGCTCATAGGGGCAGTTGTGGAAATACCAGGTCTCGAGATGCTTGAATTCGGACTTGGCGGCGGAGAAGAGCCTGGCCGACTGCTCGACATGGTCGTCCATCGACCCGCCGATGTCGAGCAGCAGCAGCACCTTGATCCTGTTGCGCCGCTCGGGCCGCATCTGGATGTCCAGCGAGCCCGCATTCTCCGCGGTCCTGCGGATCGTGCCGCCGAGGTCGAGCTCGTTGGCCTCGCCCTCGCGGCCCCAGCGCCGGAGGCCGCGCAGCGCCAGCTTCATCGCCCGCGTGCCGAGCTCGACCTCGCCGTCGAGATCCTTGAACTCGCGCTTGTCCCAGACCTTGACCGCGCGCCGGTTGCGCGACCTGTCCTGGCCGATGCGGATGCCCTCGGGATTGGCGCCATAGGCGCCGAACGGCGAGGTCCCCGCCGTGCCGATCCATTTCGAGCCGCCTTCGTGGCGCCCCTGTTGTTCCGCGAGCCGTTGCCGCAGGGTCTCCAGCAGCTTGTCGAGCCCGCCGAGCGTCTTGATCTGCGCCAGCTCCTCCGGCGAGAGGTATTTCTCCGCCAGCGCCTTCAGCCAGTCCTCCGGGATCTCGGCCGGGATTTCCCCGCCGACCGATTGCAGCCCATGGAAATAGAGCGCGAACACCCGGTCGAACCGGTCGATCAGCCGCTCGTCCTTCACCAGCGCCGCCCGCGCGAGGAAGTAGAAATCCTCGACGTCGAGCCGCGCCACGCCCGCCTTCATCGCGCCGACCAGGGTCAGGTACTCGGTCAGCGAAACCGGCACCCCCTCGTTGCGCAGCGCCGTGACGAAGCCGGCGAACATCAGCGGGCGTTCTCCCCGGAGAGACCCGTGAAACTCACCGTCTCACTGCCCCCGCCGCGCCAGGAACGCGACGCGCTCGAACAGGTGCAGGTCCTGCTCGTTCTTCAAGAGCGCGCCGTACAAGGGCGGCACCACCACCTTGGGGTCGGAGGAACGCAGGGTCTCGGCCGGGATCTCGTCGGCCACCAGCAGCTTCAGCCAGTCCAGCAGCTCCGAGGTCGCCGGCTTCTTCTTCAGCCCCGGCACCTCGCGGATCTCGTAGAACAGGGTCATCGCCTCGCGCAGCAGATCGCGCTTGATGCCGGGATAATGCGCCTCGACGATGCGCTCCATCACCTCCTTGTCGGGGAAGCGGATGTAGTGGAAGAAGCAGCGCCGCAGGAAGGCGTCCGGCAGCTCCTTCTCGTTGTTCGAGGTGACGATGACGATCGGCCGGTGGAGCGCCTTCACCGTCTGCTTGGTCTCGTAGACGAAGAACTCCATGCGGTCGAGCTCCTGCAGCAGGTCGTTGGGGAACTCGATGTCGGCCTTGTCGATCTCGTCGATCAGCAGCACGGCCCGGGCCGCGCTCTCGAACGCGTTCCACAGCTTGCCCTTGACGATGTAGTTGGCGATGTCGTGCACCTTGGGATCGCCGAGCTGGCCGTCCCTGAGGCGCGCCACCGCGTCGTATTCATAGAGGCCCTGCGCCGCCTTGGTGGTGGACTTGACGTGCCAGGTGATCAGCGGCGCGCCGAGGGCCGCCGCCACCTCCTCGGCCAGCACGGTCTTGCCGGTGCCGGGCTCGCCCTTGACCAGCAGCGGCCGGCCCAGCGTCACGCTGGCATTGACCGCGATCTCCAGGTCGCGGGTGGTGATGTAGCGCTCGGTGCCGGCGAATTTCGCGCTGCGATTCGGCGTGGGCTTCTGGGTCATGCTGGCTTCCGGTGATGCGGCTTGGGCCGGATCCTAGCATCTCCCTCACGTCGCGTCCGGGTCGTCCCGCGCCCAGACCCACTGGTCCACCTCCTGGTAGACCAGCACCATGTCCACCGTCGCGCCGTCGCCGGACAGCGGCAGCAGCAGGGTCTCGCCCTCGCGGGCGAAGCCGCTCTCGGCCGGCGTGTGGTCCCAGTCGTAGACCGGCTTCTTCCCCTCGATCACCAGCCGGTAGTTCTCCAGCGCCGCGGCGAGGCTGGCGCCGAAATAGCCCTCCTCCACCGTGAGGCCGGTGACCTCGCGGCCGCGCAGCTGGGTCGGCCTGGTGCCGATCAGGCGATAGCGCAGCGTGTAGGGCGAATGCGCGGTCGGCTCGCGCTTGACCTCGACCAGCGCGACGCCGGCGAGCCAGGGCTTCATCTCCACCGGATCGAGATCGGCGCGCGCGGGCATCGCGCGCGTGCCGCGCTTGGCGTTCCAGTAGCGGAAGAAGGCCGCCGTCGCCGGCCGGCAGCGGTTGAGGAAATCGAGCCCGGTGACGCGGGGATACATGCTCTCCGGCGTCGCCGCCGACGCTCCTTCTCCGCTCTTGACCTTCGACACGTCCGGCAAGGACTTTAGCCCTCCGACCTGCGCCGCATCGCCCGCGAGTCTAGCACGACCCGCCGCCGCGCGCGTCAGGCCGATGCGGGATAGACCACATCGGGAGGATAGGTCGCCTGGAATTCCGGCAGCGCTTCCAGCCGCGCCGACAGGGCCGCGAGCCGCGGGTATCGCGCGCGCGGCGCCAGGTCCGGATCGGTCATCGCGACATAACGCAGCATGCAGGCGGTGGTGATCGCGACCTGGTCCAGCCTCGCCGTCTCCGGCCAGGGTTCGGCGGCGAGCGCGGCGATGGCGCCTTCCGCCTGGACGCGCAGCCGCCGGATCCAGTCCGGCCAGCGATAGGCGGCCGGGCGGATGATGCGCTCATAGGCGCTGGCCCCGGCCTTGTCGACCGCGCCGGTCGCCAGCGCGATCAGCCGCAGCGCCCGCCGCCGCGCCTCGCCCTCGCGCGGCAGCAGCGCCCGCGCCGGCCCGGCCGCCTCGTCGAGATGGTCCAGGATCGCCGCCGAATCGATCAGCACCTCGCCGTCGTCCAGGGTCAGCGAGGGGATCCGCCCCAGCGGATTGGTCTGCCGCATCGAATCGAAATCGCCGAACACCGAGCGCGTGTCGTGGGCGTAGTCGAAGCCCAGCACCCGCAGCGAGATCGCCACCCGCCGCACGAAGGGCGAGTCGTACTGGCCCGTCAGGATCATCGGCCCCTCCCCGCTTTGCCCGCTTGCATCTGACCACCGATTGCGAAAGCCTGTCCAGCGGATGGACCGGCCGATTCCCTATATCGAGCGCACGCGGGGCTATTACGCGGCGCTCGGCTATGCGACGCCCTATCGCTGGGCGCGCCACGAGGACGTGCCGTTCCGGCCGCTGCAGCGGCCGCTCGGCGCAAGCCGGCTGGCGCTGGTCACCACCGCGACGCCGGTCGCGACCGCGCCCGGGCGCTACGATGCCGCGGGCAAGTTCTTCACCGTCTATTCCGGCGACACGGCGCGGGAGCACGACCTGCGCATCAACCACGTCGCGATCGACTTCGCGCACACGACGGCGGCGGACCAGGGCAGCTACTTCCCGCTGCACGCCTTGCGCCGCGCGGCGGCGGCGGGGCGCATCGGCGCGCTCGCCGCGCGCTTCCACGGCGCGCCCACCAACCGCAGCCGGCGCGTGACGGTCGAGACCGACGCGCCGGAGATCCTGGCGCGCTGCCGGGAGGACGGCGCCGATGCCGCGGTCCTGGTGCCGAACTGCCCGGTCTGCCACCAGACGGTCAGCCTCGTGGCGCGCCACCTGGAAGCCCATGGCATCGCGACCGTCGTCATGGGCTGCGCGCGGGACATCGTCGAGACGGCGGGCGTGCCGCGCTTCCTGTTCTCCGACTTCCCGCTGGGCAATGCCGCGGGCCGGCCGCACGACGTCGCCTCGCAGGACCGCACGCTCGGCCTCGCGCTCGATCTGCTGGAGCGGGCGACGGCGCCGCGCACCACGGTCGCGTCGCCCCTGCGCTGGAGCGCCGACGATTCCTGGAAGCGCGATTACGGCAATGTCGAGGGCCTCGGCCCGGAAGCGCTCGCGCGGCTGCGCGCCGAGTTCGACGCGGGCAAGGCGCTGGCGAAGCAGTTGCGCCCGGCCTGACCCGCGCCTGACCCGCGCCCGGCCCGCGCCCGATCTGCGCCCGATCTGCAATTGCGAATCCGTCGCGCATGGCGGGCCGTCGATGGCGCCCGCAATGCCTTCAGATCGCGCGCGATTTCGCCGGCGTCGCGCGCGCCAGCGTTAACGCCGCCGATTTGTCTTGAAAACCGCATATGCTGTGACTTTATCATCTGCTGTGACCATGGGTCGCAGAGACGGGGCGAATTCGCACCGCCGGTTGCAGTGCAATAGGCGCGTCCCGGCGCGGCCGCAGTGATCGCATGCCCTGCGCAGCGCGGATCGTGCCGCGCGAAGCGGGGCTCGGGGTGAAGCATGTTTGCCTATCTGGCCGCGCCGGGTTTCCAGCCCTTCACCATCGCGGCTTTGGTGCTGCTGGGCCTCTGTGCCGTCGAGGGCGTCAGCCTGCTCGCCGGCCATTCGATCTCGGGCCTGGTCGACAGCCTGCTCCACATCGACCATCCCGACATCGATCATCCCGACATCGACCATCCCGATATGGGCGCGCATGTCGATCCCGGCGCGCATGCCAGTCCCGCGGCGGCGCTGGACCTGCACGGCACGCCGGAGGCGTCGCACGGCAATTATCTCGGCACCTTCTATGACTGGCTGAATGCCGGCCGCGTGCCGCTGCTGATCCTGCTGATGGCGGGGCTCGGCGCCTTCGCGGTCGCCGGCCTGGTGCTGCAGACCGTGGCGATGCACGCGCTGCCGGCGCCGCTCCCCGGCCTGCTCGCCAGCGCCATCGCCTTCCTCGCCGTGATCCCGACGACCCGCACGGTCAGCCGCTGGATCGCGCGCTTCCTGCCGCGCGACGAGACCTATGCGATCGAGGAGGGCGACCTCATCGGCCTGACCGGCGTGGTGACGCTGGGGCCGGTCGAGGCGGAATCCGCCGGCCGGGCCAAGGTCGAGGACCGGTACGGCAACGCGCATTTTCCGCGCGTCCGCGCCGCGCGCGCCGGACTGGTGATCGCGCAGGGCGCCAAGATCCTGGTGGTCGACCGCATCGGCGGCGAATTGACCGTGATCCCGGCGGAGCTGCGCGCGCTGGAGACGACGCGGTGAGAGTCATCGACCCCTCACCCCGCCCTCTCCCTCCCGTCGGCGCAGGCCGACATCCGTCGGCAGGGGAGAGGGAGATCTATTGGCTGCGGACGCTGAAAGCGCGCACAGGCATCAACGGGGTCTCAGCCAACTTCCCTCTCCCCTTGAGGGAGAGGGTTACGGAGACTTGGCGAGGCGATAGCCGAGCCTAGGCGGAGTTGGGTGAGGGGT
>DASZSL010000047.1:0-24457 GCA_035548715.1 Dongiaceae bacterium
TGGAAATCATCGGATCGTAGAAGGTGGAGATCTCGCCGCCTTCATAGACGCCGGCGTCGTTGCGCACGCCGAAGCTGTGCGGCGGGCTCCTGAGCTCGCGCGGCGGGCTGTAGCGCGTCAGCCGCCCGGTCGAGGGCAGGAAGTTGCGGAACGGGTCCTCCGCATAGAGCCGCGCCTCGACCGCCCAGCCGTCGAGCTTCACGTCCTTCTGCTGCAGGGGCAGCTTCTCGCCGGCGGCGACCCGGATCATCAGCTCGACGAGATCGAGGCCGGTGATCAGCTCGGTCACCGGATGCTCGACCTGGAGCCGGGTGTTCATCTCGAGGAAATAGAAGTTGCGCTTCTGGTCGACGATGAACTCGACCGTGCCGGCGGACTTGTACTTGACGGCCTTGGCGAGGGCGACGGCCTGCTCGCCCATGGCGGCGCGGGTCTTCTCGTCGAGGAACGGGCTCGGCGCCTCCTCGATCACCTTCTGGTGCCGGCGCTGGATCGAGCATTCGCGCTCGCCGAGATAGAGACAGTGGCCGTGCCCGTCGGCCAGCACCTGGATCTCGATATGCCGCGGCTGCTCGATGTATTTCTCGACGAAGACCCGGTCGTCGGCGAAGCTCGCCTTGGCCTCGTTGGTCGCCGAGCGGAAGCCTTCGCGCGCCTCTTCGTCGTTATGGGCGATGCGCATGCCCTTGCCGCCGCCACCGGCCGAGGCCTTCACCATCACCGGATAGCCGATCTCGCGCGCGACCTTCACGCAGTGTTCGGCATCCTTGATGACGTCGAGGAAGCCCGGGACCATGGTGACGCCGGCTTCCTTGGCCAGCTTCTTGGATTCGATCTTATCGCCCATCGCCTGCACGGCATGGGGATCGGGGCCGATGAAGGCGATCTTCGCTTTCTTCAGCGCCTCGGCGAATTTTACGTTCTCGGAGAGGAAGCCGTAGCCGGGATGCACGGCCTCGGCGCCGGTCTTCACGCAAGCATCGATGATCTTGTCGATCTTGAGATAGCTCTCCGCCGCGGCCGAGGGACCGATGGCGATCGCCTCGTCGGCCTCCCGCACATGGAGGGCGTCCGCGTCGGCCTCGGAATAGACCGCGACGGTCTTGATGCCCATGGCCCGCGCGGTCCGGATCACCCGGCACGCGATTTCTCCGCGGTTGGCGATCAGGATCTTTTTAAACATGTGATCTCGCTGATTCCGCTCCCCGCTCGTCATGGTCGGCGTAGGCCGACCATCCACGAGTTTGCTCGGGCCGCACTGAGTTCGTCGCAAAGAAACTCGTGGATGGTCCGCCTTCGCGGACCATGACGAGTCCAGGGAGGATTCGGTGGCGCACCATCGTCACAGCGGGATGTTGTCGTGCTTCTTCCAGGGATTCTCGAGCTTCTTTTCGCGCAGCATGGCCAGCGACCGGCAGATCCGCTTCCGGGTCGAGTGCGGCATGATCACGTCGTCGATGAAGCCGCGCGCGCCCGCCACGAAGGGATTGGCGAACTTCTCGCGGTATTCCTCGGTGCGCTCGGCGATCGCCGCCTTGTCGCCGATATCGGCGCGGAAGATGATCTCGACCGCGCCCTTCGGCCCCATGACCGCGATCTCGGCGGTCGGCCAGGCGAAGTTCACGTCGCCGCGGATGTGCTTCGAGCTCATCACGTCATAGGCGCCGCCATAGGCCTTGCGGGTGATGACGGTGATCTTCGGCACCGTCGCCTCGCCATAGGCGAAGAGCAGCTTGGCGCCGTGCTTGATGATCGCGCCGTATTCCTGCGCCGTGCCCGGCAGGAAGCCCGGCACATCGACGAAGGTCACGATCGGGATGTTGTAGCAATCACAAAAACGAACGAAGCGCGCCGCCTTGCGGCTGGAATCGATGTCGAGGCAGCCGGCCAGCACCATCGGCTGGTTGGCGACGATGCCGACCGTCTCGCCGCCCATGCGGGCGAGGCCGATCAGGATGTTCTTGGCATAGTCCGGCTGCAGCTCGAAGAAATCGCCCTCGTCCACGACCTTCAGGATCAGCTCCTTCATGTCGTAGGGCTTGTTCGGGTTGAGCGGCACCAGCGTGTCCAGCGACAGCTCGTCCCGGTCGATCGGGTCGGGCGTCTCGCGCGCCGGCGCCTTCTCGCGGTTGGAAGCGGGGATGAGATCGATGAAGCGGCGGACCTGCAGCAGCGCCTCGACGTCGTTCTCGAAGGCGAGGTCGGCGACGCCGGACCTCTGCGAATGGGTGATGGCGCCGCCCAGCTGCTCGTGGGTGACGTTCTCGTGGGTCACCGTCTTCACCACGTCGGGGCCGGTGACGAACATGTAGGAGGAATCCTTCACCATGAAGATGAAGTCGGTCATCGCCGGCGAATACACGGCGCCGCCGGCGCAGGGCCCCATGACCAGCGAGATCTGCGGCACCACGCCGGAGGCCATGATGTTGCGCTGGAACACCTCGGCATAGCCGGCAAGCGAGGCGACGCCTTCCTGGATGCGGGCGCCGCCGGAATCGTTGAGGCCGATGACGGGTGCCCCCACCTTCATCGCCTGGTCCATGACCTTGCAGATCTTCTCGGCATGGGCCTCGGAGAGCGAGCCGCCGAACACGGTGAAATCCTGGCTGAAGACGAAGACCAGCCGGCCGTTGATCGTGCCATAGCCGGTGACCACGCCGTCGCCGGGCACGCGCTGCTCGGCCATGCCGAAATCGGTCGAGCGGTGCTCGACGAACATGTCCCATTCCTCGAAGGAATCGGCGTCCAGCAGCAGCTCGATGCGCTCGCGCGCGGTCAGCCGGCCCTTGGAATGCTGGGCCTGGACCCGGCGCTCGCCGCCGCCGGCACGGGCGGCGGCCCGCTTCTCCTCGAGGCGTCTCAGAATTTCCTGCATTCACCCCCCAGGACCTGACCCCTGCCGGTTATCCCGCAGGTGCGAAGTTGTAACCGAAATAGCATGAAGCCCCGGCGGGTGCCAGCCGGGAGGGGCCGTGGGACGGTTTCAGCCGGCGGCCAGCAGGTCCAGGAACCGCCGCGCATAGGCGAGATCGGCCGCCTGGCCGGCGCGGCGGGTTTCGGCCTCGCGGTCGATGCCCCAGCGCTCGGCCTGGTAGAGCTCGTCGAGCTGGGCGGCCGCCGCGGCCTGCTCCGGGTTGAGGCGCCCCTCCAGCAGGGCCAGGCCGATCACCAGCGAGCCGGCCGCACCGGTCGCGACGCTCAAGGCCGTCAGTCGCAGGTCGTCCTGCGCCTCGACCACGCGGGCGAGCGCCGCCAGTCCGGCCTCGGATTGCGGCACCGCGATCACGCCGCTGGCGGTCGCGAGCGCCACGTCGAAGCGTTCGCGCAGCCAGCCGATGAGCGGATCCCAGGCCTCGGCCTGCCGCCGCACCAGCTCGTCCGGCGCTTCGGCGCGGTAGCAGACGAGATCGGTGCCGGCATAGGCCGCCGTCTCGGCGACGATGCGCGCGCGCTCCGGCGCCACGCGGTCGATCGCCGTGCTGGCGAGCTGCATCAGCGGCATCGTGTCCGGCCTGACCTTCGCCTCCTGCGCGTTCCATTCCGCGGCGATCGCCTCGGCCAGCGCGCGGCTCTCGAGCACCAGCGGATTCCTGGCCGGCGTGCGCACGCTCTTGCCGTCGAGCGCGATGCCCCAGCCGCCCGGCACGGCGACGGCAGCGGCTTCCTTGTAGAAGCGCTTGGAAGCGTCGAGAGCCATGATCGTCAATTGCCGAACACG
Source organism: Dongiaceae bacterium (assembly GCA_035548715.1). Lineage (GTDB taxonomy): Bacteria > Pseudomonadota > Alphaproteobacteria > Dongiales > Dongiaceae > Dongia. The sequence goes on from DASZSL010000047.1 coordinate 3,719, forward strand.
CCGCCGAGATTCTTGCCGAGGTCGTCCAGCATCTGGCCGGCGCCCTCGCCGGCTTTCTTGGTGGCGTCGACCGCGCCCTGGCCGAGCTCCTGGGCGCCTTGCCCCACGCCCTCCGCCGCGGTGCCCAGGCCGTTGATGATCTTGTCGGCGGCCGAGGATTGCCTGGCCTTGGCGCCGGCCGCGGCGGCATCGACGCAGGGGTTGGCGCCGGCATTGCTGCCGCCGACGCCGGTCAGCGAGTTCAGGACGCCGAAGGTGGCGGTGTTGGCCGCGCGCGCGGCAAAGTTCGCCGTATCGCCGACCGCCCCCAGCGCGTCCGGCGTGACGCTCGGGCGGCTGAGCGTGCCGCCCACGTTCAGCGGCACCGCCAGGTTGGCCAGATTCACCTGCTTGGAGTTGCTGTCGAAGCGCAGGTGCAGCGTCTCGTCGCGCAGGTTGATGTCGCCGTTGCCGACGACGGTGACGCCCGGCGTGTCCAGCACCATGCTCCGGGTGTTGGCGATGCCGTCGACCGCCACCAGGTCGGTCACCGCGCAGTCGACATGCGCCGCATCGCCGGTGCCGCCGAACGTTACGAGCTGGAAGAGGTCGGCGAACATCAGCCGGGCGAAGTCGTTCTTGATCGCGCCCTCGCCCATCTCCAGATGCAGGCCGCCGTTCGACTTCGCCATCAGGTCGCGGAGCGACGTCCCCGGCCCCTCGACCTGCGCTTCCATGTTGATGCGCCCGGCGGTGACCGCGCCGCCGAGGCCCATCGCCTCCATCAGCGGCACGCCATCGACGTTGTTGGCGCGGAACCGCGCCTGGATGCCGGCCGGATCGTCGGCGCCGTTCACGTTGGCGGCAAGGCCGATGCTGCCATCGCCGAGATTGGCGGTCAGGCTGGTGATCTTCAGCAGGCCGGCTTTCAGCCCGAACTCGCCGACCACGTTGTCCAGCGTGGTCTTGCCGGCGACGAGCTGCTGCACGTTCAGCCGGACCTGGCCGTCGAGCAGGCGCAGGGCCGAGAAATCCCAGGGCGCCGCCGAGAAGACCTTGCCGTCGCCGGGGCTCGCGGCCTTCGTATCCGTGCCGATGCCGAAATCGGCGAGGTCGAGATGGCTGGAGGCCAGGCCCGCATCGACGGCGGGGGGTGCCTGGCTGCGGTCGAACGCGATCTTGCCGGTCAGGTCGCTGCCGCCGAGCTTGGCGGCGATGCCGTCGAAGAGGTACTTGCCCCCCTCCTCGGTCAGCTTGGTGCGGAGCTGGACCGCGCCGAGCTTCGGCGCCGTGAGGCCGGCCAGCGATGCGAGCCGGTCGGTCGAGGAACCGGCGAGATAGAGCTCGAGATTGATCCCTTCGAGCCCCGCCGGCTGCAGGATCTGGCCCTTGATGCCGAGATCGTTGCCGGCGAGCTGGCCGGTCGCATCGATCGGCAGCGGCCCCTGGACGAAGCTCTTGAGGCCGCCGGTGACGCCCTTCACCACGAGCGGCATCTCATCGACCTTGCCGGCGAAATCGACCGCCAGCATGCCCGGGCTGCTCGCGGGCTCGACGGTCAGCCGGTCGACGGCGATGCTGCGCAGCTTGCCGGTGGTGCCGTCCTTGAACCGGATGCGCGCGTTCTCGATCGACGCTTCGTCGAGCTCCGGCAGCGGCGCGCCGCCCGACGCGCTGTTGCCGGCGCCCATCACCCAGTTGCCCTGGCCCTTGGCATCGGTCTCCAGCAGGATGTCGGCGCCGATCAGGTGCAGGCGCTTGATGCGGATCTGGCTGGAGAGCAGCGGGATGAGATCGACGTCCGCCTCGAGCTTGTCGAGCTTCACCATCTGCGGCTCGGAGCCCCAGTCGGCGTTGCGGAGCGAGACCTGGTCGACCTCCAGGCGCGGCGTCAGCGAGAGCGCCACCTTGACGTCGCCGGCCAGCACCAGGTCGCGGCCGGTCGCCGCCTTCACCTGCTGGGTGACGAGGTCCTTGTAGGCGTTGAAATCGATCGAATTGACGATGGCGAAGATCGCGGCCGCGGCGCCCACGGCGAGAATCACCAGACCGGTCAAGATGCGCCTGATCCGCATGTCGGCTCCGTACCCTCCCGGGACCCTCTCGAGAGCGCCGATTTTACCGGTTGGCGGAGAGCGTTTGCAAACGGTGGATCAGCTCGCCGGGATGTTGCAGCACCGCGACGGCCCCGGCCTCGCGCAGCTCCTCGGCCGGGTGGTAGCCCCAGGCCACGCCGATGGGCGTCGCACCGGCCGCCCGCGCCATCTCCATGTCGAAGCTGGTATCGCCGATCACGACCGTCGATTCGGGCTCGTTGGCGGTCTCGGCCATGGCGCGGATCACCATCTCCGGATCGGGCTTGGAGCGGCAGCGATCGGCCGTCTGCAGGGTGTGGAACCGCTCCCGGAGGCCGAGGCTCTGCAGCGTGTGCTCCAGCCCCACCATGTTCTTGCCGGTGGCGACGCCGAGGAAGATCTCCGGCGCGTCCAGGGCCTCGATCAGCGCGCGCACGCCCTCGAACAGCGGCTCGCGCAGGTCTTCCCGCTTCCGCAGGTCGTGGACGATCTCGCGATAGGTGTCGGCCAGGGCGGAGACGAAGGCCGGATCGGCCCCGCCCAGCATCCGCGCGACCGCGATCTCCAGGGTGAGCCCGACCTGGCGCCGGACGAGGTCGGGCGTCGGATCGTCGAGGCCGTGGCGGCGCCAGGCCTCGATCATGGCGGCGACGATGTTGTGCTGGCTGTCGACCAGGGTGCCGTCGCAGTCGAACACGACGAGACGGTAGCGGCCGATATCGGTCATCGCCGTTTCCTCGGCATATCGGCGAACGGATCGTGGTCCGGCCTGGCGGCGAAGCCGAAGAACTTCCACGTCGCCTGCATATGCGGCGGCAACGGCGCCTCGGCGGTGATCCAGCCCTTCCTGGGATGCGGGATGCGGATCGACCGCGCATGGAGGTGCAGCTTGCGCGGCAGGTTCTCCCGGGTGAGCTGCGCCTCGGGACCGCCATACTTGCCGTCGCCCAGGATCGGCGTGCCGAGAATGACGCAATGGGCGCGGAGCTGGTGGGTGCGCCCGGTTTCCGGCATCAGCGCCAGCCAGGCCGCGCGGTTGCCGGCGCGCTCGACGAGCGCATAGCGCGTGACCGCGTGCCGCCCCTCCTCCTCGTCGATGCCGACCCGCTCGCCGAAGCCGTGCTCGGCCTGCTTGGAGAGCGGCGCGTCGATCGTGCCGCGCTCCGGGCTCGGCACGCCGACGACCACCGCCCAATAGATCTTCTGCGCCGACTTGTCGCGGAACGCCTCGGCCAGCTCGCGCGCCGCCTTGGCGCTGCGCGCCAGCACCAGCACGCCGCTGGTATCCTTGTCGAGGCGATGCACCAGGCGCGGCCGCTCCGCCGCCTCGAACTTCAAACTGTCGAGCATCGCGTCGAGATTCTTGTCGAGCCCCGTGCCGCCCTGCACCGCGAGCCCTGCCGGCTTGTTGATCACCAGCACGTCGGCGTCCTTGTAGAGCACCGCGTCGCGCAGCATCCTGGCGTCGCGCTCGGAGACCGGCTTGGGCTTCGGCGCGCTCCTGGGCGCCTCGGCGTCCTGCGCCGGCGCGATCGGCGGCACGCGCACGGTCTGGCCGGCTTCGACCCGGTCGCTCGCCTTCGCGCGCTTGCCGTCGAGGCGGATCTGCCCGGTGCGCAGCAGCTTCTCCAGGCGGCCGTGGTTGATCTCGGGGAAATGCTTCCTGAACCAGCGGTCGAGCCGCTGGTCCGAATCGGTCTCCGCGATCGTCAGTTGCTGGACGCCGGACATCGGCCGGGGCATCAGCCGTCGCGGCGCCGCATCAGGCGGCCTTGCGGTCGCGCTTCAGCCAGTTGAGAAGCTGCTCGCTGCTCATCAGGTAGACGCCGATCTGCGCCAGCTCGTCGAGGCCGGCATCGGTGGCGCCGGAGATCGCGTCGGTGGCGAGAACGATGCGGAAATCGCGGTTGGAGGCGGCGTAGACCGTGGAGCGCGGGGAGGTCGGAAAGTCGGTGCCGCAGAGGACGATGGTGGTGATGCCGAGGGACTTCAGGTGATCTTCGAGCGGGGTCTGGAAGAAGGCGGAGAGGCGCGACTTGTAGCAGACCCATTCCCGGTGGCCGATCTCCTGCAGCTTGCCGTCGAGCAGGAGCTCCGGCTCCAGGCGCTGGCCGAGGCTCGGCTTCACCTCGTCGATCAGCTCGGCGCCGGAGGTGCCGGGCATCACGATGCGCTGGCCGGCCTCGATCGCCGCGCGGTGGCAGAGATCGACGTTGGAACCGTTGCAGCGATAGAGCCGGACGGTATGCACGATCGGCGCGCCCGCCTCGCGGAACGCTTCGACCATCCGGCGCATCGCCGGGACCGTGGAGATCGCGCCGCTGACGGATGCGGGCGCACTGGGCAGGATGAAATCGCGCTGAGCGTCGATGGTGATGAGAGCGATGCGCTCGCGTTCCGGCGCCAGATACTCTTGCATTTACGCCCTGAACCTCTTCACGCGGACCGGCAACGGTCCTGATATTTCAAACCGGCGTCACCCTAGCCCTGGGTCTTGGAGGCGGCAAGCCCACCGTCCTGCATGGCTCAAGCGCCGGGCATGCAGGGCTTTTGCTCTTGCATCCAATGGTATGGCCACCGTCGTCCGCCGGGCGCAAGCGCGACGGATTGAACCTGCGTTCAATCCTTGTTCTCGGTTTCCTGCCGCTTTGATCGAAGCCGATCCCAGTATTCCAGCCGCTTTATGATCTCGCGTTCGAAGCCGCGCTCCTGCGGCTGATAGAATCGCCGGCGCGCCATGCTTTCAGGGAAGTAGTTCTGACCTGAGAAGCCTTCCGCCGTGTCGTGATCATATTCATAGCCCTTGGAATATCCGAGTTCCTTCATCAACTTTGTCGGAGCATTAAGGATATGTTTGGGCGGCATCAACGAGCCGGTCTCGCGGGCGGCGCGATTGGCGGCGCCGAACGCGGCATAGGCGGCATTCGATTTGGGCGCGGTGCCGAGATAGATCACGCATTGCGCGATGCCCAGCTCCCCTTCCGGCGAACCCAGCCGCTCATAGGTGTCCCAGGCCGCCAGCGCCTGCACCAGCGCGTTGGGATCGGCCATGCCGATATCCTCGACGGCGAAGCGCACCAGCCGCCGCGCGATGTAGAGCGGATCCTCGCCGCCCGCCAGCATGCGCGCCAGCCAATAGAGCGCCGCATCGGTATCCGAACCGCGCAGGGATTTATGGAGCGCGCTGATGAGGTTGTAATGCCCCTCCTGCGCCTTGTCGTAGAGGGGTGCGCGCTTCTGCACCGCCTTGGTCAGCGCCTTGACGTCGAGGATCTTCTCCTCGGGATAGCGGAACAGCTCCTCGGCCATGTTGAGCAGATAGCGGCCGTCGCCGTCCGCCATGGCGCGCAGCGCCGCCCGCGCCTCGGCGTCGAGCGGCAGGCGCTGGTGCATGGTCTGCTCGGCGCGCTCCAGGAGCTGCTCCATCGCCGCCTCGTCGAGCCGGTTGAGCACGAAGACCTGGCAGCGGGAGAGCAAGGCGCCGTTCAGCTCGAAGGAGGGATTCTCGGTGGTGGCACCGACCAGCACGACGGTGCCGTCCTCGACATAGGGCAGGAACCCGTCCTGCTGCGCGCGGTTGAAGCGGTGGATCTCGTCGACGAACAGCAGGGTGCCGTCGCCGAGGCGCCGCCGTTCCTTCGCCGCCTCGAACACCTTCCGCAGATCGGCGACGCCGGAGAAGACCGCCGACAGCGGCTCGAAGGTCAGGTTGACATGCTCGGCCAGCAGCCGCGCCAGGGTGGTCTTGCCGCAGCCCGGCGGGCCCCAGAGGATCATCGAGGCGAGCTGGCCGGTCTTCAGCATGCGCCCGATCGGGCCCTCCGGGCCGATCAGGTGATCCTGGCCGACCACCTCCTCGAGCTTGCGCGGCCTGAGGCGATCGGCCAGCGGCCGCGGCGCGTTCTGCTCGAAGAGGGTCGCCACCTCAGCGCACCTGGATGGTCTTGGTCTGGCCGCCGCGGTTGACCGTGACGGTCCAGGTATCCGCCGGCTTGGCCATCGCCGCCTGGACCTCGTCCACCGAACCGACCGTGCTGCCGTTGATCTTGATCAAGATATCGCCGGGCTCGAAGTCGAACTGGTCGGCATAGGAGCCGCGGCGGATCTTCTCGATCACGACGCCCTGCCATTCGCCGACGCCGAGCTCGTCGCTCAAGGCCGGCGACAGGTTGGCGATGACGGCGCCGCTCAGCGGCTGCTCGCCCTTCAGCAGGGTTTCCTGGGGCGCCGGCGTCGTCGGCGCGGCGACCAGATCGACCGGCAGGTCCATGGCCTTGCCCTTGCGGACCACGTTGAGCCTGGCCTGGGTGCCGACTTTAAGGGTGGCGAGGCGGAAGCGCAGCCCGCCCGCATCGCCGATGTCGCGGCCGTTGATGCCGGTGATGACGTCGCCCGGCTGCAGGCCCGCGCGCTCGGCCGGGCCGCCGGGATAGGTCTGCCGCACCACGATGCCGCCCGGATGGGCAAAGCCCATGCTGGCCGCGATGTCCGCGGTCAGCGGCTCGCCCGAGGCGCCGATCCAGGGCTGCACCAGCTTGCCGCCGCTGGATTCCGCGGCGATGAAGCTCGCGACCATGTTGGACGGGATGGCGAAGCCGATGCCGATGCTCCCCCCGCTCTTGGAATAGATCGCGGTGTTGATGCCGACCAGCCGGCCGTCGGTCGCGAGCAGCGCACCGCCGGAATTGCCGGGATTGATGGCGGCGTCGGTCTGCAGGTAGTAGCCGTAATCGCCGATCCCGACATTGGTGCGCGCGGTCGCCGAAATGATGCCCATGGTGACGGTCTGGCCGACGCCGAACGGATCGCCGATCGCCAGCACCAGGTCGCCGACATCGACCTCGTCGGAATCCTTCAGCTCCAGCACGGGCAGCTTCTGGCCCTTGGTGTCGATCTGCAGCAGGCCGAGGTCGAACTTCTCGTCGGCGGCCACGACCTTGGCCGGGAACTCGCGCCCGTCGGACAGGACCACCCGGATCTCCTGGGCGTCGGCGATCACGTGGTTGTTGGTGACGATGAGCCCGTCCGGCCGCACGATGACGCCGGAGCCCAGCGAGTTCTGGATCCGCTCCTGGGGCTGGCCGAACTGGCCGCCGAAGAACTGCTGGAAGAAGGGATCGTCGAAGAACGGCATCGACTGCCGCTTGACCACGGTCTTGGTATAGACGTTCACCACCGCGGGCGCCGCCTGCTTCACCAGCGGCGCGAAGGTGAGCTCGACCTGCGCCCGCGATTGCGGCACCGCTTCGTCGGCCGAAGCGACGCCGATCGACCCGGCAAGGAGAAAGACGATGGCAAGCAGTCTCTGAAGCATCACGGTCTCGCTGAACAATCCGGCCTTAAAGATAGGATGCCGCTTCCCCAAAGCAAAAGGGGGCGGCATCGACTGCCACCCCCCTGGAACGTCGCTCTTGGCCTGCGCCTTACGCCGCCGCCTCTTCCGGCTGCTTTTCGGCGGTCGGGCCGGAATCGGTGCCCTTGGCCGCGGGATCGCGATCGACGAACTCGATGATCGCCATCGGCGCGGCGTCGCCGTAGCGGAAGCCCGCCTTCAGCACCCGCGTATAGCCGCCCGGCCGGCCCTTGTAGCGGTCGGCCAGCACGGTCAGGAGCTTGTTCGCGAGCGCCTCGTCCCGGAGATGGGAGATGAGCTGACGGCGCGCATGCAGCCCGCCGCGCTTGCCCAGAGTGACCAGCTTCTCGACGATCGGACGCAGGTCCTTCGCCTTCGGCAGGGTGGTCTTGATCTGCTCATGCTTCACCAGCGCCTGGGCCAGATTCATGAACAGCGCCTTGCGGTGGCTCTTGGTCCGATTGAGCTTACGCCCGGACATACCGTGACGCATGGTCCCTCTCCTCTCTCAGTGGCCTTCCGCCTTTCGTCGCGCGGCAAGGCCGATTGCGCTTCCCGATCGCCGCGACGCTTGCACGCCGTGATCGCCCGGGCCGGGCCGGGATGGCCCTTCAGTCAGACAGAGCTTTTCAGTACGGCTCGTCGAGCCGCTTGGCCAGCTCTTCGATGTTCTCGGGCGGCCAGTTCGGGATCTCCATGCCGAGATGGAGGCCCATCTGCGCCAGCACTTCCTTGATCTCGTTCAGCGACTTGCGGCCGAAGTTCGGGGTCCGGAGCATCTCCGCCTCGGTCTTCTGCACCAGGTCGCCGATATAGACGATGTTGTCGTTCTTCAGGCAGTTCGCCGAGCGGACCGAGAGCTCGAGCTCGTCCACCTTGCGCAGCAGGTTGCGGTTGAACGGCGGCTCCGACTGGCGCTCCTCCGAGATGACCGCGGTCGGCTCCTCGAAGTTGATGAAGAGCTGGAGCTGGTCCTGCAAGATGCGCGCGGCGATCGCCACCGCGTCCTCCGGCGTCATGGCGCCGTTGGTCTCGATCTGCAGCGACAGGCGGTCGTAGTCGGTGACCTGGCCGACGCGGCTGTTCTCGACCTTGTAGGAGACCTTCCTGACCGGCGAGAAGATCGCATCGACCGGGATGAGCCCGATCGGCGCGTCCTCGGGACGGTTCTGCGACGCGGCGATGTAGCCCTTGCCGGTGTTGACCGTGAACTCGATCGAGAGGTTGGCGCCCTGGTCGAGGGTGCAGAGCACGAGATCCGGGTTGAGGATCTCGATGTCGTGGCCGACCTCGATCTGGCCGGCCTTCACCTCGCCCGGACCCTGGGCCTTGAGGCGCATGCGCTTCGGGCCGTCGCCGGCCATCCGTAGCGCGATCTGCTTGATGTTGAGGACGATGTCGGTCACGTCCTCGCGCACGCCCGGGATGGAGGAGAATTCGTGCAACACGCCGTCGATATGGATCGCGGTCACCGCCGCGCCCTGCAGCGACGACAGCAGCACGCGCCGGATCGCGTTGCCGAGCGTCAGGCCGAAGCCCCGCTCCAGCGGCTCGGCGACGATGGTGCCGAGGCGCTTGGCATCGCTGCCGACATCGACCTTCTTGTTCGGCTTGATCAGCTCAGTCCAGTTCTTCTGAATCACGGTCTTCGTCCTTTCTCATCGAGACCCGCAGCCATCCAATCGCTCGGGCTCCCAATCTTCCCTCAGCGGGAAACATCGAAAGCGGGCCTCGTGAGAGACCCGCCTTCGCAACGCATCGGCCGGGAATATCCGGCCGGTAATCTCGGCTCAGACGCGGCGGCGCTTCGGCGGCCGGCACCCGTTGTGCGGGATCGGCGTCACGTCGCGGATCGAGGTGATGGTGAAGCCCGCCGCCTGCAAGGCACGCAGCGCGCTCTCGCGGCCGGAACCGGGGCCGCGCACCTGGACCTCCAGGGTCTTCACGCCATGCTCCATCGCCTTCTTGGCGGCGGCGTCGGCGGCGACCTGCGCCGCATAAGGGGTCGACTTGCGCGAGCCCTTGAAGCCGTTCGAGCCCGACGAGGCCCAGGCAACCGCGTTGCCCTGGTCGTCGGTGATCGTGATCATGGTGTTGTTGAAGCTGGCATTCACATGCGCGACGCCGGAAGTGATGTTCTTGCGCTCGCGGCGCTTCACGCGCCCGCCGCCCGGAGCCCCGCCTGCCGCCACTGGTTTGGCCATGTCTCTCTATCCGTTCCTTATGCGCGGCCGTGCCGGGCGCGCGTTCCTAGAATTACTTCGTGACCTGCTTCTTGCCGGCGATCGCGACCGCCTTGCCCTTGCGGGTGCGCGCATTGGTATGCGTGCGCTGGCCGTGGACCGGCAGGCCCTTGCGATGGCGCAGGCCGCGGTAGCAGCCGAGATCCATCAGGCGCTTGATGTTCATGGCGGTCTGGCGGCGCAGGTCGCCTTCCACCGTGTAGCCCTGGTCGATCACTTCGCGGATCTTCACGACCTCGGCGTCGGTCAGCTGGCTGACGCGCCGGTCGGCCGGAATGCCCACCTTCTCGACGATTTCCTTGGCCTTCGCCGGACCGATGCCGGTGATGTAGGTCAGGCCGATGATCACCCGCTTTTGCGTCGGGATGTTGACGCCGGCAATACGCGCCACTGTGGTAACTCCTCAGTCTTTCCGGACGATCATCCCGGATATCTAGGCGACACGAAACAGCTCGGTCACCGGGGTGGTCGAGAAGGCGCGCATTATATGAAGATTCGCCCGCCCGTCAACCGCTGGACACGATCCATGCCAGCTCTATTTAATCGTTTCCGATCAGTACCTTAGACCTTGACGGTCGCCAGCACCCGGTCGATCTGGCGGGCCACTTCCGCCATTTCCGCCATGCCGTCCACCGAGCGCAGCAGGCCCTTCTTCGCGTAGTAGGGAAGAATGGGCGCCGTCTGCTTGTGATAGGCGACCAGGCGGGCCTTCACGGTCTCGGCATTGTCGTCCGGCCGCCGCACGAAATCGTGGCTGCCGCATTTGTCGCAGGTCCCTTCGACCTTCGGCCGGTGGAACTTGTCGTGGTAGCCGGTCCCGCATTTGGCGCAGGTGAACCGGCCGGCGATCCGCTCGATCAGCGCCGCGTCATCGACCTTGAGCTCGATGACCTCGTCGATCTTCCGGCCCTTCCGGGCCAGCATCGCATCCAGCGCCTCGGCCTGCGCGACCGTGCGCGGGAAGCCGTCCAGGATGAAGCCCTTGGCCGCGTCCGGCTTGTCGATGCGGTGGTCGATCATCTCGATCACGATCGCATCGGACACCAGCTGCCCGGCATCCATCACCTTCTTGGCCTCCTGGCCGAGCGGCGAGCCCGACGCCACTTCCGCCCGCAGCATGTCGCCGGTCGAAAGCTGCACCAGCCCGCGCTGGTCGGTCAGTCGCTTGGCCTGGGTCCCCTTGCCCGCCCCGGGCGGACCCAGCAGAATCAAGTTCACGCGCCCCGCCCCCTCAGCGATGCCGTCTCACACCCAGTCAATCAGCGACCGCGGCCGCGCAGCTTGGCCTTCTTGATCAGGCCTTCGTACTGATGCGCCAGCAGATGCGAATGGATCTGCGCCACCGTGTCCATGGTGACCGAGACGACGATCAGCAGGCTGGTGCCGCCGAAATAGAACGGGATCGCATAGTTGGCGATCAGGATCTCCGGCAGCGCGCACACGACGCAGAGATAGGCCGCGCCGAGCACCGTCAGGCGGGTCAGCACGTAATCCAGGTATTCCGCGGTGTTCTTGCCCGGCCGGATGCCCGGGATGAAGCCGTTGTACTTCTTCAGGTTGTCGGCGGTGTCGTCCGGGTTGAAGACGATCGCGGTGTAGAAGAAGGCGAAGAACACGATCAGCGCGCAATAGAGCACGATGTAGAGCGGCTTGCCGTGGCCGACATAGGTCATGACCTCCTGCAGCCAGGTCGGGGCGCCGGCGCTCGAGCCGTAGAAGCCGGCCACCGTCAGCGGCAGCAGCAGCAGCGACGAGGCGAAGATCGGCGGGATGACGCCCGAGCTGTTGAGCTTCAGCGGCAGGTGCGAGGACTCGCCGCCGAACATCTTGGTGCCGACCTGTCGTTTGGGATACTGCACGATCAGGCGCCGCTGGGCGCGCTCGAAGAACACGATGCCGGTGATGACGACCACCACCATCACGGCGACGACCAGCACGAAGGTGCCGCCGATCGAGCCGGTCCAGAGCTGCTGCAGCATCTGCTCGACCGCGGTCGGCAGGCGGGCGACGATGCCGGCGAAGATGATCAGCGAGATGCCGTTGCCGATGCCGCGCGCGGTGATCTGCTCGCCGATCCACATCAGGAAGCAGGTGCCGGCGGTCAGGGTGAAGACCGCGGTCAGGATGAAGTTGAAGCCGGGATCGATCACGGCGCTGCCCGAGGGGCCGGCCAGCTTGATCAGGCCGTTGGCCATGCCGAAGGCCTGGATCGCGGCGAGGGCGACGGTGCCGTAGCGGGTGTACTGGTTGATCTTCTTCCGCCCGGATTCGCCTTCCTTCTTCAGCTGCTCGAGCTGCGGCGAGACCGAGGTCAGGAGCTGCATGATGATGGAGGCCGAGATGTACGGCATGATGCCCAGGGCGAACACCGTCATGCGGCTGATGGCGCCGCCGGCGAACATGTCCACCATGCCCAGCACGCCGCCCGAATGCTGCTGGAAGATCTGCGCGAAGGCCGCCGCGTCGATGCCCGGGAGCGGGATGTAGGCCCCGATGCGGGCGACGATCAGCGCCCCCAGGGTGAACCAGATGCGCTTCTTGAGCTCGTCGGCCTTGGCGAAGGCGCCGAGATTGATGTTGGCGGCTAATTGTTCGGCGGCTGAAGCCATGGTTCCTATGCCTCGCGGCTGCTCGCGTCGGTTTGCCTTAAATCGCGACCGGACGCGCTTTGTTCAAGCCCCAACCCCGGTAATGGCCTATTCCTTGGCCGGTTTTTCCGCCTTCGGCGCCTTGGCGGGCTTCGCCTGGCCGTCGGAATCCTTGGCGGCCTTCGCCTCCTTGGCCGGCTTGGCGGGCTCCTTTTCCGCCTTGGCGGCCCTCTCGGCCTCGGCCTTGGCGTAGAGTTCGGCCTTGCTCGGGCCCTGCGGGGCCTTTTCCTTGACCGGGATGGTGACCTTCACCGAGCCGCCGGCCTTCTCGACCGCGGCAATGGCCGACTTGGAGGCGCCAGCCACTTCCAGGTTGAGCTTCGCCTTCAGCTCTCCCTTGCCGAGCAGGCGGACGCCGTCCCGGGGGCGGCCGATCAGGCCGGCGGCCCTGAGGGCCGCGGCATCGACCGGCTTGGCGGCGTCCAGGCGCCCGGCATCGACCGCCTGCTGCAGGCGGCCGGTGTTCACCTCGACGAAATCGAGCGCGAAGATGTTCTTGAAGCCGCGCTTGGGCAGGCGCCGGTAGAGCGGCATCTGGCCGCCCTCGAACCCGTTGATGGCGACGCCGGTGCGCGCGGTCTGGCCCTTGCCGCCGCGCCCGCCGGTCTTGCCCTTGCCCGAGCCGATGCCGCGGCCGACGCGGATGCGGGACTTGCGGGCGCCCGGATTGTCGGAAAGCTGGTTCAGTCTCATCTTCTTAAACCTTCGGAACGCGCAATCGCTTGCGCTGTGTTCAATTGGCCGGTTCGACCTTCAGCATGTGCGCGACCTTGCGCACCATGCCGCGGATCGAGGGCGTGTCCTCGACCACGTTCGAGCGGTTCATCTTGTCGAGGCCGAGCGCCTTCAGCGTGTCGCGCTGGCCGGGCTTGCGGCCGATCGGGCTGCCGGTCTGGGTGAGCTTGAGCTTGGCCATCGTGCTTTACTCCCGGGCCTCGGCTTCGCCGCGCTTGCCGAGGATGTCGCTCACCTTCTTGGAGCGGCGGGCGGCGACGGCGCGCGGCGAGTTGCAATGCGTGAGCGCATCGAACGCCGCCTTGATCATGTTGTGCGGGTTGGAGGTGCCGACCGACTTGGCGACGACGTCATGGACGCCGAGCGCCTCGAAGATCGCGCGGACCGGGCCGCCGGCGATGATGCCGGTGCCGGGCTCCGCCGCACGGATCACCACGCGGCCGGCGCCGAAATGGCCGTCCGAGTCGTGATGCAGGGTGCGGCCCTCGCGCAGCGGAACGCGGATCATCGTGCGCTTGGCATGCTCGGTCGCCTTGCGGATCGCCTCCGGCACCTCGCGGGCCTTGCCCGAGCCGTGGCCGACGCGGCCCTTGCCGTCGCCGACGACGACAATCGCCGCGAAGCCGAAGCGCTTGCCGCCCTTCACCACCTTGGCGACGCGGTTGATGCCGACCAGCTTCTCGATCAGCTCGGCTTCCTGCGAGCGCTCGCGATCGCGCTCACGATCGCGCCGACCACCGCCTTCGGATTTCGCCTGACGTGCCATGTTTCCGTTTCCCTAAATCAGAACGACAGACCGCCCTCGCGGGCGGCGTCGGCCAGGGCCTTAACCCGGCCGTGATACTTGTAGCCGCCGCGGTCGAAAGCGACTTCCTTGATGCCCTTCTCGACCGCGCGCTGGGCGATCAGCTTGCCCACCGCCTTCGCCGCCTCGATGTTGGCGGTCGACTTCAGCGCGCCCTTCAGCGCCTTGTCGATGGTCGAGGCCGCGGCCAGCGTGCTGCCGGCGGCGTCGTCGATGATCTGCGCATAGATGTGCAGGCCCGAGCGGAACACCGAGAGCCGCGGGCGGCTGCCCGACTTGCGCCGGATCCCGACCCGCACCCGCTCCTGGCGGCGCGCAAAAAGCTTGTTCGCGTTCGACATCGCTCTCGTCCTTACTTCTTCTTGCCTTCCTTGCGGAGGATATGCTCGCCGTCATACTTGATGCCCTTGCCCTTGTAGGGCTCGGGCGGACGCACGGCGCGGATCTCCGCCGCGACCTGCCCCACCTTCTGCTTGTCGAAGCCGGTGATGCTGATCGAGGTCGGCTTGTCGCACTTGATCTGGATGCCTTCCGGGATCTGGAAGGTCACGTCGTGGCTGTAGCCCATCTGCAGCTGCAGGTTCTTGCCCTGCACCGCCGCACGGTAGCCGGTGCCGCTGATCTCCAGGTTCTTGCTGTAGCCCTTGGAGACGCCTTCCACCATGTTGCGGATGTTGGCCCGGGTCGAGCCCCAGTCCATCCGCGCCTGCTTGGATTCGGCGAGCGGCTTCACCCAGACCTTGCCGTCCTCGACCTTCACCTCGACATCCGACGAGATCGGCAGCTTCAAGGTGCCGAGCTTGCCCTTCACGGTCGCGGCGCCGCCGGCGACGTCGATGGTGACGCCCTGCGGAACAGCCACTGGATTCTTACCGACGCGGGACATTGCGAACTCTCCTTAGAACACCCGGCAGAGCACTTCGCCGCCGACATTGGCGGTGCGCGCCTCGCCGTCCGACATCACGCCACGCGGGGTCGACAGGATCGAGATGCCGAGGCCGTTGTAGTAGCGCGGCAGGTCGGCGATCTTCGAATAGACCCGCCGTCCGGGCTTCGAGATGCGGTTGATTTCCTTAATGACCGGCGCGCCCTCGTGGTACTTGAGCTCGATCGTGATCTCGCCGCCGGGCTTGGAGTTGTCCAGCGAGAAATCGCGGATGTAGCCCTCGCGCTTCAGCACTTCGAGCACGTTGGCGCGCAGCTTGGACGCCGGGCTGGCAATGGACTGCATGCCGGCCTTCTGCCCGTTCCTGATCCGGGTCAGCAGATCGCCCAAGGGATCGTTGATTGCCATGCTTCACTAGCCTCCGGATTACCAGCTCGCCTTGACCATGCCGGGGATCTGCCCGGTCGAGGCCAGGTCGCGCAACGCGATGCGCGACAGCTTGAACTTGCGATAGACGCCGCGCGGCCGGCCGCTCAATTCGCAGCGGTTGCGGATCCTGACCTTCGAGGAATTGCGCGGCAGCTCGGCCAGCTTCAGGCGCGCGGTGAAGCGCTCTTCCATCGGAAGCTGGTCGTTGTCGGCGATCGCCTTCAGGCGCGCGCGCTTGGCGGCGAACTGCTTCGCCAGGCGCTCGCGCTTCTTGTTCTTCTCGATCGAGCTCTTCTTAGCCATTCCTAGCTCCTATCCGGCCGGCTCAATTGATGAAGGGCATGTCGAAGCCCTTCAGCAATGCCTTGGCCTCAGCGTCGGTTTTCGCGGTCGTGCAGATCACGATGTCCATGCCGCGAACCTTGTCCACCTTGTCGTAGTCGATCTCCGGGAACACCAGCTGCTCCTTGAGGCCCAGCGTGTAGTTGCCGCGGCCGTCGAAGCTCTTGCCGGAGACGCCGCGGAAGTCGCGGACGCGCGGCAGCGCGATGTTCACCAGGCGATCCAGGAACTCGTACATCTGCTGGCGGCGCAGCGTGACCTTGCAGCCGATCGCCATGCCCTCGCGCAGCTTGAAGGTCGCGATCGACTTCCGGGCCTTGGTGACCACCGGCTTCTGGCCGGAGATCGCCGTCAGCTCGGCGACCGCGAGGTTGATCTTCTTGGAATCGGCGGTAGCCTCGCCGACGCCCATGTTGATCACGATCTTGTCCAGCTTCGGCACCTCGAAGCGGTTCTTGTAGCTGAACTCCTTGGTGAGCTGGTCGCGGACGACCTTCTCGTAGTGCTCTTGCAGACGGGCCGGCATCTTCGCCCTCCTCAATCAATCGCCTGGTTGGAGCGGCGCGCGAAGCGGATCTTCTTCTCGCCGTCCATCCGGTAGCCGACGCGGGTCGGCTTCTGGGTCTCGGGGTCGATATGGGCGACGTTGGAGACGTGGATCGACGCCTCCTTCTCGACGATGCCGCCCTGGGCCTGCATGGTCTGGCGCTGATGGCGCTTCACCATGTGCACGCCCTGGACGATCAGACGGTTCTGCTCGCGCAGCACCTTCAGGACCTCGCCGGTCTTGCCCTTGTCGCGACCGGTGATCACCACCACCTTGTCGCCCTTCTTGATCTTCAACTTGGTCGCCATTTCGCGTTCCTTCCCGCTCACAGCACTTCGGGTGCCAGCGAGATGATCTTCATGAACTTCTTGGCGCGGAGCTCGCGGGTCACCGGGCCGAAGATGCGGGTGCCGATCGGCTCGCCCTGCTTGTTGATCAGCACCGCCGCGTTGCGGTCGAAGCGGATCGAGCTGCCGTCGGTGCGCCGGATCTCCTTGGCGGTCCGGACGATCACCGCCTGATGCACGTCGCCCTTCTTCACCTTGCCGCGCGGGATCGCCTCCTTGATCGAGACGACGATCACGTCGCCGACGCTCGCGGTGCGGCGCTTGGAACCGCCCAGCACCTTGATGCACTGCACGCGGCGCGCGCCGGAATTGTCGGCAACGTCCAGGTTCGTCTGCATCTGGATCATGGTTCGGTCCTTTTACTGCGCGGAGGCGGCGGTCGCCGGCACGGCCGCTTCGGCCGCCGAGACCACTTCCCAGCGCTTGCTCTTCGAGATCGGGCGGCACTCGCGGATGTAGACCACGTCGCCGACCTTGCACGCATTCGCCTCGTCATGCGCCGCGAAGCGCTTCGAGCGGCGGATGAACTTCTTGTAGACCGGGTGCATGACGCGACGCTCGACCGAGACGATCACGGTCTTCTCGTTCTTGTCGCTGACCACGGTGCCTTGCAGAACTCGCCTTGGCATCTCTTCTCTCCTTCCGCCTCTCAGGCCTGAGCCTTCGCCGCCGCCTTCTGGCGGAGGAAGGTCTCGACCCGCGCGATGTCGCGCCGGACGGCGCGCACGCGGGCGGTGTTCTCCAACTGGCCGCTGGCGCGCTGGAAACGGAGGTTGAACGCCTCCTTCTGCAGCGTGACCAGGTCGGCCTTCAACTGGTCCTCGGTCTTGATCCGGAGCTCTTCAGCCTTCATCGGTGCTACTCCCTACTCGTCGCCGAGCCGCGACACGATGCGCGACTTGATCGGCAGCTTGGCCGAGGCCAGCGCGAAGGCTTCCAGCGCCAGGTTCTTCTGCACGCCGTCGATCTCGAACATGATGCGGCCCGGATGGATGCGCGCCACCCAGTATTCCGGCGAGCCCTTGCCGGAGCCCATGCGGACCTCGGCCGGCTTGCGGCTGACCGGCACGTCGGGGAACACGCGGATCCAGACCTTGCCGACGCGCTTCATGTGGCGGGTGATCGCGCGGCGCGCCGCCTCGATCTGGCGGGCGGTGATGCGGCCCGGCTCCACGGCCTTCAGGCCGTACGAGCCGAAGTTCAGCTCGAAGCCGCCCTTCGCCGCGCCGTGGATCCGGCCCTTATGGGCCTTCCTGAACTTGGTTCGCTTCGGAGAAAGCATGATCCCAATTCCTCGTTAGCGCGCGGGCTGAGCTTCGGCGGCCCGCTTGTCGGTCGCCAGCGGGTCGTGCGCCATGATCTCGCCCTTGAACACCCAGACCTTCACGCCGCAGGTGCCGTAGGTCGTCTTGGCCGTCGCCTCGCCGAAATCGATCTCGGCGCGCAGCGTGTGCAGCGGAACGCGGCCCTCGCGGTACCACTCCATGCGGGCGATCTCGGCGCCGCCGAGGCGCCCGCTGCAGTTGATGCGGATGCCGAGCGCGCCCAGGCGCATCGCCGACTGCACCGCGCGCTTCATGGTGCGGCGGAAGGCGACGCGGCGCTCGAGCTGCTGCGCGATGTTCTCGGCGATCAGCTTGGCGTCGATCTCGGGCTTGCGGATCTCGACGATGTTCAGGCTGACTTCCGAGCCGGTCATCTTGGCGAGGTCGCTGCGGAGCTTCTCGATGTCGGCGCCCTTCTTGCCGATCACGACGCCCGGGCGCGCCGAGTGGATGGTGACGCGGGCCTTCTTCGCCGGGCGCTCGATGACGATCTTGGAGACGCCGGCCTGCTGCAGGCGGTCCTTCAGATAGTCCTTCAGCTTCAGGTCCTCATGGAGGAGCTGCGCGTAATCCTTGCCGGCGAACCAGCGCGAATCCCAGGTGCGGTTGATGCCGACCCGAAGGCCGATGGGATTGACCTTCTGACCCATTACTTCTTCTCCTCGGCCTCGGCGGTCTCACGCACGACGACCGTCAGATTGCTCCACTTCTTCTCGACGCGGACGCCGCGGCCCTTGGCGCGGGCGGCGAAGCGCTTCAGCTTGAAGCTGCCGCCGACATAGGCCTCGGCCACCACCAGGCGATCGACGTCGAGCTGATGGTTGTTCTCGGCGTTGGCGATCGCGGCCTGCAGCACCTTCTTCACGTCGCCGGCGGCGCGCTTCTTGGAGAAGGTCAGCGCGGCCAGCGCGGGCTGCGCGCCCATGCCGCGGATCATCTCCGCGACCAGGTTCAGCTTCCTGGGCGTCGTCTGCACGACGCTGGCGAAGGCCTGCGCCTCGTTGTCCTTCAGCTTGCGGGCGGTCTTCTGCTTGCTCATGCGCCGGGCGCCTTCTTCACCTTCTTGTCGGCCGAGTGACCGGTGAAGGTCCGGGTCGGCGAGAACTCGCCGAACTTGTGGCCGATCATGTTTTCCGTCACCAGGACGGGCAGGAACTTGTGGCCGTTGTAGACGCCGAAGGTCAGGCCGACGAATTGCGGCAGGATGGTCGAACGCCGCGACCACGTCTTGATCACCTCGTTGCGTCCCGAGCCGCGGCTGGCCTCCGCCTTCTTCAGCAGATAGCCGTCCACGAACGGACCCTTCCAAACGGAGCGCGCCATATTGGATCGCCTTCCTTACTGCTTCTTCTTCGCCGCCTGGCGGCGGCGGAGAATGAGACCGTCGGTCTTCTTGTTGTGCCGTGTCTTCTTGCCCTTGGTGGGCTTGCCCCAGGGGGTCACCCAGGCGCGGCCGCCGTTGGTACGGCCGCCATGCGGGTGATCGACCGGGTTCATCGTGATGCCGCGGACGGTCGGGCGCAGGCCGAGCCAGCGCGAGCGGCCGGCCTTGCCGCTGGAGACGTTCTGCTGGTCCGGGTTGGAGACCGCGCCGATCGTCGCCATGCACTCCGCCTTGACCATGCGGACCTCGCCCGACGGCATGCGCAGCAGGGCGTTGCCCTGGTCGCGGCCGACGAGCTGCAGATAGGTGCCGGCCGAGCGGGCCATCTGGCCGCCGCGGCCCTGCTTCAGCTCGACGTTGTGCACCAGCGTGCCGACCGGGATGTTCCGCAGCGGCATCGCGTTGCCGGGCTTCACGTCCACGCGCTCGCCGGAGACGACCTCGTCGCCGACCTTCAGGCGCTGCGGCGCCAGGATGTAGGCCTGCTCGCCGTCCGAATACTTGATCAGCGCGATGAACGCGGTGCGGTTCGGATCGTATTCCAGCCGCTCCACGACCGCGGTCACGTCGTACTTGCGGCGCTTGAAATCGACGATGCGATAGCGCTGCTTGTGACCGCCGCCCTGGCGGAAGTTGACGATCCGGCCGTAATTGTTGCGGCCGCCCTTGCGCTTCTTGCCTTCGGTCAGCGCCTTGACCGGCGCGCCCTTGTGCAGCTCCGAGCGGTCGACGAGCACCAGCCCGCGACGGCCCGCAGAGGTCGGCTTGAAGGTTCTCAATGCCATGACTTAGATCCCCGCCCTCAAATTCCGGTCGTCACGTCGATGGTGTTGCCCTCGACGAGCGTCACCACCGCTTTCTTGAAGTCGTTGCGCTTGCCGGCGCGACCACGCCACAGCTTGGTCTTGCCTTCGACGCGCAGCGTGTTGACCGCCTTCACCTTGACCTTGAAGACGCCCTCGACCGCCGCCTTGATCTCCGGCTTGGTCGCTTCCAGCGGCACGCGGAAGGTGACCTGGTTGTGCTGCGAGCCCATCGTGCTCTTCTCGGTCACGACCGGGCGGCGGATCAGCGCCAGCATCGAGGCTTCGTCCAGCTTCACCACCGGCTTTTCGATCTTGCGGGCGCGGCTCATTTCAAACGCTCCACCAGGTGCTCCACGGCGGCCCTGGTCAGGACCAGGGTGTCGCGGCGCAGGATGTCGTACACATTGGCGCCTTGCTGCGGCAGCACATCCACGTTCGGGATGTTGCGCGCGGCGAGCGCGAACTTCTCATCGACCGCCGGACCGGAGATCACCAGCAGCGACTTGATGCCGAGGGTCTTCAGCTTGGCGGCCAGCTCCTTGGTCTTGCCCGAGCCGCCGGCGGCGTCGTTCCAGACGATCAGCTTGCCGTCCTTCTGCTTGGCCGAGAGGGCGGTCTTCAGCGCCAGCTTGCGGACCTTCTTGTTGAGGTCGTGGGCGTGGCTGCGCACCACCGGGCCGAAGATCGTCGCGCCGCCGCGGAACTGCGGCGAGCGCAGCGAGCCCTGGCGGGCGCGGCCGGTGCCCTTCTGCGAATAGGGCTTCTTCGTGGTGCCGGAGACGTCGCCGATCTCCTTGGTCTTGTGCGTGCCGGCGCGGCGCTTGGCCAGCTGCCA
>DASZSL010000048.1:0-70605 GCA_035548715.1 Dongiaceae bacterium
AGCGGCTACATCAACGGCGAGGTCGTCACCATCGACGGCGGCGAATGGCTGCAGGGCGCCGGCCAGTTCAACTTCCTCGGCGAGAAGATGACCGACGCCGACTGGGAGGCGTTGCGGCCGAAGAAGAAGGGTTAGTCCCGCCGCAATCCCTCGAGCGCCAGGTCGCCGGTCTCCACCGCATGGCGCAGGGCGTTGAGGGCGCGCTCGACCTCTTCATACATGAACCGCGCCCGCTCCAGGAAGCGGATGTCCGCCTCGGCGATCGGTCCGTGGTCCGGCGCCGTAAGGTCCAGCGCCTGGGCGAAGTAGCGGCCCTTGAGCTTCGCCGCGAGGCGGGCGAGGCGTTGCACCTCGGCCGGCGTCGCGCCGACCACCGCGCCGCTGATCTCCGAGCGCGTGAAGGCGCGGATATCGGCCGCCAGGTGATAGAGGTACTGCCCCGTGGTCGGCGCATTGGCGAGGATCTGCGCGCGCCGCATCGCGCCGGCCGTATTCCGTGCGACCGCGACATCGGCGCCGGGCGCGCGCAGGGTCGGGCCGTTGGCGTTGGCGGGCTTCGGGCTGCCGTTTGTCTTGGCGAGACCGGATTGGTCTCCATCGCCTCGGCCGAACATCGAGAGCATGGATTGGACTCCGCGAGAGCGGGCCCCATGCCCGCCGGCGGGTCGATGCAACTCCCATGCCGGTGCAGCGAGCCGCTAAGCCTTTGAGGAAGCTCGCGGATCTGAGCCGTGCCGGGCGTCCCGGGCCGGCAAGGATTGCCGCGTCAGGCGAAGACGAACTGGTCCTTGCCGCGGCTCTTGGCGCTGGCCAGGGCCTCGAAGGCCTTGCCGATCAGCATGTCGGCATTGTCGGCGCTGGTGGGGTAGAGCGAGATGCCGAGATTGGCGCGGAAGCTGCGGTCGAGATCGCCGAGCGCGAACGGCTTGGCCAGCTCCAGCATGATCTTCTGCGCGACGATCTGGATGTCCTCGACCCGCGGCATCGACTCGACCAGGATCGCGAGCTGGTGGTGCTCGAAGCGGGCGACGGTGTCGCTGGCGCGCAGGACGTTGGAGACGCGCTCGGCCGCGATGTGGATCACGGCATCGCCGACGGAGTCCGCGCCTTCCGGCGGCAGGTCGCCGATCTCCACCAGCAGCAGCGCGAAGAAGTCGCGGTTGCGCTTGGCGCGCCGGGCGGCCAAGCCCAGGATTTCCCAGAACAGGAACTGCGTGGCGAGGCCGGTGCCGGGATCGAACAGCCGCGGCGTGCGCCGCTTGTGTCCGCCGCCGGCCGAGATCACGTAGCGGATCGAGCGCCGGAGGCCGCGCGGCGTCGTCTCCTCCTCGAACAGGCAGTCGGTGGCGCCGGCGCGCTTCAACGATTGTTCCATCGCCGCATCGAGCGTGCCGGTCAGCGCGATCACGGGACCGAGCGCCGCCATCGATGCGACCACCCCCTCGGCCTTGGTGGTGCCGGCGTCCAGCAGCGGTCTCAGGTCCAGCAGCACCGCGTCGAACGTGTCGCGGTCGCCGCTTTCGGCCACGTCGATCGGCCGCGCGACGCTGCGGATGACATAACGATCGTCGACGAAACTGGTGGACAGCCGCTCGACGGCATTGTTCACCGCTGCGGCATCGGATACCACCAGCAGGCGGATGATGCGGGGAAGTTCCGAACGGGCCATGACCTTCTTTCCTACCACAGCGTCGCACTGTGGGTTTAAGAAACCCTTAAATCCGGAACGCCGCCATTCATGATCCGAAACCGAAGTTGGACCGAGCTGCTGACGACGATACCCATTCTGTCGGCAAGGCCGGCGGCGGAATGGCGGGCCACGCCGCTGCCGGGTCTGACCAACGTCAACTGGCGCTTGACCGCCGGGGATCAAGACCTGGTCCTACGGATTCCCGGCGCCTCGTCCGAACGCTATCTGTCGCGGCGCCAGGAAATGCACAACGCGGCGATCGCGGCGGCGCTGGGCGTGGCGCCGCCGCTGCTTCATGCCGATCCGGCGACCGGCGTGACCGTCCAGGCCTTCATCGGCGATGCCAGGGCGCTGGGCGAGGCGGATTTCGCCGAGCCGAGGATCGCGTTCGAGATCGGCACGCTGCTCGCGCGGCTGCACCGCTCCGGCCGTTCGTTCGAGGGCACGATGGCGCCGTTTCCGATCATCGACACCTATCTCGGCCTTGCCGCCGACGATCGGCTGCGGCGGTTGCGTGCGCGGGCCGAGCCGATCCGCGCCGTGCTGGAGGCGCATCCTCTTCGCATGGTGCCGAGCCATGTCGATCCCAACCCGGCGAACTTCCTGCTGCGTGCCGACGGGACGCTGCTGCTGATCGACTGGGAGTTCTCCGCGATGTGCGAGCCGGCCTGGGACCTGGCAGCGGTGATGATCGAAGGCGTGATGCCGCCCGAGGCCGTCGATGCCCTGCATCGCGGCTATGGCCGCCCGCCCGATGCGGCGGATGCGAGCCGGCTCTGGCTCATGCGCGCCGCCTTGCATCTGGTCGCCGGAAGCTGGACCTATGCGGAGATCGCCGGCGGCAACCAGGCGGCCGGCCTGCCCGCCTTGCTGGAGCGCTGCCTGACGAATCTGGAACGCATGTTGGACGATCGGGCCCTTACGCTGCATCTCAGTCGGGCCGGCGCGCGGTCGGGCTGACCGGTCTCAGGCCCGGCGGATCTCGATCGCCGGCAGCCATTCCGCCATCTCGCAATTGTCGAGGTGGCGGCCGATCAGCCGCGAGAAGAAGTCGCCATGGCCGACCACGGCGATGCGCCGCTCCGGCCGCGCGTCGATCATCGCTTTGAAAGCGGCGAGGCGCTCGGCGAGATGCGCCTCCGTCTCCTGGGGAAAGCCGAGCTCGCAGGGCTCGGCCGCGTGGTGCCACCAGGGGTCGGCGAGCGCGCTGAAATCGAGATGCGGGAAGTCGCTCCGGAGCTCGGCCAGGCTCCGGCCGATATCGCAGCTGCTGACCTGCCATTCGCGATGCAGCGCGCTGATCTCGATCCTGACCCGGCCGCCGAAGATGCCCTCGGCGGTCTGGATCGCCCGGGTGAGCGGCGAGGCGATCACGATGTCGTAGTCGTAGGCCGCGAGCCGCTCGCGGGCCCCCGCCACCTGCCTCTCGCCGAGCCGGGTCAGTCGCGCATCGAAATGCAGCGGGTCCTCGCCGGTGGCGGAATAGTGCTCGTTGAAGGTGGACTGGCCGTGGCGAATCAGATGGACGAGACGGGGCATCGACGAAAGGAACTCCCAAAGGCGCCGCTCTCTTAGCCCCGAATGTCCCGGAAATAAAGCAAAACCGACCGCTAGCGGTGCGCCGCCTGCCAGGTCTTCAGCATGCCGATCTGCCGGCTCTGGCCGTCCACGATCGATTGCGCCAACTGCTTCAGCTGCGGATCCTTACCGTACTGGAGCTCGATCTTGGCCATGTCCACCGCACCCTGGTGGTGCGGGATCATCATGTTGACGAAGTCCTTGTCGGTATCGCCGGTCAGGGCGACGCCATGCATGGCGGTCATCATCTGATCGTTCTTCATGCGGAAGGCATCCTTGGCGGGCGAGGCCGTGTCGGCGGCCACGGCGACCATCGGGACCAGGACGAGGCAAAGGGCGCTCAGCAAGGTCTTGGGCTTCATGGCAAATCTCCTGCTCTGCAATCCGGATCAATGACCAATACCGGCCTCGCGGCGCGGTTCCCCTGCGGTGCGGCGGCGCGAGGTTCTTGACAGAACCGCCGATTCCGCCGAAGGATGGCCGCACTCAACGGGGTGCCCCGAACGGGGCTGAGAGATGCGGCCGTCGCATCAACCCGAGGAACCTGATCCGGTTAGGACCGGCGGAGGGACATGAGTCAGCGACCGCAATCCGTTCTCGCTGCTTCCTGTGCTCTTCGGGCAAAGGAGGCATCGCCATGCAGAGAACGCTCACCCTTACCCTGATCGCCGCGGCGCTGGCCGCCTTCGCTTCGCCGGCCTCGGCCGACGCGCCGAAGCTCACCGTCTACACCTACAGCTCCTTCGTCGCCGAATGGGGGCCGGGGCCGAAGGTCACGCCGGTCTTCGAGCAGCAATGCGGCTGCAAGATCGAATGGGTCAGCGTCGGCGACGGCGCCGCGCTGCTCTCGCGCCTCAAGCTCGAGGGCGCCAAGACGCCGGCCGACGTCGTGCTCGGCCTCGACACCAGCCTCACCGCCGAGGCGGCCGCCACCGGCCTGATGGCGCCGCACGGCGTCGACCTGAAGGCGCTCAAGCTGCCGATCGCCTGGGACGATGCGAACTTCGTGCCCTTCGATTACGGCTACTTCGCCTTCATGTGGGATACGCAACAGCTCAAGGACCCGCCGAAGAGCCTTGCCGAGCTCGCCGCCTCGGGCGCCGAGCCGAAGATTCTCCTCGAGGATCCGCGCACCAGCACGCCCGGCCTTGGGTTGATGCTCTGGGTGAAAGCGGTGTACGGCGACAAGGCGGCCGATGCGTGGAAAGGCATAGCACCGAAGATCCTCACCGTCTCCAAGAGCTGGGACGAGGCCTACGGCCTCTTCACCAAGGGCGAGGCGCCGCTGGTTCTCTCCTACACGACATCGCAATCCTACCACGTCATGTCGGACAAGACCGACCGCTACAAGGCACTGGTCTTCCCCGAGGGCAACTACATGCAGATCGAAGTCGCGGGTATGCTGAAGACTTCGAAGCAGCCGGCGCTGGCGAAGCAGTTTCTGCAATTCCTGGTCTCCAGGGACTTCCAGAAGGAGATTCCGACGACCAACTGGATGTATCCGGTCGTCGATGGGGCGATGCCGGACGGCTTTGACGCGAGCGCTCCCCATGCGCAGAAGACGTTGCTGCTCGCGCCCCAGGAGGTCGCCACGCATCGCGCCGCGTGGATCACGGAATGGCTCGACGCGGTGGGGCAGTGATGCGCGCGTTGCGCCGCCTCAGGCCGCCAGCCTGAGACGCCACAAGCCCAGCGCAGCCGCATGACTCTCTCCCGCATCGGTCTCGTCCTGGCCGCGTTGATCGTCGCCGCGGTTCTCGCCGACTATGCCGCGCTGCTCTCCGGCGCGACGGCGGCCGACCTGGCGGCGTTGCTGGACGATGCTTATCTCCGCCGCGTCATCGTCTTCACCTTCCTGCAGGCGACGCTCTCGGCGCTGCTGTCGCTGGGCGGCGCGATCGCCGCCGCCCGCGCCCTGGCACGGCAGAGCGATTTCCCCGGCCGGCGCCTGATCCTGCAATTCTGCGCGCTGCCGATGGTGATCCCCTCGGTGGCGGCGATCTTCGGCGTGGTCGCGGTCTATGGCCGCTCGGGCTGGCTCGCCGATCTTTCCGCCGATCTCGGCAGCGATTGGAAGCCGACGATCTACGGCCTCACCGGCATCCTGATCGCCCATGTCTTCTTCAACATGCCGCTGGCGATCCGCCTGCTGCTGCCGGCCTGGGCGACGGTGCCGCCGGAATCCTGGCGGCTCGCGGCGCAGCTCGGCATGTCGTCGCGGCAGATCTTCCGCCTGATCGAGCTGCCGCTGCTCCGGCAATACGCACCCGCGGCTTTCGTCTTCGTCTTCATCCTCTGCTTCCTCAGCTTTGCCGTGGTGCTCACCCTGGGCGGGGGCCCGCGCGCCACGACATTGGAAGTGGCGATCTACCAGGCGCTGCGCTTCGACGTGGATCTGCCGCGGGGCGGGGCGCTGGCGCTGCTGCAGACCCTCGCCTGCCTGGTGCTGGTGGCGATCGCCTGGGCGGCGGGACGCCGCCTGGATTTCGGCCGCGGCACGCGTCTCGGCGGCATCCGCTTCGACGGTGCGACGCCGGGCGCCCGGGCGCGCGATTTCCTCGCCATCACGCTCGCGATCGGCTTCGTCGCCCTGCCGGTAGCGGCCCTGACGGCGGACGGAATCAACGGCCTGCTGTTCGCCCGGCTGGACGCCATGGCGCTCTTGAAGGCGGCCGGCGTCACCCTGCTGCTCGGCATCCCGTCCGGCGTCATCGCCACGCTGCTCGGCTATCCGATCGCGGCCGCGTCCGACCGCCTGCGCGCGCGCAAGCCCGCGGTGATCGTGATCGGCATCGCCGGCCTGGCCGGTGTCATCGCTTCGCCGATGGCGATCGGTGCCGGCCTGATGCTCGGACTCGCGGGCCGCGTCGACCTGACCGCCGTCGCGCCGATCGGCGTGGTCGCGATGAACGCGCTGCTGACGCTGCCCTTCACCGTCGGCGTGCTGCGCCCGGCCGTGGCCCGCAACCATGCGCAATACGACCGGCTCTGCGCCGGGCTCGGGCTCTCGGGCTGGAACCGCTTCCGCGTGGTGGACTGGCCGATGCTGCGCCGCGCGATCGGTCTGGCCTGCGGCCTCGCCAGCGCCGCCGCGATGGGCGACCTGACCGCCATCGCGCTGTTCGGCAGCCAGCGGCTCACCAATCTGACCTTGCTGCTCTACGACCAGATCGCGGAGTATCGCCTGGATTCGGCATCGGGGACGGCGCTGGCCCTGCTGGCGCTCTGCCTGCTGGTTTTCGCCGGCATCGAGCGGGGAGTGGGGGGCCGCCAGTGAGCCAGCGGGCCTTTCTTGAGATCGAAGGCCTCGCCTTCACCTACGAGGACCTGGTGATGCGCTTCGACCTCGCGGTCGATGCGGGCGAGTGCGTCGGCGTGGTCGGCCCGTCCGGCGCCGGCAAGTCGACGCTGCTCGCGCTCATCGGCGGTTTCGAAACGCCGCTCGCCGGCAGCATCAAGGTCGACGGCCGGGACATCACCCATCTGCCGCCGGCCGAGCGCCCGGTCACCTCGCTGTTCCAGGACTTCAACCTGTTCCCGCATCTGTCGGCGGCCGACAATGTCGGCCTGGGCCGCGATCCCGGCCTGCGCCTGACCGCCGACGATCGCGCGCAGGTGGCGTGGGCATTGGGCGAAGTCGGCCTTGCGGGGTTCGAGGCGCGCCTGCCGGGCCAGCTCTCCGGCGGCGAGCGCCAGCGCGTGGCGCTGGCGCGCAGCCTGATCCGCAACCGGCCGCTGCTGCTGCTGGACGAGCCCTTCGCCGCGCTCGGCCCGGCACTCCGTGCCGAAATGCTGGAGCTGGTCGACCGCCTGCGCCGCGCGCAGGGCATGACGGTCCTGCTGGTCACCCACGATCCGAACGAAGCGGCCCGCATCGCCGCGCGCACCGCTTTCGTCAGCGAGGGCAGGGTGGTGATGTTTGGCCGAACGCCCGACGTGCTCGGCTCGTCCGAGCCGGTCGTCCGCGCCTATCTCGGCGAGCGATGAAGGGCGTCGCCGCAGACCGGCGACGCCCTTCGGGCGCTAGGCCGCCTCGTGGCCGATGATCGCCTTCAGCTCGCAGAAGTCATGGATGCCCCAGTCGGCGTATTCGCGGCCGTTGCCCGACTGCTTGTAGCCGCCGAACGGCGCGAACGTGTCCCAGGCCGGGTAGTTGATCTTCACCTGGCCGGCGCGGATCTGCCGCGCGATCTTGCGGGCATGGTCCAGATCCTGGGATTCGACATTGGCCGAGAGGCCGTAGACCGTGTCGTTGGCGATCTCGATCGCCTGCGCCTCGCTCTCATAGGGCAGGATCGAGAGCACCGGCCCGAAGATCTCCTCGCGGGCGATGGTCATGCTGTTGTTGACGTTGCCGAACACGGTCGGGCGCACGTAGTAGCCCCGGTTCAGCCCTTCCGGCCGGCCGGTGCCGCCGGCGACCAGCGTGGCGCCCTCCTTGATGCCGGCTTCGATCAGGCCCTGGATCTTCTTGAACTGCACCTCGCTGACCACCGGGCCGAGCATGCTGTCTTCGGAACGAGGGTCGCCGACCTTGTGCTTCTCGGCCGCGGCCTTGGCGATCACCAGCGCCTCGTCGTGGCGTTCCAGCGGCACCAGCATGCGGGTCGGCGCATTGCAGGACTGGCCGCTGTTGTTGAAGCAGCCATAGACGCCCTTCTTCACCGCGCCTTCGAAATCGGCGTCGCGCAGGATGATGTTCGGCGACTTGCCGCCGAGCTCCTGGGTCACGCGCTTCACGGTGTCGGCGGCGGTCTTGGCGACGATGATGCCGGCCCGGGTCGAGCCGGTGAAGGACATCATGTCGATGCCGGGATGGGCCGCCATCACCTGGCCGACCGAGGGGCCGTCGCCGCTGACCAGGTTGAAGACGCCGGCGGGCACGCCCGCGTCGTGCAGGATCTCGGCATAGATGATGCCGCTGATCGGCGCGACCTCGCTCGGCTTCAGCACCATGGCGCAGCCGGCGGCGAGCGCCGGGAGCACCTTGCAGGCGATCTGGTTCAGCGGCCAGTTCCACGGCGTGATCAGGCCGACGACGCCGATCCCCTCGCGCACGATGCGCGTGCCGCCGCGCTGCTCCTCGAACTCGAAGCTCTCCAGCGCCTTGATCGTGGTGGCGAGATGCGTGCGCCCGGTGCCGACATGCTGGGCGCGGGCCATGGCGATCGGCGCGCCCATCTCGGCGGAGACCGCCTGCGCCAGGTCCTCCTCGCGCTTCTCGTAGGCCGCGGCGATCCTCTTCAGCAGCGCCAGGCGCTCGGCCTTGCCGGTCTGCGAGAACGCGGGGAAGGCGGCCCGGGCCGCCGCGACCGCGCGGTCCACGTCGCCCGCCGAGCCGGCCGCGATCTTGGTATAGGCCTCCTCGGTCGCCGGGTTGATGACGTCGATGGTCCCGGCCTTCACCGGATCGACCCATGCGCCGTTGATATAGTGCTTCAGATGATTGGACATGGCGGTTTCTCGCGCTGCGTTTCGATATAGTCGACCGGGAAGCTAGCATCCCGGCGGCAATCTGCAAGCGCACCATTGCCGCCTGCCGCAAGGGAGATCATTCGATGAGCAAAGATGACACGATTGTCATCGTTTCCGCCGTCCGCACGCCGCTCGGCCGGTTCCTCGGCGATCTGGCGCCGCTGCAGGCGCCGGCGCTCGGAGCCCATGTCATCGGCGCGGCTATTGCACGGGCGGGGCTCGCCGCCGATCGCGTGGATGAGGTGCTGATGGGCTGCGTGCTGCCGGCCGGGCAGGGGCAGGCGCCGGCGCGCCAGGCCGCGCGCGGCGCCGGCCTGCCGGATGCCGTGGGCGCGACCACGGTCAACAAGGTCTGCGGCTCGGGCATGAAGGCCACCATGCTGGCCCACGACCTGATCCGCGCCGGCTCGGCGGAGCTGGTGCTGAGCGGCGGCATGGAATCCATGTCCAACGCGCCCTACCTGCTGGCCAAGGCGCGCGGCGGCTATCGCGTGGGCCATGACCGCATCTTCGACCATATGATGCTGGACGGGCTCGAGGACGCCTACGAGCCCGGCCGCCCGATGGGCGATTTCGGCGAGATGGCGGCCCAGGCCTTCCAGTTCACGCGCCAGGACCAGGACGCCTATGCGGTCGAGACGCTGACCCGCGCCCGCAAGGCGGTGGCCGAAGGTGCCTTCGCCGCTGAGATCGCGCCGGTCTCCGTTCCGGCGAAGGGCGGAGCGCGCGTCGTCGACAGCGACGAGCATCCGCAGAAGGTCTCGCCCGAGAAGATCCCGCAATTGAAGCCGGCGTTCCGCGCCGACGGCACCATCACCGCCGCCAGCGCCTCCGCCAATGCCGACGGTGCGGCGGCGCTGATCCTCACCACGCGCGCGCGGGCCGAGCGCGACGGCCTGCCGATCCTGGCCGAGATCAAGGGCCACGCGACCCACAGCCAGGAGCCGGCCTGGTACACGACCGCGCCGATCCCGGCGATCCGCAAGCTGCTGGGCAAGGTGGGCTGGTCGGTCGGCGACGTCGATCTCTTCGAGATCAACGAGGCCTTCGCCGTCGTCGCGATGGCGGCCGCGCGCGATCTCGACATCCCGCGGGAGAAACTGAACGTGCATGGCGGCGCCTGCGCGCTCGGCCATCCGATCGGCGCCACCGGTGCGCGGCTGATCGTGACTCTGCTGCGCGCCCTCGAGCGCTACGGCCGGCGGCGCGGCGTTGCCGCCCTCTGCATCGGCGGCGGCGAGGCGACCGCGATCGCGATCGAGCGCCCGGCTTAATGCGGCTTCCTGTCGAAGGCCTTGCGCAGCTCGTCCTTGGCCTGTTCCAGCTTCCTGCGCCGCGTCGCGGAGAGGTTCTTGCCGGCGCGGTTGATGTAGAAGGTCAGCATGGACATCGCCGAGCGGTAGGGGCTGGATTTCCGCCGATGGCTCTGCTCGGCCGAGCGCTTGATCGAGCGCGCGATCGCCGCCGGGCTGCTCCGGGTGAAGACCTTGTCCCGCAGGTCCATGGCGTCGCTGGTTTCCGTGACGCGCTGCGACCATTTGCGGCCGGTCCTGCCATGGGCAGACTTGCGGTGCGCGGTCTTGGGGGTGGTCTTGGGCCGGGTCTTCGCCGCGGTCTTCCGCCTGGATCGTCGTGCCATCGTGGTCTCCGTCTCGGGGTGGAATAACAATGCCGATGGGCGGCAACCGTTGCGCCGGTGAAACCGCCGGCCGGCGCCGCGTGTTCCCGTGAGTATGACGGATCCGATCGGGATTGGGGATCTCCGGCGCCGTTCCCTGCGCGGGCTGGTGCAATTCGCCGTGCTGATGCTGCTGCTCATCTTCCTGCCGGCCTGGTCGCTCGACTATTGGCAGGCCTGGCTGTTCCTCGCGGTCTTCGTCTCCGCCATGGCGCTCTGCAACGAGTTCTTCCTGCGGCGCGATCCGGCGCTGGTGCGGCGGCGATTGCAGGTCGGGCCGGCCGCCGAACGCGAGCCCGCGCAGCGACGGATCCAGGCAGCGGCCAGCCTCATGCTGGCGGCGCTCTTCGTCGTTTCCGCCCTCGACCACCGGTTCGGCTGGTCGGCGCTGCCGGGCTGGGCGCCGGTGCTCGGCGATCTCGCCGCGGTGGCCGGCCTCCTGCTCATCTCGCGCGTCTTCATCGAGAACAGCTTCGCCGCGGCGACCGTGCAGGTGGAGCCGGGGCAGCGCGTCATCGACACCGGCCCCTACGCCCGCGTGCGCCACCCGATGTACACCGCGGCGATCGTGATGCTGGCGGGGATCCCGCCGGCCCTGGATTCAGCCTGGGGCCTGCTGTTTCTCCCGTTGGCCGTCGGCATCCTGGCCGCCCGGCTGCGCGCCGAGGAACGCACGCTCGACCGCCATCTGCCGGGCTATCCGGAATATCGCGGCCGGGTCCGCTGGCGCCTGCTGCCGGGCGTCTGGTAGGGCCGGCCGGCGCGCCGGCGCCTTGACACCCATTCGGGATCAATGGCTTAATCTCGGCGCCAAGCTGTATACAGCCTGGGCAGCGCCTGCCTCTCACCGGCTCGCATTGTGGCCGGTGCGGAAAGCGGGCTAGGCTCCGGCCCATCCAACGCCCGATTCAACGGGCCTGAAACCACAGGGAGAAACTGCATGTCGTTCTGCAATGGAAACAGGCCGTCGGTCCGGCGGGCTGCAGCCTTAAATTCCGCAAAATCCGCGCTGTTCGGCGCTGTCCTGGTCGCCGCGGGCGCCGCCCTGGCGGCATCGGCTTCGGCCGAATCGACGCTGGTCCGCGGCATGGGGCCGACCATCGGCACGCTCGACCCGCAGCTCAACTTCCTCGCCAACGAAGGCTGGATCCAGGACGACATGTATGAGGGCCTGACCGCGCAGGATGCGTCGGGCAACATCATTCCGGGTGCCGCGGACAAGTGGGAGCTGAGCGACGACGGGCTCACCTACACCTTCCATCTGCGCGACGGGCTGAAATGGTCGAACGGCGACCCCCTGGTCGCCCAGGACTTCGTCAACGGCGTCGTCCGTACGGTCGATCCCGCGACCGCCTCGGACAAGGCCTACATCTTCTGCAGCACCATCGCGGTGACCGGCGTCTGCGACTTCACCGCCAAGAAGACGAGCGATCCCACCAAGCTCGGCATCAGTGCGCCCGACGCCAAGACCGTCGTGGTGAAGCTCGACAAGCCGGCGCCCTATGCGCTGATCTACTTCGGCTCCTATTACGGCGCCCCGCTGCACAAGCCGAGCTTCGACAAGTTCGGCGCCGCCTTCATCAAGCCGGAGAACATCGTCTCCAACGGCGCCTATCACATGGCCGAGAACGTGCCGCAATCGCACGTGACGCTGGTGAAGAACCCGAACTTCTGGGATGCCGCCAACGTCAAGATCGACAAGGTCGTCTACCAGATCACGGAGGACAACAAGACCGCGGTCAAGCTGTTCAAGTCGGGCCAGCTCGACGTCGGCGTGGATATTCCGGCCGACGACGTGCTCAACCTGCAGAAGGAGTTCGGCGACGAGATGCACGTGACGCCGTACCTGGAGACCGATTACTTCAGCTTCAACATCAAGGTCCCGCCCTTCGACAACATCAATATCCGCAAGGCGCTGAGCACCGCGCTCGACCGCGACACCTTCATCAACAAGGTGATCAAGGGCGGCTATGTCGTGAATTGCGGCTACGTCGTCCCGCTGCCCGACTACAAGGGCGCGCGCGTGCCCGAATGCGACATGGACCAGGCGACACGGATAAAGACCGCCAAGGCACTGCTCGCCCAGGGCATGAAGGAAGCGAACATCAAGAAGCTCAGCTTCACCATCGAATCGAGCAACGACGACACCCAGAAGAAGATCGCGGAGACCGCCGCGCTGATGTGGAAGAAGGCCCTGGGAGTCGACGTCAAGGTCAACGCCCAGGAGCGCGACGCTTGGCTGGACGCCTTCAACGGCGGCAAATGGCAGGTCTTCAACGACGATCTGGTCGGCGACTTTGCCGGGCCGGAGACCTTCCTCGCCTATATCGACCCGCGCGGCGGCGTCTATGGCTGGGAGAGCAAGGAATACGAGGATCTCTGGGACAAGGCCATGCTGGCCGCCGACAAGCAGCAGCGGTATGCGCTGCTGGCGCAGGCGGAGAAGGTGTTCCTCGACCAATACACCTCGACCCCGCTCGACGCCGCCCCGAGCCGCGACCTGGTGAGCAAGAAGATCAGCGGCTGGGTGGACAACGTCGGAGCGTCGCATCCGACCCGATTCATGACGATCAGCGGCAATTGATCGACGGGGAAAGAGTGCGAAGGAGCAGGAGAGACTGCTTCTTCGCCTCTTGACCCAAGCTCGATAGGGCCGGCCGTTGTTCAGATACGTCACTTATCGGACGTTGAAGAGCCTACCCACGCTGCTCGCGCTGGCGGTCATCACTTTCTTCATGATGCGGGTGGCGCCGGGCGGGCCGTTCTCCTCCAACCGCCGCGTACCGAAGGAAGTGCGGCTCAACATCGAGAACGCCTATCATCTCCACGACCCGATCTGGGAGCAGTTCTGGCGCTGGTTCTGGGGCGTGCTCCATTTCGATTTCGGCCCGTCCTTCAAGTACCGCGACTACACCGTCAGCGAGCTGATCGCCCACGGCTTCCCGACCTCGCTGGAGGTGGGGCTCTGGGCGATGTTCATCTCGACCGTGCTCGGCCTCATCCTCGGCATCGCCGGGGCGCTGCGGCGCAACGGGCCGATCGACTATACCGCCGGCGCGATCGCCATGGTGGGCCTGGCAATCCCGATCTACGTCATCGGCCCGATCGGCCAGATCGTGCTGGGCCTCCATCTGCAATGGCTGCCGATCGCCGGCTGGGATGGGACCTGGCCCTACAAGGTGATGCCGATCCTCACCCTCTCGCTGCCGAACATCGCCTATGTCTCGCGGCTGATGCGCGGCAGCATGATCGAGACGGTGCGCACCAACTACGTCCGCACCGCGCGCGCCAAGGGCATCGGCGAGCGCAAGACCATCCTGAAACACGCGATGAAGGGCGCCATCATGCCGGTCGTCGCCTATCTCGGTCCGGCGACCGCGATCACCGTCACCGGCTCGATCGTGGTCGAGACCATCTTCGGCATCCCCGGCATCGGCCGCTATTTCGTCGATGGCGCAATCAGCCGCGACTACCCGCTGGTGATGGGCGTCACCGTGCTCTACGGCGCCATCATCATCCTCGCAAATCTGCTGACCGACATCGTGCGCGGCATCCTCGACCCGAAGGTCAGCTATGAGTGACCTGACCGTGCCCCCGCCGCTCGGCCTGCCCGGCGAGCCCGCCGAGGAGATTCCGGTCGGCTTGAGCCCGTTCCGTGCCTCGCTCCGGCGCTTCGGCAAGAACCATCTCGCGGTCGTCAGCATCGTGATCCTGGTGCTGATCGCGCTGGCCTGCTTCTTCGGGCCGATGCTCTATCCGGAGGACGCCGAGCTCGGCGATTTCGACAATATCTCGGCGCCGATCGATCTCTTCAGCATCCATCCCTTCGGCACGGACGAGCAGGGCCGGGACCTGCTCTACCGCGTGCTGACCGGCGGCCGGCTGTCGCTGACCCTCGGCTTCTTCGGTGCGCTGGTTTCGGTCTTCATCAGCATCGCCTACGGCTCGACCGCCGGCTATCTCGGCGGCCGGGTGGACGACGTCATGATGCGCACGGTGGATATCCTGCTGGCTCTGCCCTTCATCTTCCTCGCCATCCTGATCAAGATCGTGCTGCAGGATTCCGGGCTGCACGTCTTCGGCATCGCCTTCGACGGGCCGGAGGCCTCCGTCTTCGTGGCGGTGGTGGTGACGCTCTGGCTCACCCCGGCGGTGATCGCCCGCGGCCAGGCGGTGACGCTGCGGAGCCGCGAGTTCATCGAGGCGGCGCGGGCCGGCGGCATGAGCCAGTTCCAGATCATCACCCAGCACATCATGCCGAACTCGGTCAACGTGGTGGTCGTCTATTCGAGCCTGCTGGTCCTGGAGGCGATCCTCACCGAGAGCTTCCTCTCCTTCCTCGGCCTCGGCGTGCAGCCGCCCGATGCGAGCTGGGGCAGCCTGATCAACGACGGCGCCGGCAAGATCGACTCCGATCCGCGCCTGCTGATCCTGCCCAGCGCCTTCCTGGCCGCCGTGCTGTTCTGCCTGAACTACATCACCGATGGACTCCGCGATGCTTTCGACCCGAACGAACGCTGAGCCCGTCGCGCCGGGAGGCGACGCCAGGACCGTGCTGGCGGTCCAGGACCTCTCGATCCAGTTCAAGCTGCCCCATGGCTGGGTGACCGCGGTCGATCGGGTGAGCTTCGACCTGAAGCAGGGCGAGGTGGTCGGCATCGTCGGCGAATCCGGCTCCGGCAAGAGCCAGATCCTGCTCTCGCTGATGGGCCTGCTCGCCAGCAACGGCCGTTGCTCCGGCGACGCGCGCTTCGAGGGGCAGCCGCTGCTCAACCGCCCGCCGAAGGAACTGGATGCGATCCGCGGCTCGGCGATGTCGATGATCTTCCAGGACCCGATGACCTCGCTGAACCCGTACATGCGGGTGAGCGACCAGTTGACCGAGGTGCTGATCGCGCACCAGGGCAAGTCGGCGTCGGAAGCGCTCGAGACGGCGATCGAGATGCTGGACCGCGTGCGCATCCCCGAGGCGCGGCGCCGCGTCCGCTTCTATCCGCACGAGTTCTCCGGCGGCATGCGGCAGCGGGTGATGATCGCCATGGCGCTGCTCTGCAAGCCGGACCTGCTCTTCGCCGACGAGCCGACGACGGCGCTCGACGTCACGGTCCAGGCGCAGATCCTGGAGCTGATCGCCGAGCTGGCGCGCGATCTCAAGACCGCGGTCGCGATCGTCACGCACGATCTCGGCGTCATCGCCCGGCTCTGCGACCGGGTGATCGTGCTCTACGGCGGAAGGATCATGGAGCAGGGAACGATCGACGAGATCTTCTACGATCCGAAGCACCCCTACACGAAGGGGCTGCTGGCCTCGACGCCGCGGCTCGACGAGC
This sequence comes from Dongiaceae bacterium, assembly GCA_035548715.1. Classification (GTDB taxonomy): domain Bacteria; phylum Pseudomonadota; class Alphaproteobacteria; order Dongiales; family Dongiaceae; genus Dongia. Next base: position 15,752 of record DASZSL010000048.1, read on the forward strand.
AGGTGCATGGCGCGCTGAAGACCATCCCCGGCCAGCCGCGCGCCGCGATGGGCGACATTCCCGGCTGTCCGTTCGAGCCGCGCTGCCCGATCCGCGTCGAGCACTGCAAGGCCGAGATGCCGGTCCTGCGCGCGGGTGCCGGCGGCCGCGCCGTCGCCTGCCATATGAGCGAGTCCTGATCATGGCCGACGGCAGCACGCTTCTCTCGGTCCAGGACCTCAAGGTCCATTTTCCGATCAAGGGCGGCATCATAGCCGGCTCGCTCGGCCATGTCCGTGCGGTGGACGGCGTCAGCTTCGAGCTGAAACCCGGCGAGACCCTCGGCATCGTCGGCGAGTCCGGCTGCGGCAAGTCCACGCTCGGACGCGCCGTGCTGCGCCTGATCGAGGCGACCGAGGGCAGGGTGGTCTGGGCCGGGCAGGACCTGTTCGGCCTCGACGACAAGACCATGCGCGGGCAGCGCCGGCAGATGCAGATCATCTTCCAGGACCCGCTGGCCTCGCTCGACCCCAGGATGTCGGTCGAGACCATTATCGGCAAGCCGCTCAGGACCTTCCACCCCGAGCTCGCCCGCGCCGAGGTCCGCAAGCGCGTGCTGGACACCATGAATCAGGTCGGCCTGTCGCCGGCCATGGCCAACCGCTATCCGCACGAATTCTCCGGCGGCCAGTGCCAGCGCATCGGCATCGCCCGCGCCATCATCCTGAAGCCGAAGCTCCTGGTCTGCGACGAGCCGGTCTCGGCGCTCGACGTGTCGATCCAGGCGCAGATCATCAACCTGCTGATGGAGCTGCAGCGGTCGCTCGGCGTTTCGCTGCTTTTCATCTCGCACAACCTCGCGGTCGTGCGGCATATCAGCCATCGCGTGATGGTGCTCTACCTGGGCAAGGTGATGGAGATCGCCGAGCGCGACGACTTCTATGCCCGGCCGCTGCATCCCTATTCGCAAGGCCTGATCGCCGCCGTGCCGATCGCCGATCCCAGGATCGAGCGCAACCGCGAGCGTGTCCTGCTGCAGGGCGACATTCCCTCGCCGATCAACCCGCCCAGCGGCTGCCGCTTCCGCACCCGCTGCCCCAAGGCGACCGAGATCTGCGCCGCGGAGGAGCCGGCGATGCGCGACTACGGCCAGGCGCATTTCGCGGCGTGCCATCATATCGGCGAGTGATCGCTCTCGGTGTTTCTTCCGCGCATCGTGCTGCACCCAAGGCGTGGATCCCGGGGCCTAGCCCCGGAATGACGGATCGGATATCCAGTGCGTATGACCCTCGACCTCTCCATCCACGACGACTTCCTCGACCGCTTGCTGCGGGTGCCGCAGCTCTATGCGGCGCGGATCTCGCCCGACGGGCAGTGGGTGGCGTGGATCTGGTCGGGACTGGCCGAGACCACGCAGCTCTGGCTCGCGGCTTCCGGCGGCACCGCGGCGCCGCGGCCGCTGGTGGCCGATGGCTGGGATTGCGATTTCTTCCGCTGGGCTCCCGACAGTCTCGGGATCGTCTACGGCCGCAGCAAGGACGGCGACGAGCGCGTCGGGCTGCATCTCGTCCATATCGACGGCCGGCCGTCGCGGGCGCTGACCGAGGACCGGCCGGACTACTACATCCATGGCGGCCAGCTCACGTCGGACAACGGCACGCTGGTCTTCGCGGCGAATGTGGAGGACGGCGAGGAGATCGAGCCGTCGCTGGTCTATCGCCAGGAGGTCGGGACCGGCGCCCGCCGGATCCTGGCGCGGCCCAGGCGCGCGCATTACGCGGCGCCGCTGCTGTCGCCGGACGACCGGCACATCCTCTACGACCGCAACGACCTCCATCCCGCCGGCAGCCAGCTCTGGCTCACCGATATCGAGGGCAGCTTCGACCGCGAGATCGTCAATGTCGGTGCCGACAGGAAGGTGGACGGCATGTGGTCGCCGGACGGCAAGGCCGTGCTCGTCACCGCCGAGGCCGAGACCCATCGCAAGATCGGCCTCTGGCGTCTCAACGGCAACGATGTGGACTGGCTGATCGACGATCCCGACCGGCCGATCGCCGATGCGGTCTGGCCGCGCCGCGCCGAGGAGATCATCGTCGAGGAGATGCGCGACACGCGGCCCGTCGCGCATCTGCTGCATCCGGTCACCAGGCGCGAGCGTCTGTTCGGCCCATTCGCCGACGGCCAGCTGGCGCCGGTCGGCCCGCTGGCCGACGGCGCGTGGCTGGCCTGGCATTATGACGCGCGCCATCCCGCCCGCCTGGTCCGCGTGGCGCTCGAAAGCGGCGGCCCGCGCATCCTCGCCGATCTCTCGGCGCATCCTGGCATCGCGATCCCGGCGCCGGCGGAGCTGACCGCCGCCGAGGACTTCCGCTGGAGATCGGACGACGGCACGCCGATCCAGGGCTGGCTCTATCGCGCCCAGGTCGCGCCCGGCGGCGAAGCCATCGGCACGATCCTCGACGTCCATGGCGGCCCGACCGGCCATGACGAAGACGCCTTCGGCATCGATCCGCAATACTTCGCCCGTGCCGGCTTCAACGTGCTGCAGCCCAACTACCGCGGCTCCACCGGCTTCTCGTTTGCCTTCCAGGAGGCGGTGAAGAAGGAAGGGTGGGGCGGCGCCGAGCAGGTCGACATCCGCACCGGCGCCGAGGCGCTGATCCGCGCCGGCGTTGCGCGGCCGGGCAAGGTCGGCATCACCGGCACCTCCTATGGCGGCTATTCCTCCTGGTGGGCGATCACCCATTATCCGGCCGAGGTGATCGCCGCCGCCGCACCGATCTGCGGGATGACCGACCTGGTGGTGGACTACGAGACCACGCGGCCCGATCTCCGGCCCTATTCCGAGGAGATGCTGGGCGGCACGCCGGCGACCGCACCCGACCGGTTCCGCGAGCGCTCGCCGATCCATTTCATCGAGAACATCAAGGGTCACCTCCTGATCATCCAGGGCGCCAACGATCCCAACGTCACGCCGCAGAACGTCGCCGACGTGCGGGCAAGGCTCGATGCGGCGAAGATCCCCTACGACGTCCTGATCTTCGACGACGAAGGCCACGGCATCGCCAAGCCGTCGAACCGCAGATCCCTGCTGAAGCGCCTCGCCGCCTTCTTCGCCGAAGCCTTCGCATGAGTCGTCCGTCGGTCGCCGAGTTGGCGCGGCGGTGGTCGCGCTATCCGATCCTCTGGTCGCCGCGCATCTCCGGCGACGGAAAGTGGCTGGCCTGGACCTGGACCGGCCTTGCCGATACCGGAGAAGTCTGGATCGCGCCGACCGACGGCTCGGCGCCGCCGCAGCGCCTGACCCAGGGCCGCGATCATTTCTACGCCCGCAGCCTGTCCCATGACGGCAGCCGCATCGTGCTCGCGCAGTCGATCGGCAGCAACGAGCACGACCGGCTGTTCCTGCTGGACCGCGATGCGCCCGGGAGCCCGAGGCCTTTGACGCCGCTGCAGACTGAGAACTATGTCTTCGGCGGCGTGCTGGACCGCGGCGCGGCGCGGCTTTTCTACTCGGCGGATGTCGATGACGAGGCGCAGGGCGCCGCCGAGGGGAGCCGCATCCATCGGCTCGATCTCGCGACCGGCCGTCGCCAGGTGCTGGCGCGCGCCAAGAGCGTCTGCGAGTTCGAGCCCGACCTCTCGCCGGACGAGTCCCTGGTGCTCTACAGCCGCTGCGACCGTCACGCCGCGGGCAACCAGATCTGGATCGTGGGCAGCGACGGCGGCGGCGACCGGGAGATCCTGAATGCCGGCGACCGCTGCAAGACACGCGCGCAGTGGCTGCGCGACCATGTGCTGCTGGTGCAGGCCGAGACGGCGACCCACGAGCGGATCGGGACGCTGGATGTCGACAGCGGCAGGCTGGATTGGCAGATCGACGATCCCGCCCGTTGCTTCGAGGGCATCGTTGCCGGGCGAGACGGCCGCTCCGCCATGCTGCTCGACTATGTCGAGGGCCGGCTGGCGGCCAAGCTGCTCGATGTCGAGAGCGGGGAGGAACGGTCATTCGTCGTGCCGGGTACCAGCCTGCTGCCGGTCGGGCAGCTTCCCGGCGGTGACTGGATCTGCGAGTCCTACAACTCGCACGGGCCGCATGATCTCGTGTGCGTCGATCCGGCGACCATGCGGGTCACGAACCTGACCCGGGCCGGGGAGCATTTCACGGCCGGCGATTTCCGCCCGGCGCGGGACTTCCGTTGGCATTCCTCGGACGGCACGCCGATCCAGGGCTGGCTGTACGAGCCCGCGGCGCCGTCGCGCGGCCTGGTCGTCTGGGTGCATGGCGGGCCGACCTGGCACAGCGAGGATTGGGTCAACCCGATCGTCCAGTTCCTCGCCGGCGCCGGCTTCACCGTGCTCGATCCGAACTATCGCGGCTCGACGGGCTTCGGAACCGCCTTCCGCGAGGCGATCAAGATCGACGGCTGGGGCGGCCGCGAGCAGGACGACATCAGAAGCGGCATCGAGGCGCTGATCGCCGGCGGCAAGGCGGGGCGCGGAAGGATCGGCGTGGCCGGTCTCTCCTATGGCGGCTATTCCTCCTGGGTGGCGATCACGCGCTTCGCCGATCTCGTCGATGCGGCGGTGCCGATCTGCGGCATGTATCAGCTCGACGTCGATTACCACGCGACGGGAATGCCGCATGGCCGGGCGTATTCGATCGAGATGATGGGCGGGGCGCCGGAGCAGATGCCGGAGCGCTATTTCAAGGCTTCGCCGGCGAACTTCGTCCGCGACATCCGCGGCAGGTTGCTGATCGTCCATGGCCTGGCGGACAGCAACGTCTCGCCGGAGAACACCCGGCTCGCCTGCCGCGATCTCGACGCCGCCCGGATTCCCTATGAGCTGCTGACCTTCCCGGACGAAGGCCATGGAATCTACAAGGCGGGAAACCGCGAGACCCTGCTGCTCAGGATGGAGGCGTTCTTCGCGGCGGCTTTCGCGTAAGGCCGGCGACGCTCCGTCCGCCAGGCCGGGCGGGGCGTCGCCGCGTCGTCATCAGTGACCGACGTTCTTGGTGCGCGTGCCGCGCTCCGCACGCTTGATCCAGATGCGGGTCGGGTAGTCCTTGGCCGGCGCGGCGGTCGTCGTCGCGCTGGCCGGCGCGGTGGCCGCATCGGGCTGCTGCACCGGCGCCGTGACGCCGGTCTGCTGCTGGCTGGGCTGCGTGGTGGTGGTCGGCGTCGTGTTGTCGGCCGTCGCGATGCCCGTGGTCGCGGCCAGCAGGGCCGCGGCGGTGGCGCCGATCAGGGTCGCGCGCGCCGTGTTCAGGTTCTTCATGATCTCACTCCTGTTCGTCATGTCGATTGCGGATCCGGCGTGCGTACAAGCAGAGCCCTCCACGCCGCCGATGAACGGAGGCCGATCCGATGCGCTCGCGCATCGTGTCGGCCGCTCCGTCGCACGATGTCGTGAGCGCATGTAACCACCGCCACCCCGCGCGAGAAGCGGGCTGCCATTCGTGTCGCGCAAGGCTCGGCAAAGCCGCGGCATTCCGCGGAATTTCCGGCGCGCGACGGCGCGCGAGTCATCAAAGATTCACGCCCGTCCTCCGCGCGGCGTTCATCGCGGCCGAGCGTCTGTGATGGCGATCACAGTCTGGCTGTACGCCATTCAGTTCCCGGCTCTATCTCATTCAATTTGCATCGCGTCGATCGCGACGTTCCTTCGGGCGATCGACTGCCAGAGCCGCCGCGGGCTTGCATGCATCGGCATCTCCCGGAAATATGGCGGAACCGACCTCGGCGACTCGACGCCGTCGATCTTCAGGAAGCCTCATGGATCAAGAAAAGCTGACGCAGTTCGTGGACCGGCTCTGGGACGGCGAGGTCCTGCCGATCCTGACCGACTACATCAAGATCCCGAACAAGTCCCCGGAGTTCGACAAGGACTGGGCCGCACACGGCCATATGGACCGGGCGGTCGATCTGCTGGCCGGCTGGGCGCGAAAGACGCTGGCCGGCTTCGCGGGGGCGACGCTGGACGTGATGCGCCTTCCCGGCCGCACGCCGCTGATCTTCATCGACATCCCGGCGACCGGGGGGAGCGGCGCGACCGTGCTGCTCTACGGCCATCTCGACAAGCAGCCGGAAATGGTCGGCTGGGCCGAGGGCTTCGGCCCGTGGATTCCCGTGCGCAAGGACGACAAGCTCTATGGCCGCGGCGGGGCCGATGACGGCTACGCCATCTTCGCCGCGCTGACGGCGATCGCGGCCCTGCACGAGCAGGGCATCGGCCATGCCCGTTGCGCGGTGCTGATCGAGGCGAGCGAGGAATCCGGCAGCCCCGACCTGCCGGCCTATATGGATCATCTCGCGCCCAGGATCGGCACGCCGTCGCTGGTGGTGTGTCTCGATTCCGGCTGCGCCGACTACGACCAGCTCTGGCTGACCACGTCGCTGCGCGGCCTGTGGAACGGCACGATCACGATCCGCGTGCTGGAGGAGGGCGTGCATTCCGGCAGCGCGTCGGGCATCGTCCCGTCGAGCTTCCGCATTCTGCGCCAGATCCTCTCGCGCATCGAGGACGAGGCGACCGGCGCAATCCTGCCGCCCGAGCTCTATGCGCAGATCCCCGCCGACCGCATCGCCCAGGCCCGCGCCGTCGCGGCGGCACTCGGCGACAAGGCGGCGCATGCCTATCCCTTCGCCGGCGGCACCCGCCCGATGAGCGACGATCCGACCGAGCTCATCCTGAACAACACCTGGCGGCCGCAGCTCGCGATCACCGGCATCGAAGGCCTGCCGCTGCCGGAGAATGCCGGCAACGTGCTGCTGCCTTTCACCAAGGCCTCGCTCAGCCTGCGCCTGCCGCCGACCCTCGACGGGGAGAAGGCCCGCGCGCTGCTCGAGCGGACGCTGACCGAGAACGCGCCCTACGGCGCGCAGGTGGAATTGAAGGTGCGCGCGGTCAACAAGGGCTGGAACGCGCCGCGCCTGGCGCCGTGGCTGGAGAAGTCGCTGGCGGCGGCATCGCAGGCGACGTTCGGCCGCCCCGCGGCCTATCTCGGCGAAGGCGGCAGCATCCCGTTCATGGCGATGCTGGGCGAGCGCTTCCCGCAGACGCAATTCGTGATCACCGGCGTGCTCGGCCCGCAGTCGAACGCCCACGGCCCGAACGAATTCCTGCACATCCCGACGGCCAAGCGCGTAACGGCCGCAGTCGCCCGCGTGCTGGCCGACCACGCAGCACAGGGGTAGGGCGCGTTCTTTCCTGAGGGATCTCAGACAGCGCAAGACCCTCGCCGCACCCCCTCCCTCCGGGCGGGGAGCGCTGCGTCTGGAGATATTCTCACTCGGTGACAGCGACCGGTCGGTGAACCCCTTCCCGCGCTTGGAGGAAGGTGGGAACGCGCTATCCCAGGATCTGCCGCGCCTTGGTCAGCGCCTCGGCGAGGCGATCGATCTCGCCTGCATGGGAATGCACGGCGAAGGATGCGCGCACCGTGCCGGTGATGCCGAGCTGCTCCATCAGCGGCTGCGCGCAATGATGGCCGGTGCGGACGCAGACGCCCTCGGCGCCGAGCAGCGTGCCGATGTCGTGCGGATGCACGCCGTCGAGCACGAATGACACGATGCCCGATCGCCGCTTCGGCGTGCCGATCAGCTTCAGCCCCGGAATCTCGCCGAGCCTGCCGACCGCGTAGTCGGCCAGCGCCCGGTCATGGGCGCCGATCCGCTCGAAGCCGATGCCCTCGATGAAGTCGAGCGCCGTCGCGAGCCCGATCGCCGCGCCGATCGGCGGCGTGCCCGCTTCGAAGCGGCGCGGCGGCTCGGCGAACAGGGTGCGCTCGAAGGTGACGGTGCGGATCATGTCGCCGCCGGTCTGCCACGGCGGCATCTCGGCCAGCAGCTCCTCCTTGCCGTAGAGCACGCCGATTCCGTCCGGCCCATAGACTTTGTGCCCGGTGAAGGCGAGGAAGTCGCAGCCGAGCGCCTTCACGTCGAGCGCCAGATGCGGCGCGCCCTGGGCGCCGTCGACCATCACGCGGGCACCGGCGCGGCGGGCGAGGGCGATGATCTCTTCGAGCGGCGTCACCGTGCCCAGCGTGTTGGCCACGGCGGTGACGCAGACCAGTGCCGCGCCATCGACCATCCGGGCGAATGCCGGCATATCGATATCGCCGTTGCCGTCGATCGGGATGACGTCGAGCTTCAGGTCCCGCCGGTCGCGCAGCATCTGCCAGGGCACGATGTTGGCGTGGTGCTCGAGCGTGGAGACCAGGATCCGGTTCCCGGGCTTCAGGAAGCGTTCCCCGAAGCTGTAGGCGACGAGATTGATCGCCTCGGTTGCGCCGCGGGTGAACACGATCTCGCCGGCCTCGGCGTTGAGGAAGCGCGCGACCCTCTCGCGTGCCCCCTCATAGGCCTCGGTCGAGCGTTCGCTCAGCGGATAGACGCCGCGGTGGATGTTGGCGTAGTCCCGCGTATAGAAATCCCGCAGCCGATCCAGCACCACGGCCGGCTTCTGGGCGCTGGCCGCGCTGTCGAGATAGGCGAGGGGATGTCCCGCCGCCCGGGCGCCGGCCAGCAGCGGGAAAGCGTCCGGATCGACCAGCGGCTCCAGGTTTGCGGCCGAGACGGGGCTCGGCTTTAGGGCTTCATTCATGTTCATGCTCTTTCCGACCCCATTCTCGTCAGGTTTGCGGTCGATTGCCACACTCCCGGGCTTGGAGACCGGTGCGGAAGGCGTGCTATCTTCCCCGGCAACTTGACAGGCGCGGCGGCGCGCCTGATCATTTGCGTACAAACGATCTTCGCTTGCGTGCGATGCCAGGACCCACAGGGAGGGACCAAAGATGACTGAGGATTCAAAGCGCCGGCCGGCTCTCGGCCGGAGCAGCCGGCGTGACTTTCTGGCCGGGGCCACGGCGCTCGGCGTCGGTGCCGCCGTGCTCGGCGCGCCGAGGGTCGCGCGCGCCGCAGGCGACGTGAAGGTGCTGAACTGGCAGGGCTATGGCACGGACGAGGCCTGGGCGGTCGATGCCTTCCACAAGGCGACCGGCAACACCGTGGTCCACGACTATTACAATTCCGAATCCGAGATGATCACCAAGCTGCGGACCAATCCCGGCGGCTACGACGTGGTCCTCACCAACTGCGCCTGGAACGGCCTGGCTTCCAAGGCGGGCCTCATCCAGCCGATCGATACTTCGAAGATCGGCAACTGGGGGGATCTCAACCCGGCCTTCCGCGATTCGCCGCTGCTGAACGACGGCGGCAAGACCTATGGCATTTCCTGGGTCTGGGGCATCACCGCCATCGCCTACAGCACCCAGGTGTTTCCGACCGCCCCGGACTCGATCGAGGTGATGTGGGATCCGAAGCTGGCGAAGCGGGTCTGCGTCCGTGACGATGCGATCGAGGCGGTGAGTTTCGGCGCGATCGCCACCGGCCAGGACATGAACCACCCGGCCGATCTCGACAAGGTGAAGGCGAAGCTCCTGGGGCTGAAGCCCAATGTGGCCATGCTCTGGTCCTCCGAGGACGAGTGGAACAAGCAGTTCGCCGCCAAGGTGTTCGATATCTCCTTCTACTGGAGCGGATCGGCCTTCCGCAGCGCCACCAACTTCAAGCTGCCGGTCGGCTACTTCGTGCCGAAGGAGGGCGGCATCGGCTGGTTCGACGGCCTCGCCGTGGCCAAGGGCGCGCCGAACCCGGACGGCGCCCACGCCTTCATCAACTACATGGTCGATCCCAGCTTCTACGTGCGCTGGGGCGGCGACGTCGGTGCGCCGGCCTCGGCGAACGGCAAGGCAATGGCCGGTCTCTCCGACGACAACCCGTCGAAGAAGTTCTATTCCGACCAGGACATGGTGAAGCGCCTGCAATTCATGGCGCCGCTCTCCGATGACGAGAAGCAGAAGTACTCCGACCTCTGGACGGAGGTGAAGACGGCCTTCGCCGGCTGATCCGGGTCTGACGCCTGGCTCCCGCCGCAAACCTGCGGCGGGAGTCCGCGTTTCAGGGGGGACACCGCTCGACCGATGACGCCACGCCAGCGGCAGAGAGGAGCCATCTTCGCGCTGACCGGCCCGGCCTACATCTGGCTGGCCGTCACCATTTTCCTGCCGCTGGCGGCGATGCTCTATTGCAGCGTGCTCGACATCTCGCCGCTGATTCCCGAGCCGTCGCATTTCACGCTTCGGAACTACGCCGCCTTCTTCCAGAAGTCGTTCTATCTGCCGCTGACCTGGTGGTCGCTGCTGATCGGGATCTGGACCACCTTGTTCTCCTTCCTGGTCGGCTATCCGGCGGCGTACGGGCTGGCCAAGAAGATCAAGGGCCGCTGGCGCGAGGCGCTGTTCCTGCTGATCGTGCTGCCGTTCTGGAGCAACGCGCTGGTCCGCATCTTCTCCTGGACCATGGTCCTGCGCCAGGGCGGGCTGATCGACATGATGGTGCACGCCGTCTTCCCCGAGGCACCGTCGATGGCGATCCTGTTCACCTATCCGGCGGTGGTGGTCGGGCTGGTGCATTCCTACGTCCCCTACATGATCCTGACCTGCTACGTCTCGCTGCAGGCGATCGACGACAGCCTGATGGAAGCGGCGCGCAGCCTGGGCGCGAACAACTGGACCGTGTTCCGCCGCGTGGTGTTCCCGCTCAGCCTGCCCGGCATCATCTCCGGGGCGATCCTGATCTTCGTGCCGGTGATCGGCTCGTTCATGGAGCCGAGAATCCTCGGCGGCGCCAAGGGCGCCACCCTCGGCATGAACATCGAGGAACAATTCACCGTCACGGCGAACTGGCCGCTCGGGGCGGCGCTCTCCTTCACGCTGCTGGCCATCGTGCTCATCATCTTCGCCGTGCTCTATCCGATCCTCAAGCGGCAGGGTATCTGGTCATGAGCGCGACGGCGCAGCAGGGGAGCCGCGCGCCACGCGCCGATCTCGGCGGGCTCATGGCGAAAATCTATCTCGGCGTGGTGCTGCTCTTTCTCTACGTGCCGATCTTCGTGATGGCGGCGCTGGCCTTCAACCGGTCGCCGCTCTACGAGCTGCCCTTCCAGTTCGACCTGATCTGGTTCAAGACGCTCGCCAACAATCCCCGGCTGCTGCAGGCGGGCTGGAACAGCATCTACATCGCGATCCTCAATACCGTCATCGCGACCGCCCTCGGCACGATGGCGGCCCTCGCCTTCGCGCGCTACAGCTTCCGCGGGCGCGGCCTGATGCAGCTCATGCTGCTGCCGCCGATCACGATTCCCTGGCTGGTGATCGGCACCGCTATGCTGGTGTTCTTCTTCTGGGTGTTCAACTGGGGGCCGTTCGCGGCCGCCTGCGGCGCGGTGTTCGGCGCCGCCAATTGCGGCCCGCGCAGCCTGTTCACCATCCTGCTCGGCCATGTGGCCTTGTCCCTGCCCTACGTGATCATCGTGGTCGGCGCGCGGCTCGCCGACTTCCCGAAATCGGTGGAGGAGGCGGCGGCGACGCTGGGCGCGACGCCCTGGCAGACCTTCTGGCGGGTCTCGGCGCCGATCATCGCGCCCGGCGTGGTGGCGGCGGCGCTGTTCGCCTTCGCGACCTCCTTCGACCAGTTCGTCATCTCCTATTTCCTGGCGCCGCCGGGCGTCACGACCCTGCCGGTCGCGATCTACACCTCGATCCGCAAGGGCTTCACCCCGGAGATCAACGCCATCTCCACCATCATCATCGTGGTTTCCATGGGCATCATGCTGATCACCGCGCGCTTCTATAAGTTCGGCGGCGAGCGATGAGCGCCGTGGAGGTCGTCGGCTGCGTCAAGCGCTACGGCGCCGTGGCGGCGCTGGATGACGTCTCGCTCGCCTTTTCGAACGGCGAGTTCTTCGGCCTCCTCGGGCCGAGCGGCAGCGGCAAGACCACCTTGCTCCGCGCCATCGCCGGCTTCATCGAGCTCGATTCCGGCCGCGTGCTGCTGGACGGCGACGATATCGGCCACGTGCCCGTGCACAAGCGCGACATCGGCATGGTGTTCCAGAACTACGCGCTGTTCCCGCACATGACGGTGTTCGACAATGTCGCCTTCGGCCTCAGCGTGCGGAAGATGGACGGCGCCGAGATCAAGCGCCGGGTCGACGAGATCCTCGGACTCGTGCGGCTCGGCGGCCTGCAGGACCGCAAGCCCAAGCAGCTCTCCGGCGGCCAGCAGCAGCGGGTGGCGCTGGCGCGCGCCCTGGTGACCCGGCCGAAGGTCCTGCTGCTCGACGAGCCTTTGGGCGCCCTCGACAAGCATCTCCGGGAGGAGATGCAGGTCGAGCTCCGCCGCATCCAGCGCGAGGTCGGCATCACCACGATCTTCGTCACCCACGACCAGGAAGAGGCGATGACGCTCTGCGACCGCATCGCCATCATGAACCAGGGGGCGATCGTCCAGGTCGGGGCGCCGCTCGACGTCTACGAGCATCCCCTCAACCGCTTCGCCGCCGGTTTTCTCGGCGTCGCCAATTTCCTGGAGGGCCGGGTCGCCTCGGTCGCCGGCAGCGAGGCACGGATCGATCTTGCGCTCGGCGGCCAGGCGCTGGCCGGTGCCGGTGGCCTGGCGGCGGGGGCCCCCGTCGTCATTGCAGTCCGGCCGGAGAAGATCGACATCGCCGCCGCCGACGGTGATGCCGGGCCCAACCGGCTGAGCGGCGCGGTGACCGGCGCCGTCTTCTCCGGCAGCAGCACCACCTATCGCGTGGCGGTCGGGGAACAGGTGCTCGCGGTCTTCCAGCAGAACAGCGTGCCGCGCCGCTTCCAGGCCGGCGACCGCGTCACACTGCATTGGTCGCCGGAGCACAACGTCCTGGTGGCGCCGTGACCGCTGCCGGCGCTGTGCCGGACCTGTCCCGCGCCATGCACGTCGTCATCGACATGCAGCGCCTTTTCGCCGATCACCCCGATTGGGCCGTGAAGGATATCGGCCGGATCCGCCCGGAAGTGCTGCGGCTCGCCGAGAGGAAGCCGGCCCGCACCCTCTGGACCCGCTTCGTCCCGGCCGAGAATGCCGCGGCCGCCTCGGGATGCTGGCGCCGCTACTACGAAGCTTGGCCGACCGCAACCCTCGAGGGCGGCGGTCGAGACTACGTGGATCTGGTCCCCGAGCACCGGCATCTGGCAGGCAAGGCCGCGGTCTTCGACAAACCCGGCTTCTCCGCCTTCACCAGCCCGGCATTCGATACGGCGTTGCGCAGCGCCGGGACGGACACGCTGATCCTCTCCGGAGTCGAGACCGATGTCTGCGTCTGGGCGACGGCGCTCGACGCGATCGACGCCGGCCTCTTCGTCGTGCTGGCCCGCGACGCCATGACCAGCTTCTCGGCGGAGGCCCATGCGGCTACGCTCGGGGTCATCGCGCCGCGCTTCGCGCCACAGCTCTTCGTGCTGGACGCCGCGGCGCTCGACACCGCCTGGAAATGACCCCGCCATGACCGAGATCGAACCCGCCTGGAACACCTGGGACAGCGTCTATCCTGCGCAGATGACCTATCTGCCGCTCGGCCTCACGGTGACGCCTTGCGCCTATGCCGCCAGCACCGGTGCCTTCACCGACTTCCCGGCGACGGCGACCGGCCTGCGCCTCGGCCGGCGCGCGGTCGACGGCGGGTTCGTCGAGCTGCACCTGGAGCATGGCGGCTCGGCGCTGGAATGGCGTTATGACAAGCCGGCGCCGGATGTCCTGCGCGGTGCCTGGCAGGCCGGCAAGCTCGCCGAATGGGGCCTGCGCTTCTGGGTGATCCTGGTGCTGCGCCTCGATCCCAAGGGCGACGGCAAGCTCGTCGATTGGCATTTCGATCCCGAGGCCGGCACGCTCTCCGCCCGGGCCGACGGAAAGACCGTCACCGTCTCCGGCGATGCTCCGCCGCTGATGGCGACCTTCCACGACTCGATCGACGACTTGAGCGCCGAGCTGAGGCAATACGGCTACTTCTACCTCGGTTCCCGCGGCACGTCGGGCAAGGTGGCGGCGCTTCGCTACAATCTCGAGGAGATGCCGCGCTTCGGCTTTGCCGTCTCGGTCGGCGGCGCGTCGATCTCGACCGCGAAAGCCGCCCCGCCGGCGCCGCTGCAATCCGGCTTCTCCTCCACGCCGCTCGACGCGCTGCGCGACCTCGTCGGCTGGAACACGGTTTTCGACCCGGTCAACAAGCGACGCTACATGTCCTTGAGCCGCAACTGGGTGGCGCAGAAATTCGGCGGCTTCGGCGTCTGGCTGGACGATCTCTTCTACCACGCGCTGATGAGCGCGCTGTTCGATCCCAGGTTGGCGCGCGACTGCCTCAAGGCGGTGCTGGCGACCGAGACCCCGGAGGGCAACTTCGCCTGCCTCATCACCGGCCGGGACGAGTGGATCGACCGCTCGCAGCCGCCGATCTGCAGCTTCATCCTCTGGAAGGCCTGGCAGCATACCGGCGACGACTCGCTGGTCGATCTCGCCTATGACCGGCTGCTCCGGAATCACGATTGGTGGTTCACCCATCGCGACGGGAACAATGACGGCCTGATGGCCTGGGGGACCTCGCCGGTCGGCGACGGGCTCTATCGCCGCACCAAGCTCGGCGCCAAGAACGAATCCAGCATGGACAATTCGCCGATCCATGACGAGGCCCGCTACGACCCCAAGAGCGGCTGCCTCGACCAGGCCGATGTCGGCCTGAACAGCCTCTTGGTGCTCGATGGCGAGATTCTGGCACTGCTCGCCCGCCACCGCGGCGATGCGGCGACCGCCCGGCGCCTGGAGGCGCGGGCCGCGGCCTTGCGCGAGCGGATCGGCGAACGCCTGTGGGATCCGCGGCGCGGCGTCTTCGCCAACCGCCGCTGGCACGGCGATTTCGTGCGCAGCCTGGCGCCGACCAGCTTCTATCCGCTGCTCGCCGAGGCCGCGGATGTCGAGCAGCAGGCGCATCTCCTGCACTGGCTGCACGACCCCAAGGCGTTTGGCGGCAGGCACCGCCTGCCTTCGGTGACGCGCGACGATCCCGCTTACCGGGACAACGTCTATTGGCGCGGCCGCATCTGGCCGCCGCTTAACTACCTGACCTATGCGGGGCTGAAGCGCTGCGGCTACGAGCGGGAGGCGGGGCTGCTCGCGGCCGACAGCATCGACCTCTTCGCCGGCGCCTGGGCCGGGCGCCAGATGCCCGAGAATTTCAGCGCCGAGACCGGCATCGCCGACGACCAGCCCGATACCGACCTGTTCTACGGCTGGGGCGGGCTCATGCCGCTCCTCGCGATCCATGAGGCCATCGACGTGACGCCCTGGGGCGGCTGGGAAGTGACCCCGCGCCCGACGGGCACGTCCGGCGACTGGCGCCTCGGCCCGCTGCTCGCCTTCGGTGGCAGCACGGAGCTTGCCGTGGAGGGCGGCTGGCTGACGCTGGCGCTGAATGGGGTCGCCGTGCTGCGGACGGACATCGTGACCCGCCTGCGGCGCATCGAGCTGCGGCCCGACGGTATCACGCTCGAATGCCAGGGGCTGGGCACCATGGTCTTTCCCGGCCGACCGCCGGCGACGCTGAAGGACGTCCGCTTCGACGGCCAGCCGCTTGCGGTCGGCGCGCAGGAGGGCGAAGCTGCAGTCGGGGTGCCGACGGTGGACACGCCGCGGCGCCTGGAAGTGCACTGGTGAGGCGCGTCGGTCGCGGTGCGGCCGATGGGGGAGCAATGCGATGATCGTCATCTTCGGCTCGTTGAATGTCGATCTGCTGATCCCGGTCGATCGCCTGCCGCATCCCGGCGAGACGGTGCTGGGGCCGAGCTACAGCTTCGCCGCCGGCGGCAAGGGCGCCAACCAGGCTTTGGCCGCGGCGCGCGCCGGCGCTCATGTCCGGATGGCGGGGCGGGTCGGCAGCGACGACCTCTCGGTGATCGCCCTCAACGACCTGCAATTGGGCGGCGTCGATCTTTCGCTGGTGGCGAAGGACGAGAAGCCGACCGGCCTCGCCGCGATCTGCGTCGATAAGAGGGGCGAGAACATCATCGTCGTTGCGTCGGGTGCCAATCTCGATGCGCGGGCGGATCAGGTGCCGGATTCGGTCCTCAACAAGGACGCGATGATCTGCCTGCAGATGGAGACGCCGCTCGCCGAGAACTGGGCGCTGGTGCGCCGCGCCAAGGCCAAGGGCGCGCGGGTGCTGCTCAACGTGGCGCCCGCGGCGGCGGTGCCGACCGACATCGTGCGCATGCTCGACTGGCTGGTGGTGAACGAGACCGAGGCGATGATCGTCGCGGATTCCCTCGGCCGCCACCGCGACAATCCGCGCGACGCCGGCGCCGCGGTCGCCGAGGCCGCGCAGACCACGGTGATCGTGACCCTGGGCGGGGAGGGTGTATGCGCCTTCTCCGGCGGCAGGGTCTATGAGGTCACCGCGCTGCTGATCACGCCGGTCGATACGGTCGGTGCCGGCGACGCCTTCGTCGGTGCCTTCGCCGCGGCGATCGATTCCGGCGGCGATCTTTCCCGCGGCCTTGCCTACGGCGCCGTCGCCGGCGCGCTCGCCTGCCTCACGCCGGGCGCGCAGCCCAGCCTGCCGCTGAAGACCGCGATCGACGCCAGGCTGCGCGACCTGCCGCCGATCAAGGTGCGATAGGGCGGCCACCTTCTGATCCGCCGCCGGAGGCCTATCGAGACGAAGAGGTTCAGCTCGCCGCCGCCCGCGTGCCGCGCTCGCGCTCCTTCTGGCGCCATTTCTCCAGGAACGCGGTCGCGTCGCCCGAAGGCAGCGGCTTGGAAAAGACATAGCCCTGTACGAACTCGACGCCCAGATCGCGCAGCACCTCGACCTGGGCCTGCTCCTCGACGCCTTCCGCCACCACGTCCCGGTCCAGCACCTTGGCCATGCTGGCGATGACCCGCACGATCTCGAAGCCCTCGCGGCTGTCGGTCATGCGGATGATGAAGGAGCGGTCGATCTTCAGCGTGTTGAACGGGAAGCGGTGCAGGTGCGAGAGCGATGAATAGCCGGTGCCGAAATCGTCGATCGAGACCTTGCAGCCGATGGCGATGATCCGCCGCAGCAGCTCGACGGTGCGCTCCGGATTGTCCATCACCAGGCTCTCGGTCACTTCCAGCTTCATGCATTCCGCCGGGATGCCGGTGAGCTTCAAGGCGTTCTCGATGTCGTCGAGCAGGCCCTCCGCCGCGAACTGCCGTCCGGAGACGTTGACCGCGACCTGCGGCGGCTTGCCGCCCCCGGCCGGCTTCCAGGCCGCGATCTGCCGCGCCGCCTCGAGGATCGAGCGCCGGCCGATCTCGACGATGAGCCCGGTATCCTCGGCCAGCGGGATGAAGTCGATCGGCGACACGAGGCCGCGGGTCGGATGCCGCCAGCGGATCAGCGCCTCGTAGCCGTGCATGCGGTCGTTCTGGATGTCGATGATCGGCTGGTAGAACAGCTCCAGCTCGCCGCCCTTGGCGATCGCGCGGCGCAGGTCCGCCTCGAGGTCGAAGCGCTTGACCGCGGTCTGGTGCATCGCGGCCTCGAATTTCTGCGCCTGGCCGCGCCCGGTGGTCTTGGCCTTGTAGAGGGCGAGGTTGGCGTCGCGCAGCAGTTCGTCCCCGGCCTCGCCCGCCGCCTCGGAGGCCAGCACGTAGCCGATGCTGGCGCCCATTTCGAAGTCGCGGGACTCGATGGTGATCGGCTGGGCGAGCACGCCGTAGAGCGCGCCGATCAGCTGCTCGGTCTGCGCCCGCGCGTCGCCGGCGGCGAAGCGCAGCACCGCGAACTCGTCCTCGCCGAGATGCGCCAGCGTGTCGTCGGGACGCAGCACCGGCTCCAGGTTTCGCGCCAGCGAGATCAGCACCTGGTCGCCGGTCGCTTGTCCCAGGCTCTCGTTGATGTTGCGGAAGTGGTCGAGATCGAGGATCAGCACGATCACCTCGTTCTCGCCGCCCTTCTGCCAGATCTGCATCGCCTGGTTGATGCGGTCGATCATCAGCGCGCGGTTCGGCAGGCCGGTCAGGCGGCTGTGGAAGGCGTCGAACAGCAACTGCCGCTCGGCCAGTTTGCGGTCGGTGATGTCGGTCATCGAGCCGGCAAAGCGCGTCGGCTTGCCGCTCCGGTTCATCACCGCGAGGCCGCGCGCCTGCATCCAGCGGTCGCTGCCGTCACGGTGCCGCATGCGGAATTCGTGCTCGAGATGCGCCGACTGCCCGGCGAGATGCGCATCGACCGCGGCCCTGAGAGTGGAGACGTCCTCCGCGTGGGTGCGGCTGAACCAGTCCTCGGGCTTGCCCCTGGTCTCCTCGGCGGCGAGGCCGAGCATCTGGTGCCAGCGCGGCGAGGTGTAGAAGCGCCCAGCGATCATGTCCCAGTCCCAGAGCCCGTCATTGGCGCCCTGCGCCGCCAGCGCGTAGCGCTCCTCGCTGATGCGCAGGCTCTTCTCCGCCGCGCGGCGCTGCTGCTCCTCGCGCACGACCCTGAGGACGGTCATCGCGATGAAGTTGAGCAGGATGGCGACCGCCGGGTAGACGAAGGAAAGCAGGATGCCGCCGGGAAAGAGCGCCAGATATGCCGCCGCCCACCACAGGCCGATCAGGACGACCGCGCCGAAGACGCCGCCCCCGGCGGGCAGGCGCGCCGTGATCAGCGCGGCGAGCAGCCCGAGCACCACGAGCGCCAGTTGATTGATCCGCGTGGTGTAGGAGGGCTCGACCAGCATCGGCCCGTCGAGGATGCGCTCGGTGATCGTCGCGTGCCGCTCGACCCCCGGAAGGTTCTGGTCGAAGGGCGAGTCCGCGTCGTCATGGAGGGCCGTCAGCGTAGCGCCGACGAAGACGATCTTGTCCTTGAACGTGCCGGGCGGAAATCGCTTGGCGACGATGTCCGCCAGCGACCATGGCTTGAAGGTGCCGCCGGGGCCGTAATAGTTGACCACCGTCTTGGCTTCGTCGTTGATCGGCACGCGGCGATCGCCGATCTCGACCGCGTAGTTGCCGAACTGGGAATCGAGGTTGAGGGTGATCTCGTCCGGCTGCTTGCCGAGATAGGCGGCGACCGCGGCAGCCGATAGCGACGCGTAGAAATCGTCACCGAGCTTGATCGCCATGATTTCGCTGCGGCCCGGGCTGCCCGGTTCAGGGATCGTGTTGACGTAGCCGAGCGCCGCCGCGGCGTTGCCGAGCTTGTCCGTCGGTGGGAGGATTCCGATTGCATGCCGATGCAGGTCGTTGCCGCCGCCGTTCGGCCGCGGCTTCACGAAGCCGAAGGACTTGAAGTCGAAATAGCCCGGTGCCTTGGTTTCCGCGACCTTGGCGTCGCCGAAGTCGAGGGTGAACGGCAGAATGACGTTGCCCGCGGCCTTCATCGACTGCGCCATGGCATCGTCCGGCCCCGGCGCATTGATCACGTCCGCGATGCTCTGCGCCTCGGGCGAGCCGGCGGGCAACGACTGTGCGATCGCCCGCAGGCGATCGAGGACCGCCGTCGGCATCGGCCGCTCTTCCTGGGGAATGATGATGTCGAACGCGATGACCTTGGCGCCGTCGGCCGCCAGATTGTCGATGGCGAGCGCGTAGTAGCGATGCGATATCGGCCACTGGCCGAGCTCGGCGGTCGTCTTCTCGTCGGCGGCGACGATCAGGGTCCGCGGGCCAGGGACCTGCGGCTTGCGGAGCTGGAAACGAAGGTCCAGGGCCTCGACTTCGAGGCGCTCGAGCAGCGGCGGCTTCAGCGGCTGGTAGAGCAGCGCCGAGAACAGCGTCACGCCGGCCGCGATGACCAGCGTCACCCAGCGGGCCGCCGGCTTCTTCGGGGTTTGGGCTGCCGCGTCTCCCACGGTCATGTCGGCCGGCCCCGCGTCGACTCGGCCGTCAGGTCCGCCCTCGTTGCAGCTGCCACCTCGGACGTGCCGATCCCGCCCATAAGTCCCCCCTTTCTTGGAACTATAATGAGTTAACCATCGTTTGTCGTGCTTGCTGACGGTGGTCCCGGGTGCGTGGCGGCGAGGGTCAAAGCATTGAAATCACGGGTTGTTCCGAAGCATTCGCAATCAGGAGGTGTTGCTGGAACGGGCAAATGCGCGTTCTCCGGCCTTTTGTTAACATTCAATTAGATTTTCTTCGGCATTTTACTCGATTATGTGTACATTCATGTAGGGTGTTATGAGGGATGGGTTGATGGACGGGAAATCGGAACTCCCGGCATTAACTGGGGACGGCGACAGCGAGCAGGGGCTTCAGGACCAGGCGTTGGACCTGACCATCAAGCTTTCGCTCTCCGACTTGCTGCCGGATGCCAATGGCGAGATCGTTGTCCTCAACGAGGGCGACGACCCGCAGGTCGACATCGCGACCGATCTGAAGGTCCTGGATTCCGGCGTCTCGCCGGCGCACGTGACCGCGGGCGGGATCGAGGTCGGCGGCATGCAATTCTGGGTCTTCGAGGACGGCACGCGGCTCTATTACGCGCCGGGGTTGTCGATCTCGGTCAACCAGGACGCCTGACGGCGTCAGCGCCCTGGGTCCGGGCGGCTTCTGCCTCTGCCTCAGGGCAGGCCCTGTTCCTCCTCCGGCGGCGCCAAGGCCTCGGTAATCGGGCTCAGCGACGAGCGTAACCTCTTGCGCCGCATCAGCTTTTCCTGTGCCGCCGGCGGGAAGTCGGTCAGCACGACGATGCGCTTGCCGATCAGGATGTCGGTCAAGTCCTCGTAGACGCGGATCATTTCCAGATCGGAACGCTGCAGCTCGCCCCGGCGCTCGTTGCCCGGGGCCAGGAACGACATGACCTCCGGGTTGTTCGGCGGAAGGTATTGAAGATCCGGGGAATCTTGCTCCCGGTGCACCGAGGCGATGCGGCCCTGGGCATCTCTTCTGACAAACGGCATGGTGGATTCCCCCGATTCGCGGCGGCAAAATGGCAGTAGAACCTCGCGGCCTATATTAACCAATAGCACATTGTGCTAAACAGCAGTTTCGCACACGCTTGTGCATGGCCCTTTCGTGTCAGGGCCGGTTGGGTAGGGAGCCATAGGACCTTGTCGGAAGCGACGGCGCAACGTCAGCCTGCGATCAAGCTTGCCGCGATCCCGGATCCACGTCTGATCCACCGCGTGGTCCAGTATCGCGGCCGACGTTATTCCTTGAAGCTCGACTACAGCTCCTGGAACGCCCTGGAGCAGGCGGCGTCCCGCCGCAACATGCGGCTCAACCAGCTCGTGGACGAGCTCGCGGTCGCCACCAACCACGAGGGCAATTTCTCGGCGACGGTGCGTGCGCAATGCCTGGCCGAGCTGAAGACGCAGATCGAGGATCTTGAGAACAAAGTCCGGATGCAGTCGATGTCCGGCGAGGGCATTTCCGCCTCGCTGATCGCCGATGCCTGCCCGGCGCCGACCTTCGTGGTCGATGGCCGCAGCATGGTGCAGAAGGCGAACCAGCCGGCGCAGAAATGGCTGGGTCTGGCGGAATCCGCCCTGGTCGGGCGTCCGGTCGATCAGTACTTCCAGGTGAAGTCGACCATGACATTGCCGCAGATCGTCGAGCAGTTCGGCCAGGGCAAGTACCAGGTGTTCCCGGCACGCATCGTCTGCCTGCGTCCGGGCCGGCTGATCATGGCCAAGGCGACCATCTGCCCGGTGCTGCGCCGCTCGGACCAGGATCTGATCTATACCATCATGATCGACGTCGCCTGAGCCCGCGATCGGTGCACGTGCCATCATGAACGCCGGCGCCGAGTGGTCCCAGGGCTACGTCACCGACGTCAGTTACACCAACAGCTATTTCCGCGAGCTCTCGCCGGTCTGGCTCAATCACGTCGCGGCGATGCAGGGCGCGCGGCCGCGTCCGCTCGCCGAGGGCTTCACCCATATCGACCTCGGCTGCGGGCTCGGCCAGACCTCGATCGTGCTGGCCGGCTGCTTTCCGCAAGGCCGCTTCTACGGCGTCGATTTCAATCCGGCGCATATCGACACCGCGCAGCACGCGGCGGCGCAGATCGGCCTCGGCAACGTCACCTTCATCGAGCGCGCCTTCGAGGAGCTGCTCGATGCCGACCTGCCGCAGTTCGACTTCATCACGCTCCACGGCATATGGTCGTGGATCGGCGAGAGCACGCGCCAGGCGGTCGCGCGCTTCATCTATGCCCGGCTGAAGCCCGGCGGCATCGTCTACAACAGCTATAACTGCCTGCCCGGCTGGGCCGGCGACGCGCCGATCCGCCGCCTGCTGCTGGAGTTGGGCGCGCTGCATCAGGGCGACAGCGCCGCCCGCGCCGAGAAGGCGGCGAAGGACGCACTGGAGCTGGCCAACCTGAAGCAGGGCTATTTCCGCGCGCAGCCCGCGGCGGTCGAGCAGATCGCCAAGCTGCCGAAGCGGCAGTCGAACTATCTCGCGCATGAATACCTGAACGCGGCCTGGACCACCTTCTATTCCGTCGATGTCGCCGACGAGATGGCGGCGGCGAAACTGACCTATCTCGGCTCGGCGACGCTGATGGACAATTTTCTCGAGCTGCTGCTCGCCGATCCCGCCGGCCAGCATGTCCGCAAGCAGCCGACCGAGCGCCTGCGCCAGCTGGCGCAGGATTTCCTGACCGGCCAGCGTTTCCGGCGCGACGTCTTCGTGCGCGGCCATCCGCGCCTGCCGCGCGGCGAGACGGCGCGCAACCTGCGCGACCGGTGCTTCGCGCTGCCGGGATCGGTCGACGACTTCACCGAGAAGGCCAAGGTGCCGCGCGGCGAGATCACGTTCGACGCGAAGGCGATGGAGATCATCCGCGCGGCGGTCGCGCAGGGCTCGGTTTCGCTGGCGGAGATGGTCGATGCCGCGCCGAAGGGGAAGGGGCCCGTCGATATCGAGCGGACCTTGCTGATGCTGACCGCGGTCGGGCGGCTGGTGCCGACCGCCGCGCCGTTCAAGCCGCCGCGGACCGCCCAGCAGCCCGGCAAGATCCGTGTGCTCGGCGATCTCAACCGCAAGCTGGTGACGATCGCGCGCCAGACCATGACCCGGCAGAACCTGGTCTCGTCCCAGACCGGCGTCTCGCTGCCGCTGGACGCGATCGAGGCGGTGCTGCTGATGCGGCTGGAGGAGGGGACGCCGCCGGCCAAGCTGGCGGCGGTGGCCGATGAGGAATTGAAGACGCGCGGCATCCGCATCAACAAGGACGGCGTGCCGATCGCCGATGCCAAGGAGGCGGCGAGCCGGATGGAGGAGATTGCGGGCCGTTTCGTCTCCCAGCAGCTTGCGACGCTGATCCGTTTCGGCATGGCCAAACCGGCGTGACGCCATGACGGCCGCCGGCGCAGCGGTCGTCACATACGTTCAGGAAATTCGTCGTCAAAGTGTGCTTCGCACCACGGTGGTGTGGTCCGGGCGTTTGTTAATCTTTCGCCAACGGGTTATGCTCAATATGGTTAAGTCCCCCGGGGAATTTGCGGCCAGAGGCGCGCCGCGCGTTCAGAGACAGGATTAATGGGTTTCAAGTTCAGAAGCCGTTTCGACCGGTCTGAAGAGGCCGCGGAAAAGAACCCTGACGGCGCGCCGGCCGCCGACACGCCACTCGCCCGCCTGCGCTCGGGGCTGGGATTGCAGAGCGTCGCGCCGCGCGAGGCCGATGCCGCGGCCGAAGCGGAGGCCGCCCGATCCAGGCGCGAGGCCCCGCGCGAGCAGCCCGGTCGCGACCAGGCGGTGCGGATGGCCGCCCCCGCGATCCCCGACTTCCCGCCCGATCCGCCCTTGCGCGCCCCGGCGCGAAGCGAGGCCCTAAGTCCCGTTGTACCGGGCGCCTCCGCACCGAAGGCGGCGCCCACCGTTTCCGTGGCATCGCCGGCCGCCGCAGCCCCGCGCCCGAGTGCCGCAACGCCGCCATCTTCATCGAAGAATCCCTACCCGGCAGCCGCCGGAACGGCTAAAGATGCGCCCGCCGAGACCGCTGCGGCCGCCCAGCCGCGGCCGGACGCCCGCGATGTAAAAGCGAGTGCCAGCCCCATGGAAGCGTCGAAGGCCGGACCGAGCATTCGCGCTCCCGAGGCGAAGGTGGAGGCGCCGAAGGTCGAAGCAGCCAAGGTCGAGCCGATCAAGGCTGAACCCAAGCCCGCGCCGCGTCCCCAGGCACCGCAGGCGGCGGCACCGCAACCCGCCGCCCCGCAGCAGCCTTCGCCCCAGCAACCCGCCGCCGCGGCGTCCAGTGCGCCCCAAGCCGGTGCTGCACAGGCAAGTACCCCGCAGGCGAGTGCCCAGCAGGCCCCGCAGGCGAGCGCGCCGCAGGCCGCTCCCGCACGCCCCAAGCCGGCGCCGCAGCCGCAGCCCCATACCGAGATCGTCCGCGCCGAGCCGGTCGGCATGCCGGTCGAATATTCCGGCTCTTACGGCCGCGATGACCAGTTGCTCGCCTGCCTGGTCATCATGACCCGCATCTTCGGCTCCCCGAAATCGCCGGCGGCCTTGGCCAACGGCCTGCCGATCGGCGACGACGGCATGACGCCGGACCTCTTCCTGCGCGCCGCCGACCGGGCCGGCCTCTCGGCCAACCAGGTCAAGCGCAAGCTCGAAGACGTCGACAAGATGAGCCTGCCCGCGGTGCTTCTCCTGAAGAACCGCAAGGCCTGCGTGCTGCTGTCGCCGCCCAGGGCCGGCATGGCGGAGATCGCCACCACCGACAACCTCGACGGCAGCCATTCCTTCCCGCTGGTCGAGCTCGAGAACGAATATTCCGGCTTCCAGATCGTGGTCCGGCCGAAGATCCGGCTCGACACCCGCTCCGCCGACCTGACCGAGGCGAAACCGCGCAACTGGTTCTGGACCAATGTCGCGAAGTTCATGCCGGTCTATGCCGAGGTCGTGGTCGCGGCGCTGCTGATCAACGTCTTCACCATCGCCACCTCGATCTTCTCGATGCAGGTCTACGACCGCGTCGTGCCGAACAAGGCGGAAGGCACCATGTGGGTGCTGGCGATCGGCGCGATCACCATCTTCGCCTTCGACTTCCTGCTGCGGACCTTGCGCGCCTACTTCCTCGACCGCGCCGGCAAGGCGCTCGACCGCAAGGTCTCGTCCTCGCTGTTCGAGCACATCCTGTCGATCCGCATGTCGTCCGGACCGCAATCGGCCGGCGCCTTCGCCTCCAACATCCAGTCCTACGAGACGCTGCGCGATTTCTTCACCTCGGCGACCTTGTCGGCGCTGATCGACCTGCCGTTCGTGCTGATCTTCCTGGTCATCATCTACATCATCGCCGGCGCGGTCGCGATCGTGCCGATGATCCTGGTGCCGCTGGTGATCGGCGTCAGCTTCTTCGTCCAGGTGCCGATGCAGAAGGCGGTCGAGCGCTCCTACCGCGAGATGGCGCAGAAGCACGCGATGCTGGTCGAGACCATCAACGGCCTCGACACCATCAAGGCCGCCTCGGCCGAGGGCCAGATGCAGCGCGACTGGGACGGCTATGTCGCGGCCTCCTCGGCCTCGGCCCAGGAATCCCGCTTCTGGTCGACGATCGCCATCAACTTCGTGGTGATGTCGTCGAACCTCGCTTTCGTCGGCGTGCTGATGGTCGGCTGCTACGAGATCTTCACCCACGACCCGACCAGCCCCTATCCGGCGCTGACCACCGGCGCGATGGTGGCGGCCTCGATGCTGACCAGCCGCGCCATGGCGCCCCTGGGCCAGATCGCCGGCCTGATCGTGCGCTTCCACCAGTCGTGGACCTCCTTGAAGGGGCTCAACCGCCTGATGGAACTTCCGGTCGAGCGGCCGCGCGGCAAGGTGTTCCTGCGCCGCCCGCGGATCGACGGCGCGATCGAGTTTCGCAACGTGGTCTTCAAGTACCCGAACGCCCAGACCCCGGCCCTGGACGGCGTCTCCTTCAAGATCAACCCGGGCGAGCGCGTCGGCATCGTCGGCCGCATCGGCTCCGGCAAGACCACGATCGAGCGCCTGGTCATGGGCCTGTTCGAGCCCGGCGACGGCGCGGTGCTGGTGGACGGCACCGACATCCGCCAGCTCGATCCCACCGATCTCAGGCAGTCGATCGGCTGCGTGCTGCAGGATCCGCATCTCTTCTTCGGCTCGGTGAAGGACAACATCACGCTCGGCGCGCCGTATGTGGACGAGGAATCCTTCCTCCGCGCCGCGACGCTGGCCGGCGTCGATTCCTTCGTGCGCCAGCATCCGCTCGGCTACGACATGCCGACCGGCGAGGGCGGGCGCTATCTCTCCGGCGGCCAGCGCCAGTCGGTTGCCGTGGCGCGGGCGCTGCTGCTCAACCCGCCGATCCTGGTGCTCGACGAGCCGACCAGCTCGATGGACAATTCGACGGAGAACACCTTCAAGCAGCGCCTCTCCGAGATCGTCGAGGGCAAGACCGTGCTGCTGGTGACCCACCGCAACTCGATGCTGACCTTGGTCGATCGCCTCATCGTGCTCGATCGCGGCAAGGTCGTGGCCGACGGGCCGAAGGCCGGCGTGCTCGATGCTCTGATGAAGGGCCGTATCCGGGCCAACGAGGGCTGAGGAACCGCTCATGTCACTCACCAACCGCGACCTCTGGATCGATCCCGCCGAGACCGAGCGCGAGGGCATTCAGCGCGCCGGCCACATCCTGCTCGGCCTCATCCTCTTCATCGTCTTCGCCTTCCTGCTCTGGTCCTATTTCGCCGATCTCGACCAGATCACCCGCGGCGAGGGCAAGGTGATCCCCTCCAGCCAGACCCAGGTGATCCAGAGTCTGGACGGCGGCACCTTGTCCGAGATGCGCGTGCACGAAGGCGACGTGGTCGAGAAGGACCAGGTGGTCGTCGTCATCGACAACACCACCGCGAAGTACAGCCTCTCTGAGCTGCAGCAGCGCTATTACATCGCCTCGGCCGCGATCGCGCGTCTGCAGGCCGAGATCGCCGGCAAGGACAACCCGGACGACATCCAGTTCCCCGACGACATCATGAAGAACGCGCCGGACAAGGTGGCGCAGGAGAAGGCCCAGTTCCTGGTCCGCCAGGGCCAGCTCAAGTCGCAGCTCGGCACCCTGCAGGACCAGGTCGAGGGCAAGCGGCAGGATATCCAGGCGCTGAACACCAAGGTCTCGTCGGCCCGCCGCGCCCTCGACGTCGCGCAGCAGCAGGTCACCATCCTCACCCCTGCGGTTGCCGCCGGCGCGGCCTCGCGGGTCGATCTCCTCAAGGCCCAGCAGGAGGTCGAGAACTACCGCTCGGAGATGGACAATGCCGCGGCCTCCTTGCCCAGCGCCAAGTCGGCGCTCCAGGAAGCCCAGAGCAAGATGCAGGAGACCGTCGCCACCTTCAAAGCGGAGGCCTCCAGCGATCTTGCAAAGCAGCAATCCGACCTGGCCACCGTCAACGAATCCATGAAGGAAGCCTCCGCCAAGGTCGGCCGCACCGAGCTCAGGTCGCCGGTCAAGGGCACGGTCAAGGAGATCAAGACCCGGACCATCGGCGGCGTGATCCAGCCGGCCCAGGACATCATGGAAATCGTTCCTATTGAGGACACGCTCCTGATCGAGGCCCAGATCCGTCCCCAGGACCGCGGCTTCATCGCCCCCAACCAGAAGGCGAAGGTCAAGATTACTGCTTACGACTACAGCATTTACGGCGGATTGGACGCGGTCCTGGAGCAGATCAGCGCCGACGCCATCGAGAACGAGAAGAAGGAGCTGTTCTTCCGCGTGCGCTTGCGGACGGACAAGAACTTTCTGATCGGAAAACAGGGCGAGCAGCTGCCGATCATCCCCGGCATGACCGCCACTGTGGACATCCTGACGGGCCACAAAACCGTGCTCGAATACCTGCTGAAACCGATCCTGAAGGCGCGCGAAACCGCCCTCACGGAGCGTTAACCTTTTGGCCAGGTTTCGAAAAAGGTGGTGCGTGGTTTACGGGAAACTGGTAGAAAACCCGTCGGGTGGAGTCGAAGTCTGTATCTTTAACACGTTGAGTTTCTTACGGTCTGTGCGAGCGCCGGGATGAACGCGACACGCAGGCCCGAGAAGTGTGGGGAGTCCAAAACATGAAGACGATGGTCTCGGGGCATCAACGGCGTCGGGCGCTCCTGCTGAGCGCGGCGGTCGGGTTGGGCCTCAGCGTGATGGGCATCGGTTCGACCGCGCAGGCAATGTCCTTGAAGGACGCGATCCAGTTGGTTCTGACCACCAACCCGGATGTCGGCGTTGTCGCCAAGGATCGTCGCGCCATCGACCAGGAGTTGCGTCAGGCCTGGGGGCTGTACTTCCCGCAGATCGATCTGAAGCTCGATGCGGGTCCGGAATTCACCGAGAGCGGCAGTGTCGACAACCCGCCGACCTATCTCGACCAGGGACCGCATGACGGCGGCCGCTGGCTGGTCCGCGAGGACGCGCAGATCACCCTGCAGCAGCGCCTGTTCGACGGCTTCGAGGCCGCCGCCGAGGTGCAGCGCCAGAAGGCCCGCCAGAGCTCGGCGGCCGAGCGCGTGCAGGATCAGGCGGAAGTCTCCGCGCTCGATGCGGTCGAGCAGTACATCGCCGTGCTGCGCGACCAGGCACGTTTGAAGAACGCCGAAGAGAACATCAAGAAGCACGAGGACACCCTCGCGCTGGTCGAGAAGCGTGCGCAGCTCGGCGGCGGCAACGTGGCCGACGTCAGCCAGGCTCAGGCCCGGTTGCAGACGGCGCATTCGACCTACACCGACATCCAGGGCCAGCTCCGCGAGACGCAGACCAAGTTCCTGCAGATCGTCGGCGTGCCGGCGACCGATCTCGAGGACGTCACCGGCGCCGACTTCTCGCGCGTGCCGGAGAACGTCGATCTCTCGGTCCAGAAGGGCCTCGAGAACAACCCGAAGGTTCGTCTCGCCAAGCACGACGTCGAGCGCTCCGAGGCCGAGGTCCGCGAGCAGACCGCCAGCATGTACCCGCACCTCAACTTCGAGGCGGTGGGCTCGATCAACCGCTACAACAGCGGCCTCGAGGAAGTCGACCACAACGCGCAGTTCCTGCTGGTGCTGCGCTACAACCTCTATCGCGGCGGCGCCGATCTTGCCCGCATCAAGGAGTTCAAGGAGCGTCGCTCCGAGGCTCTGGAGCAGCTCCGCGTCCGCGAGCGCGAGGTCGAGCAGGATGTCCGCAGCTCCTGGGCTGCGCGCCAGACCCAGCAGGAGCGCATCGAGCTTCTGCAGAAGCAGGTCCAGGCCAACCAGGACACCTACAGCGGCTACGTGCAGCAGTTCGACATCGGCCAGCGCGGCCTGCTCGATGTGCTCGACGCGGCGAACGAGCTCTTCATCTCGAACGACCAGCTGATCCAGGCGACGGACGAGGAGCAGTTCGCGAACTTCCGCATCCTGGCCTCGCAGGGCCAGCTGGTTGAGTCCGCGGGCCTCACCTATCCGGTGGAAGGCACGGTGGGCGCCATCAGCGAAGCTTCGGACGACAGCAGCAAGCCGAAGTAATCCGTTCGTTCAAGACTCGAAAAGGCCGTCGCCCCCCGGGGCGGCGGCCTTTTGCTTTGAGGGCGATGCCGACCTGGCTGTTGCTTGGCCCATCGGCACGGGAAGCGGCGTGATTGGCCATGGCCGTGCCGCGCCCGCCGCGGCTCACCGGAGGAGCCGGCGCAACGGCGAAACCATAAGGAGGGGCGAATCCATGCGGAGGGATCGTGGAGGCCCGGGCCGGAATCGAACCGACATCAAAGGATTTGCAGTCCTCTGCATAACCACTCTGCCACCGGGCCCGGTGGAACGCGCCAGCCCCGTTCGGCACCAGGAGGGGTGGAGCAGGGCGGGGGATCGGCGGCACGTATAAGGCGGCGAGGGCGGGGAATCAAGCCGGGGTTCGTCCCCTGTCTTCCCGGCCGCCGGGCGGGCCGGGGCCGGGGCTTCCCGGGTCCCTCGCCGGTTGTCGCGCCGCGCCGCATCGACTATAACCACCTCATTCGATCGAGAGATTTTGGGGAAGCCGAGCATGGACTACGCCGCCGCCCGGCAGCACATGATCGACAGCCAGATCCGCACCAGCAAGGTGACGGATGCCACGGTGATCGCAGCGCTCGCCGCGCTGCCGCGCGAGATTTTCGTCGCCGACAGCCACCGCAAGCTCGCCTATATCGACCGCCCGGTGCCGATGGCCGCCGGCCGCCGCATGATGGAGCCGATGTATCTCGCGCGCCTGCTCCAGGTCGCCGAGCTCCAGCCCAAGGCGAAGGCGCTGGTGGTCGGTGCCGGCACCGGCTACGCCGCGGCGGTGATCTCGAAGCTGGTCGCGAAAGTGGTGGCGCTCGAAGCGGTGCCGGAGCTCGCGGCCAAGGCGCGCAGCAACCTGGCCGGCCTCGGCATCGGCAATGTGAGCGTGGTCGAGGGCGACCTCGCCGCCGGCCGTGCGAAGGAGGCGCCCTTCGACTTCATCCTGATCGACGGCGCCGTCGAGATTCTGCCCGATGCCCTGACCGCGCAGCTCGCCGAGGGTGGCACTCTGGCCACGATCGTGATGGGCGGCAGCATCGGTCATGGCGTGCTGGTCACGCGCGCCGACGGCGTACTGACGCGGCGCGAGATTTTCGATGCGGAGACCGACGTGTTGCCGGGTTTCACGCGACCGCAACGCTTCGTCTTCTAATCTTCCGGCCGGTCCCGCGGGGGCTCTTGGGACCGTCGGTGGGCTGTTGTGGGGGTTCTGGCCTTCATGGACAAGAGGTGGATGCGATGGACGACGGTGGGCGCCTTCCGATGCGGCTGATGAAGTCGCGCGCGCGCGCCGCGGCACTCGCCGGGGCCGGTATGTCGGCGTTGCTGCTGGGCGCGGTGCCGGCGCTGGCGGACGATCTCAACCAGGCGCTGGCGCAGACCTATCTCGGCAACCCGACCCTCGACGCGGCCCGGGCCCAGCTCCGCGCCACCGATGAAGGCGTGCCGCAGGCGCTGAGCGGCTGGCGTCCGACCGTGACCGGCCAGGTCTCCGCCGGCCCCGAATGGTTCCACAACGGCAACAAGCTCACGTCCCAGGAAGCGGCGGTCACCGACCGCGACACGCAATTCTACCCGCGCACCTACAGCATCACCGTCACCCAGCCGATCTTCAACGGCTTCGGCACGGTTTCCAGCACCAAGGCGGCGGAGAACCGGGTGCGCGCCGGCCGCGCGCAGCTGCTCGACACCGAGCAGCAGGTGCTGCTGCAGGCGGTGCAGGCCTACATGAATGTCGTGGCCGACCAGTCGATCCTCGATCTCAACATCAACAACCGCAAGGTCCTCGAAGCCCAGCTCCAGGCGACCAACGACCGCTTCGCCGCGGGCGAGGTCACCAAGACCGACGTTGCCCAGGCGCAGTCATCGCTGGCCGGTGCGGTCGCCTCGGTGACGCAGGCGCAGGGCACATTGGAGGATGCGAAGTCGGTCTATCGCCAGGTGATCGGCCAGGAGCCGGTCAACCTTTCGATGCCGAACATCCCGGTCAACCTGCCGACCAAGCTCGAAGACGCGATGACGCTGTCGCAGGAGCAGCCGCTGGTTGTCGCCGCGCAATATGTCGAGCAGGCGAGCAAGGACGACATCGACACGCAATTCTCCGAGATGCTGCCGACGGTCAGCCTGCAGGGATCCTTCACCCATACCGACGACAGCGGCAGCGAGGATCAGTCGGCGAATGCCGGCACCATCCTCGGCGTGCTCTCGGTGCCGCTCTATCAGGCCGGTGCGCCGGATTCCCGCGTGCGGCAGGCCAAGCAGGTCTACCAGCAGGCCAGGAAGCAGCTCGACGAGACGCGCCGCTCCGCCTCGCAGCAGGTCGTCGGCGCCTGGCAGGCGCTGGTTACCGCCCAGGCGCAGATCAAGTCGTTCGAGGAGCAGGTGAAGGCCAACGACATCGCGCTCGAAGGCGTGCGCCAGGAGCAGACCGTGGGCGCCCGCACCGTGCTCGACGTGTTGGATGCGGAGCAGGCGGCGCTCAACTCGCGTGTCAGCCTCGTCACGGCGCAGACCAATCTCGTGATCGCGCGCTATCAGGTGCTGGCCGCGGTCGGCCGCCTGAACGCGAAGGATCTGGCGCTCAGCGTCGAGATCTACGATCCGCTGCAGCACTACAACCAGGTGCGCAACAAGATCTGGGGCACCGGTCCTTCCGTGCAGTGAGACGGACGCGGTCGCGACTTCGCCGCCATCATCCATAACGCCATGCGCGCGTGACGCGCCTCGTTGCCTGTCGAGTCGCGCGCACATTTTGACGCTCAAGATGTAGTGGAATCGCGGGTTTCGCTTCCCATTCCTTGAGTAATCTCTGCGGAATCTCTACTATGACAGCGCTGGAGTTGCGGCTTTCTGCGCCACGAATCGCGCCGGAGTCGCACCGACTCGGCGGGGACTGCGTATGACCGAAGGCAAGACCACCCAAGAACCGACGATGGAGGAGATTCTCGCCTCCATTCGACGGATCATTTCCGAAGACGGTTCCGAAGCAGCCCCGGCGAAGACCAACGGCAACGGCAACGGCAACGGTCAGCGCAACGGCAATCCGCCGCCTGCCGCGCCGCCACCTGCCGCACCCGTCGAAGAAGATGACGATCTCGTGCTGACCGACATGGTGGTCGGCGATGGCAATGTCGTGGCGCTCGACGAGGAGCCCGCGGCGGAAGTCGACCTCGAGCCCGAGCCCATCGTCGAAGCACCGGTCGCCGCCGCTCCGCCGCCTGCGCCGGAGCCGGTGCGCGCAGCACCGCCCCCGCCGCCGCCGCCGCCGCCGCCACCTCCGCCTCCGCCTCCGCCTCCGCCTCCGCCTCCGCCACCTCCACCGCCACCGCCGGCACCACCTTCCGGACCTGGCGGCGGCGACTTCGAGACCGAGCTGGTATCGCCGGACATTGCGGCCGCATCGGCGGCAGCGATGGCGCAGCTCGTGGCGCGCAAGGCGCAGCAGACGGCGGAACAGCATTCCGGCGATGGGCTGCTGGTCGAGACCCTCGTGCGTCAGGCGGTCGAGCCGATGCTGCGCGACTGGCTGGACGTGCACCTGCAGGGCATCGTCGAGCGCCTGGTCCGCCGCGAGGTCGAGCGCATCTCGCGCAAGGCCGAGCTCGGCTAGCCAGGCACGCCGGCGCCTCCCGCGCCGAGGCTGGCCCTTGCCACCACCCGCACAGCCGCTATAACCAAGCCACGATGCGGCGGCGCGCGTCGCTGCAGAAATCTTCTAAATTCCGTAGGATAGCGGACAATGCTCGAGAAGACCTTCCGGCCCGACGAGGTCGAGAAGCGCCATTACGAGGCCTGGGAGAAGTCGGGCGCCTTCGCCGCCAACGCGACCTCCAACAAGGTCCCCTATACCATCATGATGCCGCCGCCGAACGTCACCGGCAGCCTGCATATGGGCCACGCGCTCACCTTCACGCTCCAGGACGTGCTGATCCGCTATCAGCGCATGCGCGGCAAGGACGCGCTCTGGCAGCCCGGCACCGACCATGCCGGTATTGCCACCCAGATGGTGGTCGAGCGCCAGCTCGGCGAGCAGGGGATCCGGCGCACCGATCTCGGCCGCGAGAAGTTCGTCGAGAAGGTCTGGGAGTGGAAGGCGGAATCCGGCGGCATGATCACCCGCCAGCTCCGCCGGCTCGGCGCCTCGCCGGACTGGCCGCGCGAGCGCTTCACCATGGACGAGGGCCTTTCGAAGGCCGTCCGCAAGGTGTTCGTCGATCTTTACCGCGAGGGCCTGATCTACCGCGACAAGCGCCTGGTGAACTGGGACCCGAAGCTCCACACCGCGATCTCCGACCTTGAGGTGCAGCAGCGCGAGGTCAAGGGCAAGCTCTGGCATCTGCGCTACCCGGTGGACGGCGATCCCGGCCGATTCCTGGTGGTCGCGACCACGCGGCCGGAGACCATGCTCGGCGATACCGGCGTCGCCGTGCATCCCGACGACGAGCGCTACCGCAATCTCATCGGCAAGCACGTGATTCTGCCGCTGGTCGGCCGCCGCATCCCGATCGTGGCCGACGAATACGCCGATCCCGAGACCGGCTCGGGCGCCGTGAAGATGACGCCGGCGCACGACTTCAACGATTTCGAGGTCGGCCGCCGCCACGGGCTGGAGATGATCAACATCTTCGACCGCGACGCCTGCCTCAACGACAACGTGCCGGAGAAGTATCGCGGCCTCGACCGCTACGAGGCGCGCGAGGTCGTGCTGACGGATCTCGAGGCGCTCGGCCTGATCGAGAAGATCGAGGACCATGCGATGACGATCCCGCATGGCGACCGTTCCGGCGTGGTGATCGAGCCCTGGCTGACCGACCAGTGGTATTGCGACGCCAAGACCCTGGCCCAGCCCGCGATCAAGGCGGTGGAGGAGGGGCGGACCGTCTTCGTGCCGCGCCAGTGGGAGAACACCTATTTCGAATGGATGCGCAACATCCAGCCCTGGTGCATCTCGCGCCAGCTCTGGTGGGGCCACCAGATCCCGGCCTGGTACGCGCCCGACGGCAAGGTGTTCGTTGCCGAGACCGAAGCCGATGCCCAGGCGGAAGCGGACCGGCATTTCGGCAAGCCGACGAAGCTCGAGCGCGATTCCGACGTGCTCGACACCTGGTTCTCGTCCGGGCTCTGGCCGTTCTCGACCCTGGGCTGGCCCGACAAGACCCCGGAGCTCGCGCGCTATTATCCGGGCGACGTGCTGGTCACCGGCTTCGACATCATCTTCTTCTGGGTCGCCCGCATGATGATGCTGGGCATCCATTTCATGGGCGACGTGCCGTTCCGCACGGTCTACATCCACGCCCTGGTGCGCGACGAGCACGGCCAGAAGATGTCGAAATCCAAGGGCAACGTCATGGACCCCCTGGATCTCATCGACAAATACGGCTGCGACGCGCTCCGCTTCACGCTCTCGGCGCTGGCCGCCCAGGGCCGCGACATCAAGATGTCGGACCAGCGGGTGGAGGGCTATCGCAACTTCGCGACCAAGCTGTGGAACGCCGCGCGCTTCTGCGAGATGAACGAGTGCGTGGCGGTGCCGGATTTCGATCCGAAATCGGTCCGGCAGAACCTCAACCGCTGGATCATCGGCCGCCTGGTGGCGGCGCGGCAGGCGGTCGATCTCGCACTCGAAGGCTATCGCTACGACGCCGCCGCGAGCGCGCTCTATCAGTTCGCCTGGGGCGAGTTCTGCGACTGGCATCTGGAATTCGCCAAGCCGGTGTTCCAGGGCCAGGACGAGATGGCCAAGGCCGAGACCCGCGCCGTCACCGCCTGGGTGCTCGGACAGCTCCTCCATCTCATGCATCCCTTCATGCCCTTCATCACCGAAGAGCTCTGGACCCAGGTCGGGCCCAAGGGGGCGGGCCAGCTCATCACCGCGCCTTGGCCGGAGGTCGGCGTCGATCTCGTGGATGCCAAGGCCGACGCCGATCTCGCCTGGGTGATCCGCCTGGTGACCGAAGTGCGTGCGCTACGCTCGGAGATGAACGTGCCGCCCGCGGCGCAGGTGGTCCTGCACGTGAAGGATGCCAACGCCGTGACCGAGGAGCGCGTCTCGCAATACGGCGACCTGATCCTGCGCCTCGCGCGGGCCGAGCAGTTCGACTTCATGTTCGGCGCGGGGATCAAGTCTGCAGCACAGATCGTGATCGACGAGGCGACGGTGTTCATGCCCTTGGTCGGGCTCATCGACTTCGCCAAGGAGCGCGCGCGCCTGACCAAGGACCTCGACAAGGCCAAGGCCGAGGCGGAGAAGATCGAGAAGAAGCTCGGCAACCCGCAATTCATCGCCAAGGCTGACCCCGAGGTGATCGAGGAGCAGCGCGCGAAGCTGGTCGAGGTGAAGCAGGCCCAGGCGAAGCTGATCCAGGCGTTGGAGCGGCTGTCGAAGATCTGATCGCTGCGCCGACCGATCCGGCGCTCAGGCCTTCTTTCTCTTCTTCGCCGTATTCGCCGCCACCGCCGCGCGGACGAGCGCCTTCAACGCCTTCTCGTTCACCTTCGCGCCTTCGGCAAAGTCGATCGCCCGGCGCACATTGCCGTCCAGGCTGGAGTTGAACAGCTTCGCCGGATCGTCGAGCACGGCACCCTTGGCGAAGGTCATCTTCACCACGTTCTTGTAGGCCTCGCCGGTGCAGAGGATGCCGTCATGCTCCCAGACCGGCACGCCGCGCCATTTCCAGGTCTCCTCGACCTCCGGATCCGCCGCCTTCACCAGCGCGCGGAGCCGCGCGAGCAGTGCGCCGCGCCAGCCGCCGAGCTCGGCGATCCGCGCATCGATCAGCTCCGACGGCGATCGCTCTTTCTGCGTTGCCATGCCCGTCCTCCCGCTTTCGTCAGCTCACGCGGGCCGTGCCAGGACCTGCTCCAGCTTCCCGAAGAAATGCGTCCAGCCGTATTTGGCGCCCTGGTAGTTCTGCGTCTGGTCGGCGCGGAACCCGGTCTGCTCCATGCGCAGCAGCGTCCCCGTGCCCTTGGGCGTCAGCGACAAGGTGACGGTGCTCTTGATCGCGAGATCGCCTTCGCCGCCGGCCCAGGTGTAGGAGAGCGTCTTGTTCGGCTCGACGACCAGCACCTCGCAGTCGATCACGCCGTTCCAGCCGGGCTGCGGCTGGGAGCGCAGGTTGAACCTGTGGCCGACCACCGGCTGGAAGTCGTTCTGCATCAGCCATTCCGCGATCAGATGCGGCTGCGTCAGCGCGCGCCAGATCCTGTCGGCGGGGAAGGGGAATTCGCGTTCGACGACGACGGAGCGGGTTTCGGTCGCGGGCTTGTTCATTGATCCATCCTTTTCAGCAGGTCTTCGAGGTCGTCGAACCGGCGCTCCCAGAAGCCGGCCATCTGCTTGGTCCAGTCGATCAGCGGGGCGAGGGCTGCCCGTTGTGCGCTGTAATGCGTCTGGCGGCCCTCGCGGCGGTCGAGCACCAGCCCGGCCTCCTTCAGGATTCCAAGGTGTTTCGAGACGGTCGGTTGCGCGATCCCGGCCTGCGCGGTCAGGGCGCCGACGGTCTGCTCGCCGTCGCGGCAGAGGCGCTCGAACAGCGCCCGCCGGGTCGGATCGGCCAAGGATCTGAAGAGCAGGTCACGGGCGTTGGGCATCGCGATCCATAGCTATCTGTGCATGGATCTAATCCATAGCCATTTGACTATAAGAGTCAAGCGCCGATTGCGGGGGCAGGCGGCGGCCGGGGATCAATGCTGCGGGCTGACGGCCTCGCCGGTTTCCGGGGCCGGGCGGCGCCGCGCGGCTCCGGCCGCGGCGGTCGCCGCCGGCCAGCGGCCGAACGCGGCGGAGGCGAGGGCGCAGAGCACCGCGCCCACGCCCACCGGCGCGAGGAGATAGTCCCAGTCCAGCCCGTGGACGACGATGATCATCGCGTTGATGCCGGCCGGCGGATGGAACGTCCGCGTGGCGATCATTGCGCCGGTGCCGATGCCCAGTGCGGCCGCCGCGACCCAGGCCTCGTAGCCGAACACGCCGGCGAGGCCCAGTGTCACCGCGCTGCAGATCAGGTGCCCGCCGACGATGCTGCGCGACGAAGCGAGCACGCTGCCCGGCGCGCCGAAGATCACGACGATCGACGTCGTGAACGGCACGATGGCGATGCTGGTCCCGGTCAGCGTGCAGAGCCACCACATCGCGGCCATGGCGGCCGCCGCGCCGGCCATGCCCGCGCAAAGGCCAAGCGGGAAGCGCGCGCCGTCCCGCCACGGCAGCCGCGGAAGGCGGCGGCCGGTCAAGCGCGCGGCCAGTTGTCGAGCAGGAGGCGGGCGGGGATCTTTGCTTCGCTCGCCGCCTTCTTGTTGCCCTCGCAGGCGGCGACGATCGAGCCCTTCATCAGGATGTGCCAGGTGTCGGCGAAGGCGTGGATGTCCGCGAGCCGCGCTTCCGAGGCGAGCTCCTTCAGGAAGCTGCGGATGCCGGCCAGGTGGCCGGCCGCCGCCTGGCGCATCGGGCTGTCGAGGTTGTATTCCAGCAGCACGTTGATGAAGGAGCAGCCTTCGAAGTCCTTCTGCTGGAACCAGCGGTCGAACACGTCGAAGATCGCGAGCAGTCGCGCCGCCGGATCGGCCGATGCCTTGCAGACCTCGCTGCGCAGCCAGTCGAAGGTCCAGAGCGTCTCGCGCCGTTCCAGGAAGGCGAAGACCAGTTCCTGCTTCGAGCGGAAGTGCCGGTAGAGCGTCATCTTCGCCACGCCCGACTGCTCGATGATCGTGTCGACGCCGACCGCGCGGGTGCCGTGCTGGGTGAACAGCGCGTAGGCGGTCTCCATGATCCGCTCCCGGGCGCTGTCGGCCCGCGATCCCTGTTTCGACGGCTGTGAACGACTGTACAAACCCTTCTCCCTCGCAGAGGCCGTCCTGGCCAGGCGGAAAGTATCCGCCGTCGCCGATTTGCAAAAGGCCGCCCGTCGCCGGACCTTATCTGGCCATCGGGTCCTGCGCGCAAACCAGTTGACGGCCCGCTCTCGATGCGAAATGATACAGACCTGTCTGTCTACAAACAAGTCTGTTGAGACGGACGTCCGGAGACCGCGCGCAGGCCCCAGAGCCGGTAACGAAAGCGCGTCCAGGATGGGAGGAGTGGAATTGGTCGAACCGCGCCCGATCCGCATCGGCAAGGCCGTCATCGGTGGCCCGCTCGGGTCTCATACCGGCCTCCTGGTCGGCAGCATCTTCTACGACAAGCATTCGATCGTGCGCGATGCCTTCGCCGGCGAGATCGACGCGGCGCGGGCCGAGGCGCTGCTCGCCCGGGTCAACGGCCTCGCCCAGCGTTACGGCGTGCAGATGGCGATCGACGTCATCGCCGCCTCGCCCGAGGCGGTCGAGCGCTTCCTCGGCTTCGTGGCGCCCCGCACCGAGCTGCCGCTGCTGATCAACGCGACCGAGGCCGAGGTCCGCGTCGCCGGGCTCGAAGTCGCCGCGCGGCTGGGCCTGCTGGAGCGCTGCATCTTCGCCTCGCTCAACGAGGACACCGAGGATGCCGAGATCGCGGCGCTGAAGCGCCACAGGCCGGCGGCGGTGATGGTGCTCGCCAACGACGTCGGCGACCCGACGCCCGAGGGGAGTTGCGCGATGGTCGAGACGCGGTTCCGCCCGATGCTGGACGAGATCGGCGTCGAGGTGCCGATCGTCGATCTCGGCGTCATGGATCCGCCTTCGGTCGGCATCGCCATGCGCGGCATCCAGGCGGTGCGCGAGCGCTTCGGCTATCCCGCCGGCTGCGCCTTCTCGAACTGCTTCCCGCAATGGACCGGGCTCAGCAGCCTCGGCAAGGAATGGGTGAACCTCTCCCTCGTCGCGGCGCTCATCTCCTGCCGCGCCCATGGCGGCGATTTCCTGCATTACGGCATCATCGAGAAGGCGGCGGTCGCCGCCCACGGCGCCGCCAGCGCCGAGGTCTTCTACGGCTTCGCGGCCCAGGAGCTCGACGGGCATCGTCTCCCCGCCGACCATGCGCTGCTGAAGATGTTCAAGCTGGCGGCGGCGCAATGAACGGCGCCGCCGTCCTGTCCGCTCCGGCCGACGGCCTGCTGGTCGATATTGGCACGTCGTGCCTCACCGGGCTGCGGCGGGACGTGCTGGCGGGCGTGCCGGGCCTGGCATCCTTCAACGCCCATCCGGTCTTCGCGACCGTGCCGCTTGCCGCCGCCGACACGCGGCGCCTCGGCAGCGACTTCGCGCGCGCCGGGCTGGTTTTCGATCCGCCGCGGCTGGTCGAGGACCGGTTCCGCGACCTCTACGGCGTCGAATGGCTGGTGGTCGACGGCGCGCCGTCGCCGCTCAGCCATCCGCTGGAGAAGGCGTCGCCCGCCGCGATCCGCCGCTACCCGCATCCGCGCTTCTCCGCCGCGCTGCAGGTGCCGGAAGCCCCGGCCGGCGAGGCGATCGTCGTGCTCGACGCGCCCTGTCCGGGCCTGCTCGACCTGACGCTGGGCCTGCGCAATCCCTGGCAGTTCTTCGACGACGTCGCGGGCCGGTCCCGCGCCGCCGAGGCGCTGCTCGACTGGTCCACGGAGACCATCCTGGCGGCTTATGAACATGCCGCTGGATTGATGCCGCTCCCGCCGCAGATCGTCGTTTACGGCGACGATCTCGGATTCACCGGCGGCATGTTCCTGTCGGTCGCCGAGTTCCGCGCGCTGATCAAGCCGCGGATGAAGATCGTCCTCGACCGGATCCGCGCGCTCACCGGCGCGCGCCTCTGCCTGCACAGCTGCGGCGCGATCCGGCCGATCGTCGGCGACCTCGCGGATCTCGGCGTTGACATGCTCAATCTCGACCCGAAGGCGAAGGGCATGGCGATCGACGCCGTGCGCGACGAGCTGCCGGCCGGGCTGACGCTGCACGGTTCCAGCGACCTGGTGGCCCTGGGGCGGGCCGTGCTTTCCCGCGATCTCGCTTCCGTCGCCGCGCTGGCGACCGACTTCGCGCTGACGACGCCGCTGATCGCCGCGCCGACCGACTGCCTGACCTCCCTGGACTCGCTGCTGGCCGCGGTGCAGGGCGCCCGCTTCCTGCGCGCGCTCGGCGCGGAGGGGCTGGGCGCGATCGCGCGGCTCGGCCCTGTCCGCACGCTGCTGGAGGACGCGCTCGCCGCCGCCGCGGCAACCGACGCCGGCCCCGTCCTGACCGGTGCGCGCCCGGCGATCGTCGCGCCCGCCGGGCCGGCGCGCGCCACGCGGAGCGGCCGGAAAGCGCTCGCGAAATCCAGCGCATGAGGAAGAACGAAGACTGCACCCCAACGAGGAGGAAGAGATGGCCCAAGGCATGAGCAAGATGACCAGCCGCGAGCGGATCTTCGCCGCGATCACCATGAAGGAGCTGCCCGACCAGGTCCCGGTCGTGCCGCTGCTGATGACCCGCGGCATCCGCGAGGGCGGCATCACCTGCGACGTGGCCCAGACCGACGGTCCGGCCATGGCTGCGGCGAAGATCAAGGCGGTCGAGAAGTTCGGCGGCGACGTGATGATCGCCGGCACCGATCTCTTCACCCCGGTCGAGAACCTGGGCGCCGAGCTCGACTACCTGCCTTATGCCCAGCCCTCGCTGGTCAAGCATCCGACGCCGACCAAGGACGACTTCTACCGGCTGCGCGACCGCTATGCGAAGAACGGTTTCGACCGCAATGCCGGCCGCATCCGGCACATCGCCGACGAGGCCCGCTACTATGTCGACAAGGGCTACAAATCGACCCATGCCATCGTGACGCCGGTCGGCGGCCCGATCACGACGGCCCAGCTCATGACCGGGTCGAGCGAGTTCCTGACCTATCTCTCCGAGGATCCGGACTACGCCCGCGACGTGATCGCCCTGGCGCTCGACTGCGTGAAGAACGTCTGCCGCGAGATGTTCGAGGCCGGGATCGATGCCTGCAACATCCTCGATCCGTTCAACTCCTCGGACATCCTGCCGCCTGAGGTCTACCGCTCGTTCGGCCTCCCGGCGCAGAAGGAGCTGTTCGCCTACATCTCCTCGATCGGCGGAGTGGGTTTCACCCATACCTGCACCTTCACCCAGCCGATCTGGCGCGACATCGCCAGGAACGGCTGCGCCAACTTCAACGGCGACATGTATCCCGGCATGGATCTGGCCAAACGCACGATCGGCGGCGAGATCTCGCTCATGGGCACCTTGAGCCCGTTCTCCACCCTGATGCACGGCACGCCCGAGGACGTGGCGCTGGAGGTGAAGAAGCTCGCGGCCGAGGTCGGCTATAACGGCGGCTTCGTCTGCATGCCGGGCTGCGACATCGACTGGAACGTGCCCGAGGAGAACATGCGGGCGCTGATCGACACCTGCGCCTCGATCAAATACCCGATGGACGTCCAGGCGCTCGGCGACCTCAGCAACGTCTATCTGCCCGGCCATGCGAAGCATCGCGGCACCCGGGTGAACTCGACCGCCGGCGACGCCAAGGTCGAGACCGCCAAGGCCCATAAGAAGCCGAGCACGCCGGCCGAGGAGGTCTACGAGAAGCTGGTCGAGGCGATCATGGACTATGACGGCGAGAAGGCGATCGCCTGGACCAAGAAGGGCCTGGAACGCGGCCTGACCGCGCAGCAGATCGTGTTCGACGGTCTCTCCCTCGGGATGAAGATCGTCGGCGACATGTACGAGCGCAACGAGCGCTTCGTGACCGACATGCTGAAGGCCGCCAAGACCATGGACAAGGCGATGCCGGTTCTGACGCCGCTGCTCGAGGCTTCCGGCGCCTCGGGCGGCCCGACCGGCACGGTCGTGGTCGGCCTGGTGCGGGGCAACACCCAGGACATCGGCAAGAACCTGGTCTGCCTCATGCTGAAGGCGAACGGCTTCAAGGTGGTCGATCTCGGCAAGAACGTGAAGCCGGAGGAGTTCATCGCCGCCGCCGAGAAACACGACGCCGTCGCCATCGGCATGTCGGTGATGACCAACTCCTCGACGGTCTATGTCGAGAAGGTCGTGGAGCTGCTGAAGCAGAAGGGCGAGCAGGACAAGTACCTGCTGATGTTCGGCGGGGCCGCCGCGAAC
Organism: Dongiaceae bacterium; assembly: GCA_035548715.1. GTDB lineage: Bacteria > Pseudomonadota > Alphaproteobacteria > Dongiales > Dongiaceae > Dongia. The sequence goes on from DASZSL010000048.1 coordinate 58,090, forward strand.
AAGGGCATCGCCGAGAATTTCGGCGTCCAGTACGGCTCCGACGCCAACGCCGCGGTCTCCCTGGTCAAGGAGCGCCTCCAGGCGGCCTGACGACATCGGAGGAGGAGCGGCGATGGCTCTCTACGACTTCACCTGCCGATCGTGCGGCCATGGCCGCTCCGTCCTGGCCGATTTCGAGACGGCGTCGGATCTCGAGCTCGTCTGCACCGCCTGCGGCGGCACCATGAAGAAGGCGGTGGTGCTGGCCGTCAACATCGTCTCGGTCTCCGGCGACGGGCCGCCGCCGGAGCGGGCGCCGAAGTCCTGCGGCCACGGCTATGCCTGCCGCTGCTCGGTCAGGCTCTCGCGGCCGAACCCGTTCGGCGACGAGATCAAGAAGGCGAATACGCGCGAACCCGAATTCTAGGGAGCACCGCATTGGCGACATTTCCCCTGCGCGTGGTCGAACGGCGCATGGAAGCCACCGACACGGCGAGCCTGTGGCTGGCCGTCCCGTCGGATCTGAAGGCGACCTTTGCCCATCGTCCGGGCCAGTTCGTGACCGTCGAGGCCGAGATCGAGGGCGAGACGCTGGCGCGGCAATACTCGTTGAGCTCCAGCCCGCAAGACGAGCACCTGCGCATCACCGTCAAGAAGATCCCGGGCGGCCGCGTCTCGACCTGGCTGGTGGACGAGGTCGAGATCGGCCAGCTCGTCGCGGTGGCGCCGCCGCGGGGACGCTTTCTCGGCGCGCTGGACCGGCCGCATCGCGTCCTGCTGCTGGCGGCCGGCAGCGGCATCGCCCCGATCCTGCCGATCGCGCGCCATCTTGCGGCGGACCACGACGTGACGCTGGTCTACGGCAACCGCAGCCGTGCGGACATCGCGCTGCACGACGAGGTGCGGAATCTCGCGAAGGCGACGGTCGAGCTCGCCCTGACCCGTCCCGACGAAAGCTGGGACGGGCTGCGCGGCCGGATCGATGCGGAGCTCATCGCCGCGCGCTACCCCCGCTGGCGCGATTCCGATCTGCCGGTGCAGGTCTATCTCTGCGGCCCCGAAGGCATGATGGACGGGGCGGAGGCCTTCCTCGCCGCGAATGGCGTCGCCAAGGCGGCGATCCGGCGCGAGAGCTTCGACCTCGTCCTGGACGACGCGGACGACGAGCCGCCGATCGAGGTCGCTTGCCCCGACGGGGCGGGCGTCGCCGGCGACTGCACCGAGCTCAAAGCGCTCGTCGGCGGCGAGAGCCATACCGTGAATGTGGAGGCGGGGGAGTCGCTGCTGGCCGCGCTGCTGCGCGCCGGTGCCGACGTGCCGTTCTCCTGCCAGGAGGGGACCTGCTCGTCCTGCATCGTCAAGCTCAGGGCGGGGACCGTCGCGGTGCGGCCGGGAATCCTCAAGACGCTGCGCCGGGAGGACCTCGACGAAGGCCTGGTCCTCGCCTGCCTGGCCCGTCCGCGGACGGTATCCGTCACGATCGATTTCGACGAGATCTGAGGCCCAGATGACCGGAACCGAATGGCTCGAGACGACGAAGGCCTGGATCGCAGGCAACAAGGCCAGGCTCTCGAAGGAAGGCGTCGACCTCGCTTCTGCCGTCTCGGAAGGAGTCAGCGTGACCGTCTATGCCCAGACCCAGTCGCCGGACCTGTTCGATGACGACGCCTCGACCGAAGGCTTCGTGGAGCTGACCGCCCGGCTCACCGTGCGCATGTCCGGCGGCGTCGAGCTGGAGATCCTGGAAGCCGAGAGCGGGGATGCGATCGAGAGCCGGAGCGAAGCGCCCGCCGGGCTCGCCGACCTGAACGCGCTCCTCGAGGAATTCGTGCGGACCCTCAAGTCGCGCTCCTTCCCGGCGGCGCGGTCCTGATGGTGATGCAAGGTACCGCGCACGACGCGCTATCCCCGGGTCGGCGCCGCACCGCCTTTCTTCGGGTCGGCACGGAGGCCCGCATCGTGGCGCCCGACGAGGCGCAGATCCTGGTCGCCGAGCCGGGAGCCGATCGCTTCGTCCTGGATCTCGTTCTGCTGCCGGGCTTCGACCTGCACGATCTTTCCTGCCTCGCCGACATCTTCGATCTGTGCAACGAGGTCGTCGGTCGGGCGCTCTTTGCGCGCCGCATCCTCGGCATCGCCGACGGCCCGGTGGTCTCGTCCGCCGGCCTCGCGGTGACGCCGGACGCGGCGGTCGGAGCCCGCGGTCCCGGGCGGAACATCGTTCTGCTGGCCGGGCCCGCAGCCGCCGGCGCCGCCGCCACCGGTCTGCGCCATTGGCTCCAGCGATCGTTCCGCAACGACGCGCGATACATCGCGATCGGCGATGGCTGCCGGCCGCTGCTCGATTCCAGGCTGCTCGCGCGGCCGCGCATCGCGGTCGGGGCGGAGCTGCGCGACGTGCTGCGGGAGCTGCATCCGGAGCTGACCTTCGTCGACCGGCCGTTCTGCCGCGACCGCCAGCTCATCAGCTGCTACGGGCGGGATGGGACCATCATGCTGGCCCTGCATTGCGTCGCCCGGCTCTGCGGCGACGCGGTCGCCGTGGCGATCGCCGATCGCCTGAACTTCGGCCATAGCGGCATGCGCTTCTCCGGCCTGCCGGGCTTCACGCCGTCGAACCTCCGTAACCTGCCGGCGCTCCTGCGCGACACCATCCAACTGATGAACGCCCATGTGGAGGAGCCGCTCTCCACCCGCGAGATCGCGCGGCGCATCGGCTATTCGTGCCGGGAGATCCAGCGCCAGTTCATCAAGCATTGCGGCGCGCCGCCGGCGAAGTTCTACAAGAACCATCGTCTCGACCGCGCCCGGCGGCTGCTGCAGCAGACCTGCATGTCGGTGACCGAGGTGGCGCTGGCGACCGGCTTCAAGACGCTGTCGCACTTTTCCGAGCTCTATGCCCGGCGCTTCGGCCGCCGGCCGAGCGAGGACCGGAAGCATCGCCATGCCTGGCATCCCGGCCACGAGGCGGCACCGCGGACCGACGCCGCACGGCTCACCGATTGACCTTCAGCCTTCGCACTCTTCGGCCCGGCGGAGCAGCACGCCGCGCTCCTGCTCGTTGCGGGTGAGCGTCGCCGCGCGCTCGAACTCTCCCCGGGCCTCGTCCTTGCGCCCCAGCTTGAACAGAAGGTCGCCCCGGACCGCCGGCAGCAGGTAGTAGCTCTTCATCGCCGGTTCCTGCCTGATCGCATCGACCAGCTCCAGCCCCGCCGCCGGACCCGCGGCCATCGATACGGCGACCGCCCGGTTGAGCGCCACGACCGGCGTCGGCATCGCCTGCAGCAGCGCGTCGTAGAAGGCGACGATCCGCGCCCAGTCGGTCTCCTCGGCCTGGCGCGCCCGTGCGTGGCAGGCCGCGATCGCCGCCTGCAGCGCGTAGGGTCCCATGCCCTCCGGCGCCGACTTCCGGGCTCGGTCCAGAGCGGCGAGGCCGCGCCGGATCAGCAGCTGGTCCCAGTGCGCGCGGTTCTGCTCCATCAGCAGGATCGGCGTGCCGTCCCTGGCCACGCGCGCATGCAGCCGCGAGGCCTGGATCTCCATCAGCGAGACGAGGCCGTGCACCTCGGATTCCGCCGGTGCCAGCTCGGCCAGGACGCGCCCCAGGCGCAGCGCCTCCTCGCACAGAGCGGGCCGCGTCCAATCCGCACCCGAGGTCGCCGCGTAGCCTTCGTTGAAGATGAGATAGATCACCTCCAGCACCGAGCCGAGGCGCTCCTCCATCTCCGCGCCGCGCGGCACCTCGAACGGGATCTTCTTCTCGGCCAGCGTGCGCTTGGCCCGCACGATGCGCTGGGCGACGGTCGGCTCCGGCGCGAGGAAGGCCCGCGCGATCTCCTCGGTGGTGAGCCCGCCCAGCAGGCGCAGGGTCAAGGCCGCGCGCGCCTCGGTCGCCAGCACGGGGTGGCAGGCGATGAAGATCAGCCGCAGCAGGTCGTCGCCGACAGGGTCGTCAAGCGCCGTGTCCCAGTCCGGCATCTCGCCTTCCAGGGATTGCAGCGCGCGGCCGATCTCGGCGTGCTTCCTCTGCTGCATGGCGCGGCGGCGCACGCCGTCGATGGCGCGGTTCTTCGCCGCCTGCATCAGCCAGGCGCCGGGCCGCTCCGGGATGCCGCTCGTCGGCCATTGCCGGAGCGCCGCCTCCAGCGCGTCCTGCGCCAGCTCCTCGGCCTGGCCGACGTCGCGGGTGATGCGGGTCAGGCCCGCGATCACCTTCGCCGCCTCGATCCGCCAGACGCCCTCGATCGCGCGATGGATATCCGTCGTTGCCATGACGACGGATTAGATCAGCTCGCCCGTCCCGCGCAACCTGGCAGGAAGGGGAGGGGGCCGGCGCGGGATGCGGAGCCGCCGGGTTCCGCACCGGTTGCCTCACAGCGGCTTGCGGTTCCTTTCCAGTGCGTCGCGAATGGCCGGCTCGTTCTTGGCGGCGGCCTGCACCTCGGGGGTGAAATCCTCCCATTCCTGGACCTGGCGGATCTCGACCGTCATGTTCTCGTCGCCCGGGATCTTCCTCGCCCAGGCGATGGCTTCCTCGCGCGACTTCACCTGGATCATCCAGTAGCCGCCGATCACCTCCTTGGCCTCGGCGAACGGGCCGTCCCGCACGATCGGCTTGCCGTTCTTGAAGGTGACGCGCACGCCGGTCGAAGGCGGGTGCAGGCCCTCCATCGACAGCACGATGCCGGCCTGCATCAGCTCGGTGTTGTAGCGGTCCATCGCCGCCGCCATCTCCGCCGAGGGCATCGCATCGGCCGGCGCGGATTCGTAGCCCTTGGGGATCACGATCATCATGAAGCGCATCGCCGCCCTCCGCTACATCCGCTGCGGGACGATGATCATCCAGCCCAGCCCGAACCGGTCGGCCAGCATGCCGAAGCTCGGCGAGAAGAACGTCTTGGCGAGCGGCATCCTGACCTGGCCGCCGTCGCTCAATGCCTTGAAGACCTTCTCGGCATCGGCCGGATCCTTGGCGTTGTAGGTCAGCGAGACGCCCTCGAACTTCGCCTTGCCGGTGCAATAGCCGTCGGAGCCCATGAGCTCGGTATCGCCCACCTTGAAGCTCATATGCATGATCTTGTCGCCGGTCCCGGGCGTCATGTTGGCCTGCGCCTCGGGCGGCGCGTCCTTGAAGCGCATGACCATGGTCTCCTGGGCGCCCAATGCCTTCTTATAGAAGGCGAGGGCCTCCTCGGCGCGGCCTTCGAACGAGAGGTACGGATTGATCTGCATGACTGCTCCTGTCTTCCTGTGGGTTGTATGGTGCGGCTACTGCTTCAGCTTGGCGTCCATCGTGCGGAACTTGCCGATGGCTTCCTTGGCCGCCTCGATCGTCTCGAAGTCGTCGAGCTCGTAGAGCTGGCGCACCTCGATCTCGCATTCCTGCTCGAGGTGCGGCTTGGGGAAGCGCTTGGTCCATTCCAACGCCTCTTCCCGCGTCTTGGTCTGGATCAGCGTATAGCCGGCGATCAGCTCCTTGGCCTCGGTGAACGGGCCGTCGATGACGCTGCGCTTCTCGCCGCTGTACTTGATCTTCCAGCCCGCGGCGCTCGGCTGCAGGCCGGAGGCGTCGAGCAGCACGCCGGCCTTCACCAGCTCGTCGTGATAGGCCGCCATGGCGTCGAACAGCTTCTCGGCATTCTCCGGGAACTTGCCGGCCTCGGTGTCCTTGGTCGCCTTCACCATGATCATGAAACGCATCGTGCTCTCCTCGGGTTCGGAGGGCGCCTGCCTCCTGCCAAGACGTCGAACCAGGGGGACGGAAATCGACACTTCGCCTCCCTATTTTTCCTCTATTCCATAAGTCCTTGAAACCATTGCATAGTGATGACCAAGCCGCGCGGTGATGCGGCATTCGGGGAGACCGGGCCTTGATGACAGTCCTGCGCCTCGTGCTGGCGGCGCTCTTGATGGCGGCGGCCTCGGCGGCGGCGGCCGATCCGATCACGGTCGAAGGCCTGACCTTCTCCGACGAGCTCGGCAATTTCCGGCTGGTCTCGGTGACCGGCAAGGGCACGCTCGCCGATCCCTTCGTGGTCAGGGAGGAGATCACCGGGCCCAAGGATCCCATCCTGGTGATCAAGAATTTCAGCCACGATTTCGGCAACCGGGTGGGCACCCAGCACACCGCTGCCTTCGCCATGGAGAAGGTCGTCGTCAACAAGACCGGCAAGACCTGGCAGGGCTTCCAGGTCGAGCTTCGGGAGATCGAGAACCGCCCCAGCACTTATGAGGACGGCCTGAGCTTCGGCCAGGCCTCCGAGCTCGCGGACCAGTATGTGCGCAGCACCATGCCCAATTCCCAGCGCCTCGACGAGCCGGAGGACTCGCTGGGCTTCGGCGGCGAGAACATCCCGCCGGGCGGCGAGGCGACCTTCCGCTTCATCATTTCCGACATGTCGCCGGTCTATCGATTCTACCTGGTCCAGCGCCCGCAGCAGCCGTTGTCGTAGCGGCGGCGCGGCCGCCGCGCTATGGTTGCAGGCATCCGAGGGGAGTCGCGGGAGCACTGCATGCGTTACGTCGGCATCGCCATCCTGGCTCTGATCGTCATCGTGGCGGTCTGGGCGCTGGGCAGCGTCAACAACATCCCGAAATACGAGGAGGACGCCCACGCCAAGTGGGCGCAGGTGCTCAACGACTACCAGCGCCGCGCCGACCTGATCCCGAACCTGGTGCAGACGGTGAAGGGTGCCGCCAATTTCGAGCAATCGACCCTGGTCGCGGTCGCCGAGGCGCGCGCCAAGGTCGGCACCACGCAGCTTCCATCCGATATCCTGACCAATCCCGAGGCGATGCAGCAGTTCGACGCCAACCAGGGCGCATTGACCGCCGCCCTGTCGCGCCTGCTGGTGGTGTCGGAGCAGTATCCGGAGCTGAAGGCGACCGAGGGCTTCCAGACGCTGCAGGCCCAGCTCGAAGGCACCGAGAACCGCATCGCCGTCTCGCGCCGCGACTTCATCGAGGCGGTGCGCGTCTACAACACCGAGCTCAAGACCTTCCCCGGCTCGATCTGGCACGCATTGCTCTACCGCGACCGCGAGCCGATGCAGCAGCTCCAGGTCGAGCCGCAGAAGACCGAGGTGCCGCAGGTTGATTTCGGCACCGGCGGCAGCAATGGAAACTAGCGCCATCTTGGGCTTTGCGGTCATCGTCCTGCTGCTGGCGGCGGGTCTCGTCGGCATGTTCGGCCTCGGACGTCCCAAGCGCGGCCCGCAGCGGCCCGGTGACGTGGGCCAGGGCGGCGATGGCGGGGCATGGACGTCCGGCGACGGCGGAAGCGGCGCCGATTTTGGCGGCCATTCTTCCCATGGGGGCGGGGGCGATGCCGGCGGACATGGCGGCCATTGACAGGCGGCCGATGGCGCCGTTCCGCGGCATCGCGCGGTCGGTGCTATGGCCGTGCCTGCTCGCCCTGCTGATCGCCGCCGCGTCGCTTGCGGGAGCGCGTGCCGATCCGCCGATTCCGCCGTTGACGGGCCGGGTCGTCGACGACGCGCACGTTCTCGGCGCATCGACCATCGATCGCCTGACGACCCGGCTGCAGAACTACGAGGCCGCGACCACGAACCAGGTCGTCGTCGTCACCTTGCCGGATCTCAAGGGCTATCCGATCGAGGATTGGGGCTTGGCGCTCGGCCGCGGCTGGGGCATCGGGCAGAAGGGCAAGGACAACGGCGTGCTGCTGATCGTCGCGCCCAACGACCGCCAGCTCCGCATCGAGGTCGGCTACGGCCTCGAGGGCCAGCTCCCCGATGCGACCGCCGACAAGATCATCCGCTACGAGATCGTGCCGCGCTTCAAGGGCGGCGACCTGGAGGGCGGCGTCGATGCCGGCGTCGTCGCGATCCTCGCGGCGCTGGGCGGCAGCTATTCGCCGTCGGCGATCGCGACGCAGGACGACGGCGTCGGCGTGATGATCGGGCAATATGCCGGGCCGATCTTCCTGGTGTTGTTCCTGGTGGTCTTCGTCGTCAGCCATATCCGCCGCAAGTACGATCCGACGCGCCGCCGGAACGTCTTCTATTGGTATGATGATCCCGGCTCGCGGTCGGGTGGCGGCTTCTCGTCCGGCGGCTTCTCGTCCCATAGCAGCGGCGGGTTCTCGGGCGGCGGCGGCTCGTTCGGCGGCGGCGGAGCGAGCGGACGCTGGTAGGGGTGCGGCATGATCGATGACGGCATGCGCACGCGGATCGCCGCGGCGATCGCACGAGCGGAGCAGGGCACGCGCGCCGAGTTCGTGGCGGCGGTCGCACGCCGCGCCGATGATTATCGCAGCGACGCGCTGCTGGCAGCCGGCGTCGCGGCCTTGATTGCGGGCCTCGCCGTCTGGATGCTCGCGCCGTGGCCCGGTCCCGGCGAGACGCTGATCGCCGAGCTTGTCGCCTTCGCCGTGATCTATGCGCTCGCCGCCTGGACGCCCCTCGGCATGGTCTCCGTCTCCAGCGGCCGAAAGCGGCGTGCCGCGACGCGGCTGGCGCGCCTGGTCTTCCTCGATCGCGGCTTGGCCTCGACCGAGGAGCATTGCGGCGTCCTCTTCTTCGTCTCCCAGGCCGAGCGGCATGTCGAGATCGTCGCCGATCGCGGCATCGATCGCGCGGTGGAGCCGGGCGCCTGGCAGAAGATCGTCGATGCGTTCACGGCATCGGTGAAGCGGGGCGAGGTCGAACAGGGATTCGTGGGCGCGATCGAGGCGTTGGGCGCTCTGCTCGCGCGGCACTATCCGCCGCAGGGCGACAACCCGAACCGCATCTCCGATCGATTGGTCGAGGTCTAAGCCGCCTCGGCGACCACGCGGTTGCGGCCGTTGCTCTTGGCCTCGTAGAGCGCCGCGTCGGCGCGGCCGACGAAGCTCTCCATGGTGTCGGTGGCGCGGAAGCGCGAGACGCCGACCGAGACGGTGATCTGGCCGTAGACGTCGCCGCTGGAGACGTTGCGCAGGTAGTTGCTGGCCAGCGCCTCGCGGAGCTGGTCGGCACGCCGCAGCGCGGCGTCGAACGGCGCGTTGACCAGCAGCAGTGCGAACTCCTCGCCGCCGTAGCGCGCGGGCGTGTCGATGTCGCGCGACATCTGCTTCATCTTGGCGCCGACGATCTTCAGCACCTGGTCGCCGATCCGGTGGCCGTAGGTGTCGTTGAAGCGCTTGAAGTGGTCGATATCGACCAGCAGCAGGCAGAGCTGGACCTCGCCGAGCGTCGCCCGCTCGCATTGCTCGGCCAGGGCGAGATCGAAGCAGCGGCGGTTGCCGATCCCCGTCAGTGCGTCGGTGAAGGCTTCGCGCCGAGCCTGTTCCAGGCGCTCCTGCAAGGTGGTGATCTGCGCGGTCGACTGGCGCAGCTCCTGCTCGAGGTCGCGGTTCTTCCGCACCATGTCGCTGGCCGCACCGCTCAGGCGCTTGACCACGGCCTCGACGCCGGTCGCTTCCGCCGTGACCACGCTGGCCAGCGAGCCCCTGGCCTCGACCAGCGTGTCGCCGAAGGCGCTCACGTCCTGGTCGGCGATGTCGAGCCGCTTCAGCACCCGGCCCATCGTGTCATGGAGCTCCGAGCCGGTGCGCCGGATGGCGACGCTCTCGGCATCGTTGCCGAAATACTTCTCGAACAGTTCCTGGTTGACCTGCCAGCCGAAGCCCTTCTGCAGGGCCAGGCGTTCGTCGATGTCGCGGGTCAGTCCGGCGATCGCCTTGCCGACATAGGCATACCAGACGCAGAAGTTCGCGGGCGTGGGCGCGATGCCGTGTTTCGACATCGCTTCGTTCGCTGCCGCCGCCAGCCTTCTGGCGGCCTGCAGGTCTTCGGAGAAGGTGGACTGATGCCCCAACGCGCTTGCCCCCGCAGCCTGCGGCCTTATACACAATGACCTGAGTCGCGGCTAGCGGGTTTCAAGCGGGTTTCGCTTTCTCGACGCTTGGTTGCGCTATCGGCGCAGTCCTGCAACGTTGCACGGGCATATGAGGAGCAAGCGATGACGCGTATCGCCGTCGGCGGATTTCAGCACGAGACCAACACCTTCGCGCCGCTGAAGGCGACTTATCGCGACTTCGAGATGGCGGACGGCTGGCCCGGCCTCACCGAGGGCGTTGCGATCCTCACCGCCTTCGAGGGGATCAACCTGCCGGTTGCGGGCTTCCTGGGCCGCGCCCGTTCGCGGCACGAGATCGTGCCGCTGCTCTGGTGCTCGGCCTCGCCCTCGGCCCATGTCGAGCGCGACGCCTATGAGCGCATCGCCGGGCGGCTCTTGAGTCTGATCAAGGCCGCCGGCTCGCTCGATGGAATCTATCTCGATCTCCACGGCGCCATGGTGGCGGAGCATCTGGAAGACGGCGAAGGCGAGCTGCTGGAGCGGATCCGCGCGCTGGTCGGCGCGGAGATGCCCATCGTCGTCAGCCTCGACCTCCACGCCAACATCACCGAGCGCATGGTGCGTCACGCCTCGGCGCTGGTCGTGTGCCGGACCTATCCGCATGTCGATCTCGCGCAATCAGGCGAGTGGTCGGCGGATCTGCTGGACCGGCTGCTGCGCCACGGGCCGCTCAGGAAAGCGATGCGCCGTGCCGAGTTCCTGGTACCGCTCACCTGGCAATGCACGCTGATCGATCCGGCGCAGAGCATCTACCGGAGCGTCGCGGAATCCGAGCGTGACGGCGCCGCCAGCGCTTCCTTCGCCTTCGGCTTTCCGCCGGCCGACATCGCCGAATGCGGCCCGGTGGCGCTGGCCTATGCCGAGGACCAGGCGACCGCCGATCGCATCGCCGAGCGCCTGATCGCCGGGGTGAACGAGGCGGAGCCGGATTTCGCCGGCAAGGTCTGGCAGCCCGATGAGGCGGTCGCCTATGCCAAGGATCGCGCCCTGGCGCTGAAGCGGCCGATCATCCTCGCCGACACCCAGGACAATCCGGGGGCGGGCGGCAATTCCGACACGGTCGGCCTGCTGGAGGCGCTGGTGCGCGGCCATGCCGAGCAGGCGGTGTTCGCCAATCTCTACGACCCGAAGACCGCGGAGATCGCCCACCGCGCCGGCGTTGGCGCCGAGATCAATCTCGGCATCGGCGCCTGGAGCGGCTTCAAGGGCAGCACGCCGTTCCGCGGCACGTTCAAGGTCGAGCGGCTGGGGGACGGCAATTTCGACGCGACCGGGCCGTTCTACCGCGGCAACCGGATGCAGCTCGGGCCGATGGCGCTGCTCAGGATCGGCGATGTCTCGATCGTCGTCGCCAGCCGCAAGCAGCAGGCCGCCGACCAGGCGATGCTGCGCCATCTCGGCATCGAGCCTTCGGCGCAGCGTATCCTCGCACTCAAGAGCTCGGTGCATTTCCGCGCCGACTTCCAGCCGGTCGCCGGCGAGATCCTGATCGTCGCCGCGCCCGGCGCCAACCCGGTCGATCACCGCGCGCTCGCCTACCGGCATCTGCGCAATGGCGTGCGGCTGATGCCCCTCGGAGAACCCATGGGGGGCGAGCCCTTCGTGCGGCCCGCTTCCTAGCTCCGCGGCGGCAGCGGCGGGGGCGCCTGGTACTGGCCGCCGAGCCGGTTGGCGGTCTGGCGGGCGATCATCCAGCCCGGATATTCCATCGGCAGGGCGCTGACCTGGTTCAGCGTCTCCAGTTCCGCCGCGGTCAATTGCAGCTCGGTGGCGCCGATATTGTCCTTGAGCTGGTCCGGCGACTTCGCGCCGATCAGCACGCTGGTCACGTGCTTCTGCGCCAGCAGCCAGGCCAAGGCGACGCGCGCCACGGAGACGCCGTGCGCCCTGGCGATCGGGCGCATCGCCTCGATCACCTTCTCGGCGCGCGGGCGATCGACCGGCGGGAAGTCGAACGTGGCGCGGCGCGTGCCCTGCGGGGCGCTCTTGCCGTCGACCGCCTTGTCGGCCAGGAGGCCGCCGGCCAGCGGGCTCCAGACCATCAGGCCGACCTTCTGGTCGTTGAGGACCGGCACGACCTCGCGCTCGAGGTCGCGGCTGGCGATGGTGTAGAAGGACTGGATGGTCTCGAAGCGCGGGAAGCCCTTGTGCTCGGAGATGCCGAGCGCCTTCATGAGCTGCCAGCCCGCCCAGTTCGAGCAGCCGACGTAGCGCACCATGCCGTGCTGCACGAGGTAGTCGAGCGCCCCCAAGGTCTCCTCGATCGGCGTGACCGGGTCGAAGGCGTGCACCTGGTAGAGGTCGATGTAGTCGGTCTGCAGGCGCTTCAGGCTGGCGGCGCAGGCGTCGAGCAGGTGGCCGCGCGACGAGCCGCGATCGTTCGGGCCCGGGCCGACGATGCCATAGGCCTTGGTCGCGAGCACGACGTCCTTGCGGGCGATGCCGGTGGATTTCAGCGCCTTGCCGAGCAGCTCCTCGGACTCGCCCTCGGAATAGACGTCGGCGGTGTCGATGAAGTTGATGCCGGCATCCTTGGCGCCCTTGACGATGTCATCGACGGCGCTCTGGCCGAGCGACCCCATCGCCTGCCAGAAGCCCTTGCCGCCGAATGTCATGGTGCCGAGGCAGAGTTCCGAGACCAGGAGGCCGGTGCGGCCGAGTTGGTTGTATTTCATG
>DASZSL010000049.1:0-2829 GCA_035548715.1 Dongiaceae bacterium
GTCCATTCCAACGCACATTCGACGGTGATGCCGTCGCGCTCGGCCTGCATGACCATCGGCGGCGTGTGCAAGGCGTTCTTCGAGCGGTCGAGATAGCGCACGAAGGCCTCGATGCCGCCCTCGTAGTGCAGCTCGACCGACTTCGGCTCGACCGCGCGGGCATCGGTCAGGATGAGGCGCACGCCCGAGTTCAGGAAGGCGAGCTCGCGCAGACGATGCTCCAAGGTCGCGTAGTCGTATTCGGTCTTGGTGAAGGTCTCCTTCGACGCGAGGAAGGTCACCTCGGTGCCGCGCTTGCCTTCCGGCGCGTCGCCGACCACCGCCAGCGGCGCCTCGGCGTCGCCGTGGCGGAAGCGCATGAAGTGCTCCTTGCCGTCGCGCCAGATCCGCAGCTCCAGGCGTTCGCTGAGCGCGTTCACCACCGAGACGCCGACGCCATGGAGACCGCCGGAGACCTTGTAGGAATTCTGGTCGAACTTACCGCCGGCATGGAGCTGGGTCATGATGACCTCGGCGGCGGAGACGCCTTCCTCCTTGTGGATGTCGACCGGGATGCCGCGGCCGTTGTCGCGCACCGTGACCGAGCCGTCGCCGTTCAGCACCACGTCGATGCGGTCGCACCAGCCGGCCAGCGCCTCGTCGATCGCGTTGTCCACCACCTCGTAGACCATGTGGTGCAGGCCCGAGCCGTCATCGGTGTCGCCGATATACATGCCGGGCCGCTTGCGCACCGCGTCGAGGCCCTTCAGCACCTTGATCGAATCGGCGCCGTAGCTCTCGTCGCCCTCGCTGGCGTCGTGCTTGTCGTTCTCGTCGGAGATCGCGGTCATGTCGTGAGTTCCAAGTCGAAATGATGTCGGGTCAGAGCCAGTCAGGCCGCGTCGCGGCCGATCTGGGAATCCGTGATGGTGAAGAACTGGGCCGCTTCGCGGAGCGGCCGGAACAGCTCGGTTTCCGTGCCGGTGAACCAAGCCTGGCTGCCCAAGGCCAGCACTTCCTTATATAGGTATCGGCGGCGGTCCGGATCAAGGTGGGCGGCCACCTCGTCCAGCAGCAGCAAGGGCGCCTCGCCGCGCCGGGCGCGGGAAAGACGGGCCTGGGAGAGCAGGATCGAGATCAGCAGCGCCTTCTGCTCGCCGGTCGAGGCTTGCGCCGCGTCGAGCGCCGCGGCGCCCAATTGCCGGCCGCGGAAGGCGGCCCTGAGGTCGCTGCGATGGGTGCCCCATTGGGTGATGCCGCCGGCGGCGTCGCCCTCGCGGGCGGCGACCAGGCGGTCGCGCAGCAGGTCCTCGGCCTCCAGCGCCGGCCGCTCCTGCAGCGAGAGCTCGACCGAGCCCTCGATCAGGAGATCGGCGCGCGGGAAGGGGCCGACCGCCTCGTCCATCGCGGCATTGAGGGCATCGGCGGTTTCCACGCGCGCGGCGGCGATGGCGACGGCATGGCCCGCCATCTCCGCCTCGACGCCGGAGAGCCAGCGGTCGCGCTCGGTGCGCTCGACCGCCGGCCCCTCGCCGCGCAGCACCCGGGCCCGCTCGCGCATCGCCTGCTCGTAGGCCGAGACGCGGGAGGGATGGTCCGGATGCAACCCGGCGACCAGACGGTCGAGGAACCGCCGGCGCAGCGACGAGCGCTCGACGAAGATCCGGTCCATGGACGGCGTGAGCCAGAGGATCGAGAGGATCTCGGCGAAGGCGGCCTGGCTCCTGGCGGGCGCGCCCTCGATGCGGCAGAGGCGCCGGTCGCGGGCGGTTTCGTCCGCGCCGTCTTCGCGCGGGTCGCGGCCGGTGCCAAGCGCGAAGGCGCCCTGGCGGCCGCTATAGCGCGCGTGGACCGCCCAGGCCCTGTTGTTCGCGGCATTGTCGAGGTGCCGGCAATCGACCTCGCGCAATCCGGCGCTGCGCATGCCGGAGCCCGGCGAGAGGAAGGAGACCGCTTCCAGCAGATTGCTCTTGCCGGCGCCGTTCGGGCCGGTGAAGACCAGCGGGCTCGGCTCGATCTCCAGCGTCAACGCGCGGAAGTTCCGGAAGGCGGTGAGGGTCAGGTGCGAAATGCCGTTGGCCGCGCCACTGTCCCGGACAACCGAGGGGATCGCGACCGAGGGGCTCCGTTCCGGATCTGCCCAGGCTCGACCCAAACTACACTCGCATCGGCATCAGCACGTAGAGGGCCATCGCATCGGCCATGTCGCGCATCAGGGTCGGCGCCACGGAATCCGCCAGCAGGATCTGCATGCCGTCGCCTTCGATCTCGTCGGCGATGTCCAGCAGATAGCGCGAGTTGAAGCCGATGTCGATCGGCGCACCCTCGTACTTCACTTCCAGCTCCTCGGTGGCGCTGCCCTGCTCGGCGCTGGTCGCCGAGAGGGTGAGCGTGCCGCTCTTCAGGCTGAGCTTCACCGCGCGCGACTTCTCGCTGGAGATGGTGGAGACGCGATCGACGGCGTCGCGGAAGGACTTGCGGTCGACTTCCAGCGCCTTGTCGTTGTTGGTCGGGATGACGCGGTGATAGTCGGGGAAGCTGCCGTCGATCAGCTTCGAGGTCAGCACCACGTCGTCGAACGCGAAGCGGATGCGGCTCTCCGAAAGCGAGACCGCGACGCTGCCCGTCGTCTCCTCGATCAGCTTCCGCAGCTCGTTGACCGCCTTGCGCGGGATGATCACGCCGGGGATGTTCTCGGCGCCCTCGGGGAGCGGCATCTCGACCCGCGCCAGGCGGTGCCCGTCGGTCGCGACCGCGCGCAGCGCCTTCTGCTTGCCGGAGGAGAAGGCGTGCAGGTAGATGCCGTTCAGGTAGTAGCGCGTCTCCTCGGTGGAGATCGCAAATTTGGTG
>DASZSL010000050.1:0-19428 GCA_035548715.1 Dongiaceae bacterium
TTCATCCCCGGCGAGCGCACCGCGATCGCCTTGCTGATGCCGGTTTTGCTGCTCTTCGCCGGCGCGCCGGTCGGCGTGCCGCTGCTGCTGGCGCTCTGGCTGCTGATCGTATTGCGCCTGCCGAGCGCGCGCGACGCCTAGTCCGGCATCTCCGGATCGCGTTGCACGGGCGCCGCGATCTCGGCGAAGCCGCCGTCCTTCCCCGACGGCAGCGGCGCCGGCCGCAAGCCCATGCGGCGGCAGATGCCGAGCGTCAGGTCGGCGCGGTTGAGCGTGTAGAAATGGAAATCGGTGACGCCTTCGGCCTGCAGCGCGCGGCACTGCTCGGTCGCCACCATCGCCGCCACCAGCTTGCGCGTGTCCTGGTCCTCGTCGAGCCCTTCGAACAGCTCGGAGAGCCAGTCGGGGACGTTGGTGCCGCACATGGCGCTGAAGCGCACGACCTGGGCGAAATTGGTGACCGGCAGGATGCCCGGCACGATCGGCGCGTCGATTCCCGCGCGCCGTGCCCGCTCCAGGAATCGCAGGAACGCCGCCGTGTCGAAGCAGTATTGCGTGATGGCGCGGCTGGCCCCGGAATCGATCTTGCGCTTCAGGTTGTCGAGATCGGCCGAGGCCGACACCGCCTGGGGGTGCGTCTCGGGATAGGCGGCGACGCTGACCTCGAAATCGGCCACCGTCTTGATGAAGGCGACGAGGTCGGCGGCATAGGCCAGCCCGTCGGGCGGCGTGGCGGCGCCGGCGCCGGCCGGCATGTCGCCGCGCAGCGCCACGATATGCCGCACGCCGGCCTCCCAGTACCGCTCCAGGAGCCTCGCGATCTCGGCCCGGCCATGGCCGACGCAGGTCAGATGCGCCGCCGGGTGCAGGTGGGTCTCGGCGACGATCCGCTGCACCGTCTCAAAGGTCGCGTCGCGCGTCGAGCCGCCGGCGCCATAGGTGACCGAGACGTATTGCGGCAGCAGGGGCTCCAGCGCCTTGATGGTGGCCCAGAGCTGGGCCTCCATCTGCGGATTCTTCGGCGGGAAGAACTCGAAGCTGACCCGGGGCGGCGCCTCGACGGCACGCGAGGGGCCGCGGGCATCCAACCGGCGCAGATGGCGTTCGTGCAGGAAGTTCACTCCGGGCCTCGGCTGCAATGGCGGGAAATCGACGGAAACAGTCGGTTCTAGGCCAAGTCGAAGCCTAACACGCCCGGCGGGACCTATCCAGGATCGATTGCTGCCTGGAAACGCGCGAGCGCGGCGGCGGGATCCGGCGCGTCCCAAAGCCCGGCCGAGAGGGCGATGAAGTCGGCCCCGCCCGCCGCCAAGCTCCGGGCCTGCTCGACCTCCGCAGCGCCGAAGGCGACGCAGGGCGTGTTCATCATCTCGGCCCACCAGGCGACGAGCTCCGGCGTCTCCGCCGCGTCGAGGGCGAAGCCGACATAATCGGCATCGAGCTCGGCGACCTCCATCGCCATGTGCCGCTGGGCGGCGCAGAGCGCGCCGACGATCGCCTCCGGGCCCAGCGTCTTGCGCGCATTTCGATAGGCGAGGAGCGCCGCAGCCTCGTCAAGCGGCCGCAGGTCGAGATGCACGCCGTCGGCGCCGATCTGCCTTGCCAGCGCCGCCCGCGCGGGCAGCAAGGTCGCGATGCCGCGGGCCTGCGCCATGTCGTTCAGCGGACGCGCGATCTCCGCGACGGCTTCGTCGCGTGCATCGCCCGGCGCATCGATCAGCAGGCAGGCGATGTCGGCCGCGGCAAGCGCCGGCTCGAACGTCGCGAGAAAATCGCGCAAACGAACGCCGCCCGAAACCAGTTCGGGCGGCGTGGTCAGATAGAGCCGGCAGCGCGGGGCTTCGGCGATGGCCGCCTACTCCTTGCCGGCGTAGATCTTGATCAGCTGGTCCAGCATCTTCAGCGCATCCTCGCGCGGGCGCTGGAAGGTGTTGCGGCCGATGATCGAGCCGTTGCCGCCGCCGTCGCGGATGCCGCGGGCCTCCTCGTAGATGCCCTCCAGGTCCTTCGCGGCGCCGCCGGAGAAGACGACGATGCGCTTGCCGTTGAAGCAGGACTGCACGACATGGCGGATGCGGTCGGCCAGCGTGCCGATCGCGATCTTCTCCTTCTCGTAGACCTTCTTGGCCTCGGGCTGCTCGAGGAAAGCCGTGGGCGGCTTCACCTTGATGATGTGCGCGCCGAGCAGCGCCGCCATGTGCGCCGCGTAGGCGCAGATATCCATGGCGGTCTCGCCCTCCTTGGAGAGTGCGTCGCCGCGCGGATAGGACCACACGACGACGGCGAGGCCCGCCGCCTTCGCCTCCTCGGCGAGCTCGCGGATCTCCTCCATCATCTCGAAGGCGTAGTCGGAGCCCGGATAGATGGTGAATCCGATCGCCGCGCAGCCGAGCCGCAGCGCGTCGTTGACCGAGCCCGTCACGGCCTGGTCCTTGGTCCGGGCGAGGCTGTTGGAGCTGTTGACCTTGAGGATGGTCGGGATCGCGCCGGCGAAGCTGTCGGCGCCGGCCTCGATCATGCCGAGCGGCGCCGCATAGGCGGAGAGGCCGGCATCGACCGCGAGCTGGAAATGATAGTGCGGGTCATAGGCCGCGGGGTTCGGCGCGAAGCTCCGCGCCGGGCCGTGCTCGAAGCCCTGGTCGACCGGCAGGATCAGCAGCTTGCCGCTGCCGCCGAGGCGGCCCTCCATCAGGATCCGGGCGAGGTTCGCCTTGGTCCCGGGATTGTCGCTCTCGTAATGCGACAGGATTTCCTTCACCTTGCGGGAGATCTTCATCGTTCCATCCTGTTGGTTAACCAAAAGACCGCGCTGGCCGCGCCAAACCGAAAGCCTGGCGGTTCTAGCCCAGAAGCGGGCTTTTGTTCAATCCGTCCGGGATGACGCGGGGTGTGACTCGAACCGGATCCTGAGCTCCGCGGCGATTCCGGCCAGCTTTTCCGCCGCGCGCGGATCGCCGTGGAAGACGACGTTCCGGAGGCCCGCGCGCATCGCCGCATGGGCGAGGTCCGCGCGATCGCCGCAATCAACGGCGATGTCCGGCTTCAGTTCCGGAAACTCGGCCGCCAGCAGCTCCGTCATCTTGACGAAATAAAGGACGCCGTACCGGGGCACGGCGTCCTTCTCGCTCTGCAGTCTCACGCGCTCGCCGGCGGCCCGCCCCGCGTTCAGCGCGGCGCGGGCCTGCGCGAGGTTGGCGACGGTGACGGTCCTCAGCCGAGCTTGCCCATCTCGACCGCGACGTCGCCCATGCGGTTCGAGAAGCCCCACTCGTTGTCGTACCAGGAGAGCACGCGCACGAAGACGCCCTCGATCACCTGGGTCTGGGGAAGATCGAAGGTCGAGCTCGCCGGGTTGTGGTTGAAGTCCATCGAGACCAGCGGCTCGCTGTTGGTGGCCAGGATGCCCTTCAGCGGCCCGCTGGCCGCCGCGGCCTTGATCGCGTCGTTGACCTGCTCCTTGGTGACCGGCTTGGGCGTGGTGAACTTGAAATCCACCACCGAGACGTTGGGCGTCGGCACGCGGATCGAGGTGCCGTCGAGCTTGCCGTTGAGGGTGGGGATGACGAGGCCCACCGCCTTGGCGGCGCCCGTGCTGGTGGGGATCATGTTGAGCGCCGCGGCGCGGGCGCGGTGCAGGTCCTTGTGCAGCGTGTCCAGGGTCGGCTGGTCGCCGGTATAGGAGTGGATCGTGGTCATGAAGCCGCGCTCGATGCCGATCGCGTTGTTCAGCACATGCGCCACCGGCGCGAGGCAGTTGGTCGTGCAGGACGCCGCCGAGACCACGGTGTGGGATTTCTGCAGCTTGTCGTGATTGACGCCGTAGACCACGGTGAGGTCGGCGCCGGTCGCGGGCGCCGAGACCAGCACGCGCTTGGCGCCGGCCTGGAGATGCAGCGCGGCCTTCTCCTTGGCGGTGAAGATGCCGGTGCATTCCAGCGCGATCTCGACGCCGAGCTCCTTCCAGGGAAGCTTGGTCGGATCCTTTTCCGCCGTGACCTTCATGAGGCCGCGGCCGACATCCATGCCGTCGCTCGTGGTCTTGACCTCGCCGCGGAACGCGCCGTGGACCGTGTCGTGGCGGAAGAGGTGTGCGTTGGTCTCGACCGGACCGAGATCGTTGATGCCGACCACCTCGATGTCCTTGCGGCCCGATTCCATGATCGCGCGCAGGACCAGGCGGCCGATGCGGCCGAAGCCGTTGATGGCGACGCGGACAGCCATAGTCGAATCCTTCTTTCTGGGAATGACGTCGAGCGAAACCTAGCGCCTAAAGTGCTACGACACCGTGACGTGGATCAAGGCCCAGGACGGGTTCGCTTGTCGCAGGCCTAGAGGCGCGCCTTCACGGCCTCGGCGACGGCCGCGGGCGTGATGTTGAAATGCTTGTAGACCTCCGGCCCCGGGGCCGAGGCCCCGAAGCCGGTCATGCCCACGAAACCGCCGCCTTTCGGGCCGATCGGCCCCAGATAGCGCTCCCAGCCGAAGGCGACCATGGCCTCGACCGCCACCCGGACGCCGTCGCCCAGCACCTCCTTGCGGTAAGCCTCCGACTGCTGGTCGAACAAATTCCAGCAGGGCAGGGAAGCGACCGCGACATGGATCCCCTCCTGGGCGAGCAGCGCCTGGGCGTCGATCGCAATCGAGACTTCCGACCCGGTCGCCAGGATGGTGCCGCGCCGGTCCCCCTGCGCGGGGCGGATGATGTAGCCGCCCCGGGCGCTGTGGTTGGCGACCGCGGCATCGGCCCTGAGATGCGGCACCGCCTGGCGGGTCAGCGCCAGGATCGACGGCTTGTCCGCGGTCTGGAGGGCGAGCGCCCAGCACTCCGCCGTCTCCATGCCGTCGCAGGGCCGGAAGACCTGGAGGTTCGGGATCGCGCGCAAGGCGGCCATGTGCTCGACCGGCTGGTGGGTCGGTCCGTCCTCACCCTGGCCGATCGAGTCATGGGTCATGACGTAGACGACGCGCTGGCCCATCAGCGCCGAGAGGCGGATCGACGGGCGCGCGTAATCGGTGAAGCACAGGAACGTGCCGCCGAACGGGATCACGCCGCCATGCAGGGCGAGGCCGTTCATCGCCGCCGCCATGCCGTGCTCGCGCACGCCGTAATAGATATAGTCGCCCTTGTAGCCGGGCGCCGTGATCGGCACCGCGGCCTTGCCCTTGGTGAGGTTGGAGCCCGAGAGATCGGCCGAGCCGCCGACCAGCTCCGGCATCACCGGCGTGAGGCCCTCGATCACTTTCTGCGAGGCCTGCCGGGTGGCGATCTTCGGCGCCTCGGCGGCGAAGGCGTTCTTGATCTTCTGCACGGCGTCGTTGAAGCCGGCCGGCAGCTCGCCGTTCTGCACCCGGTCGAACTCCGCCTTCTGCGCGGCGGCGGCATGGCGCTTGCTCCAGGCCTCGAACGCGGCGCGGCCGCGGGCGCCGACCTGCCGCCAGGCGTCCAGGATCGGCGCGGGAATCTCGAAGGGCGGGTAGGGCCAGCCCAGCTTCTCGCGCGCGCCGGCGATCTCCTCCTTGCCGAGCGGGGAGCCGTGGACCGCCGCGGTGCCCTGCTTCTTCGGCGCGCCGTAGCCGATCGTGGTGCGGCAGGCGATCATGCTCGGCCGTTCCGACTTCAGCGCCGCGGCGACCGCCGCTTCGATCGCCTTCGGGTCGTGGCCGTCGATCCGGGTGGCGTTCCAGCCATGCGCCTCGAAGCGCTTCACCTGGTCGTCGGAGACCGTGATCTCGGTCGGCCCGTCGATCGAGACGTGGTTGTCGTCGAACAGGACGATCAGCTTGCCGAGCTTCAGGTGACCGGCGAGCGACAGCGCCTCGTGGCTGATGCCTTCCATCAGGCAGCCGTCGCCGGCGATGACATAAGTATGGTGATCGACCAGGTCGCCGCCGAAGCGCGCATTCATGATGCGCTCGCCGAGCGCGAAGCCGACCGAGTTGCCGAGCCCCTGGCCCAGGGGACCGGTCGTCGTCTCGACGCCCGGCGTATGCCCGTGTTCAGGGTGACCGGGCGTCAGGCTGTTGATCTGGCGGAAGCGCTTGATCTCCTCGATGGTCATCGCCGGGTAGCCGGTCAGGTACATCAGCGCATAGAGCAGCATCGAGCCGTGGCCGGCCGACAGGATGAAGCGGTCCCGATCCGGCCATTGCGGGTTATGCGGATCAAATTTCAGAAATTTTGAGAAGAGTACGGTGGCGACATCCGCCATGCCCATCGGCATGCCGGGATGGCCGCTATTGGCTTTTTCCACAGCGTCCATCGCCAGGGCGCGGATCGCGTTCGCCATATCGTTGTGGTTAACCGCAGCGGTATCCGTTGCCATGGGGAGGTTTCTTGAGTGAGGGTGGGCGACAGGGGGCGAACATGCCCGCTCACCGGGACGTGGTCAACCACCGGGTCAACCACCGGGTCGAGCACCGGGTCAGACCCCACTGGATCAGACCCTCGGTCCAGCCTCCGGTCGGAGTATCGATGCAACCCTATGCCGTGTTGACGCGTTCAGCGATCACCGGTTTAATTCAACGCCAACGACAAGAAACACGGTCGCGGGCGACCCAAAGGCAAAGGCGGCAATCCTCTCACATGTCCCGCTTGGAAACGGCGATGAACCGGTTGGATGCTGCCATGGCCCGGCTGGATGCCGCAGTGAGCGAAGGCGCACAGCGCGGCGACCGCGAGCGCGCGACGATGGAGCGGGAACTCGCCGCGCTCAGAGAGACTCACGAGCTGTTGCAGGAAGAGGCGCGGCTGGTGTCGGATCGGCTCGATATCGCCGTCGGCCGCCTGCAGAACGTGATGGCGGGAAGCCTTTGAGGTTCGCGGGCAGGGGGATCGTTTCATGCCGACCGTGACCATCGCACTCAACGGGCGGAACTACGACATCGCGGTCGGCGAAGGCGAGGAGGCGCGCGTCCTCGAACTGGCCGGCGAGATTCGCCGCCGCATGGAAGGCGTCGCCAAGGGTGCGCATCCCATGACCGAAGGCATGGCCTTCGTGATGACGGCCCTCCTGCTGGCCGACGAGCTCGATCAGAAGAAGCGCGAGGCAGCCAAGCTGAAAGAGGAAGGCCGCGAAGTCAGCCTGCGCCGCGAGGTTGCGCTGGCCGATACCATCGAGGCCCTGGCGCAGCGGATCGAGTCCCTTGCCGCGCGGGTGGAAGCGGCCTAAATAGGATTTGGGCGGTCTGCTGCCGGGTGCGACAGACCGGGTAATCCCTGGGGCCAATATCGACCTCTCGGGAGCTGTCCCTACCGGAACCCTGGTTTCGGCACATGGCGCCCACCTGCGTTAGCAGGCCACAGAGGATTCATACGTGTCATCGGCCCATGCGGCGCCGCCCGCTCGCTTTCTCCAATCCATCGGGCGCTCCGATTAAATTCGGAGCCGGAGATGGAAACGCCCGAAACCGCCGAATGGAAGACCCGCGAACGCCGCGCGGCGGCCGAACGTCGCGCCCGGGCCTTCGCCGCCATGCCCGAAGCCGGCGCCGGGCTGGCCGACCACTTCCATAGATCGATTCACCTGCCCCGTGGCGCGGTGGTCTCGGGCTACTGGCCGCTGCCCGGCGAGCTGGACATTCGGCCGCTGATGCACCAGATCCATGAGGCCGGGCATCGGATCGCCCTGCCGGTGGTGAAAGCCAAGGGCCAGCCGCTCTTCTTCCGTCACTGGAGCCCGGGCACGCCCCTGGTCCAGGGCGCCTTCAAGGTGATGACGCCGCCGGAAGGCGCGCCGGAGCTGGAGCCGCAGGTCCTGCTGGTGCCCTTGCTGGCCTTCGACGCGGCCGGCTATCGGCTCGGCTATGGCGGCGGCTTCTACGACCGGACCCTGGAAAAGCGCCGGCACGAGGCGCATTCTGGCCATCCGGTTCTGGCGATCGGCATCGCCTTCGCGGCCCAGGAGACCGAGAGCCTGCCGCGCGGGCCGTTCGACCAGCGCCTGGACTGGATCGCGACCGAGGCATGGGCGCGCAAATGCGTATGAAAGTGTGGTGAATGCGACTTCTGTTCTGCGGTGATCTGGTCGGCCGTTCCGGCCGTGACGTGGTGGTGGAGAAGCTGCCGGGCCTGCGGCGGGACCTCGCGCTCGATCTCGTCGTCGCCAATGGCGAGAACGCCGCCGGCGGCTTCGGCATCACCCAGAAGATCTGCGACGAGCTCTACAAGGCCGGGGTCGATTGCATCACCACCGGCAACCACGTCTGGGACCAGAAGGAGACCATCGCGTTCATCGGCAGCGACCCCCGGCTGCTCCGGCCGGTCAATTTCCCGGCGGGCACGCCGGGCAAGGGCAGCGGCATCTACCAGACCGCCCGCGGCAGGAAGGTGCTGGTCGCCAACATCATGGCGCGGCTGTTCATGGATCCGCTGGACGACCCGTTCCAGGCGGCCGAGCAGCTCCTGCGCGCCCATAAGCTCGGCGGCAATGTCGATGCGATCCTGATCGACTTCCACGGCGAGGCGACCAGCGAGAAGATGGCCATGGGCCACTATCTCGACGGCAAGGTATCGCTGGTCGTCGGCACCCATACCCATGTGCCGACGGCGGATCACATGATCCTGCCGGGCGGCACCGCCTATCAGACCGATGCCGGGATGTGCGGCGACTACGACTCGGTAATCGGCATGGAGAAGGCGACGCCCATCGCGCGTTTCACCAAGAAGATGCCGACGGAGCGCCTCTCCGCGGCCATGGGCCCGGGCACGCTGTGCGGCCTCTATGTCGAGACCGATGACGCAACGGGCCTGGCGAAGAAGGTCGAGCCGGTCCGCGTCGGCGGTCGCCTGTCGCAGGCGCAGCCGAAAGCGGCGCCCGTCGACGCTTAGCGTCTCGTCATAAGAGAAGAGTGGGCCTCAGGCCGCGCTGCGGCCGGCCGCGATCGTCAGGAAGCGGTCGATCTCGGTCTGCATCACCGTCGCGCGCTCCAGCAACTCGCCGGCCACCCGCGTCGCATCCTTCGGCGCGCTCGGCGTGCCGCTGGCGGCGATGGTCATCGCGGTCGTGATGGAGTCGACCGCGGTCTGCCGCACCACGCCCGAGACCATGTCCGCCATGCGGTGGATCTCGGCCCGGAGCTGCTCGGTCTCGACCAGCGTCTCGTCCGGCAGGGGCATCTTCGAGTGCAGCATGATCGCCATCCCAGGCGGTGCGCTTCGGTCCGGCTGTCGGATCTCTCAGGGCGCCCGCGAATGGGAGTCTGCCCCCCGAACCGTAAATGATCGGTAAACCGCGCTATCGAATCGCACTAGCCGAAGCGGCGTCGGGCGATTAGAAGCGTGCCATCCGCCGCTAGGGGCGCCACGCCGGAAAACCCGCCGGCTCAGCCGCAAGACCCCTAGATATGGTAGGATTTTTATGGGAAACATCCTTTATAGGGTATCGAGGCCGTCCGATGGCTGGGCATTCACAATTCAAGAACATCATGTACCGGAAGGGCGCGCAGGACGCGAAGCGCGCCAAGGTCTTCACCAAGATCATCCGGGAGTTAACGGTTGCCGCCAAGACCGGCCAGGCCGACCCCAACGCCAACCCCCGGCTCCGGGCCGCCATCATCGCCGCCCGCCAGGCCAACATGCCCCGCGACACCATGGACCGGGCCATCAAGCGCGGCGCCGGCGGCGAGGACAACACGGCCTATGACGAGGTCCGCTACGAGGGCTATGGCCCCGGCGGCATCGCCATCATCATCGAGGCCCTGACCGACAACCGGAACCGCACCGCGTCCGAGATCCGGTCCCTGTTCTCCAAGGCCGGCGGGAACATGGGCGAGACCAACTCCGTCAGCTTCATGTTCGAGCGCAAGGGCGTCATCGGCTACCCGGCCAAGGTGGCCAGCGCCGACGCGATGTTCGAGGCGGCGCTGGAGGCCGGCGCCGACAATGTCGAGAGCGACGCCGAGGTCCATGAGGTGACCTGCGCCCCGGACGATTTCTCCGCGGTGCGCGACGCGCTCGAGGCGAAGTTCGGCGAAGCCCGGGAGGCCAAGCTGCAATGGCGCCCGATGAACACCACGCTGGTCGAGGGCGACACTGCGGAATCCCTGATGAAGCTGATCGACGCGCTGGAGGACAACGATGACGTCCAGAACGTCTATGCGAACTACGAGGTCTCCGACGAGACCCTGCAGCGTCTCTCGGCGTAACCCGCGCCGATGAGGATCATCGGCCTCGATCCAGGCCTGCAGCACACCGGGTGGGGTGTCATCGACCAGGACGGCTCGCGGCTTTCCTTCGTCGCGGCGGGGCGGATCTCGTCGGTGGCGGCGCAGCCCTTGGCCGAGCGCCTCGCCGAGATCCATGCGGGCCTGAACGCGATCATCGCGCTGCACCAGCCCGATGCCGCCGCGGTCGAGGAGACGTTCGTCAACAAGAACCCGACCTCGACCCTGAAGCTCGGCCTCGCCCGGGGCGTGGCGCTGCTGACGCCGGCCCTGCACAAGCTGCAGGTCTACGAATACCCGGCGAACCTCATCAAGAAGTCGGTGGTCGGCGCCGGCCATGCCGGCAAGGAGCAGGTGCAGGTGATGGTGCGCGTGCTGCTGCCGGCCTCGCAGGCGGGGTCGCCGGACGCCGCCGACGCGCTCGCGGTCGCGATCTGCCACGCCCATCACATGGGCACCCTGCGGCAATGGGGCGCCAGGGATTTCCGTGAGGCCGCGCGGTGATCGGCAAGCTCACCGGCACCATCGACAGCCTGACCGACGAGGGCCTGCTGCTCGACGTCAACGGCGTCGGCTATGTCGTGCAGGCCAGCAGCAAGACCTTGTCGCGCATCGGCGACAAGGGCACCCCGGCGAGCCTCTTGATCGAGACCCAGGTGCGCGAGGACGCGATCACGCTGTTCGGCTTCGCCGACCATGCCGAGCATGACTGGTTCCGCCTGCTGCGCACGGTGCAGGGCGTCGGCGGCAAGGTGGAGCTGGCCATCCTCTCGACCCTGACGCCCGGCGAGCTCGCCAACGCGGTCGCCGCCCAGGACAAGGCGTCGGTCTCGCGCGCCAGCGGCGTCGGGCCGAAGCTCGCGCAGCGCATCGTCTCCGAGCTGAAGGACAAGGCCGCCGGCATGGCGATGGGCACCGCCGCCGCGAACATCGCGGCCTTCCCGGCACCGAAGGGCGAGAGCGGCGACCTGGTCAACGACGCGGTCTCGGCCCTGGTCAATCTCGGCTATCGCCGCGCCGAGGCCTTCGGCGCCGTCTCCAAGGTCATCGCCGCCGGCGGCAAGCCGGTTCTCAATGACCTCATCGTCAACGGTCTCAGGGAATTGTCGCAGTGAGCGAGGGCAGGGTCATCGCCGCCGAGCAGAAGACCGAGGACGCGTCGGAGCTTTCGCTGCGCCCGCTGCAGCTCGCCGAGTTCATCGGCCAGCAGAAGCTGCGCGAGAACCTCGCCGTCTTCATCCAGGCCGCGCGGCATCGGGGCGAGGCCTTGGACCACGTCCTGCTCTACGGCCCGCCCGGCCTCGGCAAGACGACGCTGGCCCAGATCGTGGCGCGCGAGCTGGGCGTCGGCTTCCGCGCGACCTCGGGCCCGGTGATCGCGCGGGCCGGCGATCTGGCGGCGCTGCTGACCAACCTGCAGCCGCGCGACGTGCTGTTCATCGACGAGATCCACCGGCTCTCGCCGACGGTCGAGGAGATCCTCTATCCGGCGATGGAGGACTTCCAGCTCGACCTCATCATCGGCGAGGGTCCGGCCGCGCGCTCGGTGCGCATCGACCTGCCGAAATTCACCCTGGTCGGCGCCACCACGCGGCTCGGCCTCATCACCACGCCGCTGCGTGAACGCTTCGGCATTCCGCTGCGTCTCAACTTCTACAACACCGGCGAGCTGGAGGAGATCGTGAAGCGCGGGGCAGGGGTGCTGGGCTTCGATCTCGCCCCCGACGGCGCCACCGAGATCGCGCGCCGCTCCCGCGGCACGCCGCGCGTGGCCGGCCGCCTGCTGCGCCGGGTGCGCGACTTCGCCGCCGTCGCCAAGTCGGGCCGGGTCGATGCCAGGCTCGCCGACCAGGCGCTGACCCGGCTCGAAGTGGACGCGATCGGCCTCGACGCCATGGACCGCCGCTACCTGCGCGCCATCGCCGAGGATTACGGCGGCGGCCCGGTCGGCGTCGAGACGCTGGCCGCGGCGCTCTCCGAGCAGCGCGACACGATCGAGGATGCGATCGAGCCCTATCTCATCCAGCAGGGATTGCTGCAGCGCTCGCCGCGCGGCCGGATGCTGACCTTGAACGGCTATCGCCATCTTGGGCTCACCCCGTCCTCCCAGACTCAGGCACAGCTCGAACTCCTGACGGCCTCCGGCGCGGAGAACGAGAACGAATGAACGCTTCCGCTGCTTCGCCATCCGGCGCCGCGGCGGCGGCGCACATCCACCGCCTGCGCGTCTATTTCGAGGACACCGATGCGGGCGGGATGGTCTATTACGCCAACTACCTGAAGTTCGCCGAACGCGCGCGCACCGAGATGCTGCGCGCCGCCGGGATCAGCCATGCGGAGATGGTGGCTGACGACGGCCTCATGCTGGTGGTAAGGCGCGCCGTCGTGGAATACCGCCGATCGGCGCGGCTCGACGACGCGCTGGAAATTGAGACCCGAGTCGCCGAATTGAGCGGCGCCACGCTGACCTTGGACCAGGTCGTGCGCCGGGGCGGCGAGGTGCTGGTCGAGCTCGCTGTTACAATCGCCTGCATCACCCGGGAGGGGCGCCCGACGCGGCTCCCGGACAAGGTCCGCGCGGCGATCGCCATAAACTGAACACAATCTTGCGCGAGTTGAACGATAAAAGAGATTAGGACATGAACCAGGACACTCCACCGCCGGCCGTGCCGGTCGCGCCGGTCTCCGGCGGCGCGCTCGATCCCAATGCCGCCGGCGCCGCGGCCCAGGGTCTGGACCCGACCATGGTGCCGCCGGGCACCGGCCAAGTGGTGCACGACCTTTCGGTCTGGGCGCTGTTCCTGCAGGCCGACTGGATCGTGAAGGCGGTCATCATCCTGCTGCTGCTGGCCTCGATCTGGAGCTGGGCGATCATCTTCGACAAGATGATCCGCCTCCGGAGCCTGCGCGCCCGCGCCCGCAAGTTCGAGGAATCCTTCTGGTCCGGCGGCTCGCTCGAGGAGCTGTTCGACCGCATCGCCAACCGGCCGACCGATCCCATGGCCTCGATCTTCGTCGCGGCCATGCGCGAATGGCGCCGCTCCGCCGCCAAGGGCCTGCTTGCCAGCGAGGCGCTGAAGGAGAGCCTGCAGGACCGCATCGAGCGGGTCATGCACATCACGCTCGGCCGCGAGATGGATCAGTTGGAACGCTACATGGTGTTCCTCGCCTCGGTCGGCTCGGCGGCACCCTTCGTCGGCCTGTTCGGCACGGTCTGGGGCATCATGAACAGCTTCGCCGCCATCGCCGGCACCAAGAACACCAGCCTTGCCGTGGTGGCGCCGGGCATCGCGGAGGCGTTGTTCGCGACCGCCCTCGGCCTGGTCGCCGCCATCCCGGCGGTGCTCGCTTATAACAAGCTCTCCGGCGATATCGGCCGCTACGGCAACCGGCTCGAGGCCTTCTCCGGCGAATTCGGCGCCATCCTCTCGCGCCAGCTCGAGGAGAAGCACTGATGGCGGTCAAGCTCGGCGGCGGCCGGGCCGCGCGCGGCTACGCCGCGCGGCGCAAGTATTCGCCGATGGCCGAGATCAACGTGACGCCGATGGTCGACGTCATGCTGGTGCTGCTCGTCATCTTCATGGTGACGGCGCCGCTGCTGACCGTCGGCGTGCCGGTCGACCTGCCGAAAACCAAGGCCGCGGCGATGAACAATGACGACAAGCCGCTGGTGGTCAGCGTCCGGAAGGACGGCACGATCTACCTCCAGGACACCGAGATCGACATGGACAGCCTCGGGCCGCGCCTCGCCGCGATCATCGGCAGCAAGCCCGACACCACGGTCTATGTCCGCGCCGACAAGGACATCAACTACGGTGTCTTCGCCGAGGTGCTGGCGGAGCTGCAGTCCAACGGCATCACCAAGATCGGCCTGGTGAACGACGCCAAGGATTCCGGCACGCCCGCCGCCAAGCCGGCCGGCGATGCCGGGCAGCAACCGAAGACGAAGTGATGATGCGAAACGACGCATCGCTGCGGGTGTTGGCTTAGACCATGCAACTCGTCTGGGTCGAACGCAGTCAGCCGATCACCGCCGGATTCGTCCTGTCGGTGCTGTTCCATGTCGGCCTGGCGGTGGTGCTGATCGTCATCCTGCCGCTGTTCGTGGTGCCGGTCGACACCACGCCGCCCGGCATCGAGGCGACCATCGTCTCCGACATCACCGCCGCGCCGAAGGTCGACAAGGCCGGCAAGCTCCAGGACAAGCCCAAGCCGCCGACGCCGCCCGCCCCCGAGCAGAAGAAGCCCGAGCCGCCGAAGCCGGCGCCGCCGGCGACGCCGACCCCGGCCGCTTCCGCGCCGCCCGCACCCGAGCAGCAGGCGGCGCTGATCCCGGACGAGAGCAAGGCGATCGAGCCGAAGAAGGAAGAGAAGAAGCAGCCGGACAAGAAGCCGGAGAAGAAGGCCGAGGACAAGCCGAAGCCGAAGAAGGACGATCAGCAGCAGGCGATGGATGCGCTGCTGAACAACCTCACCAAGCAGCAGCCGGCGCCAGACACCAAGGAGAAGACCAAGGCCAAGGCGCAGCCCGCGCCCGCGGAGCCGACCGTCGGCCCGCAGGCGGCGATGCTGACCGAGGGCCCGCCGATGACCGCGTCGGAGAACGACGCGATCCGCACCCAGCTCATTCCCTGCTGGGCGTTCGATGCCGGCGTGCCCAATCCGGAGAACTATACCGTCGTCGTGCGCATCTCCGTGCGCGAGGACGGCGCGGTGACCGGCGCGCAGGTCGAGGACATGTCGCGCATGGGCGACCCGACCTATCGCTCGGTGGCGGAGAGCGCGGTGCGCGCGGTCGAGAATCCGGCCTGCGTGCCGCTGAAGCTGCCGCCGGGCAAGTACTGGCCGCAGATGGACATCGTCTTCGACCTGGCCAAGGCGATCAATGGCGGCTACTGACGCGCGCGTTCCACCTCGAAAAAGCCATTAATGGCAGGTACTGAGCGGACCGGCGGTGGAACGGGCAAAGCTGCAGCCGTGTTTCAAAGCTTCGCGGGACGCGGCCCTCAGGATTAAATGGGCCGGCCACAGGTGGCAGGGAACCACGTTTAATGTTAGGCAAATCGCCAATTCAACCCGGGTGCGGCCGATTCGGCGGCAACCCAGGACTTCGGAGGAAAGGTTGAAGGTCATGATGCGCGTGACTCGATTCATCGCCGTTCTGGTTCTGGCGGCGACTCCCCTGCTTGCTGCCGGCGCCCGTGCGGAAATCCCGCGCGTCGTGCTCGACCAGGGCAACCCGCAGCCGATCAAGATCGCGATTCCCGACTTCTATGCCGCTTCGCCCGCCGACGCGCAGGTCGGGGCCGACGTGGCCCGCGTGGTCTCCGCCGATCTCGAGCGCTCCGGCCTCTTCGCGCCGATCGATCCCAAGGCCTTCATCCAGGACAGCGCCTCGCTGCAGCAATCGCCGCGCTTCAACGACTGGAAGCTGATCAACGCGCAGGCGCTCGTCTCGGGCCTCGCGCAGTCGCGCGGCAACGGCCAGATCAACGTGCAGTTCCGCCTCTGGGACGTGTTCGGCGGCACGCAGATGGCGGGCTTCCAGTACACCGCGGCTTCGACCAATTGGCGCCGCGTCGCGCACAAGATCGCCGACGAGATCTACAAGCGCATCACCGGCGAAGACGGCTACTTCGACACCCGCATCGTCTACATCTCGGAGACCGGGCCGAAGGACCACCGCGTGAAGCGCCTCGCCATCATGGACCAGGACGGCGAGAACCATAAGTATCTGACCGACGGCGCGGTGCTGGTGCTGACCCCGCGCTTCTCGCCGGCGGCGCAGGACATCACCTACATGTCCTACTTCAACAACAAGCCGCGCGTGTATCTCTTCAACATCGACAGCGGCCAGCAGGAGGTCCTGGGCGACTTCCCCGGCATGACCTTCGCCCCGCGCTTCTCGCCCGACGGCTCCAAGGTCATCATGAGCATGGCCCAGGGCGGCAACACCGACATCTACACGATGGACATCCGCACCCGGCGCTCGCAGCGGTTGACCGACAGCCCGGCGATCGACACCTCGCCGTGCTACTCGCCGGACGCGACGCGCATCGTGTTCAACTCGGACCGCGGCGGCGAGCAGCAGCTCTACGTGATGAACGCCGACGGCACCGGCGTGCAGCGCATCAGCCGCGGCCAGGGCCGCTATGCCACGCCCGTGTGGTCGCCGCGCGGCGACCTCATCGCCTTCACGAAGTTCTTCGGCCAGACCTTCCAGATCGGCGTCATGCGACCAGATGGCTCAGGGGAGCGCATCCTCTCCAGCGGCTGGCTGGTCGAGGGGCCGACCTGGGCGCCGAACGGGCGCGTGCTGGCCTTCTTTTCCCAGGACCAGCGGGGGCTTACCCAGCTCCATAGCATCGACCTTACGGGCTACAACGAACGCATCCTCAAGACGCCGATGGATGGCTCCGATCCGGCCTGGTCTCCCTTGCTTGACAATCAATAATCCTCTATGTTCCGCGCCGATTCCGGGGGCTTCGAGGCCCAAAATCGGGTACAATCACCTGTAGAATCGGCGAATCAGGCGGGGTTAGGCCCGGAACCCCAGCGGGTACGGGTTATTATCCAAGTGGCGGCCTGTGCACTAAAAAGAGGATGAGAGGATAAGAAAATGCGTCTCCAGATCTTGTCGGTCCTGGCTGCAGGATTGCTGTTGGCGGCCTGCTCTTCGGACGAGCCGGTCGAAACGGCTTCCACCCAGGGTGCTGGCAGCACCACCCAGACCGGTGCGGCGACCGGCAACGGCGCGATCGCGCCGGGCAGCGTCGAAGACTTCACTCAGAACGTCGGCAACACCGTGTATTTCGGCTTCGACCGCTATGACCTGACCGCCGAAGCTCAGGCCCAGCTCCAGAAGGAAGCGGCCTGGCTGCAGCAGTACCCGCAGCACACCGTCACCATCGAGGGCCATTGCGACGAGCGCGGCACCCGCGAGTACAACCTCGCGCTCGGCGAGCGCCGTGCCAACTCGGTCGCGAACTACCTGACCGCTCTGGGCATCGACAAGGGCCGCATCAGCACGATCTCCTACGGCAAGGAGCGTCCGATCTGCACCGACTCCAACGAGTCCTGCTGGTCGCAGAACCGCCGGGGCGTGACGGCGGTCAACCAGTAACGGCCGCTCCCTCGGGGCAGCCCGATCGAACCGACGCCGGCGTCACCTCGGGGGTGGCGTCGGCGTTGTTGATTCTGGGCCACAGCCGAATCCCGCGGAACCCGGTCCCCGGCGCGCGGTTTTCCCATCACCCCATGGTGTACGGCCGACGGTGTTCCGCTTGGACGGCTTGTGCGGCGTCATATTTCGGCCCACAAACGAAACCAATATGTTCCGATTCTTATGTTCTCACCCTTCCCGGCGAGCTCTTACGTTGAGGCAGAGATGACGGCGGTTCGATCACAAGATTGGCAGCAGCGACGCTTCGCACAGGCTGCGCGCGGCTGGACCATCGGCCTGGGTTTGGCCGTGGGCCTGGCCGCGGGCTTACTGGCCGCGGGCACCGCGGCGGCGCGCGCCGACGAGGTCGATGATCTCCGGCAGCAGGTCCAGCAGCTCCAGCAGCAGATGACCTACCTGCAGAACCAGATCCCCGGCGCCGGCGCCGGGGGCGCGAGCGCGGGCGGCACCGTCGCCGCCCAGCAGGTCGTCCAGATGCAGCAGCTTCAGCAGCAGATGAGCCAGCTGCAGGGCCAGATCGAGCAGGTGGGCCTCAAGGTCGACGATCTTTCGAGCCGGCTCGACCGCATGCAGAAGGATTACGACTTCCGCCTGAGCCGCCTGGAGCAGGGCGGGGCGGCCGGGGCCACGATGGGCACCATGCCGCCGCAAGGCGCCGCCCCGGATGCCGCCCAGGGTGCTGCCCAGGGTGCGGCAACGATGGGCGCGGCGCAGGCGCCGGCCGCGGTCCCGGCGGGTCCGGCGCCGCTGCCGCAATCCGCCGCCGACATGGAGGCCGCCGCCAACGGCCAGCTCCCGCAGCCGACGGCGCCGGGCACGCTCGGCACCATCTCCTCGACGACGCCGCTGCCGCAGGCGCCCGCCGGCGCGGCGGAAGCCGCCGCCCAGGCGGCGGGCCAAGCCACCGCGGCGCCGGCCGCGCAGCCCCAGGACCCGGCCAGCATCCAGCTTCCCGGCAACACGCCGCAGGAGCAGTACGACTATGCGACGGGGCTCCTCCAGCGCGGCGCCTATCCGGAGGCGGAGCTCGCCTTCAAGGCCTTCGTCGCCCAGCATCCGAAGGATCCGCTGGCCGGCAATGCGCAGTATTGGCTGGGCGAGACCTTCTATGCGCGCAGCGACTACAAGAACGCGCAGATCGCCTTCGCCGAGGGCTATCAGAAGTACCCGAAGAGCCCGAAGGCGCCGGACAATCTCCTGAAGCTCGGCATGTCGCTCGGACAGACCGGCGACAAGACCAATGCCTGCGTCGCCTTCAAGCAGCTCGCCAAGCAGTTCCCGAACGCCTCGGCGGCGATCAAGGACCGCGCCGCCCGCGCCCAGCAGCGGTACGGGTGCACGGCCAGCTGAGACCGGCATCGGCGGCGGGCGTCCCGGCGGAGCATTTCGCGCGGCTGATCGCCCGGCTCGGCCCGTTCGAGCCGAAGCCGGTCGTTGCGGTCGCGGTCTCCGGCGGACCCGACAGCATGGCGCTGGCGCTGCTGCTCGACGAATGGGCCGGCCACCGCGGCGGCAGGGTCGAGGCGATCAGCGTCGATCATGGCCTGCGGCCGGAATCCGCGGCTGAAGCGGAGCAGGTGGGCCGCTGGCTCGCGGCCCGGCGCGTCACCCGGCACACCATCCTGCGCTGGACCGGCGGGAAGCCCGAGGCCGGCCTCCAGGCGGCGGCCCGCGCGGCGCGCTATCGCCTGCTGACGGAGCATTGCCGGGCCGAAGGCATCCTCCATCTCTGCCTCGCCCATCATCTCGATGACCAGGTCGAGACCCGCGCCATGCGCGCGGCCCGGCAGAGCGGTCCCGCCGGCCTCGCCGGCATGAGCGCCGTCCGCGACTGGAGCGGCGTACGGCTGCTGCGTCCTCTGCTCGGCATCACCAAACACGCGCTGCAGGCGACCCTGGTCGCCCGCGGCCAGGACTGGATCGAGGATCCCAGCAACCGCAATCCCGCCTTCGAACGCGTGCGCTGGCGCGGGCAGGCGGTCGAGGCCGATCCGCGCGAGGCCTTGCCCGCGCTGCATCGCGCCGGGCTCGAACGGGCGCGCCTGGAATCCGAGGCTGCCGCCGGGCTCTGTGCCGATCTCGAG
>DASZSL010000051.1:0-49026 GCA_035548715.1 Dongiaceae bacterium
TTCTCGCCGACCACCGCGACCATGTCGCCGCCTTCCGGCACCACCGTCGCGACCACGGCCTCGACGCCTTCCGGCACCGAGAGCACCTGCTTGCCGTTCTTGGTCTGCGCCACCACCTCGTCGGCCGGCACGATGAAGCCGCGGCCGTCATGGCCGGCGACCAGCAGCTTCTGCCCCGGCCGGTAGACCAGCATGGTGACCACGTCGTGCTCGTTGCCGAGGTCGATGAAGAGGCGGATCGGCTCGCCGAAGCCGCGGCCGCCCGGGAGCTTGTCGCAGCCGATCGTATAGAACTTGCCGTTGGTGGCGAAGATCAGCAGCTTGTCCGTGGTCTCGGCCTTGAGCTCGAACTTGCCGAAATCGCCCTCCTTGTACTTCGCGTCCTTGAAGCGGTCGGGGCTGGTCTCGTCGACATGGCCCTTCATGGCGCGGATCCAGCCCTTGGCCGAGCAGAGGATGGTGATCGGCTCGCGCTCGATCATCACCTCCAAGGGGATGATCTCCGCCGAGGGCGCGTCGCCGAACTCGGTGCGGCGCCGCCCGAGCTCGGTCTTCGGACCGTAGAGCTTCTTCAGCTCCTGCACTTCCTCGCCGATCCGGCCCCACTGCTTCTCCTCGCTCTTCAGGAGGGAGTTCAGCTCCTTCTGCTCGGCGGTGAGGTTCTTGTGCTCTCCTCTGATCTCGATCTCCTCCAGGCGGCGCAACGCTCTGAGCCGCATGTTGAGGATCGATTCCGCCTGGAGGTCGCTGAGCTTCCACTTCTTCATCATGACGGGCTTGGGCTCATCCTCCTTGCGGATGATCCGGATGACCTCGTCGATGTTGAGATAGGCGATGAGATAGCCTTCGAGGATCTCCAACCGCCGCGCGATCTCGCCGAGGCGGAAGTTCGAGCGGCGCTGCAGCACCTCGCGGCGGTGGTCGAGATAGGCCTTCAGCACCTCGTTCAAGGCCATGACCCGCGGGGTCTGCGCGGCGTCCAGCACGTTCATGTTGAGGCCGAAGCGGGTCTCGAGGTCGGTCGCGCGGAACAGCTGCTCCATCAGGTGCTCGGGCTCGACGTTGCGCGACTTCGGCGTCAGCACGATGCGGATGTCGGTCGTGCTCTCGTCGTTGATGTCCTCCAGGAAGGGCAGCTTCTTCTCGTTCAGGAGCTCGGCGATGCGCTCGATCAGCTTGGACTTCGCCACCTGGTAGGGGATCTGGGTCACGACGACCTGGTAGCCGCCGCCCTTCAGGTCCTCCTTCTCCCACTTGGCGCGGATGCGGAACGAGCCGCGGCCGGTCTTGTAGGCCTCGACGATGGTCTCGCGGCTCTCGACCACGATGCCGCCGGTCGGGAAGTCCGGGCCCTTGATGTAGTTGACCAGGGTATCGACCCGCGCATTGGGCACCTTGATCAGGTGGCTCAACGCGTCGCAGATCTCGGCGACGTTGTGCGGCGGGATGTTGGTCGCCATGCCGACCGCGATGCCGGTGGCGCCGTTGGCCAAGAGGTTCGGGAAGGCGGCGGGGAGGACGACCGGCTCGCGCTCGGTGCCGTCGTAATTGTCGCGGAAGTCGACCGTATCCTCGTCGATCGCCTGCAGCATCAGCGCCGCGGCCTCGGTCATGCGCGCCTCGGTGTAGCGCATGGCGGCGGGGTTGTCGCCGTCGATCGAGCCGAAATTGCCCTGCCCCTCCACCATCGGATAGCGGACGGCGAAATCCTGGGCGAGGCGCGCCATGGCGTCGTAGATCGCGCTGTCGCCGTGCGGGTGGTACTTGCCCATCACGTCGCCGACCACGCGGGCCGATTTCTTGAACGCGGTGCCGGGGTTGAGCCGCATCACGTTCATGCCGTGCAGGATGCGGCGATGCACCGGCTTCAACCCGTCGCGCACGTCGGGCAGCGAACGCGCCATGATGGTGGAGAGCGCGTAGGAGAGATAGCGCTCGCCGAGCGCGTCCTTGAGATCGGTGATCTTGATCTCGTCGTCGGGATCGCGCGGTGGACGACCGTGGGGCGGCTGCTCGGCGCGGGCTTTTCTGGCCATGGGCTGGAGACTCGACTCGGGAATTGCAGGCTGGCGGAACGGGGCCCATGGATAGGGCCGCCCCCGGGATGTGTCCAGGGGGGCGAGTCCGTCGCGTCTCCGTCGGTCGAATCCCGGGCGGTCGAGAAGTGGGCGGGAGGCAGGCGGCGGCGAGCCGCGGCAGGCGCGACTCGCCGGGTCAGGTCGATCCTGTCAGGCCGGCCGCAGCCTCAATCCGCCTTGCCGCCGGCCCAGGGGCCCGCATTCGGGTGCAGCGTGCCGGTGCAGTAATCCGGATTCTCGATCGCGCCGTTGCCGCTGCAGTTGTTGTCGAAGATCGTCGAGCTGGCATTGTCGCAGGCCGCGAGCAGCAGCACCGAGCCCAGCATGGCGACGTGAATCAGGATCTTGCGCATAGGTGCGATTCCGTTTTTGAAGGAGTGATTGGACCAATCCACAACAAGCGAATGGGGACCCGCGTTCCCTTTCCCCGACAGCATTTTACACCTTTCGGAAGGCGAAAAAACCCTTCCCTTCGCCGGCCAAACGGCGAGAATGCCGCGGGTTTCGAACAGGAGCGGCAGCGGTGGAGCTTGGCGTGCGGCGGCTGGCGGCAATTGTAACGGTGTGTATCGGGCTGAGCGCGGGTGCCGCCTCGCCGGGGCTGGCGCAGCAGACGGCGCCCCAGCCGGGCGACGCCCAGGCGATCGTGCAGCAGATCCACGACCAGGCCTATGGCAAGTGCATGAGCGACGCGCGGCTCGGCAGCGGATCGGAGCTGCAGGCCAATTGCAGCTGCTCGGCCGACGTGGTGGTGAGCCTGCTCTCCGACGAGATGAAGCAGGCGATCGCCGACGGCACGCTGGCGCAGTTCAAGGGCCCCAAGCTCAAGGGCGACGAGATGACCCGCGACCTGGCGCTGGTGAAGACCTGCCCCAGGATCGGCGCGCAGCTGCAGCAGCAATGCGCCGGCAAGGCCGACGACCCGCATTGCCAGGTGCTGCAGAAGGCGATCGACGCGGCGCAGTGAGTCCGCTGCGGGGGGCGGATCCGGCGCTCAGAACCGGTCGATGCGGAACGGCGTGAGATCGACGCCGGGATCGCGCCCCGCCACCAGGTCGGCGACGAACCGGCCGGTGACCGGGCCCAGGGTCAGGCCGACATGGCCGTGGCCGTAGGCGAAATAGGTGTTGGCGTAGCGCCTGCCGCGGCTGATCACCGGCAGCGAATCCGGCATCGAGGGGCGGAAGCCCATCCAGTCGCTGCGGCCCTCCTCGTTCAGCGCGCCGAACATGCGGCGGCCGTGCCGCATCAGGATCTGCGCGCGGTCGTAGTTGGGCGGCGCCTCGAGCCCGCCCAGCTCCACCGTGCCGGCGAAGCGCAAGCCGATCTCCAGCGGCGTGACGGCGAAGGAATGGTCGCCGGAATAGAGCGGCATGCGCGGCATCTTCTGCGCGTTGGGCAGGGTCACGTGATAGCCGCGCTCGGTCTCCAGCGGCACGTTGTGGCCGAGCATGGCGGTCAGCTTCTTCGACCAGGCGCCGGCGCAGACCACGACGGAATCGCAGGCGATGGATCTCTCCGCGGTCTGCACGGCGTCGGGGCCGCCGGGGCCGAAGCCGAAGCCGGTGACCCTGGCCTTCGCGACCGTGCCGCCGTTGCGCGCGAAGAGCGACGCGAGGTCGCGCACCAGGCGGAAGTTGTCGGCGACGTAGGAGTTCTGCGGGTAGTAGACCGCGTGGCGGAAGATCGGCTGCAGCGAAGGCTCGAACTGGCGGATCTCCTCCTGCTTCAGGATCCGGAAGTCGATGCCGCGGCGCTGCTGCAGGTCGAGGTCCCATTGGTAGGACTCGAACTTCTTGTCGCTCTCGAAGACGCCGAGCCAGCCGGTCTCGCGCAGCATCGAGGCCTCGCCGAGCGCGCGGGCGAAATCGCGGTGCACGTCGGTCGCGCGCGACAGGATCGAGGCGAGCGCCACCGAGATCTCCTCGACGCGCCGGGGATTGCTGGCGGCGACGAAGCGCAGCAGCCAGGGCGCGATCCTCGGCAGGTAGGACCAGCGGATGGCGAGCGGGCCCAGCGGATCGGCGAGGTATTTCGGCACGTCCCAGAGCACGCCGGGCGTCGCCACCGGCACCACGGATTCGACCGCGACCACCGCGGCATTGCCCTTCGAGGTGCCCTCGCCGGGATCGCGCTCGTCGATCAGGGTGACGGCGTGGCCGTCGCGCTGGAGATGCAGGGCGGCGGACACGCCGACGATGCCGGCGCCGATCACGGCGATGTTCTGTGGGGGCATGGAAGGGCTGGGTTTGCGTTGTCGTTGCCGGAAGAATGCCGCGATCAGGGGCGGCTCGCAAGGCGGTCGAGGAACCGCGCGCGGGCCTCGAGGCGGCGATCGGTCGCAGGACCGTGCAGCACGTGCCGGTCGAGGAAGTAGCCGGTGAGGCGCAGGCCGGCGAGGAGATCGTCGCGGCCGGGCGCGGCCCGCGCGATCAGGAAGGCCGGCAGCGGCAGCAGGCGGTCGCGGTAGCCCTCGCCGGCGGCGCGGCCGACGGCGCGGCCGCTCTTGGGCGAGACATAGGCGAGGTCCTCGGTTCCTCCAGTCGCGGCGCAGCGCGAGAGGTCGAGGCCGAAGCCCAGGGAGGCCAGCAGCGCCAGCTCCCAGCGGACGTAGCCGGCAAGCCAGTCCCCGCCGGCGCCGGCGATGGCCTCGATCAGCGCCGCGGTGGCGGTGAAGACGTCCTCATGGAGCTCGCGCTCGGGCAGCACGATGTCGGCGACGGCGCAGGCGGACGCCAATCCGGCCAAGCGCAGGGGATCGTCGAGGAGCTGCGCGGAGACGGCGCCGGTCGGCTCGATGGTGAAGCTGCCGAGCTGCTCCTCCAGGCGCGCGTGCCAGACCACCTTGAGCCGGTTGCCGATCTCGAGATGCGGGCGCTGGCGCCGCGACGCCCCGCCCTTCACCAGGCCGAGATGCCGCCCATGCTCGCGGGTCAGCGCCGAGAGGACGAGGTTCGCCTCGCCATGGCGCCGGGTCGAGAGCACGATCGCATCGTCGGTGAATTCCATGAACCGGGAGGCAGATGTCAGAAGCCGGACATGGCGCGGGCCAGCGCCGCGGCGTCTTCATCCGGTTCTCCCGCCAGGCCGTCGCGGACGCCGGCGATGTCGGCGGCGCTCTTGTTCTGGCTGAGCTTCCACTTGCCTTCGAGGCGGGCGATCGGCAGCTCGAAGCCGACGATCGCCTTCAGCATGCCGTCGATGTAGTCGGCCGGCGCGTCGGTCACCGACCAGGGCGCGGCGCGCTTGCCTTCATGCGCCGCGGTCAGGCGCGTCACGATGTCGAGCAGCGGCTCCCGGTCCGCGAAGAAATGCAAGGGGCCATAGGCATGGACGGCGATGTAGTTCCAGGTCGGCACCACCTTGCCGGTCTCGCGCTTGGCGGCGAACCAGGCGGGCGTCACATAGGCGTCCGGGCCGAGGAAGGCGACCAGCGCCTCGGCGCCGGCCGCCGCGCGCTTCCACTGGCCGTTGCCCCGCGCGATATGGCCGCGCAGGGTGCCGTAGGGGCCGGGCTCGGGATCGACCAGCATCGGGACGTGGCTCGCCTCCATGCCGTCGGCGCCGCCGGTGATCAGCGTGCCGATCGAGATCGCGCGCATCATGGCGTGCAGCTCGGGCACGCGGTCTTCCTTGAAATGGCTGGGGACGTACATTCAGTTCACCGTGGCATTCAGTTCACCGTGGCATTCAGTTCACCGTGGCGGCGGGAAGATGCGAGAGGCGCTGCACCAGCACAGCACCCGCCTTCACCAGCGGCTCGGCGACGGGATCGCGGGCGATCGCGGCGAACGGGCCCTCGCCGAAGCACAGGCCGATCGGGGTCAGGAAGTCGAGCCGCACGTTGCCCTTGTTGGGCGGCGGCAGGCGCTTGCCCTGCCACGGTCCGATCTGCGGCAGGATCGCCGCCGCGGCATCCAGCACCGCGGCGATCTCCTCTTCCAGCGCGCCGGCCGCAGCACTCGTCACCGCGCCGGAATGGTCGAGATAGAGCGCGGTCCGGTCGGTATAGACCGCGAGGATGTCGTGGCCCTGCTCCATCCCTTCCGCCGAGGCCTCGATCAGCACGCCGAGCAGCGTCTTCTCGCTGGTGCGCGCCTCGGGGCAGTTCAGCTCGCGGAGCCCGCTCCAGGCCTGCAGCAGGTGGCGGCTCTCGAGCCCGGTCTCCCCGGCGAGGTCGCGGAGCAGGCGGCAGGCCTGGGCCCGCTGGCCGGCGGCCTGCAAGGCCGCCGCCTCGCGGAAGGCGGGCCAGGGTGCCGCGTCGAGCTTCTCGCCCTGCCCGGCCCATTCGGCCAGAGGCAGGTCGCCGAACAACGTGTCGTAGAAGGCGGAGGTCTGCACCGGGGATTCCGTTTCCTTGTGGAGACGGCCAGGATAGACGTTATTCTGGGGCATTGGAATTGAGCAGGACGCATCATGGCCAACCGCAACCGCTATCCCAATGCCGGCAACCTCAACCCGCCGGGGCGCATCGTCAACAGCCTGAAGGGCGATCCGGCCGAGCAGCGCGCCAACCAGTGGCTGGAATGGGCGCCGCTCTCCGACGCGCTGGACGTGGTGCTGCTGGGCATGCCGTTCGACGGCGCCTCGACGGTGCGGACCGGATCGCGCCATGCGCCGGATGCGGTGCGGCAGGCGCTGGCCTACTACACCACCTTCTCGACCCGGGACGGCAAGTCCATGGGCCACATGAAGGCCGCCGATGTCGGCGACGTCGCGGTGATCGCCACCAACATGGCGGAGAGCTTCAAGCGCCTGGCCGACGTCATGGGCTGGATCTTCCGCCACGCCATCGTGCCGGTGACGGTCGGCGGCGACCATTCGATCGCCTGGCCGATCCTGGAAGCGGCCACGAAGACGTACGGGGCGGGCGGCGTCGGCGTGATCCATTTCGACGCGCATCACGACCTGCGCGAGGCGCATTTCGGCGCGGAATCCTCCGGCGTGCCGTTCCGGAAGGCGCTGAACTTCAAGGACGACCCGGTCTCGGGCAAGAACCTGGTGCAGATCGGCATCGCCGATTTCTGCAACGCCCCGGCGCATTACAACTACGCCAAGGAAGAAGGCATCCGGGTCTACTCGAACCTGGAAGTGCGCGAGCGCGGCATCGACAAGGTGGTGGACGAGGCGATCGCCCGCGCGGCGAAGGGCGTCGACGCGCTCTACGTCTCGGTCGATATCGACAGCCTGGACCACAGCCAGGCGCCGGGCACCGCGGCGCCCAATGCCAGCGGCCTCGATGCCCGCGACGTCCAGCGCGCGCTCCGCAAGATCGCCGGCCATCCGAAGACGATCGGGCTCGACATCGTCGAGATCTCGCCGCCGCTGGACGTCAACGACATGACGGCGAATACCGGCGCGATGCTGGCGCTGAATTTCCTCTACGGGATCGGGCAGCGGAAGACGAAGGCGAACCGCCCGAAAGGGAAACGCTGAGGCTTACGCCAGCAGGTTGACGAGCTGGCCCCTGCCCGCGCCGTCGCCGCCGCTGCCGGAGGCCGGGGCGCTGCCGCCGGACGAAGCCTGCTGCCGGCTGCTGCCGGTCGCCGGCGTCGTCTCGGTCTCGGTATGGCCGTCGGCATAGGTGATGATGGTCGTGGTCGAGCCGTCGGGATTGGTGACGGTCACCTTGCTCACGACGATGGTCGAGGCGGCCGAGCTCGACTGGGCGGTCGGCGCGGCGCTTCGCGAAACCGGCTTCACCTGTGTGGCGGCATAAGCGCTGCTGACGGCTGAAACGGCCATGACAGGCTCCTTCTCCGGGCCCCATTGCCTACAGACCGGATATGGTGGTTAACGCCCGCCGTTGAAAGAGGTTGCGAC
The DNA here is from genome assembly GCA_035548715.1 of Dongiaceae bacterium. Taxonomy (GTDB): domain Bacteria; phylum Pseudomonadota; class Alphaproteobacteria; order Dongiales; family Dongiaceae; genus Dongia. The sequence goes on from DASZSL010000051.1 coordinate 7,902, forward strand.
AACCGGTACGCCGGCGGCGGCTATTTCTCCCATTCCAGCCCGATGGCGCGGTAGCGCTCGGGGTCGTCGGCCCAGTTCTCGCGGACCTTCACGAACAGGAAGAGATGGACCGGGCGTTCCATTGCCGCCTCCAGCTCCTTCTGCGCCGCCTCGCGCACCGCCTTGATGCGCGCGCCGCCCTTGCCCACCACGATCGCCTTCTGGTTCTCGCGGGCGACGAAGATGGTCTGCTGCACCTTGGCGCTGCCGTTGTCGAACTCCTCCCAGGAATCGGTCTCGACCGTCAGCGCATAGGGGAGCTCCTGGTGGAGCTGGCGAAAGAGATGCTCCCGGGTGATCTCGGCGGCGAGGAGGCGCATCGGCGCATCGGTCACCTGGTCGTCGGGAAAATGATGCGGCCCTTCCGGCATGCGCTGCGCCAGGGCGCTCAGCAGGTCCTCGACGCCGTCGCCGGTCTCGGCGGAGATCATGAAGACGTCGGTGAAGATGCCCTCGGCGTCGAAGTCCGCGGCCTGGGCCAGCAGCTTCTCGCGCTTCACGAGGTCGATCTTGTTCAGGACCAGGATCGCCTTGCGGTTCTGCTGCTTCAAGCCGGCGATGATCGCATCGGTGTCGGGGTCGCGGGACTTGCGCGCGGCATCGACGATCAGGATCGCGAGATCGGCGTCGGCGGCGCCCGACCAGGCGGCGGCCACCATGGCGCGGTCGAGCCGGCGCCTGGGCGCGAAGATGCCCGGCGTGTCGATCAGCACGATCTGCGCGGCACCCCGGTTGACGATGCCGAGCACGCGGCTGCGCGTGGTCTGCACCTTGGGGCTGACGATCGAGACCTTCTGGCCGACGGCGCGGTTGACCAGCGTGGACTTGCCGGCATTGGGCGCGCCCAGGACAGCGACGAAGCCGCAACGACTGGCCGCGGGGCTGGTCCCGGGGCTGGTCCGGGTCTCGGTCACGCGCCCACGCGGTCCAGCAGGCTGCGCGCCGCGGCCTGCTCGGCGGCGCGCTTGGAGCGGCCGCGGGCGCTGGCGGGCTCCTGGCCGGCGACGCTGACCGCGACCTCGAAGACGGGATCGTGGGGCGGGCCCTCGCTCTTCACCACGGTGTAGCGCGGCAGCGCGAGACCGGCCGCCTGGGCCCATTCCTGGAGCGCCGTCTTGGCATCCTGCGGCGGCTTGGCCTCGGCGGCCATCTTCGGGCGCCAGTAGCGCTCGACGAAAGCGCGCGCGATCTCCAGCCCGCCGTCGAGATAGAGCGCGCCGATCACCGCCTCGCAGGCATCGGCCAGGGTCGCGGGATTATCGCGTCCGCCGCCTTCCTCCTCGCCGCGGGAGAGGACGAGATAGAGGCCGAGCCCGATCTCGCGGGCGATGGCGTCGAGCGAATCCTGCTTCACCAGCGCGGCGAGGCGCCGCGCCAGCGCGCCTTCGTCCTCTTCCGGAAAGGCGTGGAACAGCATCTCGGCGATCACGATGCCGAGCACGCGGTCGCCCAGGAACTCCAGGCGCTGATTGTCGGCGCTCGCTTCGGCTTCGATCCTGGACACGGCCTTCCGGCCGCGGCGCGGGCGGGTGACGGAGATGGCGCTCGGATGGGTGAGCGCCGTCTTCAGCAGCACCGGATTCTTGAAGTCATGGCCCAGCGCCTCGGCCAGCGCACGGGGATCACCCGCTCCGTCCACGCTCTTGGCAGCCCGCTTCATCCCGACGTCCGGCGATCGCCGTCAGTGAACGAGTTCCAAGAGACGCCGCCAGCGGAGCGCCGTCGCCCAGGTCACGGGATTGGCGCCGCGGAAGGTCTCGTCATAGGACCAGAACAGGATCTTCGCCGGACCGATCAGGTTCTCGGCCGGCACGAAGCCGACCTTGTCGAGCAAGGCGGGATCGGAGATTTCCTGATCGAGCGGCGGCTCGACATAGCCCTTCCAGACGCGGCTGTCGTTGGAGTTGTCCCGGTTGTCGCCCATCATGAAGTAGTCGCCCTGGGGCACCACGTAGATCGGCGTGTTGTCGAGCTGCCCGGTGTCGCCGGCCGCCTCGATGATGCGGTGGCTGACCCCGTTCGGCAGGGTCTCGATGTACTGCGGGACCGCGATCGGCTCGCCCGAGGACGTGTCGATGTAGTCCTCGATCTTCTCCCGCTTCACCGGGGCGCCGTTGATCTGCAGGATGCCGCCCTTCACCTGGATGCGGTCGCCGGGCAGGCCGACCACGCGCTTGATGAAGTCGGTATCGGGATCTCCCGGCGGGCGGAACACGACCACGTCGCCGAGCTTGGGCTCGTCGGCCCAGATGCGGCCGTGAAACGGCGCCAGGCCCCAGGGGAAGGAGAAGCGGCTATAGCCGTAGGCCGTCTTGGAGACGAACAGGTAGTCGCCGATCAGGAGGGTCGGGATCATCGAGCCCGAGGGGATGTTGAACGGCTCGAAGGCGAAGGTCCTGACCACGATGGCGATCAGCACCGCCCAGATCAGAGTCTTGGCGAGTTCCCACAGCTCGCGCAGGTCGCCGGAGGAGGGCTTCGCCATAAGTGATTGTTTCCGTTCGCGCTTTTCCATACGCCGAGGCTTTCTGCGCCGTTCGCCGGATCAAGCCATCCGCCCCCGGGAATGTCAAGCCGCGGGCACCCGTCCGAGCGGGCGGAGATAGCGTCCGGGGGCTTGGCTGCTTTGACAGGGAAGCAGGGCTCCGATAGCTTCACGGCCGATGGGGATGGAGTCCCCCGGGCCGTCCTTCTTGAACGGCCGAACCGCCGCCAACCTGCAAGACCGCGGGCGGCTGATGGCTCCTACCGGGCGGAATTGGCGCGGTGGGAGTCTATCCGAAAATCCCCGCTTCGATCCTCCCGTTCGGCGAAACGAACCGGAGTGACGTGATGCTCTATGTGATTGTGTTTCTCGGCGCCGGGATCGGCGGCGCACTCAGGCACGGGGTGAACGGACTGGCGCTGCGGCTGGCCGGACCCGACTTTCCCTATGGCACGATGGCCATCAACATCCTGGGCTCGCTGGCCATGGGGCTGATCGCCGGCTACTTCACCTATCGCGGCGGCACCGGCGTCTTCGGCCAGATGAGCCAGCACTGGCGGCTGTTCCTGACCACCGGCGTGCTGGGCGGATTCACCACCTTCTCGGCCTTCTCGCTGGATTTCGCGACGCTGTCCGAGCGCGGCGCGCTGGCGCCGGCGGCGCTGTATCTCGTCGTGTCCGTCGGCGGGTCGCTGGCGGCGATCTTCGTGGCGCTCGCGGTGGCGCGGGCGGTGTTTGCGTGAGTCCTCCGGAACCCATTTGAACTGCGTCATCCCAAGGCCAAGCCTCGGCAGGCGACCCAGCTTGAAATTGCACGACGAGCGAACTCGGTGACTACGCCCCGCCCGGCGCGATCGGATTGGCCGAGATGATCACGATCACCTGGGCGATCGGGCCGTCATCGGTGATGGTGACGTCGATCTGCGGCGTCATGCCGGGGGGCGTGATCTCCTTCAGGCGCTCCAGCGCGCCGCCGGTCAATGCCATGGTCGGCTTGCCGCTCGGCAGGTTCACCACGCCCATGTCGCGCCAGTAGACGCCGCGGCGGAAGCCGGTGCCGAGCGCCTTCGAGCAGGCCTCCTTGGCGGCGAAGCGCTTGGCGTAGGAGGCGGCGCGGTTGGCGCGGCGGTCGGACTTGCGCTGCTCGACCTCGGTGAAGATGCGGTCGATGAAGCGCCGGCCGAAGCGCTCGATCGACTGCTCGACGCGCCGGATGTCGATGATGTCGTTGCCGATGCCGAGGATCATGGCCGAATGCCCCGCATCACCAGCGCTGATGCACCAGCGGGCGGATGTAGTCGTCGTAGACCTTCCGGACGGCGGCCATCTGCTCCGCGCTCAAAGGAGAGAGCTCGCCGGCCGCCGCGTTCGCCGCCGCCTGCCCGGCGTTCTTGGCGCCCGGGATGGCGACGGTCACGGCATCGTGCATCAGGATCCAGCGCAGCGCGAAGGCCGCCATCGGCGTGCCCTTCGGGACGATCGGGCGCAGCTTGTCGACGGCCTTCAATGCCGTCGCGTAGTCGACGCCGGAGAAGGTCTCGCCGACGTCGAAGGCCTCGCCGTGGCGGTTGTAGTTGCGGTGGTCGTCCTTGCCGAACTGGGTGTCGGGCTTCATCTTGCCGGTCAGGAGGCCGCTCGCCAGCGGCACGCGGGCGACGATCGCGACCCGGTTCTTCTTGGCAAGGTCGAACAGCTTCTCGATCGGCTTCTGGCGGAACATGTTGAAGATGATCTGGATGCTGGCGATCGGGAACTGCATCGCCGTGATCGCCTCGTCGACGGTCTGGACGCTGACGCCGTAGTACTTGAGCTTGCCGGCCTGCACCAGGCGCTCGAGCCCGGCGAACAGCTCGGCGTCGGCGTAGACCGGCGTCGGCGGGCAATGGAGCTGCAGCAGGTCGAGCGCATCGACCTCCAGGTTCTTCAGCGACTGCTCGATGAAACCGGTGATCGCCTTCACCGTGTAGCCGGCCGCCACATGCGGGTTGAGCTTCCGGCCGGCCTTGGTGGCGACGATGATGTCCTTCCCATTCGAACCAGAAGGGCCGCCGCGCGACTTCAGCACCTTGGCGATGGTCTTCTCCGAGCGGCCCATGCCGTAGACGTCGGCGGTGTCGATGAAGTTGACGCCGTTGTCCAGCGCGGCATTCAGCGCCGCCTCGGCGTCGCGCTCGCTGACCTGGCCCCAATCGGCGCCGATCGCCCAGGCGCCGAAGCCGACGGGATTGACCTGCCAGCCGGTGCGGCCGAAGGGGCGAGGTTGCATGGTTGACATTCCTTCCTGCTGCGAGCGGAGAGACCGAAAGGCGACAATCTTCGACCCCTCAGCCCTACCCTCTCCCTCAAGGGGAGAGGGAGTTCGCCGAGTACGCTTCTACGCGAGAGCCGGACCGGACAAAAGCCCTCTCCCCCGCCGACGGGCGGGAGAGGGCCGGGCGAGGGGTCGACGGGCCGATCCGGGCGATATCACCCCCCGGATCAACCCCTGGCGCGCTCGACCGAGTTGATGCTGGGCGTCGCGCGGAGGGCGGCGATGATGTTGGTGAGGTGCTTCACGTCCTTCACCTCGACGTCGATCAGGATCTCGAAGAAGTCGGTCGAGCGGTTGACGATCTTCAGATTCATGATGTTGCCGTCGTTCTTGCCGATGACGGTGGTCAAGGAGCCCAGCGACCCGGTCTGGTTGGCGATCACCACGTTCAGGCGCCCGGTATGGAGCTGGCCGCCCTCGGGGTCCTTGTCCCAGGAAACGTCGATCCAGCGCTCCGGCGTGTCGGCGAAGCTCTCCAGGGTCTCGCAGTCGATGGTGTGGATGGTGACGCCCTTGCCGGTGGTCACGATGCCGACGATGCGGTCGCCGGGCAGCGGATGGCAGCAGCCGGCGAAATGCACCGCCATGCCGGGGATGAGGCCGCGGATCGGCACGGCGAAGGCGCCGCCGCCCTTGGCCTTCTGCCGCTGGCGGGCGAGCGGCACCACCTTTTCCGGCGAGGCCGGCTGGCTGCGCGAGCCGGGGAAGACCGCGACCATCACGTCGCGCGCGGTGATCAGGCCCTCGCCGACCTGGGCGACCAGGTCGTCGACATTCTCGGCCTTGTACTTCTTCAGCACGCCGTCCAGCGCCTTGTCGGTGTATTCGTAGCCGCCGTGCTGGAACTCCTTGGAGAGCAGCGCGCGGCCCAGCTCCAGATACTGGTTGCGCTGCTGGGTGCGGATGAAGCGGCGGATGCAGGCCCTGGCCTTGCCGGTGACGACGAAGCGCTCCCAGGTCGGCGACGGGGTCTGCGCGCGCGAGGTCACGATCTCGACCTGGTCGCCGTTGGTGAGCACGGTGCGCAGGGGCACGATGCGGCCGTTGATCTTGGCGCCGACGCAGCGGTCGCCGACCTGCGAGTGGACCGCATAGGCGAAATCGACCGGACAGGCGCCGCGCGGCAGGGCGATCAGGTCGCCCTTCGGCGTGAAGCAGAACACCTGGTCCTGGAACATCTCGAGCTTGGTGTGCTCGAGGAACTCCTCGGGACCCGAGGCGTGCTCCAGGATGTCGAGCAGCTCGCGGAGCCAGCGGTACTGCCGCCCGTCGATCCGCTCCAGGCCCTCCTTGTAGCCCCAATGCGCGGCGACGCCCATCTCGGCGATCTCGTGCATCGAGCGGGTGCGGATCTGCACCTCGAGGCGCAGGCGGTGCGGGCCGATGATGCCGGTATGCAGCGACTGGTAGTTGTTCGGCTTCGGCGTCGAGATGAAGTCCTTGAAGCGGCCGGGGATCATCGAGTAGTTGCTGTGCAGCACGCCCAGCGCCTGATAGCACTCCGGCACGCCTTCGACGATGACGCGGAAGGCCATGATGTCGGTGAGCTGCTCGAACTCGACCTGCTTCTTCTGCATCTTGCGCCAGATCGAATAGGGCGTCTTCTCCCGCCCCGAGACCTGGCTGGCGATGCCGCCCTCCTTCATCACCTTCTGCAGCTCGGCGATCACCTTGTTGACGAGGTCGGCGCCCTGCTCGCGCAGGAACTGCAGGCGCTGGGTGATCGAGTGATAGGCGTCGGCGTTGACCTCGGCGAAGGCGAGGTTCTCCAGCTCGTCCTTCACCTGGTGCATGCCCATGCGCTCGGCCAAGGGCGCGTAGATCTCCAGCGTCTCGGCGGCGATGCGGCGGCGCTTCTCCGGGTCCTTGATGAAGTGCAGGGTCTGCATGTTGTGCAGACGGTCGGCGAGCTTCACCAGCAGCACGCGGATGTCGTTGGACATCGCCAGCACCAGCTTGCGGAAGTTCTCCGCATGCTTGGTGTTGTCGGATTGCAGCTCCAGGCGCGAGAGCTTGGTGACGCCGTCCACCAGGCGCCCGATCTCCTTGCCGAACAGCTCCTCGATCTCCTCGAGGGTGGCGTCGGTGTCCTCGACCGTGTCGTGCAGCAGACCGGTGACGATCGAGGCGGTGTCGAGCTTCAACCGCGTCAGGATCTCGGCGACGCCGAGCGGGTGCGAGAAATAGGGATCGCCCGAGGCCCGCGCCTGCGAGCCGTGCGCCTTCATGGAGAAGACATAGGCGCGGTTGAGGGCTTCCTCATCCGCGCCCGGATCGTAGGATTTGACGCGCTCGACCAGCTCGAATTGGCGAATCATCGACACGTCCGCATCAACCTCTTTGGCGCCGCCGCTACCGTCCTTTCAGCAAACGCCCAGTGGAACCGGGGGATGGGACATGCGGGACGCTTCGATCAGTGTACCTCCGGCAAGAAGCAGGTCGAATGCGGCGCGGAAGATTTAGTCCTCCGGACCTTCCGCCTCGGCTGCGTCTTCGAACTCGCCGTCGATCGCCATGTCGGCGTCTTCGGCCTCTTCCTCGCTGATCTGGGCCTGCTGCATCTCGGCGAGCAGATCCTCGCCCGCGCCGACGCCGAAGCCCTGGCCCTCTTCCTCGGGCTCGTCGTTCTCGACATGCCGCTGCAGGCCGGTCACGACCGCATTGGAGAGCTCATCGAGGTTGACGGTGCCGTCGGCGATCTCGCGCAGGGCGACCACGGGGTTCTTGTCGTTGTCGCGGTCGATGGTGAGCTGCGCGCCGGCGGAAATCTCCCGCGCGCGCTGGGCCGCGACCATCACCAGGTCGAAGCGGTTGGGAACCTTGATGACGCAATCTTCAACCGTTACGCGTGCCATTCTCGACAATCTCCAGGAACGTGGCCAAGTGCTTGACATGAATATATTGTTTCGGCCGCACCAAGGCAAGGCGGCGGCGGCCGCGAGCCATGCGCGCCGCGCATGCTCAACCCGCGCGGCGGATGCGCTGGCCGGGCGGCAGGGCGGCGATCAGATCGGCCACGGGCAGGCCGCTCACCGGATGCCGCCAATGGGGCGCGATATCCACAAGCGGCAGGAGCACGAAGGCGCGGTGTTCGAGCCGGGGATGCGGCAGGACGGGCGCACCGGGGCCGGGGCGGACCTCGCCGCGGCAATCGAGCAGGTCGAGATCGAGGATGCGGGGCGCGTTCGGCACGCTGCGCACCCGGCCGAAGGCATTTTCAACCGAATGCAGCAGCTCAAGCAGCGCGGTCGAGGCCAGCGCGCTGTCCGCCTCGACCACGGCGTTGACGTACCAGGGCTGGTCGGAGACCGGGACCGGCTCGGACTCGTAGAGCGGCGAACGCGCGCGGATGACCAGGCCGGCCGCCTCCAGCGCCGCGACCGCCGCCACCACGGTGTTGCGCGGCGAGCCGTGCGAGGGGCTCGGCAGATTGGCACCGAGGCCGATGAAGATGCCGCCGCTCATCCCGTGCCGCGATCCGAAAGAGGTTGCGAAAAACGCAGTTGAAAACCCACCGATGCCCGCTTTTACTAGCCCGGGTTTCGGAAGGCCAGGGCTGCCGGGGGGCAAGGCACGGCTCTTCCCATAGTTAAGGCATATTCAAAGGGGATATCGGGATGTCGACGCGTTTCTACCCCGAAGAACGGGTGGCGTTGTTCATCGACGGCGCCAATCTGCACGCCGCGGCGCGGGCGCTCGGCTTCGACATCGACTACAAGCGCCTGCTGCGGCATTTCCAGGAGCAGTGCCGGCTGGTCCGCGCCTTCTACTACACCGCCCTGATCGAGGATCAGGAGTATTCGCCGCTGCGGCCGCTGGTCGATTGGCTGGACTATAACGGCTTCACCATGGTGACCAAGCCGACCAAGGAATTCACCGACGCCATGGGCCGGCGCAAGATCAAGGGCAACATGGACATCGAGCTCGCGATCGACGTGCTGGAGATGTCGGCGCATCTCGACCACGTGGTCCTGTTCTCCGGCGACGGCGATTTCCGCCGGCTGGTCGAGGCGGTGCAGCGCCGCGGCGTCCGCGTCTCGGTGGTGAGCACGGTCAAGTCGCAGCCGCCGATGGTCGCCGACGAGCTGCGCCGCCAGGCCGACGTGTTCGTCGAGCTGGAAGAGCTGTCGCCGCTGATCGCGCGCCAGCACGCGCCGCGCCCCCAGGGCGCCGCGCCGAACCATCAGCAGAACAATCATCCCTCGCCCGCTCCCGCCGCGGCCGCAGCGCCGGCGGAGACCGCCGAGGACCGCGGCTGACGTGACCGGGGAGGAGCCGGCGCGGGATTGCCCGCTCTGTCCGCGCCTGAAGGAGTTCCGGGACCGGAACTGGCGGGAGTATCCCGACTATTTCAACGCGCCGGTGCCGAGCTTCGGCCCCCGGCACGCGAGGCTGCTGATCGTCGGCCTGGCGCCGGGGCTGCACGGCGCCAACCGCACCGGCCGGCCCTTCACCGGCGACTATGCCGGCGACCTGCTCTATGCGACGCTGCTGAAGCTCGGCCTCGCCAAGGGCCGCTACGAGCGGCGGCCCGACGACGGGATGGAGCTGGTCGATTGCCGCATCGTCAACTCGGTGCGCTGCGTGCCGCCGCAGAACAAGCCGCTGCCGGTCGAGATCACGACCTGCAACCGGTTCCTCAAGGCGACGCTCGACGCCCATACCGGCGCGGCCGCGTTCCTCGCCTTGGGCGCCATCGCCCATGACGCGGCGCTGAAGGCGCTGGGCGAGAAGCGGAGCGCCCACAAGTTCGGCCACGGCGCGCGCCACCGGCTGAAGGACGGACGGGCGCTGATCGACAGCTATCACTGCTCCCGCTACAACACGAATACCGGCGTGCTGACGCCGCAGATGTTCGAGAGTGCGGTGGGCGCCGCGAAGGCCGCAGCCGGGCTCTGACGCCCTACTCCATCACCGCCGAATGGTCCAGCTTCGGCGCGGCGCGCGGCTTCCTCAGCAGGAAGACCAGCGGCATGCAGATCAGCGACATGATCATCAGCAGCTTGAAGTCGTCCATGTAGGCGATGATGGTCGCCTGGTTGGTGATGATGCCGTCGAGCGCGGCGCGGCCGGCGGCGGTGGTCGGGTCCATGCCTTCGGCCTGCGGCGTGTGCAGGACGTTGTTGAACGGCGTGACGTAGCTTGCGATCGAGGCGTGGTTCACCTGGGTGTTGGTGGCGATCAGCGCCGTCACCACCGAGATGCCGGCGCTGGAGCCGATGTTGCGCGAGAGGTTGTAGAGCCCCATGCCCTCGGCGCGCATCGGCGCCGGCAGGGTCGCGAACGCGATGGTGGTCAGCGGCACGAACAGGAAGCCCAGGCCCGAGCCCTGCACGAAGCCGACCGAGATCAGCGTCCATTGCGAGACGTCCGGGGTCCAGCCGACCATGTCGTACATCGCCCAGGCGGTGAGCCCGAGGCCGATCGCCAGCAGGTAGCGGGTATCCACCTTGCCGATCAGCTTGCCGACGACGAACATGCAGAGCATGGTGCCGAGGCCGCGCGGCCCCATGACGATGCCGGCGGTCGTCACCGGATAGCCCATCAGGGTCTGCAGGTAGGGCGTCATCAGGGCGAGCGAGGCGAGGTAGGTGACGCCGACGACGAAGATGAAGAACATGCTGACGGCGAAATTCTGGTCCAGGAACAGCTTCGGGCTGACGAAGGTGTTGTTCGCCGTGAAGATGTGGACCAGGAAGATGTAGAAGGCCGAGGCGGCGACCAGCGCCTCGACCATGATCTCGCCGGAGGAGAACCAGTCGAGCTGCTCGCCGCGGTCGAGGAAGAGCTGCAGCGCGCCGATCGCGATGCTGAGCATGCCGAAGCCGAGCCAGTCGAGGCGCGCCTGCAAGTCGCGCTTCGTCTCGTGCACGAAGGTCACGATGCCGGCGAAGGCCAGGAGGCCGATCGGCAGGTTGATGTAGAACACCCAGCGCCAGTTGACGTTGGCGGTCAGCCAGCCGCCGATCACCGGCCCCAGGACCGGCCCCACCATCACCGAGACGCCGAAGAGGGCCATCGCCGAGCCGCGCTCCTCGACGCTGTAGATGTCGAGCAGGATGCCCTGCGAGAGCGGCACCAGGGCCGCGCCGAACAGGCCCTGCATCAGGCGGAAGCCGACGATCTCGATCAGCGATTCCGCGAAGCCGCAGAGCATCGAGGCGACGACGAAGCCGGCGATCGCCAGCAGCAGCATGCGCTTGCGGCCGAACCGGTTGGAGAGGAAGCCCGAAGGCGGCGTCATGATCGCCGCCGCGACGATATAGGAGGTCAGTACCCAGTTGATCTGGTCGGCGCTGGCCGAGACGCTGCCCTCGATATAGGGCAGCGCCACGTTGGCGATCGTGGTGTCGAGCGCCTGCATGATCACCGCCAGGATGACGCAGGCGGTGATGGCGCCCCGGTTGTGGGCGGCGGGTGCGTCAGCCACGGGTGTTGCTGGACCGCTCGAACAGCTTGCTGATCATGGTCGGCAGGCCGCGGGTATGGCCGGTATCGACGCTGACGACGACGCTCATGCCGACGCGGAGCTGCGGCTTGCCCGCGAGATCGGTGAAGCTGACGATCATCGGGATGCGCTGCACCACCTTCACCCAGTTGCCGGTGGTGTTCTGGGCGGGCAGCATCGAGAAGCTGGAGCCCGAGGCCGGGCTGATGCTGCTGACCACGCCGTGCCACTCGACGTCGGGATAGGTGTCGACGGTCACTGTGACCGGCTGGCCCGGCTGCACGTAGGTGAGCTCGGTCTCCTTCGGGCTGGCCTCGACCCAGATGTCGGTGGTGGAGACCAGGCTGAATGCCTGCTGGCCGGATTTCAGATACTGGCCGACCTGCAGCGCCGGGACGTTGGTCGCGACCCCGTCGAACGGGGCCTTCACCACGGTGTCGTTGAGGTCGCGCCGGGCGTCGTCGACCGCGGCCTGTGCCTGCAGATAGAAGGGGTTCTCCTCGACCGGCTGGTCGGCGTCATTGCCGAGCTGTGCGAGCATGGCGGCCGCCTGGGCCTTCGCCACGTTCACCTTCTGCTGCGCGGCGGTGAGATCGTTCTGCGCCTTGTCGTAGGCCGCCTTGTTGTAGGCGGCGCTCGATTTCAGGTCGGCCTGGCGCTGGAATTGCGCCTGGTAGTACGGGACGTCGGCCTGGGCCTGGGCGATCTGCGCCAGCGCCTGGCTGTAGCTGGCCTTCAGGGTGAGGATCTGGTTGCGCACCGTGCCGAGCTGCGCCTCCGCACCGGCGAGCGCGATCTTGAAGGAATCCGGCTTCAGGCGATAGAGCACCTGGCCCTTCTTCACGACCTCGTTGTTCTTGACCTCGATGCTGATCACGGTGCCGGCGACGTCGGTCGAGATGCCGACCCGGTTGGCCTCGACATAGGCGTTGTCGGTGGACATCACCTGGCCGCCGGTCACGTAGTAATAGCCGCCGACGACGAGCGCCAAAGGCAGCAGCAGGAACAGCGCTGCGCGGATCATCAGCCGCCGGCGCGGACGGCCGCTGGCCGGCCGCCAGGGGCGCGGCGCGGGCTGCGGCTTCGGCGGTTCCGCGGCGCGGCTGCTCTCCTGCGCGGTCTCCGGATCGCCGAAGGACGGCTCCCGGCGTTCGAGGCTATGGTCGCCTTCAGGCATGGTCCAACTCTTCTTCGACGTCGGTTTGATCGGGGGCGGGCTCGACGGCCTGCAGGCAGGCTTCGGCCAGGTTGCCCTTCATCGTCTTCAATATCCGCAGGAGCCGGTCGCGGTCGGCGGCGGAGACGCCGGCCAGCGCCTCGGCCCGGGTCGCATCGCCGATCTTCTGCATCTCGGCGATCAGCGGCCGCGCCTCATCGAGCAGATAGAGCTGCCAGACGCGGCGGTCGCTCGGGTGCTGGCGGCGCTCGATCAGGCCGCGCGCCTCCAGCCTGTCCAGGATCCGGACCAGGGTGATGGATTCGATCTCGAGGATATCGGCGAGCTTCCCCTGCTGGATGCCCTCGTGGATGTTGAGATAGGCGAGCGTCTGCCATTGGGACCGGGTGAGCCCCAGGCCCTTGGCTTTCTGTTCGAAGCGGCGTTTCAGCAGGCGGGCGACTTCGTGGAGCACGAAGCCGAGGGTGGGCGGGTTTGGCATCTACCTTACAAGGCTTGTCATAAGCGTGCTTATGACATAGAGGGGTGCCGGTCATTAACCAAGGTGAATCTCCTGCAGCTATCGATAAAGCCGCGTTGGTGTGGCGGCGTCGCGACAGTGGGCGGCCTCGTCCTTCCCGTGCTGGCAGGATTGGCCTTGCTCGCACTAAGGGCTTCGCCGGCGGAAGCCGCCCCGCTGGTCGCCTGCGGCGGCGCGGCGATGCAGGGCGGCGCGCAGCTCATGTGCAGCCACACCGACCCCGACAAGCCGGCGCAGTTCTGCACTTTCAGCTGGGACCTGATGACGGCGGAGAATACCAGCCAGGTGGTGCAGGGCTCGTTCCTGATCCCGCCGGGCGCCGCCAACGTCCAGGTCTATCAGGGCGCCGGCTTCATCAGCGCGATCACCGAGCCGATCGTGATCTGCCGCGGCAAGAAATCCGGCGACACTTCCGACGACGACTAGCGCCTGGCCGCCATCGGCGCGGCTCTCCTTGCCTTCCGCCGGCCGCCCTTTCATTATCGGGTTTCGTTATCGAAATTGCGAGGAGACGGCGATGGCTCGCGGGATCGCGCATCAGGACCTGCTTTCCGGACTGATCCGGCTGCACATTCTGCATCACGCGGCGCTGGCGGAGCTCTACGGCCAGTGGATGATCGAGGAGCTGAGCCGCCACGGCTATCGGCTCAGCCCGGGGACGCTCTACCCGATGCTCCATGCCATGGAGCGCAAGGGCTATCTCGCGTCGCGCGAAGAGCGGCGGGGCCGGACCGCGCGCCGGCTCTACCGCGCCACGCCGCGCGGCCGGCGGGCGCTGAAAGAGGCGCGCCGGAAGGTGGGCGAGCTGTTCCGGGAGATCCTGCCGCCGGGCGGCGCGCGGAGATCCCGGGCGTGAGCGGCACCGACCCCGCGGAAGCGCGCGACCCGGCGGCTGCGCCGCCCCTTCCCGAAGCCGGGACGGCCGGCGAGGTGTTCCGCGTCTTCCTGAAGCTGGGGCTGACCTCGTTCGGCGGGCCGATCGCCCATCTCGGCTATTTCCGCAGCGAATTGGTGCTGCGCCGGAAATGGATCGACGAGGCCGGCTACGCCGATCTGGTGGCGCTGTGCCAGTTCCTGCCGGGACCGGCCTCGAGCCAGCTCGGCTTCTCGCTCGGCCTGCTCCGGGGCGGCGGGCTCCTCGGCGGCCTCGCCGCCTGGCTCGGCTTCACGGCGCCGTCGGCGATCGTGCTCGTCGCCTTCGCCCTCGGCACGAAGGATCTCGGCGGGCCGCTCGCCGGCGGGCTGCTGCACGGGCTCAAGCTGGTTGCGGTCGCCGTGATCGCCCAGGCGGTATGGGGCATGGCGCGCGTCCTGGCGCCGGATCGGCCGCGCGCGGGCCTGGCCCTGGCCGCAGTGGCGCTGGTCACTTTCGTCGGCGGCTCGTTCGGCCAGGTGGCGGCGATCGCCCTCGGCGCCCTCGCCGGGCTCCGGCTGTGCCGCGGCGGAACGGCGCCGGCCGCAGGCGCGCTGCGGTTTCCGATCGGGCGAAGGATGGGCGCGACGCTGCTGATCGCGTTTGCCGTCCTGCTGCTGATTCCCCCGGTGGCGGAGCGCGTGACCGGGCTGCAGACGATCGCCCTGTTCGACGCGTTCTACCGCGCGGGCGCGCTGGTGTTCGGCGGCGGCCACGTGGTGCTGCCGCTGCTGCAGGCGGAGACGGTGGCGCCGGGCTGGGTGAGCAACGAGTCCTTTCTCGCCGGCTACGGCGTCGCGCAGGCGGTGCCGGGACCGCTCTTCACCTTCGCCGCCTATCTCGGCACGGTCGTGGGGCCGGCGCCGCACGGGCTTGCCGGCGCCGCGATCGCGCTCGCCGGCATCTTCCTGCCGGGTCTGCTGCTGGTCGGCGGCATGCTCCCGTTCTGGGATTCGCTGCGCCGGCAACCGGCGGCGCAAGCGGCCATGCGCGGGGCAAATGCCGCCGTGGTCGGCATCCTCGCCGCCGCGCTCTACGATCCGGTCTGGACCGGCGCCGTGCGCGATCCTCGCGACTTCGCCGCGGCGCTCGCCGGCTTTCTTCTGCTCACGGTGTGGCAGGCGCCGCCCTGGCTGGCCGTGCTCTGCCTTGCCTCGACCGGTGTCGCCTTCGCCGTCCTTTGATGCCTCTCCGCTTCTCGCCTTCCCGCATCCGGACGCGGTACCGTCCTCGAGCATCGGAGGGAGGGCGAATATGGGCACGTGGACCGCTTACGGGATCTTGTTGCTGGCCGCATCATTGGAGGCCGGCGGAGACGCATTGGTGCGGCTCGGCCTGCACAGCGGAAACGGCGCCACACGCCTGGGCTTCTTCGCCGCCGGCGCCGGCGTCCTCTTCCTCTACGGGTTGTCGGTCAACACGCCTTCCTGGGATTTCGGGCGATTGCTCGGCGTCTACGTCACCCTGTTCTTCGTCGTCGCGCAGGCGATCAATCTTCTCGTCTTCGGCGCCAGGCCCGGGCTGCCGATCCTGATCGGCGGTTCCTTGATCGTGGCCGGCGGCCTCGTCATGACGCTGTGGCGCGCCTGAGGATCTCGCGGCCGACCTGACCCGGCGCTGCGGATCGCGCTTCCGGTCCTTTTCCTTCCCGACAACGGCTTCTCGCGCCCCGCGTGGGACCGAGACGCGAGGCTCTTCAAAGCCTAAGGGTCAATATCGGCAATGACAAAAAATGTCGATATTATGATTGACAATCGATATCGCGATGTGTGTCATGCAAGGGCGTCAAAGCAAACAACGAGGGCGGCTCAGGCATGGCGCGTCAGGGTGCTGAACTCCGGGGTGCCGAACTCCGGGGCGCCGAGCTCCGGGGCGCCGAACCCGGCCCCGCGGAGGGCGCGGCACCGGCGCCGGGTCCCGCTTCGGTGCGCGTGCTCGGCACACGGCTCGACCGCTACGTCGAGTTCGCCTTCTCGCTGGGCGATGCCGACCTGACGGTCGAGCTCGTGATGCCGTTCGACGCCTTCGCCGAGTTCTGCGCCACCCACCGCTGCGCGGTGCTGCCGCCGGAGCCGGCGGCGGACGCGGCGCTGGCCCGGCTGGCCTGGCGCGCGGGGCATCCCGGCCTCTATCGCCGGCCGGAGACGGAAGAGCAGGAGTGAATGCAGGCGCCGCCGGGCGCCGACCGATCGCCAAGAACGAAGACGCTGGAAAACACAGCGCGAGCCACAGGCAATCACTGGGAGGACACCGTGAACATCGACATCAAGACCGTGCAGGTGGAGCCGCGCCGGCACACCTTCGGGCACATCGCCCGCCGGTTCGGCGCCGACCGCCCGGCGTCGCGCTACGAGGAGGCGACGCTCGACGTCCAGGCCACCGACAACTTCCATTACCGGCCGATGTGGGAGCCGGAATACGAGCTCTACGACAAGCGCAGGACCGCGATCGTGATGGCGGACTGGTACGCCTTCAAGGATCCGCGCCAGTACTACTACGCCGCCTACAACATCGCCCGCGCCAACATGCAGCAGGCGGTGGAGCAGAACTTCGCCTTCGTCGAGAAGCGCGACCTGCTGGCGCAGATCGCGCCGGCCTGGATGCGCGCGGTGCGCGACTACCTGCTCCCGGCCCGGCATGCCGAATGGGGCGCCAACATGAACATGACGGCGATCTGCGAGCGCGGCTACGGCACCGCGATCACCGCGCCGGCGATCTTCTCCGCCGCCGATCACCTGGGCATGGCCCAGCAGATCTCGCGCATTGGCCTGATGCTCGACGGCGGCACCGGCGCCAGCCTGGACGAGGCCAAGGAGACCTGGATGTCGGCGCCCTACTGGCAGGGCATCCGCCGCGCCGTCGAGGACAGCCTGGTGGTGAAGGACTGGTTCGAGCTGTTCGTGGCGCAGACCGTGGCGCTCGACGGCGTGCTGCACGGCCTGCTCTACGGCGCGTTCGACCGCGCCGGCCAGCCGCACGGCGCAGCGGGCCTCTCCATGCTGACCGAGTTCATGGTCGATTGGCACGAGGAGCACAGCCGCTGGGCCGACGCCCAGATCAAGGCCGCTGCCGCGGAAAGCGCCGCCAACAAGGCGCTGCTGCAGCAATGGAGCGCCGCCTGGATCGCGAAGGCGGCGCAGGCCGCGCTCCCGCTCGCCGAGCAGGTGCTCGGGGCCGGCGGCGAGGCGGCGGTCGGCGAGGTCCGCGCCGCGGTCTCCGACCGCATGGCCCGGATCGGGCTCTGAGCAGGGAGAGAGGACCATGACCGCGATCGCTTCCATCACCCTGCAGAACGTCGACGACGCCCGGCCGATCATCGAATCGATCCTGGCCGACAATCCGGGCGCCCGGGTCATGAACATGCCCGGCGCGGTGAAGATCGACTGCGACCACCGGCTCGTCATCAAGCGCGATTCCGTCGAGAAGCGGATCGGGCGCAGCTGGACGCCGCAGGACATCCACCTGGTGCTGATCTCGATGGCCGGCAACCTGGACGAGGACGACGACTACTTCGCCCTGTCCTGGAACGCCTGAGCCCGCAAGCAAGAACCAAAGACTGGGAGACGACACGATGACCGCCAAGAAGCTCGGCCTGAAGCAGCGCTATGCGGCGATGACCCGCGGGCTCGACTGGGAGACCAGCTACCAGCCGATGGACAAGGTCTTCCCCTATGACCGCTTCGAGGGGATCAAGATCAAGGACTGGTCGGCCTGGGAAGACCCGTTCCGCCTGACCATGGACTCCTACTGGAAGTACCAGGCCGAGAAGGAGCGCAAGCTCTACGCGGTGCTCGACAGCTTCGCGCAGAACAACGGCCTGCTCGGCCTCTCCAGCGCCAAGTACGTGAACGCGGTGAAGCTGTTCATCACCGGGATCAGCCCGGAGGAATACCAGGCGCATCGCGGCTTCTCCTTCGCCGGCCGGCATCTGCGCGGCGTCGGTCCGCGGGTCGCCGCCCAGATGCAGTCCCTGGACGAGCTGCGCCACGCGCAGACGCAGATCCACACCATCTCCAACTACAACAAGTACTTCGACGGCATGCATGAATGGCGGCACATGCACGACCGGGTCTGGTACCTCTCGGTGCCGAAGTCGTTCTTCGACGATGCCCGCACCGCCGGCCCGTTCGAGTTCATGATCGCGATCGGCTTCGCCTTCGAATACGTGCTCACCAACCTGCTGTTCGTGCCGTTCATGTCCGGTGCGGCCTATAACGGCGACCTCGCGACCGTCACCTTCGGCTTCTCCGCGCAGTCGGACGAGAGCCGGCACATGACGCTGGGCATCGAGGTGATCAAGTTCCTGCTGGAGCAGCACCCCGACAACCTGCCGATCGTCCAGCGCTGGGTCGACAAGTGGTTCTGGCGCGGCTTCAAGGTGCTGGGCCTCGTCGCCATGATGATGGACTACATGCTGCCTAAGCGGATCATGTCCTGGAAGGAGGCCTGGGAGATCTACTTCACCCAGGGCGGCGGCTCGCTGTTCGAGGACCTCGGGCGCTACGGCCTCAAGATGCCGAAGTACCACGAGGTCGCGACCGAGATGGCCGACCACATCGCGCACCAGAACTGGGCGATCTTCTACCAGTACACCCACGCGGCGGCCTTCCACACCTGGCTGCCGAGCGCGGAGGAGATGGACTGGCTGTCGGCGAAGTACCCGGAGAGCTTCGACAAATACTACCGGCCGCGCTTCGAGCTCTGGGCGCAGATGGAGAAGGACGGCAAGCGCTTCTACAACAACGGCCTGCCGCAGCTCTGCAACACCTGCCAGATCCCGATGGGCTATACCGAGCCCGGCGATCCGACGACGATCGCCTTCCGGCACTCGATCCACCGGGGCGAGCGCTATCACTTCTGTTCGGACGGCTGCAAGGACATCTTCGACCAGGAGCCGGAGAAGTACGCGCAGTCCTGGCTGCCGGTGCACCAGATCTTCCAGGGCCATTGCGGCGGCGCCACGGTGCCGGACGTGCTGGCCTACTACAACATGAACGTCGGCGCCGACAACATGGACTACCAGGGCTCGCCCGACCAGAAGCTGTGGGACGAGTGGCAGGCCGCGCGCCTCAGGGTCGCGAGCTGAGGGAGGAGAGAGCACCATGAGCGTCAACGCCATCACCCCGGATTACGCCGAGCGGGTCGAGATCCGCGACCGCCAGGAGAACTTCCACGGCAACCAGGTGGTCTACGTGCACTGGGAGAAGCACCTGTCTTTCTGCGCGGCGCTGGCCTTCCCGCTGCCGCCGGCGATGCCCTTCGCGGCGCTGATCGACAACATCCTGAAGCCGTTCTACGGCGCCCATCCCGACGCCGGGAGGATCGACTGGGCGAAGGTCGAATGGGACATCGACGGCCAGCGCGTCGCGCCGGCGATGGACAAGTCGCTGGCCGAGAACGGCGTCGCCCACAAGTCGCTGATCCGCTTCTGGACCCCCGGCCTCGACGGCTGGCACGGAACGGCGAACTGATCGCGGTGAGCCATCGTCTCACCATCGAGCCGACCGGCGAGCAGGTCGACGTCGCGGAGCGGCAGACCATCCTCGACGCCTGCCTGCGCGCCGGGGTCTGGCTGCCCCATGCCTGCGGCCACGGCCTCTGCGGCACCTGCAAGGTCGACGTCATCGACGGCGAGGTCGATCATGGCGACGCCTCGCCCTTCGCCCTCATGGACATGGAGCGGGCGGAGGGCAAGGCGCTCGCCTGCACCGCCACGATGGAATCGGACGTCACCATCGAGGCCGATATCGACGCGGAGCCCGACGCCCGCGTCATCCCGGTGCGCGATTTCTCCGGCACGATCGCGCGGCTGGAGGATGCGGCACGCGACGTGAAGCGCCTGGTCATCGAGGTCGACGGGGCCGGCATCGACTTCCAGGCCGGACAGCACGTCGCGCTCACCGTGCCCGGCGTCGCCGGAGCCCGGCCGTTCTCGCTGGCCAGTGCGCCGTCGCAGCCCAATCGGATCGAGCTGCAGGTCCGCCTGGTGCCGGGCGGCGCCGCGACGACCGCGATCCACCGCGATCTCAGGCCCGGCCAGCGGTTGAGCTTCGCCGGTCCGTACGGGCGGTTCTTCGTGCGCAAGTCCGCCGGCGGGCCCCTGCTGTTTCTCGCCGGCGGAACCGGCGTCTCCAGCCCGAAGGCGATGGTCCTCGATCTCCTGGAAGGCGGCTGGGCCGATCCGATCACCCTCATCCACGGCGTTCGCCAGCAGGCCGATCTCTACGACCGCGACCTGTTCGAGGATCTGGCCGCCCGGCATCGCAATCTGCGCTACGTCCCGGCGCTGTCGCAGGAACCCGAGGGTTCGGACTGGCCCGGCGCCCGCGGCTTCGTGCATGAGGTGGCGGCCAGGCTCCATGACGGCATGTTCGCCGGGCAGACCGCCTATCTGTGCGGGCCGCCGCCGATGATCGAGGCCTGCATCCGCACCCTGATGCAGGGCCGGCTGTTCGAGAAGCATATCTTCACCGAGCGCTTCCTGACCGCCCAGGACGGCGCCGAGCGGCGCAGCCCGGTGTTCAAGCGGCTGTGACGGCGCTAATCGGCCCGGCTGCGCGTCCGTAGCAGTCTCTGCTGGTCGCGCTTCCAGTCCTTCTCCTTCTCGGCGGCGCGCTTGTCGACCTTGCGCTTGCCGTGGGCGAGGCCGAGCTGCATCTTGGCGATGCCCCGATCGTTGAAGTAGATCGAGAGCGGGATGAGGGTCATGCCCTGGCGCTCGGTCTGGCCGAGCAGCTTCTTGATCTCGCGGCGCTTCAGCAGGAGTTTGCGGGCGCGGCGCGGCTCGTGGTTGAAGCGGTTGGCCGCCTCGTATTCCGGGAAATACGAGTTGTAGAGCCAGAACTCGCCGTCCTTCTCGGCGGCGAAGGCCTCGTTGATGCTGGCGCGCCCCAGGCGCAGCGACTTCACCTCGGTGCCGGTCAGCACCATGCCGGCATCGATCGTGTCCTCGATGTGGAAATCGTGCCGCGCCTTGCGGTTCTGCGCGGCGAATTTGTTGGTCGAAAGGTCTCTGGCCATAGCGGGGGATAGATAGGCGATCGGTGCGGGAAAAGCGACTCCTCCCGGGGCCGTCCTACTCCAACTATATCGCCACGGTCCGCGCAGGCGGACCATGGCGACCGAGAGAGAGGATTTCCGCGAGCCCCCGGCCTGCCTCGTCCGCCCTATTGCCCGACCAGACCGACCTTCTTCATCGCGGCCTCGACCTTGGCGCGGCTGGCCTCGGCGATCGGGGCCAGCGGCAGGCGGAGCTCCGACGTGCACTGGCCCAGCATCGACATCGCGAACTTGACCGGGCCGGGGCTGGTCTCGCAGAACAGCGCCTCGTGCAGCGGCATCAGCCGCTCGTTGATCTTCATCGCGGTGTCGAGGTCGCGCTTCTGCCAGGCGGCGTGCATCTCGTGGGTCAGCTTCGGCGCGGCGTTCGAGGTCACGGAGATGCAGCCGTGGCCGCCCTGGATCAGGAACGGGAGCGCCGTCGCGTCCTCGCCCGAGAGCTGGCAGAACTGCTTGCCGATCGCGAGCTGGGTCTTCAGCGGGCGGGCGAGGTCCGCGGTCGCGTCCTTGACGCCGACGATGCGCGGCAGCTTGGCGACCCGCGCCATCGTGTCCACCGACATGTCGACCACGGTGCGCGGCGGCACGTTGTAGATCACGATCGGGATGTTGGTCGCGTCGTGGATCGCCTTGAAGTGCTGGTACTGCCCTTCCGGCGTCGGCTTGTTGTAATAGGGCAGCACCACCAGCGCGGCATCCGCACCCGCCTTCTCGGCATGCCGGGTGAGGTCGACCGCCTCGTCGGTCGAATTGGAGCCGGTCCCGGCGATCACCGGCACCCGCCCCTTCGCCACTTCGAGGCAGAGCTCGACCACGCGCTTATGCTCCTCGTGGGAGAGGGTCGGGCTCTCGCCGGTGGTGCCGCAGGGCACCACGCCGTCGATCCCTTCCTTGATCTGCCAATCGACGAACTTCTGGAACGCCGATTCATCGACGGCGCCGTTCTTGAACGGGGTGACGAGGGCCGTGATCGATCCCTTGAACATGGTGGTCTCACTCGATGCGCTGCGCCTGGGCTGACCCCCAGACCGGCGAAATGACGGTCTTTTCGGCGGATCGCCGAACATACCGACCGAGTCATTTTGCCGCAAGCAGCGGCAGGAGCGTTGCCCCGCGAGTCTCAATTTGAGAAAAGGGGTCCAACCGATTATAATGATTTGGAAACTTCTCCGGGCGCAGATTCGGCCCGGACGGGTGGATCGGGGTGACGCTGTGGTTCGGCTGGCTCTGGCATTTCTGCTCTGGTCGATGGTTTCGCTGGCGAATGGCGCGGCTTTCGCCGATGCCGGCGGCCTCTCGGCGGCCGACATCAAGCTCTACAAGCAGGCTTTCGCCGCGGCCGACCGCGACCAATGGCCCCAGGCCCGGGCGCTGGCCGCCAAGGCCAAGAACCAGCTCCCGGCCAAGGTCATCCAGTGGATGGACCTGGTGCGGCCGGGGCCGGGCCGGTCGTTCGCCGAGATGACCGCCTTCCTGGCCAAGAACCCGAACTGGCCGCTCCGGGGCACGCTCCAGGCCCAGGCCGAGCGCGCCATGCCCGACGACACCGACGCGAAATCCGTGGTCCAGTGGTTCACCGGCCGCGAGCCCCAGACCGGCAAGGGCGCGACCCGCCTGGTCGATGCCCTGGTGGCGACCGGGAACACCGCCCGCGCCACCCAGGTCGCCCGCGACGCCTGGCTCGGCCTCGATTTCAGCGCCGATGACGAGGACGATTTCCTGCATGTCGCCGGCCAGTTCCTGCGCCCGGCGGACGATGTCTCCCGCCTCGACCTGCTGCTCTGGGACGGCGACGAGGACCAGGCCAAGCGCATGCTGGACCGGGTCGACCAGGACCACCAGCTGGAGGCCAAGGCGCGCATGAAGCTCGCCGACCAGACCCGCGACGCCGAGGCGGCCCTGGCCGCCGTGCCGGCTTCGCTGAAGCGCGACCCGGGCCTGGTCTACGAGGTCGCGCGCTACTACCGGAAGCAGGACGAATACGACAAGGCGGCCGCGGCGCTCGACCCGCCGCCGCTCAAGGCCCGCCGCCCGGACAAGCTCTGGGCGGAGATGGAGAACGCGGCGCGCGACGCGCTCAGCGAAGGCTCGGTCTCGGTCGCCTATCGCCTCGCCGCGAGCCACGGCTCCGACAACGGCGACGTCTTCGCCGAGGGCGAGTGGCTGGCGGGCTGGATCGCGCTCCGCTTCCTGCAGGAGCCGGACACGGCGCTCCGCCATTTCAGCAGCCTCTACAAGGGCACGACCTCGGTCTTCTCCAAGGCGCGCGGCGCCTATTGGGCCGGCCGCGCCGAGGAGGCGCGCAAGAACGCCGCCGCCGCCGACAAGTGGTACAAGCTCGCCTCGGGCAATCTCACCATCTATTACGGCCAGCTCGCGGCGATGCGGCTCGGCGAGAGCACCGCGCTCCGCATCAAGACCGAGCCCAAGCCGACGCCCCAGGAGACCGCGGCGTTCGACAAGGACGAGCTGGTCCGCGTCATCCGCACCTTGAACGCAATCGGCGTCAAGCAGCGCACCCGGTCCTTCCTGATCGCCCTGATCCGCAACGCCGACAAGCTGCCGCAATACCGGCTGCTCGCGATCCTCGCCAAGCAGAGCGGGCAGGACGACCTCGCCCTGATGGCGGCCAAGACCGCGCGCAATGCCGGCGCCGAGATGGCGGATTACCTGTTCCCGGTCATTTCCCTGCCGGCCGGCGGCAAGGCGGAGCCCGCCTTCGTGCTCGGCCTCATCCGCCAGGAGAGCGCCTTCAACGCCCAGGCGCAAAGCCCCGCCGGCGCGCTCGGCCTGATGCAGCTCATGCCGGACACGGCGCAGCAGATGGCGAGCAAGATGAAGCTCGGCAAGTTCAAGACCAGCCGGCTGACCGCCGACCCGAAGTTCAACGTCACCGTCGGCCGCGGCTATCTCGACAACCTGGTCGACCGGTTCGACGGCTCCTATCTGCTGGCGACCGCGGCCTACAATGCCGGGCCCGGCCGGGTGCGGCAGTGGATCGACCAGTACGGCGATCCGCGGCAGGCCGATACCGACGTGGTCGACTGGATCGAGAGCATCCCCTTCGACGAGACCCGCAACTACGTCCAGCGGGTGATGGAGAACCTGCAGGTCTACCGCAGCCGGCTGACCAAGGGCGCCTCGAAGATCGCGCTCGAAAACGACTTGCGCCGCGCCTCGGTTAACTGAATCCTCTCCCCCATGGACCAGAACCTGGACGCGGCCCGGCCGCCGGTCGTCTT
The DNA here is from genome assembly GCA_035548715.1 of Dongiaceae bacterium. GTDB lineage: Bacteria > Pseudomonadota > Alphaproteobacteria > Dongiales > Dongiaceae > Dongia. The sequence goes on from DASZSL010000051.1 coordinate 32,096, forward strand.
TGCCGATATCGAGGCCGCCGCGCGGCGGCTTCAAGGCAAGGCGGTCAAGACACCCCTCCTCGCCTATCCCCTGCTGGAGAAGAGCCTCGGCTTCCGCCTGCTGGTGAAGGCGGAGACCCTGCAGCTCACCGGCTCCTTCAAGTTCCGCGGCGCCTGCAACAAGCTGATGCGGGTCAAGGAGGAGCAGCCGGAGGCCAGGGCCGTCGTCGCCTTCTCCTCCGGCAACCATGCGCAAGGCGTCGCCGCGGCGGCGCAGATGCTGGGCTTCGCCGCGACCATCGTGATGCCGGACGACGCGCCGCGCATCAAGATCGCCAACACCAAGGCGCTGGGCGCCGAGGTCGTGCTCTACAAGCGCAACTCGGAATCCCGCGAGCAGATCGCCGCCGACATCGCCGCCAGGACCCGGGCGGTGATCGTGCCGCCCTATGACGACCCCGCGATCATCGCCGGCCAGGGCACGGCCGGGCTCGAGCTCTGCGAGCAGGCCGAGGCGCTCGGGCTCAAGGCCGACATCGTCGCGGCGCCCGCCAGCGGCGGCGGCCTGGTGGCCGGCGTCGCGACCGCGGTGAAGCATCGCTGGCCGGCGGCGTCGATGCTGGTCGCCGAGCCCAAGGACTTCAACGACCATGCCCGCTCGCTCGCGGCCGGCGAGCGCGTCGCCAACCCGGCGGGCGTCGCCTCGATCTGCGACGCGCTGCTGGCGCCCAAGCCCGGCGAGATCACCTTCGCCGTCAACCGCCGCCTGCTGAGCGGCGGCATCTCGGCGAGCGACGAGGACATCCTCAGGACCATGCGCTTCGCGCTGCTGCGGCTGAAGCTGGTGATCGAGCCGGGCGGCGCGGCCGCCCTGGCTTCGGTGCTGGTCCGGCGCGACGAGCTGCGCGGCAAGACCGTCGCGGTCGTCGCCTCCGGCGGCAATGCGGATCCGGAGACGCTGCAGCGCGCGCTTTCAGCACCGGATTTCGATTTCGGTTAGATCGCCTTTACGACCTCGCCCGGTCTTCGGGGCATATAAGCGGTCTAAAGCCCTGGAAACGAACGCCTTGATCCCGTTTGCGCGGGGGATGGTGATTCTCGATTCCGTAAAGGTCCGGTCGGGGTTCGGTGCGATGGAACCCATCTTATATATCACATTTGGCTGCGATAGGCAGCACCCTATTTGGATAGTCGCCGTTTCGGGGTCGGATTTCGACGGTCTATCGCCCGGCGGACGCGTGCCGCAGCGGCGCATGGTCGCCGAATTCGCCGCGCATGATCGCGGCGCGCCGGCGAGGCGGCCGTAATCCTGCTCGATGCGGCGCTGCATGGTTTCCATGCTCCGCCAGGCGTCGCGGTGGCGCGGCTGCTCCAGCCGTCGGGCTGCGGACTCCGAAGCGGCGGCCGGGAACCGGCCTAGTTGACGGCGGCGTGCGGCTCAGGGCTGCCCAAGGCCGCGACCTTGTCGCGCGGCGTGGTGTCCTTGGCGATCGCCGGGCGCGGCTCGATCTGCGGGATGGCGGGCGAGGTGTCGATGCGCTTGCACATGCCTTCGAGGAAGGCGCCCTGCTCGATCGACAGGCTCTTGTGCAGGATGTCGCCGGTGACGCGGGCGCTCTTCTCCAGCGTCACGTTGTCGGCGCGGATCTGGCCGTTGACGATGCCGCAGATCCGCACGTTCTCGGCCTGCACCGCGCCGTGCACGGTGGCGCCTTCGCCGACCACGACGTTGCGGCTCTGGATGTCGCCCTCGATCCAGCCGTCGATCTGGATGTCGCCGCTGCAGACGAGATCGCCGTTCACCCGGAGGTCCGGGCTGATGATGGAGGGAACCCCTGCCTTCTTGGCCGGCGCCTTGCCCCCGTCGGAGGGCAGGCTGGGTTGATTCGACTTGTTGCTAGCCTTTGAAAACATATCGACCCGCCTTCAAGAAGCCCATGGGATCCAGCGCCTTGCCCTCGAACCGCACCTCGTAGTGCACGTGCGGACCGGAACTCCGTCCGGAATTGCCGAGCTTACCGATCGCCTGCCGATAATCCACCAGATCGCCTTCCTTGACCAGGACGGAATCGAGATGGGCGTAGACGGTGGTGATGCCGAGGCCGTGGTCGATCTCGACGCAGCGCCCGTAGCTGCCGCGCCAGCCGGCGAACACCACGCGCCCCGGCGCCGTCGCCAGCACCTCGGCGCGGATGGTGTCCACCATATCCAGTCCCTCGTGGATCGCGCCCTCACCATTAAAGGGATCGGTGCGCTCCCCGAAGCCGCTCGAAATGTAATAATGATCGACCGGCGCCGAGAGCGGCAGCGAGCGCAGGATGACCTGCAGCTTCTCCCAGCGGCCGACCTCGTCGTCCAGCGTGGCGACGCTTTCCAGCAGCTTGCGCTCGTTGGCGTCGCGGCTGTCGGTCGGGGCCGGGACGAACGGGCCGCCCTCGCCGGCGCCGGGCTCGCTGGTCAGGTGCAGCAGCTTGTCGACGCTGAGGCCGGTCATCTGCACCGTCTTTTCCATATCGCCGAGATTCTGCCGTGCGCGCTCGGTCAAATGGCTGACGAAGCTCGCCTGGCTCTCCTGCAGCGAGGCGAGGCGCATCTTCAGATCCTCGACCGTGCCCGCCATGTCGGTGCGCGCGGTCTGCAGCAGGTTGCGCTGGGCGATCGCCGTCGCGAGCGCCCGCGTGTCCTGGTCGACCTGCATGGCGAGATCGGCATTGGCGCTGCGCGTGGCATCGAGCTGCTGCTGCAGCGTATCGGCCTGCCGGTCGAGCGCGGCGGACTTCGTCGTCTCGCTCTGCAGCGCGCCGCGCACCTGGCGCAGCGCCTCGGTCAGGTTCGCGACCTGGCCGGCGAGATCGCGATTTGAGTTCTGCTGGTTGAGCAGCTTGGCGGCGATCGCGTTGCGGTCCGTTGCGAGGTCGTTGCGGTCCTGGCCGAGCTGCCTGGCCCGTGCCTGGATCTCGGCGAACTGCGTGGCGAGATAGTGGTTGCGCTCCGCGATCCGCTTCAGATCGGCGTCGAACGAGGTGAGCTTCTGCTGCAGCGCCGCGCGCAGAGTCTCGCGCAGCGCCTCGCGCTCGACGGGATCGTCGGACCATACCTGCCAGAAATGCGCCTTGGGGTCGGCGCCGAGGCGCTGGCGCGCGCTGCTCTCGTCGCGGGTCAAGCCGAGCAGCGAGGCCTCGTCGCCCTGGATCGCATCGGCGCGGCCGGTGAACTGGTCGAAATAGCCGGTGACCTCGGTCAGGAGATTGGTATAGGCGTCGTCGGCCTTGCGCACCGCCTGCTTCTCGGCGTGCAGCGAGAACTGCTGCACGACCATGCCGATCGACGTGGCGCAGGCCGCGATGGCCAACGCGCCCAGCGCGCCCACCACGGCCACCTGCACGCGCGTCGACAGCCGGAGATAGCGCACGCGGCCGTCGTTGCGAACGATCAGTTCCCGCGGCGCGAACGCGGCCCGCAGCCTTTCCCTGGTCGCAGCAGACAGATCGCGAATCACCGGCATTCCAGCAGTACCGCCCCGTGCGCCTCGCCGGCACACACCAGATTGAATTTTTTCTTTGTACTCGCCCCCCAGACCGATGCGGAGCAGACGACGTCCGCTGGTCTCGAGTGGTGTTCTTATCGTTGGGCTAGCTTTATATCCACAGGGCGGCCATGGCAACCCGGAATCGCCTCGCGACGGCGCGCAGAAATGCGCATGAAGCGATCGACACCGCGATGAATCGCCGTGCCGCATCGCTTCGTCTTCATGACAGAAATATTCGCACGACCCAACTGTGCTTCAGCGGCCGGAGCCGATGGCCGCTGCGCCGCGGCGGATGCTCGCTGCCCAGCAGGATGAGGCGTCGCGCCAGCTGCTCCGCGGTGCCGTCGAACGGCACGAGCGCGCAGCGGGCGAAGGGCATGTAGAACGAACCACACGCCGCTGTGACCCTGGCCCTCAGGTCGCGCGAGCCGATGATCAGATAGAGCGCCATGGGCCGCCCCCCGGGTGACGCGATTCCCCATCCCCCAAGGGAAGAGCGAACGCCCCAAGGGAAGAGCGAACGCGCGGGGCTGCCCACCCTTTGGCTGCCCTCGGAATGGTCGGAACTGAAACAGGCCTGAAACGCATGGTGCCGAATCTTTGTTCCCGATCCGGCACATATTGGGCGGAGTCCCGACCCGGGGCGGCCTTCCCGGCGGGCCGCGCCGATTTATGCAATTTCGCGTTACCCCCGGCGGCCGATAACGTATTATGCGGCATGACTGAAATCTCGGAAGCCGCACGACGCCTCAAGGAGCTGCGCGAGCAAGCCGGCCTGACCATGCGCGCGGTTTCCGAGGCGCTGGGCTGGAGCCTCACCCGCTACCAGCATTACGAGGACCGCTATAAGAGGCGCTTCCTGCCCTTCGAGCTGGCGCGGGATCTGGAGGCGATCTTCGTGCCGCACGGCGTGGAGTCCGGATCGGTCCTGCAGCTCGCCGGCATCGAGCCCGGCGCGCCGACCCGGGCCCGCGAGGCGGCGGCCCGCCCGGTCGCCGCGATCGGCCAGGGGCAGCGCGACCTGCCGGTCGCGGGCTCGGTCCGGGGCGATGGCGACGGCTTCCTGTTCCATGCCGGCGCGCCGACCGAGTTCGTCGAGCGGCCGGCCAATCTCAGGGGCGTGTTCAACGCCTTCGCCCTCTACATGGACGGCGATTCCATGGAGCCGCGCTACTATGCCGGCGAGCTGCTCTATGTGAATCCCAACCGGCCGCTGACCCGGCATTGCTTCGTCGCGGTCGAGCTCGCCAGCGGCCAGGGCCTGATCCGCCAGTTCCTGCGGCGGAGCGAGAGCGAGCTGATCCTGCACCAGTTCAACCCGGCGAAGGACCTGCACCTGAAGTCGGCCGACGTGAAGCGGGTCTGCCGCATCATCGGCGCCGCGGAAGCGGGATAGCGCGGTATCGTCGGCGAAGCCTATCGCGTCTCCACCACGATGCGGCCGCGGACCTTGCCTTCGAGGATCTTCGGCGCCAGCGCCGGGAGATCGGCGAGCTTCACCGTCTCGGTCATCGCGTCCAGCTTGTCGAAGGGCAGCTCCCGGGCGAGGCGCGCCCAGGCGGTGCGGCGGCGGTCGGTCGGGCAGAGCACGGAATCGATGCCGAGGATGTTGACGCCGCGCAGCAGGAACGGGATGACCGTCGCCTCGAACTTGGCGCCCCCGGCCAGCCCGCAGCTCGCGATCGACGCGTGGTACATCATCATCGGCAGGATCGCCGCCAGGGTCTGGCCGCCGACGGAGTCGATGGCGCCCGCCCATTTCTCGCTCTCCAGCGGACGGCCGCTCGGCTGCTCGACGGCGCTGCGCGGGATGATCTCCGCGGCGCCCAGCGACTTCAGGTAGTCATGCGCCTCGGCGCGCCCCGTCGAGCACACGACCTGATAGCCGAGCCGCGCCAGGATCGCCGTCGCGACGCTGCCCACGCCGCCGGCGGCACCGGTGATCAGCACCGGCCCGTTCTCCGGCCGCATCCCGTGCTCCTGCAGCGCGATCACCGAGAGCATCGAGGTGAAGCCCGCGGTGCCGATCGCCATCGCGCGCTTCGCATCGAGGCCCTTGGGCATCGGCACCAGCCACTCGCCCTTGACCCGCGCCTTTGCCGCGTAGCCGCCCCAGCGGTTCTCGCCGACCCGCCAGCCGGTGAGGATCACCGGATCGCCGGCCTTGTAGGCGGGATTGGCGCTCTCGAGCACCGTGCCGGCGAAATCGACGCCGGGAATATGCGGGTACTGCCGCACCAGCCGCCCCTGCCCCAGCAGGATCAGGCCGTCCTTGTAGTTCAAGGTCGAGTGCGTCACCGCGACGGTGACGTCGCCTTCCGGCAGCCGCGCCTCGTCCACGTCCTGGATCGACGACGCGACCTTGCCGTCCTTCTCCTCCAGCATCAGGGCTTTGAACATCGATCCCTTCCCTCTTCTCAGGCGGGTTGCAGCGTTTCCAGGAACCGCACCGGCGCGCCGGCCGGGCGATCGAGGAGCTCGTCCTCGCGCATCACGATCCGGCCGCGGATGACGGTCGCCTTCGGCCAGCCGGTCACCTTCATGCCGGCATAGGGCGTCCAGCCGCATTTGGTGCGGATCCAGTCGTTGGTGATCTCGCGCGTCGCCCTCAGATCGACGATCGAGAGGTCGGCGTCGTAGCCGAGCGCGATGCGGCCCTTGCCGGCGATGTTGTAGATGCGCGCCGGCCCGGCGCTGGTGAGGTCGACCAGGCGATGCAGCGAGAGCCGGCCGGCATTCATGTGGTCGAGCATGACCGGCAGCAGCGTCTGCACGCCGGGCATGCCGGAGGGACTCTGCGGATAGGGCTTCGCCTTCTCCTCCCTGGTGTGCGGCGCGTGGTCGGAGCCGATGCAATCGACCACGCCGTCGCGCACCGCCTGCCACAGGGCCTCGCGATGCCTGGCGTCGCGCACGGGCGGGTTCATCTGCGCGAAAGTGCCGAGGCGCTCGTAGCATTCGGGCGCGGCGAAGGTGAGATGGTGCGTCAGGCACTCCATCGTCGCCACGTCCTTGTGCGCCGCCAGCAGCGGCACCTCGTCGGCGGTCGAGACGTGCAGCACGTGGATGCGCTTGCCGTACTTGCGCGCGATGGCGAGGATGCGCGTGGTGGCACGGAGCGCCGTCTCGGCGTCGCGCCAGACCGGGTGCATGGAAGGATCGGCACCGTTCTTCACCAGCGGCAGGCGCTCGCGCAGCCGCGCCTCGTCCTCGGCATGGATGGCGACGCGGCGGCGGACGTTGGCCAGCACCTTCTCCAGGCTCTCATCCTCGGCGACCAGCAGGCTGCCGGTCGAGGAGCCCATGAAGATCTTCACGCCGGCGCAGCCCGGCACGCGCTCGGTCTCGGCCAGCGTGCCGACATTCTCCTCCGACGCGCCGACGAAGAAGGCGTGATCGACCCAGGCGCGGCCCTTGGCCCGCGCCAGCTTGTCGGCGATGTCCTGGCCGTCGAGCGTGTTGGGATTGGTGTTCGGCATCTCGAAGATCGCCGTGATGCCGCCCAGCGCCGCGCCGGCGGTGCCGCTCTCCAGGTCCTCCTTGTGGGTGAGGCCGGGCTCGCGGAAATGCACCTGGGTGTCGATGGCGCCCGGCAGGACCGTGAGGTGAGTCGCCTCGAGCGTCGCCGCGGCCTTCGCCCGGGCGAGGTCGCCGAGAGCGGCGATTCGGCCGTCGATGACGCCGATGTCGGTGCGCTCGGGGCCGTTGACGGTCCAGACCGTCGCGCCGAGGACCGTCAGATCAAATGCTTGCTGCATCCCGCTGGTTTCCGGCCCTTTCCGGCTTCCGCCCGTGCACGGATGATGTCTAAGGCCCGGGGCCGGCCGGCGCAAGCCTGCGACCGCTTCGACCGGGCGGCGCGCAATCCCGTGACCTCCCCGCCGGCTTGGGATAGAATGACCAAAAGCGAGGGAGAGCCCATTTGAGCGTGATCACCGGGGTCAACGAATTGCGGGTGAAACTGGAGGAGCTGCGCTCCGAACACCGCGACCTCGACGACGTGATCCAGCGCCTCTCCGAGACCTCGCCGTTCAACCAGCTCCAGATCCAGCGCCTGAAGAAGCGCAAGCTGGCCCTCAAGGACCAGATCACCAAGCTCGAGAGCAAGCTGCTCCCGGACATCATCGCGTAATGCGCATCGTCGCGTAATGCGCATCGTCGCGTGATGGGCATCATCGCCTAGGCCGCGCGCGCTCCGCCGCGGTGGAGCGCCACGCCCGCCATCACCAGCGCGATGCCGGCGACGTCGCCGCGGCCCGGCACCTGGTGCAGCAGCAGGATGCCGATCGCCGCGGCCATCGCCGGCAGCAATGCGAGCAGGAGCGCGAAGCTCGCCCGCGGCAGCCGCGCCATGGCGAACTGGTCGCAGACATAGGGGATGACCGAGGAGAGCACGCCGACTCCGAACGCCGCGGCGAGCAGAACGGGATCGCGCAAGGCCGGCAGCGCATCGGCCAAGCCGGCCGGCAACGCCGCCGCGCAGGCGATGAGCATCGCGCCCGCCAGCCGATCCGTGCCCTGCCGGCCGCCCGATCCGGCGATGCGGTGCCCGAGCAGAACGTAGAGCACGAACAGCGCCGCGTTGGCGAAGGCGAACAGAACGCCGGCGGGATCGCCGCCGATCCGGACCTTGGTCAGCATGGCGACACCCGCCATCGCCAGGGCGAAGGCGGCGAGGTTGCGCCGGCTGCGCAATCCCGCGGCGGCCAGGGCGACCGGACCGAGGAACTCGATGGCGCCGACCGTCGCCAGCGGCAGCCGCGCGATGGCGAGGTAGAAGACCAGGTTCATGGCCGCGAGCGTGAGGCCGAGCAGCACGGCGTCGCGTCTTTCCGCGCGGTTCCATGCGCCGAGCCGGCGCCACGGCCGCCGCCAGGCCGCGAAGACGAGCGCCGCGGCCGCGATCCGCAGCAGCCCGACGCCGAGCGGCGGGACCGCGGCGAACAGCAGCACCGCGAGGCCGGGGCCGAGATAGTGCGAGACCGCGCTCACCAGGAAGAAGGCGAGCGGCGGCACCCGGTCGAGGACAGGCCGGCCGGTATCGTCGCGCCAGGCGGCGGATCGGCTCATGCTCCAGAAATAATGCTGGCGCCGCCCGGCGGTGGATGCCTTGATGAAGGCCTCATCCGGTTTTCGCCTTCATATCGAAAGAGGATTGGCCATGGCGCCTTCGATCCCGCAAGCCCTGCGCGATGCGCGCAACGTGAAGCTGCTGAAGCTGCTCCGGGCCGATCCGCGGATCGGCATCGCCACGCTCGCCCGCCGCATCGGCATGTCGGCGCCGGCGGTGCGCGAGCGGGTGCAGCGCCTGGAGGAGGCCGGCGTCATCAAGGGCTATCGCGTCGAGCTCGATGCCAAGGCGCTCGGCTATCCGATCTGCACCTATGTCCGGGTCCGGCCGATGCCGGGCAAGCTGCCGAAGATCGCCGAGCTCGCGCGGCGCATGCCGCAGGTGGTCGAGTGCCACCGCATCACCGGCGAGGATTGCTTCATTATGAAGGTCTTCCTCGAGGATCTGGACGGGCTGGACCGGATCCTGGACCGCTTCCTGGCCTACGGCCAGACCACCACCGCCCTGGTGCAGTCCACGCCGGTCCCGCCGCGCGGCCTGCCGCTGCCGGGCGAGGATCGCGGCTGATCCGCGAGTCAACCCAATTTGCAGTGACAACGGGTCACATTCGGCCGGGCGCGAATGCTTCTTAGATTGGTCGCAGACCGAAAACCGATCGGACACGCAATTGGAATATGCCGCCAAAGCAAGCTGGATGAGCGCCCTCGGCCGGGGCTTCCGCCGCCTCTGCCCGCGCTGCGGCGAGGGGCGGATGTTCTCCGGCTACCTGACCGTGCCCGAGACCTGCCCGTCCTGCAGCCTTGCCTTCGAGCCGCTGCGCGCCGACGACGCGCCCGCCTATTTCACCATCTTCATCGTCGGCCACATAATCGTCTCGGGCCTGCTCCTGGTGCAAAAGCTGGAGCACCCCGACGACTGGGTCCAGTTCGCGATCTGGATTCCGCTTACCATCGTGCTGACCTTCGGCCTGCTGCCTTTCGTCAAGGGCGCGGTGATGGGCGCCATCTATGCCAGCCGCGCCGGCCGGCAGCAGCATCCCGCCGAGTAGCGATCAGCTCTTCGCCTCGAAGATCGTATAGAGCTTCCTGATCGGCTCGACCGTCTCCCATGTGCCGGCGAAGCCGCTGGGGATGACGAAGCTGTCGCCCTTCACGAAGGTCTCGGCCTTGCCGCTCTCGTCGGTCAGCACGCACTTGCCTTCGAGAATGGTGCAGAACTCGTTCTCCGAGTAGCGCACCCGCCATTTGCCGGCGCTCGATTCCCAGATGCCGGCGAAGAACTGGCCGGTCGCGTCGGTGAAGTAGTTCTGCAGCCGCGTCGCCGGATTCCCCGAGACGACGTCGCTCGGCCTGCCCGGCTCGACCGGCGGCGGATTGGCGCCGAAACGCAGAATCGCTGTCGTCATGACCGGCATCCCCATGATTGCGGTGGGGACTCTTAGCACGGGGCGTCCGGCCGCCGCCATCTTTGACCGCGACCTGGCGCAACCCTATAGTCCGGAGCCTCCGGGACAGGTCGTCTGCAGGTTTCCTTGGAAGAGAAAGTCGGCTGGGGCAGCGTCTTCAAGGACGGGCTCGCCCTCTACACCATCATGCTGAACGTCGGCATCGGCCTGCACGCGGTCGATGTCTTCATCGTGTCGACCGTCATGCCGTCGGTCGTGCGCGATATCGGCGGCGCCAGCTATTACGCCTGGACCACCATGCTCTACATGGTGGCCTCGATCATCGGCGCCGCGACCGGCTCGCCGCTGAAGGCGGGGCTCGGCGCGCGGCGCGCCTATTGCCTCGGCGCCGTGCTGTTCCTCACGGGCTCGGTCGGCTGCGCCAGCAGCCCCAGCATGCTGGTGCTGCTGGCGATGCGCCTGATCCAGGGCTTCGGCGGCGGCCTGATCATCTCGCTCTCGATGGCGCTGGTCAGCGAGCTCTATCCCGAGCGCCTGCGCAAGCGCGCGCTGGCGCTGATCTCCAGCACCTGGGGCGTCGCGGCGCTGATCGGGCCGGCGGTCGGCGGCGGCTTCGCCGAGCTCGGCTTCTGGCGCGGCGCCTTCTGGATCAACGCGCCGATCATCCTGGGCTTCCTGCTCGCCGCCTGGTTCCGCCTGCCGGAGCGCCGCTCGCCGCCGCCGATGAGCCGCTTTCCCTACCGCCGCATGGCGCTGCTCTCGCTCGGCGTGCTCTGCGTCGGCGTCGCCAGCAACTGGCAGAGCCTCGTCGTCCAGGGCGCGCTGATCGCGGCTTCCATCCTGCTGGTCTGGTGGACGCTGAAGCTCGACGCCGCCGGCCTCTCCAAGCTCTTCCCCAGCCATCCGCTGTCGCTGAAGACGACCACCGGCACCGGCAACTGGATCTTCTTCCTCTCCTCGATCACGCATACCGTGATCGGCGTCTTCCTGCCGCTGGCGCTCCAGGTGCTGCACGGCGTCGATCCGCTGGAGGCGGGCTACATGACGGCGAGCCTCGCCGTCTGCTGGACCATCGCCTCGATGGCGACCGCGCATCTCCACGGCCGCGGCGCCTCGGCCGCGATCGTCGTCGGCCAGGTCTTCTGCTGCATCGGCCTCGCGGCGCTCGCTTTCGGCATCGAGCGCGTGCCGACCGGCGTGGTGCCGGCCCTCAACGGCCTGGTCGGCGTCGGGCTCGGCTGCTGCAACCTGCACGTGACCGCCGCCGCCATGCGCCATGCCAAGGCCGGCGAGGAGACGCTGACCGCGTCCTCGATCCCGACGGTGCGCTCGCTCGGCATCGCCTTCGGCGCGGCGGGCGCCGGCGTGATCGCCAACGGCGCCGGCCTGACCGACGCGCTGCTCCAGGACGACGTGGCGCGGGCGGTGCTGGCGGTGCTGGGAATCGGCGTGCTGGCCCCGATCGGGGCGCTCGCCTTCGCGATCCGCTTCGTCGGCCTGCTCGGGGACGAGTCGCTCAGCCAAGCCCAGGCCAGGCGCGCGCCAGGCTCGGCCGGCGCGACACACTGAGCCACCAGCGCGACAGCCGGCGCGAGGCGGCGATCGCGGCCTGGCCCTCCGGCGTCATGGTGAGATAGGCGGCGATCGGCATCAGCGCGATGTCGGCGAGGCTGACGCGGGCGCCCAGCAGCATCTCCGCGCTGCCGCCGTCATGCGCCGAGGCCGAGATCTGCTCGATGGCGTTCAGCGCGTCGTTGAGCGGCGCCACCGCCTCCTCGACGATCCGCATGTCGGTCGAGCCGCCGAGGAACGGGGCGAACAGCCGCTGGGTCGCGATCTTGCCGATCGCCGCCGGGTGCAGGTAGTCGCGGATGACGCCCTGGATCTCCACCATCAGCGCGCGGGTCATCGCGTCGGCCGGCTGCAGCGCCGGGCCGTCATAGGCCTCATCGACGTAGCGCAGGATCGATTCCCAGTCGTGCAGCGCGAACTCGCCGTCGGCCAGCCTCGGCTGCTGGGCGGCGAGATAGCGCAGGAGATCGGCCAGGCGGAAGCCGCGCGCCTGCAGGATGTCGGGCTCGATCAGGTGATAGACGACGCCCTTTTCCTCCAGCGCGACGCGGCACGCGCAGACGAAGCTGCTGTTGGCCGGGCCGTGCAGTTCGATCTCCGCCAAATCGGCTCCCCCTGGGTTCCGCCGGCACGTTACCGGCGGGCGCGAAAGCCGGTCAACGCTCTCGGCACGGCATGCTAGGCTCGGGGCATGAGCGCGCCCGATTTCCTGGCCCTGTGCCGGCCCGGCATGGTGCTGAAGACCCGCGACCGCCGCGACGCCCGCATCCTCGCCGTCGACGCGGCCGGCGGCGTCATCCGCGGCGAGGTGCAGATGATGGGGCCCTGCGCCTGGCTCGGCGACGGGCGGTACAAGGACGCGCCTGCCGGCGCCTCCGGCCCCTGGGACTTGATGCCTCCGCAGCCGGCGGAGCGCGCCGCCGCTGAACGGCCGCGCGAGTCGCTGGCCCGGGCCCTGCGGCGCGGCGACGGCAATCCCGGCTGCTGCGACTAGTCTAACCGACGGCGGCGGGTTCGCGCGGCACGCTCTTCAGCGACCTCAGCACGCGCTGCCGATGGTCGGGAATGACCAGCGTGATCGTCGTGCCGGCGCCGACATGGCTCATGATGTCGAGGCTGCCGTCATGCAGGTCGGCGATGCCCTTGACGATCGAGAGGCCGAGCCCGGTGCCGCGGTAGCGCCGCGCCATGTCGCTGTCGATCTGGCCGAACGGCGAGAGCGCGGTGGCGATGTCCGCCTCGGCGATGCCGATGCCGGTGTCGCGCACGGTGAAGGCGATGCGGCCCTCCTCCACCGGCCGGTAGCCGGCGTCGATGCGGCCGCCGGACGGCGTGAACTTCACCGCGTTCGACAGCAGGTTCAGCATGGCGCGGAACAGCGCGCGGCTGTCGGCGACGATGGTGACCGGAGCGGCGGGAAGCTCGATCTCGACCGTCAGGCCCTGCTCGCCGGCCTGGTGGCTGATCTGGCGCACCGCGTCCTTCACGATCGAGGTGCAGTCGCAGACCTCGAGGCGAAGCTGCATCTTGCCGGCCTCGATCTTGGAGAAGTCGAGGATGTCGTTGATCAGGCTGAGCAGGTGCAGGCCGCTCTTGCGGATGTCGCGGATGTAGCTGCGGTAGCGCTCGTTCTCGATCGCGCCGTAGAGCTCGACCTCCAGCACCTCGGAGAAGCCGATGATGGCGTTGAGCGGGGTGCGGAGCTCGTGGCTGACATTGGCCAGGAACTCCGACTTCGAGCGGTTGGCGATCAGGGCCTGCTCGCGGGCCTCGATCAGCGCCTGCTCGCGGCGCTTGGCCTGGGTCAGGTCGCGGGTGACGCCGATCTGGCCCTGGCCGTCCGGCATCTCGAAGCGGCGGGATTCGATCAGGTGGCCCTCGGCGTCGCGATAGAGCCTGCGCCGCGACGGCTCGGGCACGAGGCTGCCGGGCTGGCCTTCTTCGGAATCGAGCTCGTCATCGGCGACCTGGAATCCGCCGTGCCGGAGCTTCCAGTCGATCAGCTCCTGCAGCTTGATCCCCACGCGCAGGATGCCGGGCGGGAAGCGCCACATCCGCTCATAGGTCCGGTTCCAATGCCGCAGCTCGCCGTCGTTGCGCATGACGACGATGCCTTCGTCGATCGCATCGACGGTGATGCCGAGCAGGTTCGCCGCCTGCTGCAGGCTCTCGTGCTTGGCGGCGACCAGGCGGGCATTGGCCTCGGCGGCGCGGCGCGCGCTCAGGATCTGGTCGAGCGCGATCAGGGCCAGCACCGCGAGCAGCACCGTCACCAGCAGGATCGGCACCAGCAGGCGGCGGATCAGGCGCTGCCCCGGATGCGGCGGCACCCAGGCCAGGTAGCCGAGCGTCGTGCCGTCGGCCCCGGCCAGCCGCTGGCCGATCTCGCCCGAGCCGATGGCCGCCGCCGTGCGCAGGTGCCCGACCCGGGTGGCGGTGCCGATCTCGGCGAGCGTCGCCGCGTCGAGCGCGGTCAGCAGCACCAGCACCGGATGGCTGCGCATCGCGTCCGCGTCCGACTCGAAGGGCATCACGGCGGAGGCCGCGGCGAGATAGATCGTGTCGCCGAGCTTGACCATGGCATGGACCGGCTTGGGCGACGGGCCGCCGCCGTCGCGCGCCGCCGCGGCCAGGCGGTCGAGCCCGCCGGCGGCCTCGAGCGGCGCCCGGAACTCCAGCTCGCGCGCGCCGACAAAGCCGTAGAGCACCCGATCGGCGTCGTCGAGGACGAGCGCGCCCGCGACCTGCGGATAGCTGGCGGCGATGGTCCGGGCGCCGAGATTGTCCTTGGCCCATTGCGACGAGAACCGCACGGCCAGGTTCTCGACCGCTTCGTCCCACCAGGCGTAGTCGTGGCTGATCGATTCCAGGCTCTTCACCCGCTCGCCGACCTGGGCCGCCATCTCCTGCTGCGAGGTGGCGGAAGCCTCGCGGTCCAGGCTGACGCCGCCGAAGAAGATCAGCGCGAAGACCGACCCGACGCCGATCGCGAACAGCATCAGGATCGGCGCCGCGGGCCGCCAGCGGGCCAGCCAGCCGCGCATCCAGCCGGCGCCCAGCGCCGGCTCGCGATGTGCGAAGCCGGCCGCCATCGGGCCAGTGTGCTTATCGTCCTGGATCACGGGTGTTCGGTCCTCAGCCGAAGACCGCGCAGTTTAACAGCGATGGGCGGAGGACACAGCGGCATATGCCACCGGGCGGGGACTCCGGAATCGCGGCAAAGGCCACGTCCATCACAGGCGAGTCCCGCCGTTGCCGCAATGCAACACCATGAAAATGATTTTATATGACAATAGGTTAAACTCAAGTCCCCCAACGGTTTAACGCGCTTGACTTTTCGCGGATGCAGCATCATCTTTTGCACTGCGGAAACGGAAATCTCCCCTGACAGTACGTTTCCGCGACGCCCCTCATGGGCGTTTCCTCCCAGAACTTGGGCCGTGCCACGCACGGCCCTTTTTTTGTTTGCGCTTTCATGACGCGGCGGCGATCGGGCCGCTCAGGGCGCCGTCGTATCGCCCTCGCCGAGCGCCCGCTGCATCAGCACGCTGTCGACCCAGCGCTGGAACTTGAAGCCGACCGACCGGAACGTCCCGACCGCGGTGAAGCCGAGCCGCCGATGCAGCGCGATCGAGGCCGTGTTGGCGCTGTCGCCGATCACCGCCAGCATCTGCCGCTTGCCGGCCCGCGTGGCGCCGTCGATCACCGCGCCGAGCAGCCGCGAGCCGATGCCGCGGCCGGCGGCGCCGGGGGCGAGATAGATCGAGTCCTCGACCGTGTAGCGATAGGCGCTGCGCGGCCGGTACGGCCCGGCATAGGCATAGCCGAGCGGGCCCGCGGCGTCGCAGGCCACGAGGTATGGCAGGCCGAGATCGACGATGCTCCGCCAGCGCCGCTGGAACTCCGCCGGGGTCGGCGGCTCCTCCTCGAAGCTCGCGGCGCCGTTCAGCACGTGGCCGGTGTAGATCTCATGCAGCCGGGCGAGGTCGCCCGCTTCCGCGGGACGGATCGACACACCGGCGCTCTCTCGCGGGCTTTGCGCGGCGATGCTCATCGCCGGCGGATCAGGACCGGCGCCTCGCGCGCCAGCAGCGCGATCAGCCGCTCCATGCGCCGCGCGGTCTCGCGGAACGGCGGCAGGCGCTCCAGGCTCTGCTCGTCCATGTAGATCGAACGGTTGATCTCGACCTGCAGCACCTGGATGCCTTCGGCCGGGCGGCCGTAATGCTGCGTGACGTAGCCGCCGGAATAGGGGTTGTTGCGGCGGACATTGGCGCCCTCGGCGCGCAGGCAGCGCTCGACCGCGGCGGTGACCGCCTCGCTGCAGGAGGCGCCGAAGCAGTCGCCGAGCACGAAGTCCACGCGGTTGCGCCCGGCATCGCGCTCGCCATGGCCGCCGACCGAGGGCATGGAATGGCAATCGAGCAGCAGGCAGCCGCCGAAGCGCTCGCGGTTCTCGGCGATCAGCGCGGCCAGCGCCTTGTGATAGGGGCGATAGCAGCTCTCCAGCCGCCGCTCGGCCTCGGCGAAGGGCAGCTTGGCGCCGTAGATCTCGCGGTCGTTGGCGGCAAGGCGCGGGATGCTGCCCAGCCCGGCCGCCACCCGGGGCGAGTCGGTGACGGCACCCGGCGGCAGCGCGTCCTCGAACATCTGCGGGTCGAGCTCCAGGGCCTCGCGGTTGGCATCGACATAGGTGCGCGGGAACAGCGCCTTCAGCAGCGGCACGCCATGGGCGGGGCCGGCGCCCACCAGCTCGTCCACATAGCAGTCCTCGCTCAGGCGCAAGGTCGCGTGGTCGAGCTTGACCAGGTCGAGGAAGGATGCCGGGTAGTCGTTGCCGCTGTGGGGCGAGGCGAGCACCAGCGGGGTGACGAGCTTCGGCGGCCGGATGACCTCGAACGTGGGACGCCCCGTCTCGTCGGCGATCTCGGCTTCACGCAAAGCGTTGCTGCTGCTCATGCGATCGATTCTTAACGTCTTTGGCGCGTCCTGTCAGCGCGCAGATGCACGGCGGCCGCGGAATCCGCCGGATTCCCCGATACTTGCATTCTCCGGGAGGGGGTGGTATTTCGCCTGCCGCCGGTTCGCCGGCCCTGGTCGCGCGCCTTCGAAGCGACCCGGCAGAGCGTCAAAAAACGCTTTGTTCCCGGGCGGTTAGCTCAGCGGGAGAGCACTACGTTGACATCGTAGGGGTCACTGGTTCAATCCCAGTACCGCCCACCATCCTTTTTCATATATAAATCAATAAGATAGCTTAGCAACGCTGTGTCACTAATCCGCGGATTCACGGGCAATAACCTATTGTTTTTGCACGAGGATGGATTTTGCAATGACACAGCCAATCCGGCCAACTCTACCGCTCCCGCGGTAACTAT